>JBGTNI010000045.1:0-61917 GCA_041743105.1 Mycobacteriales bacterium | reverse complement strand
GTGCTGACCGCTCCGATCCGGAGCGGTCAGCACCGCCCAATCGACACCGCCGTCAGCGAGACCAGCGGCGATCCGCCACGGCTTTTGTGGTCGTGATCGCGGTGTTCGCTTTACTGGCTCTGGTGGGATGGTGGGGTTACGGCAAGGCCCGTAACTTTCTGAACCCGCCTGATTACAGTGGTTCTGGGTCGGGTTCGGTGAGCGTAAAGATCGGTAATGGTGACAGCATCTCCGCGATCGGGAACACGCTTGTAGACGCCGACGTTGTGAAAAGCACGGGTGCTTTCATCGAGGCCGCTGAGAATGACACTCGCGCTGGCAAGTTGCATCCGGGCACGTATAAGTTGCGCAAGAAGATGAGTGCCGCCGCGGCGCTGGAACTCTTACTAGACCCCTCCTCTCGTTTGAGCGGCCGTTTCACCGCTCGAGAAGGCCTCAGCGTCCTCGGCACCTTGACTGTGATCAACGAACGTACCGGGATTCCGCTGGATGAGTTGAAGGAGGCCGCGGCCAATCCCACAGCGTTGGGGCTTCCCGCCTGGGCGGGAGGCAACCTTGAGGGATTCCTATTCCCCAACACCTACGACCTCGACGAGGCGGCCAGTGCCACCGAGGCATTGGGGAAGATGGTAGCCCAGGCATTGAAGGTGATGGGCGAACTCAACTTCGTTCAGCGGGCTGAGCAGCTGGGTTACAAGCCTTACGACGTGCTCATGATCGCATCTATGGTGGAGATGGAAGGTATTAGCGAAGACTTCGGCAAGATCGCTCGGGTTGCCTACAACCGGCTCGAGCAAAACATCGGGTTACAATTCGATTCGACGACACAGTACTGGCTGGAGCTAAACGGGAAGGGGCGGAAGAAAGACACGCTCACCGACGAGCAGTTGCGTGCCGCGGACAACAACTACAGCACTACGTTGCACCCGGGGCTGCCTCCTACGGCCATCAGTAATCCCGGCAAAGCGGCCATAGAGGCGGCGTTGAGCCCGCCGGCGGGCGATTGGCGATACTTTGCGGTGACCGAGGAGAACGGGAAATCCTCCTTTGCGGTCGCTCTCCCCGAGCATGAACGCAACGTGGCGGTGTGTCGACGGAAGAATCTTGGTTGCTAAGTGCATCCCGCCACCACGCACCCTTGCCCCTGCTCGGCGAGCCGTAGCAGGACGCTCCGCACCCGGGCAGTCGCCTTGCGTGTCAGCCCTGCGCGGCGGCTCCTGCGGCCTTGGCAGATGACCTATTGCCGGGCGCACTCGTGATATCTCCGCGACGTGCGGCCGTGCTGGGCTCGCCCGTATCGCATTCACGTTCGCCGGTGCTCCACCAGGCGGCCTATCAAGCGTTAGGCCTGCGACATTGGCAATACACGGCGCACGAGTGCGAACGCGATCAGCTGGCGGACTTCGTCGGCAGACTCGATAGCTCGTGGGCCGGGCTATCGCTGACCATGCCGCTTAAGCACATTGTGCTGGAGCTGGTAGACCGAGTCAGTCCGGAAGCCGTTGCTATTGGAGCCGCGAACACTCTCGTGGTGACCGAGCAAGGAACAGTGGCAGCTAATACCGATGCCGTCGGCATGGTGGACTCGCTGCGCGAGGTCGGCCTTCGCGGCGTGGAATCTGCCGTAGTAATCGGCGCCGGCGGTACTGCGCAAGCAGCGCTTGGCGCGTTGGGGACGCTCGGTACAACTGTGCCCACCGCGATCGTGGTGCGGGAGCCTTCTCGGGCTGGTGCGGCGGAGCAAACAGCGCAACGATTAGGAGTGAGTGTCCACATACACCGCTTCGAGCAGCTTCCAGAGCTACTGCACGGCGCTGACCTGGTGATTTCAACGGTGCCGCAACAGGCGGGCCCCGCCCTGGCGCTGCTTCCGTGGCGATCAGGTGTCACATTCTTCGACGTCACTTACCATCCGTGGCCCACGCCGGCGGCGCGTGCTGCCGGCGCTGCTGGCTGCACGGTCGTCTCCGGCGCAGCGCTACTACTACATCAAGCGGCGCATCAGGTACGGCTGATGACAGGGATGCAACCCCCGGTCGCGGCGATGCGAAAGGCGTTAGCGACGTGTTTGCCGGGATGATCGCCACGCCACTCGCCGGAATGCTGGGCGTTATGGCCGGCTGGTGGGTGAGTATGGCGATACGTCGTCTACCGCGCGGGGAGCCCATTTTTCGCAGTTGGCCGCGCTGCTACGCCTGCGACGGCTACCTGGCGGGAAAAGATCTGGTCCCGGTGTTCTCCTGGCTTGCATTGCGCGGAAAATGTCGCAGCTGTGGCGCGCCGCTGGGGTATCGATACCTGCTGCTGGAACTTGGCACTGGCCTGTTATTTGCTGTGCTGACGCTGCGGTTGGGTTTGTCGTTGGCGTTGCTGGCCTATTTGTACCTGGCGGCGGTCTGCGTCGCGTTGTTCATCATCGATGTGCGCGTGCACCGCCTACCGGACATCCTGACGCTGCCTAGCTATGTCGTGATCTGTGTGCTGCTGCTGTTGGACGCGGTCGCGACCGGTAACTGGTCGGCATTGTTGCGAGCTGGCGTCGGGATGGTGGTGCTATTCGGCGCCTACTACGCACTGGCGGTGGTGGCGGCCGGGGCCTTAGGTTTCGGCGACGTCAAGCTTGCCGGCCTGCTGGGGCTGCTGCTGGGCTGGAGCGGCTGGTATGCGTTGATCGTCGGTGGGGTGCTGGGCTTTGTCTACGGTGGCCTATTCAGTCTGGTACTGCTGGTGTCTCGACGAGTCGATGGCAAGACCAAGATCCCGTTCGGGCCGTTCATGGTGTTGGGCGCACTATCGGCGGTGTTGCTAGGGGCACATGCCGAGGTGGTACTTCCCATGCTGATGACGTGACACTGCCCGCTGTGCCATCCTGACGTGAAGAACGTGAATGTCACGAGCGGAAGGGTCTTGAAAGATGGAGCTTCCACGGCAATTCAGGGTGACGAAGATTACTTTAGAGAACATTGAGACGACTGAGCGCGCTATCACGTTTGAGTATGGAATCGATGACCATACGAACGTTTTGAGGTTCGAATACGATACGATTTCCCTTCATGACGTAGCACTGGGCCAGAGCTCCGATGCCCTTCATGCCTATGCTGTTTCTTTGGGGGTTATCTGTTTAAGTAATTTTGGTGCCGTTCTTCCGCGCTATTGTGACATCACGAAGTATGGGCCTTGGGTTCATCCTCACTTGCTTTCTTACCTAAGAAAGATTTTGCCTCATCACTGGAGTGAACACAGGTACCAGTTAGACGCGCTAGACTATCATGTCCCCGAGTTTATTTTTGACGAGAAGACCATCGGTTCCAAAGTGACCCTCCCCATCTGGGAGCTCGATGAATCCCTTCCTCGGAAAGTCATGGTCGCGTCCGGGTCGGGAAAAGATAGTTTGCTCTGTGAAAAAATTTTAGAGCATGGTGATATCGAACACGAGTCATTTACTTATCTGCATGAATTGTATGGTGATCTTGCTCGCCAAAAAGAGATATTCGAACGTATTCCAAGGTCGCTCACTCGACATCCCAAGCATGTTATCAAAATATATGATGATTACGATCCGTGGCTAGTCGAACGGCTAGCTCAATTCCGTGTAGTCGAAGCTATGAAACAATGGGGCATTGTAAAGCCTTTCGCGCGAGAGTCTGGCGAAGTTCTATCTGGATCTTTCGCGATGGTTCCCATCCAGATCATACGATCGATCCAGCTACAGGTCTTCGGCAATGAGAAGAGCGCGGATTTTCCTAATCTGATCGAGAAAGGAACAGGTCAAAGAGTTTCACATCAGTTCGGCAAAAGTATTTATGCCGAAGAATCCATGTTTAAATTATATGAGAAAATGTTTGGCAATATCAATAGAGTAAGCGTTACTAAGCCCATACACGACGCGGCTATCTTCAAAAAATTATTCGAGCTCGCGGGTGATCTTCCATATTCGACCAATTCATGTAATATCAAGAAGCCGTGGTGTCTTAAGTGTGAGAAATGTTTATATGTTTTCTCTGGATTCGTCGCGTTCGGGGACCACCAAAAAACCATCGATGCCTTCGGCAAGGACGCTTTCGACGACCTAGAGACTCTGCCGATATGGGAAGAGTTACTCGGTTTGCGCGACCACATTGCGTGGGAGTGCGTTGGCCACCCGGAAGAAACACAGCTGTATTTCTATAAAGTGCTAAACCGGGGAATCGCCGGGTGTGCTATCGATACGTTCAAAGAAAAAATCATCGAGCCCATGAAGGAAACTCAGAGTGACGCTGAGATCGATCACCATTTCAGCACTATCCAAGACAAGTACTTACAAGTTTACACGGATCACCATCATATGCCGAAGTGGCTTTCGGACAAGGTGTTCGGGGTGCTCATGGCAAGCTGACCACGGGCAGACGGCACTCCGGAGCACGCACTGGCACACGGAGCCGTTCGTTCGAGGGAGATCGTTGGGGGTGGCTCGACGATTACTAGTCGCTACCTCGCGAATAACGCGTTCCCGCTGACCCAGGCACTTTGGCCGGGCGCGTTACCTGACAGACTAAAGGCCATGCTGCGTTGGTTGACATCCGGAGAATCCCACGGTCCTTCCCTTGTGGCGCTCGCAGAAGGGCTCCCAGCGGGGGTCGAGATTACCTCGCGGCAGATAGCGGCCCAACTTGCCAGACGACGGCTTGGCTACGGACGTGGCGCGCGCATGAAATTCGAGCAAGACGAGATCCGTCTGCTCGCCGGAGTCCGCCATGGACGTACGCTGGGAAGCCCCCTTGCTATCGAAATCGGCAACACCGAATGGCCCAAGTGGCAACGGGTAATGTCGGCTGACCCAGTAGATTCCGGTGAACTCGAAGGCTTGGCGCGAAACGCTCCGCTCACCCGACCTCGACCGGGACACGCCGATCTTGCCGGCATGCAGAAGTATGGTTTCACTGATGCCCGGCCCGTATTGGAGCGTGCCAGTGCGCGGGAGACCGCTGCGCGTGTGGCGTTGGGAACCGTGGCGGCCGCCCTGCTGCGCCAGACCGTCGGCGTAGAGATCGTCAGTCACGTCGTCGAGCTCGGATCGGTGGCGGCACACAGCGACCAGCTCCCGCGGCCCGAGGACCGCGACAGCATCGATGCCGACCCGCTGCGCTGTTTCGACCCCGAGGCCTCAGCCCGTATGGTGGCCGAAGTCGATGCAGCGAAAGCCGACGCTGACACTCTCGGCGGGATCGTCGAGGTACTGGCCTACGGTGTGCCACCTGGGCTCGGTAGCCACGTGCAGTGGGACCGCAAGCTCGACGCCCGGCTTGCTGCCGCTCTAGTGAGCATTCAGGCGATCAAAGGCGTCGAGATCGGCGAGGCCTTCACCCAAGCTCGCAGCCGCGGCTCGGTTGCCCACGACGAGATCGTGCCGGGTCCGCACGGCGTGCGGCGCCTTACCGGCCGTTCGGGCGGACTCGAAGGTGGCATCACGACCGGCGAAGTGCTCCGAGCGCGCGCGGCGATGAAGCCCATCTCAAGCCTGTCCCGGCCGCTGTCCACCGTGGACGTGGTCTCCGGTGAGAAAACCGAGGCAATTACGCAGCGCAGCGACGTCTGCGCAGTGCCGGCGGCAGCGATCGTGGCCGAAGCCATGGCGGCGCTGGTGCTGGCGGAGGCCGTGTTGGAAAAATTCGGCGGCGACAGCGTGTCCGAAATTTCCCGGAATGTCGCAGGATACCTTTCGAACCTCGTCATCAGGTAGTCCTCTAAGGTTGCCATCATGACGCCACCCGCCAATCCTGTGGCTCCGGTGGTAGTGATCGTTGGTCCGCCCGGTGCAGGCAAGACGACGGTGGGTGCCCTGCTCGCGACGAGGTTGGGCGTCGCGTTCCGCGATAACGACGCCGACATCGAGTCCGCAACCGGAAAAACGGTCAGCGAGATCTTCGTCTCCGACGGCGAACAGGTGTTTCGTGCCGCCGAGGCGGCAGCTGTGGCGCGAACCGTCAGCAGCTTCAGCGGCGTGGTGTCCCTGGGCGGGGGAGCGGTGCTCAACCCCGACACTCGCGACGCCTTATCAGGCCTCCGGGTGCTGTATCTGCGGGTGGGTTTGGCCGAAGCGGTGCGTAGGGTCGGAATGGCGCAAAGCCGGCCAGTGCTCACCCTGAACCCGCGTTCGGCGCTGCGCGAACTGCTGGCGCAGCGCACGCCAATGTATGAACAGGTTGCGACCGTGACCATCGACACGGATGGCCGTACACCCGAAGAAGTTGCCGCACAAGCGGCTCAGGAGCTGGAGATGCCCAGATGACGGTCCGGATTCCGGTGACCGGCTCGCACCCTTATGACGTGCTGGTGGGAATAGATCTGATCAACGAGCTGCCGCGCTTGCTCGCGGGAGCGTCGAAGGTTGCCATCTTGCATCAACCCACCTTGCTGGGTGCGGCCGAGTCTATGTCTGAACTGCTCGATAGCGCAGGATTCCAAGCCGACACCGTGGAGCTGCCCGACGCTGAGCAGGCCAAGGCGTATTCAGTAGTGAAGTTCTGTTGGGACGTGCTAGGCCACATCGGACTTACTCGTTCCGACGCCATCGTGAGCCTGGGCGGCGGCGCTGTCACCGATCTCGCGGGCTTCGTCGCCGCGACGTGGCTTCGTGGGGTTCGTGTGGTGCATGTGCCGACATCGCTGCTGGCCATGGTGGACGCGGCCGTGGGCGGCAAGACAGGGATCAACACCGATGCGGGTAAGAATCTCGTGGGAGCGTTCCATCCTCCGGCCGGAGTGTTGTGTGACCTGGTCACGCTCTCCACACTGCCACGCGAGGAGCTAATGAGTGGTATGGCCGAAGTGGTTAAGTGCGGCTTCATCGCCGATCCAGCGATCCTCGACATCGTCGAATCCACCCGGCTAACCAACCTAGCACCGACCGCTCCCGCCTTTACCGAACTGGTGGAGCGCGCGATCACGGTGAAGGCTGATGTGGTCTCGGCTGACCTGACCGAGCAGGGGACACGCGAAATCCTCAATTACGGTCACACCTTCGGTCACGCTATCGAGCACGCTGAGAACTATCGGTGGAGGCACGGCGCTGCCGTCAGCGTGGGTATGGTCTTCGCCGCTGAACTGAGTCGGCTCGCGGGGAAGCTGGATCCGACTGTCGTGGATCGGCATCGTGCGATCTTGAGCGGACTCGGCCTGCCTATAACCTATCGGGGGACTGACTTTGAGTCCATGCTGGTTACCATGCGCAAAGACAAAAAAGCGCGCGGCGACAATCTGCGGATGATCGTGCTCGAGGACATTGGTCGACCAGTGGTGCTGCAAAACCCTGACCCACAGCTGTTGGAAGCCGCGTACCGGGAGGTGAGATGAAGGTCTTTGTGCTTAATGGGCCTAACCTTGGGCGGCTCGGCCAACGCGAGCCCGAGGTGTACGGCAGCGCTAGTTATGACGACCTTGTCGACCTTTGCGAGAAGGCCGCCGCGCGACTAGACATCGCGGTGGAGGTCCGACAGACCGACATTGAGGCCCGGATGCTTGCGTGGCTGCACGAGGCGGCCGACGAGAGCATTCCCGTCGTGCTGAATCCCGCTGCTTGGACACACTATTCCATCGCGGTGCGCGACGCCTGCGCTGCGCTATCGGCACCGCTTGTGGAGGTGCACATTAGCAACGTGCACGCCAGGGAGGAATTTCGCCGCAACTCGGTTGTCTCACCGGTCGCCGATGGAGTGATCTGCGGTCTGGGCCTCGGCGGCTACGAGCTGGCGCTGCGTTGGCTTGCGACTGCACGCCACCATGATCGCCGGCGCAGCGTGCTCTCACTGGTGGATTCCAGCGAGGAAACGGCCTAGCTCTCGCATTCCGCTGATGGGCCTTGAGTTAAGCTAGTCGGCTATGGCCGCCGGTTCAGCACTTCTAGATGGCACCGACCCGGCCGAGCGGCAGCACGAGCCGTTGCCGAGATTTAACCGGCGGCGTGGCTTCGCGATGAGCTGCTACGCAGTGGCATTCATCGCACAGTGGGTGCTCTGGGGTTTCCCGGTTGACACATTCCTGATTTTCGTCTGGCTGCTGGCGGCCGCGGTGTGCTGGAACATCGCGCAGCCGTGGCGCTACCACGTTGCTTGGGGGCGCGACTGGGGGCCGATCCTGGGTCTGCTGCTGGTGTATGACCTTAGCCGCGGTTACGCCGAGAACGGCCAAGCACCCCATATCACCGAGCTGATCACCGCGGACAGGGCCATGTTCGGCGGAGAACTACCCACGGTCTGGTTACAGCAGCGGTTTTTCGACCCTATGCAGGTTCACTGGTGGGACGTGGTCGCCTCTTTTGTATACATGTCGCACTTCGCGTTCAGTTTGGGGCTGGCGATCACGCTATGGCTGTGCCGTCGCCAGCTCTGGGCCGCATTCATGCGGCGCTGGTTCTGCCTGACCGCGCTAGGTCTTGCCACGTATTTTCTGTACCCAGCGGCACCGCCGTGGTACGCGTCGGAATCGGGGTACGTCGCCGAGAGCATCTTCCGCGATTCCACCCGTGGCTGGGACGCGATCGGTCTGGCCGGCACCGGTCGGCTGCTCAACCAGGGCCAGCTGCTGTCGAACCCGGTGGCGGCGATACCGTCGTTGCATTCGGCGTTCGCAGCACTGGTTGCGGTGTTCCTGGCTGGCCTGGTCGCTAAGAAATGGTGGCCGCTACTGCTTGCGTATCCGGTGTTGATGGGGCTGACGTTGGTGTACTCCGGCGAGCACTACGTGATCGATGTGCTGGTGGGATGGGCCTATGTAGCCGTGACCTGGTTCGCCGTGTCGTTTGCCGAGCGATGGTGGCGGGCACGACAGGCGCGCGCGGCCGTGGCCACCGCACCGGTTTCGCCGGCCGTGTTGCTACCAGCCGCGGTTGAGCCACGTGAAAAGCTGCACCAGCAGTAGGCGAGCCTAAGTGCTCTCGGTCGTCGCACCTCAGCGAACCGGCGACCCAGCCGGCCGATATAGGCGATCGTCGCCGCGCCTGCGAGACCTACTCCGGAAAGCGTTACAGGCCTACACTCCAATGCATGCCTATTTCCCGCGGCGCGGCGCCCCAACGCGTCTCCGGTGGCCGTTGGCTGGTACACCGGTACTCGGTTGCCGATGGCGTCGTGGCGCCGATCGATTCTGGTTCCATCGATCCCGCGCGGGCCGAGCAAGCTGGCAGCGCCAACGCCGGGATGTGGCGCTTAATGCAAGCCCGTCGGGAGCCACCGCTTGCTACCTCTGACATCACCACGGTCTTGGAAGCCACGATCGATTTGCTGCGTCGCCTCGACGACTCCGAAGGAGGAAGCGCCGCCGCGGTGGGTTTTGTGCAGGATCAGCTTGACACCATCACCACCTACCTCACTAGGGGGCGCACCACGAGTCCGGCAGTGCGGCGACGATTGATCCGGGCCAGCGCGCAGTTACACCAGCTGGCTGGCTGGATGGCCTTCGATTCCGAGCGGCACGCTACCGCCGAGCGATACTTTCGCGCCGGGCTCCGTGCCGCTCGCGATATCGACGACACCGACCTCACCGCATACATCCTGGCGTGTATGGCCTGCCACTTGGCGTATTGCGGACATTTCTCCGAGGCGATGCAGATCGCCGACGCCGCGATCGATGCCGCCCGCGATGCACACCCCGCAGTGCGCTCGATCGCGGCCTCCCGCTCCGGATACACGCGAGCTACGGCGGCGGATCGGAAGGGCTTCCACGTTGCCGCTGACCGAGCGCAGCAGATGTGGGCTACCGCTGGCGAGGCCGGGCCGAAGCCAGATTTCTTGTACTGGTATGGCCAGAACTATCTCAACATCCAGCGCAGCGAAAGTATGCAGCTGCTGGCGTTCGCTATGCCGTACGGAGGCGCGGATATCCTCCGCGAGGCCGACGAGTTGCTGGACGACCGAATCCGGCAGAACGCCGCCAGCATGCCCCGCGATGTGGCGCTGCACAGCGCGTGGTTGGCTCGTGCTCATGTCAAGCTTGGCGAGATTGACCGTGCTGTAAGCATCACCGAGCTTGTGATTACGCAGCTGCAATCGGTTAGGTCGCCGCGAGTGCGTAAGGTGCTGCGATCGGTGAAAGCCGACCTCGCGCAGTGTCGTGTGGCGCGTCGAGAGCCCAGGGTTCAACAGTTGTGCCAGCGAATACGTCGTCTCACCGAATAATGCTAGCCGCTGCACGGCTATGGTGTTGGAACCGGCGCGCGCGCCGATCAGCTTGATACAGAGCCAATACCGTAGGGCGTAGCGAAAGGGCAGGTAGCGGTGGAGAACGAACGCACGGTGTTGGTGACCGGTGGTAACCGAGGCATCGGCCTATCCATTGCACGACAGTTCGCCGCGGCGGGGCATCGGGTGGCAGTGACCCATCGCGGCAGCAACGCTCCGGACGGGTTATTCGGTGTGCGGTGCGACGTGACAGACGCCGAAGCGGTGGATGCCGCCTTCGGCAAGGTGGAGGCAGAGCTGGGGCCGCCGGAGATCGTGGTCGCAAACGCCGGGATCACCGATGACACGCTGCTGTTGCGAATGAGTGACGAGCAGTTTTGCCGTGTAATCAACACCAATCTGGCCGGCGCATTTCGGGTTGCCAAGCGCGCGGCGGGGAAGATGGTGCGAGCCCGCTTCGGTCGGCTAATTTTCATCTCGTCAGTGGTCGGCTTTGCCGGGTCTGCCGGGCAGGCTAACTACGCCGCGTCTAAGGCAGGCCTGATGGGACTGGCGCGCTCGCTGGCCCGCGAGCTGGGTTCGCGCTCCGTGACGGCGAATGTGGTTGCGCCCGGGTTCGTAGACACCGACATGACCGCGGAGTTGTCTGAGGACCGACGCAAGGAGATATTGAGCTCTATCCCGCTACGCCGCTGTGCCACACCCGACGAAGTGGCGGCAGTAGTGGGCTGGTTGGCTAGCGATGCCGCAGCTTACGTTACTGGTGCTGTGATCCCCGTAGATGGTGGCCTCGGCATGGGACACTAGGTAGCCCGGTCGGCGCTGTGCGAGTGCGACCATGCCACTGGCCCTGCTCGGCAAGCCGTCGCAGGGTGCCCCGCACCCGGGCAGTAGCCTTGCGTGCGCCCGGCGCAGTTGCGAGCCGGCAATAGGTTCAGCGCACGCGGCGGCTCCTGCCGCCTTGGCGGCACCTACTGGTGGAAGCAGTAAAGGGAGGCTCTGTTGTGACCGATAGTTCGACAAGCAATGCGCATGAGATCAATCCGCAAGGAATCGTGGCAGGAAAGCGGTTACTGGTCACCGGCGTGATCACCGAATCTTCCATCGGGTTCGCCGTTGCCAAGCAGGCCCAGCTGCAGGGCGCTACCGTGGTGATCACCGCTTACGGTCGTACCTCTCTGGTGGAGCGGGTTGCCAAGCGCCTTCCCGCTCCGGTGCAGGTGGTGGAGCTTGATGTCACCAACGACGAGCACTTGGCGACTCTCGCCGACCGCGTGGGCGAGCACATCGATGGGCTCGACGGTGTGCTGCACTCCATCGGGTTCGCGCCGCAGAGCTGCCTGGGCGAGAACTTCCTCGACGCTCCGTGGTCCGATGTCTCCGTAACGTTGCACGCGTCCACGTACTCGATGAGTGCCCTCGCCAAGGCAGTGTTGCCACTCATGACCGATGGCGGCTCAATCGTGGGCCTGGACTTCGACGCTCGACAGGCATGGCCTACCTACAGCTGGATGGGCGTGGCCAAGGCGGGTCTCGAGTCGTGCACCCGCTACCTTGCCCGTGCGCTCGGCCCGCGCGGGATCCGGGTCAACCTGGTCGCTGCTGGGCCCGTCCGCACTATGGCGGCTAAGAGCATCCCCGGTTTTTCGGAGTTCGAGCAGACCTGGACCGGTCGAGCTCCACTGGGCTGGGATTCGAGCGATCCCGAGCCCACGGCCAAGACCGCTGTGGCGCTACTGTCGGACTGGCTGCCGGCAACTTCGGGTGAGATCGTGCACGCCGATGGCGGCTTTCACGCTATCGGCGCCTAGGTCAGCAATGCTGGACGCACTTCTGCTGGTCTCCTTCGGTGGGCCCGAAGGTCCCGATGAGGTGATGCCGTTTCTGCGTTACGTCACCCGAGGACGCAGCGTTCCCGATGTCCGGTTGGCGGCAGTCGCAGAGCACTATTACCACTTCGGCGGCGTCTCGCCGATCAACGAGCAGAACCGTGCACTGCTGGCGGCGATCTCGGACGATTTCGCCCACCACGATCTGCCCGTGCCGCTGTACTGGGGTAACCGGAACTGGAGCCCCTATCTTGCCGATGTCGTGGCGGCGATGCGGGATGACGGCGTGCGCAGCGCGGGCGCATTCGTCACCTCCGCCTATGGCGGTTACTCGGCCTGCCGCCAATACCTCGACGACATCGAGCAGGCGCTCCGCCACATCGGTCCCGGCGCTCCGCGGATCGTGAAGCTTCCGCAGTACGCGCAGCACGAGGGATTTGTGGCCTCACACGCCGACGCGCTAGCTCATTGCCTCGAGGCTATTTCTCGCCAACGTCGAGCCATGACCCGGGTGTTGTTCTGCGCTCACAGTATTCCGGCGGCGGCCAATGAACGCAGCGGTCCGACCGGCGGATTGTATGAGCGGCAGCTGCGTGCAACCGCCCGGCTCGTCGCGCAGCGTGTGGCCGCGGAAATGCCCTGGGAGCTGGTGTGGCAGAGCCGGAGCGGTTCGCCGACCACGCCGTGGTTAGAACCAGACATCAATAGCCGTCTGACTCAGCTGCCCGTTGAAGGTGTCACCGATGTGGTAGTGAGTCCCATCGGCTTTGTCTCCGATCATCTGGAGGTGCTATGGGATCTGGATACCGAAGCCGCGGCCACCGCCAAGCGCGTCGGCCTTGGCTACGCGCGAGCCCGGACGCCCGGCACGGATCCGCGCTTCATAGCCATGGTGCGGGAGCTATTTCTCGATGCGAGTCGGCAGGCTAAGGACTTCGATATAGAAACCGACACGTTGCCTGTGCTCCGCTCGGCGGCCATGCCTGAGGGCTGTTGCGCAGCGGGGTGCTGCACCGGATCCGGCGGCTATCTTTGAGTTCATGCAGGCGTTCGTCCTCTGGCGCGTGAAAGCCTTGATGCCGCTATGCCAACGTCTCGCGCCGGGCCGATCGTCACTAAGTCAGCGGAGAAAGTAGCTCATTTACCAGATTGTAAGTATTGGTTTAGCGCGGTCACCAGAGATTGAGCCGTCAGTTGGCGGAATGCCGGGTCTTTCATGCGGGCCGCATTCGCGCTGTTGCGCATATTTCCTGTCTCCAGCATCGCAATGGGTATGGTGCTCAAGTTGAGCCCCGCCATGTCGGTGCGAGGATTGAGTCCATCCTGGCCGATGTAGTCTGCGGCGTTCATGCCAGTGCCGGAGCGGTAGGCATCCCGTACCGCTATGGCCAGGCGGTGTGACTGCGCCTGGATTGGTCCGGGCAGTCCGGGCTCCAGCACATGGAACCCGCTGCCCGTGGCAGGTCCGCCGTCGCCATGGATCGAGATCACCGCTGCCGCGCCCGACTCGTTGGCGATCCGGGCACGTTCGTTGACGCACGGACCCCACGGGGTGTCGTCCTTCACCGTGGTCACCACCTTCACACCCGCCGCGCTCAGCAGAGTTACGAGGCGTTGTGAGACGTCCCAGGTGAATTCGGCCTCGGTGTAGCCGTCATTGGTTTCGGTACCTGTGGTGTTACATGCTTTCTTCTGTCCATTGCCGGCGTCGACCTGTTGGCCGATCTCGGCGGTGTGTAGACGGTTGTTCCGGTTGTGCCCGGCGTCAACGACGATGGTCTTTCCGCGCAGCGCGGTCGCGTCGGGTGCCGGCGCTACCGGAGGAATTGCGGCGGGTGCGGACGATGCTGCCGGTGGCGGGGGCGTTGCCGGGGTGGCAGCGACCGTGGCTGGTGCCGGTGGAGCCGGAGTGATCGCGTCGGCGGGCCGACACACACCCGTTGCGCCGTCTCCGATCCGGGTATTCGGTGCTTCATTGTCCCAGCGGAATCGCGGAGGTGTGTGTTCCCGGATAGCGTCGTCACAGCGCTTCTGTCGGGCGGCCTTGTCGTCGGTGACCGCCGGCGGAGGCGGTGTAACGATCGGGGTGGTCGGGACACTGCTCGGCGTAGGTGGCTCCATCGGACCATTGGTCTGCGTGGCCGGCGGCGCGAGTTCCTTGGTGGTGTCCACGACTGGCGGTGCACTGGCTGGTAGGCAGTCCCTACCAGGGGTCTTCACTTCGGCGGTCGAGGTGTCGGCAGCATCCCGCGGGGTATTCGGCCGATCTTCGCTACCCTCGCCCCCCGTGTCTGCATCGGACACGCGGCTGATAAATGAGGGCTCCAGACAGTGGGTGTCTGGCTCAGGCACTTGCTCGACTTGTGGGGAAGCGAGCACATCGTCACTCTCCCAGCCCTGCGAGGGCGCACCCGAGGAGAACGCCACAGCCAGCGACGCAAACAGCGCAGTGAGCGCGGCAAATAGCCCTCGAATCGTCAACATAGGATCAGCCACGATTGCTCACCTCACATTCCACATGACGCACCACGAGTTAAACCTACGGTTCTGAACAGCAGGAGGAGGCCTTGTTATCAATATCGCGTCATTTCCGCCCAAGAACCATCCAAACGACCACACCCATCAGCCCGCTTCGTACCCGACGACCGCTAAACGTTGGAGCCACAACCCGCGTTGCGACCCGTGAGCCCACACTTAGGAGCCAGCCCTGCCGCGAGAGCCGGCGTGCCGACCCGGAGGCCGAGCCTCGTGTACATCCAGGAGATTCAGTCAGACCGTATAGAACGGGCCCGGAAAGTGGTCATTGGTGCCGCAGCTGGCGAACGTTGCCTGGTGTTCACCGGTGCATTGACTGTGGCGGTATAGGCCGCGCGGGCCGCGGCGCCAATCTCACGCAGTGCGGCGGCTCGCCCGGCGATCTGATAACCGTTCACCGCACCGGCGTCGGTGGACGCACCGGCAAGCTCGGCGATACCCAGCACCATGCTGGCGCGGGCCAGCCGTAGCCGCTGGCGACTTGAATACCCTGGCGGCAGCTGCAGGCCGTGCGCCCCCTCGCGTCGTAGCGCGGACAGCTGCTCATTGTGATCGGCGCGCTGCGCCGACAGTTCCAGCTGGTCCAGGGCGGCAGTGGCGTTGTGGAGCGCGCTGATCAACGCCGTGTCCGCGTCGGCGGGCGTCATTGCCTCCGGCGGTGGCGAGGCCCACTCGGGGAGTTTGATCGATGCCGGGCTTGGATCCGGTTGCCGCGGCAGCACGAACCGGTGCCAGGCCACCATGCGGCCCGGCACCGGAGACACGACGAGGCCGGTGAGTGTGCCGCCGTTGGGTGACGTGTGCAGTACCGCGCACCCGGCCTCTACGGCCGCGGCAACGAACGCTTTGACTGGTTGGGGAGAGGTCGCGGTGTAGTGGGGCAGACCCCGAGTATCGCCGGGAGCCGGCAGCAGCAGTCGAATGTCATCGGCTGCGGCGCCGTCGAAACCGCGTAGCACAAGCGGGAGCGGCTCGGCAGCCCCCGCAGTAATAGGATCGTCCAGAGCTGCCCGTGAACTGTCCAGCACCATGTGGTCATGATCTGCGAGTTCAGCGATGGCGCCTTCGATGTGACGCACCACCTCGTCGAGTTCCACTTTCCGCGCACACCACGCCCGCAGCCACACGGCCAAGGTGGCCGTAAGCGTCACACGAGTGAGTGTCGGCAGGATCGTCGGCGGCATCTTGTCATTTTACTCGTTCATACCAAGCCGTTCGTTACTAAGAGTGTCCGCCAATAGGTAACTGTTCTACTGCGGCGCTCCCTGACCTTCGGCTGGCGGCGTTGTCGTCGTCGCCCATGCATCCAGCAGGTACTCCTCCTCCGCCTTGCCATCCTCGACCAGGAAACGCCTCGCAACGAACGACCTATTGGCGGACACTCTAAGTCAGCGGAGAAAATAGCTCGTTTGCCCGTCAAGGCTGTACCTATCTAGCTACTTTTCGCCCTGCTTAGTAAGAGGCGCCGAGCCGGTGGTGCTGCGTCGTACCCGGATCAACTCGACGCTGTTGAGCGTGACGAGGACGGCGACGAGGAGAGCCATTGGCGGTCAGTCCGCTGACTAGCGGTGCCACCGGAAGCAGAACGAGCACCGCTGCGGCGGCGAGGAGTCGGGTCGAAGAGATCAGGCGGAACATCATCCAACGCGTATAGCCGTAGGTCGCGAGATAGAGAGCAGACCCGCCGTACAGCAATCCGGTCACGCCCCAGTCCAGGTGATGGCTGGGGTGCTCCACTACTTCGTGAATGCCGACAGCGATCGCGATGACCGAGCCGACCAGCGCCAGGTGTCCGTAGGACAGGACGTGCCGAGCGATATCGAACTGCACCTGGGCAGTCGCAAGCGCGTGCCGCACCGCGTCGGCGGCGAAATGGAAGTAGACCCACCACAGGGCGCCGAGCAACACGAACGCAATAGCCACCGCTGCGAGCACCCCTGTGGTCAGATGTTCGGCTGCGGGTACGCCGATCGCTACCATCGATTCCCCCATGGCGATGATCAGTAGCAATCCGAATCGCTCGGCAAGATGGCCGGAGTCGAAGCTCATCTGGCGCAGTCGGCGTCGCAGCAAAGACGGGGAGGCAAGATCGATGAACGCGGCCAGCGCCCATATCAACTCGCGCGATGCACCATCGGCGAACCCTCCTATGACAAGCATTGGGCCGGTGAGGAACAGGCTACGCAGTACCCCGGGCTGGTTTCGCATTCCGCCCGTCCGATCCCATCGACTTGGTGATTGATTCGCTATTGGTGTTCATAAGGTGGAAGTCCATGACACAATCTCGATGTGGATGCATGGTTAATTTGGTTGATAGCGGCCGTGGTGTTACTCGTTGCGGAGCTGTTCTCGCTGGATTTTGTGCTGACGATGTTCGCTACCGGGGCCTTAGCTGCCGCGCTCTCGGCGGCTGGCAACGTCGAGTTGATCATGCAGTCGCTGATATTCGCCGGCGTTTCGATCCTCACGCTGATCTTCGTACGACCACTCGCGCTCCGGTGGTTACACAACGCGCCGGATCCGGCCAAGTCCGGCCTAGAGGCACTGGAAGGCTTACCGGCGTCTGTCCTCAAACGGGTGGATGAGTCCGCCGGTCGGGTGAAGCTACGCGGTGAGGAATGGAGCGCGCAAGCGGTCGAACCCGGAGAGGTGTTCGAGCCTGGCGAGCGGGTATACGTCGTGCAGATCACCGGCGCGACCGCGCTGGTGCGGCGGCACCGGTGATACTTTCCGGTCCAATCTGGTCGGAAAGTGGCTTCGACTTCGGCTCCGATACGTGCGACCTGATGCTCTAAGGCTCATGGATCTGGTAGAACTCACACGTGCGCACGGCTTAGGATGGGCACCCTTGACCTGGAGGCAGCGAACATGAGTCCTGCAGTGGTGGGTTTCATCCTGTTGATGATCCCTGTAGTCCTGGTGTTGGTGGCGTTGGCCAAGTCGGTGCGGATCGTGCCACAGGCTCGGGCCGCCGTGGTGGAGCGTCTCGGGCGCTACTACCGCACGCTGGTACCCGGTCTGACTGTGGTCATCCCGTTTGTCGACAAGGTCGGCCGGATGATCGACTTGCGGGAGCAAGTGGTGTCCTTCCCCCCGCAGCCGGTGATCACCGAGGACAACCTGGTGGTCCACATCGATACGGTCATCTACTTCCAGGTCACCGACCCGCGCGCCGCCACCTATGAGATCAATAACTACATACACGCGATCGAGCAGCTCACGGTCACGACGCTACGTAACGTCATCGGTGGCATGAACCTGGAGCAAACCCTGACTAGCCGCGACCAGATCAACGGCCAGTTGCGAGGTCAGCTCGACGACGCGACGGGTAAGTGGGGGATTCGCGTCAATCGAGTGGAGCTCAAAGCGATCGACCCGCCGTTGTCAATTCAGGACTCCATGGAAAAACAGATGCGTGCCGAGCGTGACCGACGTGCCGCCATCCTTACCGCCGAAGGTGTGAAGCAGTCCCAGATCCTTACCGCCGAAGGTGACAAGCAGTCTCAGATCTTGCGGGCGGAAGGTAGTCGCGAAGCCCGCCGACTGGAAGCCGAAGGCCAGGCCCGGGCGATCGATATCGTGTTCAACGCGATTCACGACGGAGACCCCGACGAGAAGTTGCTGTCCTACCAGTATCTGCAGGTGCTGCCACAGATCGCCCAAGGTAGCTCCAACAAGCTGTGGATCATTCCCTCGGAGTTCACCAAGGCTCTCGAGGGGCTGTCGAATGTGTTCCCCGGAATGGGGAAGAAAGTCACTTCGCCCGGTGGGGCATCGGTGACCGGGTCGGCGAGCGTGCCAGGCCGTCCGTCCATCGCCGGGGGTACCGCCGGCGCGGCCAGGCCATTGCCGCCGCCGGACGATGAAAGCGGCAGGCACGCCGGTGAGTACGGCACGCCGAACCCATAGGCTTTGGCGTCATGACCGCCGACGCTGCCATCACCGACACTTCCACCGCCGACGCGGACACTGTTCATACCATCGCGATATCCGACCCAGCCGACCCGAGAATCGCCGATTATCGCGGCCTGACGGAGCTACAGCTGCGATCCAAGCTCGAACCCGAGCGGGGCTTGTTTGTTGCCGAAGGAGAGCTGGTGATCCGCCGCGCGCTGGCGGCGGGTTATCGACCGCGTTCGTTGCTGCTAGATAAGCAGCGCGTCGGTGCCCTAGCAGACGTCATCGCAGGGGCACACGCCGACGGCAATGTCCCCGCCTACGTCGCCGATCGAACTGTAGTTGAGCCGCTGACGGGTTTTCACGTGCATCGGGGGATTCTCGCGGTCTTCCACCGGCGCCAACCGCCTGCCGCCGAGCAGTTGTTGGCGACAACGCAGCGGGTGCTGGTGGTAGAGGATGTCAATAACCACACCAATCTCGGCATCATTTTTCGCTCCGCTGCCGCGTTGGGCATGGAAGGGGTGCTGCTGTCACCGTCGTGCGTGGATCCGCTGTACCGGCGCTGCGTTCGGGTCAGCATGGGGGAGGTGTTCGCGGTGCCATATGCCCGGTTGGAGCCCTGGCCTGCCGCGTTGCAGCGGATACGGTCGGCGGGATTCTCGTTGATCGCCTTGACTCCGCGCTCCGATGCCCTCGATGTACGCGCCATTCCAACGCGGGCACGGCGCCGACCAGCGTTGCTGGTCGGCGCCGAGGGCCCGGGTCTTACGACAGCCGCCCTGGATGCGGCCGAGTACCGGGTTCGCATTCGAATGCACCACGGGGTGGATTCGCTCAACGTAGGCGTGGCCGCGGCTATTGCGTGCTACGAGTTCGGTAGCTGATCTTAAATCGGCGGCATCTCGAATATGGACACTGCGCCCAACTAGTGACATTTTGCGGAGATTCAGTGAAAATGAATCCCAGAACGCTATCGACCTTGGCCGACATGCGACTTTGCTAGCACGACAACGTATTCGGGGGCGGTTATGGGACGCATCGAGCGAGCGGGCAGTAACGGTTTCACGCGCTACATCTGGTATCCAGGCAACCTAGAGGACTGGAAGCGGGTCGCTATAGCCGTTGGTACCGGTGCGGTAGTTTTCCTTGGTCTCCATATTGTGGCCCACAGCATGCTGTGGGCCACGGTCGTGGGCACCACGGTCACCGCATGCATGACCGGATACGCGCTGGGGAACAAGGACGCCAGCGGGTTCGATTCCATCGCGGATTTAAAGAGCTCCGAGACCAGCCGCGCGCTATGGCGGGCCCTAGCAAAAGGATTCGGTGCTGCCGGCGCGGCGGTACTGGTAGTGCATGCCGCGCCTGCTTCGAGCTGGACCGGATGGTTACTACCGTTACTTCCGGCGATCTCTGGGGCTATCGCGCATCAATGCGGGATTATGCAGGTGCGTTTTAGTGCCGCCCGGC
The DNA here is from genome assembly GCA_041743105.1 of Mycobacteriales bacterium. Lineage (GTDB taxonomy): Bacteria > Actinomycetota > Actinomycetes > Mycobacteriales > QHCE01 > QHCE01. The sequence goes on along the minus strand of JBGTNI010000045.1, from coordinate 42,029 downwards.
AAGCGGAGGCATCCAAGTTGCACAAGGGGCCCATTGCTACCGCGTGAGCCGATCTGTCGGCTCTGCTACGACCCACCCTAGTTGTTCCGCGGAGCCTAGAGCGACTCAATGTCGTGCGATGGCGTGGCATCCGTAGGCTCCGCAGCCTAGAACGTCGAGCCTCAGCTTTTGGTAGCCGTTGCCGGCGGACGCGCTACTGCGTGCCGCCCTCGCCCACCCGTATACTCCGCACGACCGTTGCAAATCCTGTGCCTATGCATACGGCGTTCTAAGGGGCGGTAGCTCAGTTGGTTAGAGCAGGGGACTCATAATCCCTTGGCCGTCGGTTCGAGCCCGACCCGCCCCACGACAGAAGCGCTGAGCCTCCGTCGCCGCTAGCGCCCGAGATGTACGCCGTCTACCCACGTCTCGACTCCCTCGGCGGCGAAGCACAGGTACCCGCGGATCGCTCGCACCCCATCCAGCGGCTCCAGGTAGCACCAGGCGGCGTCGGTAATGAGCTCCGTCGGAGTACGCAGGCTGCGGTAGGACGCGGTGCCCTTATATGGGCAGACGGTGTGCGTACCGGACAGTTCGAGCAGGTCGGTGTGCACATCGTCTGCCGGCAGATAGAAGCGATTGGGCAGACCGGTCTCCGACAGCAGTACTGCACGCTGCGACTCAGCGACCACCTCGTCACCAGCCAGCACCCGCACGTGCCGGCTGGTCTTCCGGACGTCGACCCGATGATAGGGGTCGCGCAGGTGTCCAACGACTTCCTCGTCCTCGTCGAACCAGGCGTCCATCGAGCTCCAGTACAGCGCCACATAATCGCGTAGCCAGTCGGCATCAGAGAGTGGCTCGGAGTAGGACCACAATGCGTTTTCGGCCGTCCGACCGTCTACCGTGACCGACCAATAGCTGGCGTCTCCTTTGAATGGACAGTTCGTGCTGTGGTCCGTGCGGGTGAGCAGGTCGTCGCGCACGTCGTCGCGGGGCACGTAGAACTGCGGGAGCAGGTTGCTCTCGTGTAACAGCATCCCGCGGGTGGTGTCCAGTACCGTCTCGCTGCCGAAGACCGCCCGCACCCGGCGGGGGAAGGGCTCGAACAGCAGCCGGTGTCCGGGGCCGTCGATACGGTAGTTCACGGTGTCGCGCGGGTGGGAGGACAGCGGGCCGTCGCCAAGGGTCAGTGTCATGCCGCAAGTCTGACACCTCAGGAGCGCCGATGCTACGGCTCAAACGTCTTTGACTAGACGCAGAGATTCATAATTCCTTGGCCGTCGATCGAGGCCGGTTCGCTCCATACCCGTTGTCGCACTGAAAGAGGTTCATGAACTCGCGTCTATGTCTTGTAGCTGCCGCATGGTATAGTATGTGCATGTATTCTGAGCGAACGCAGGTGTTGCTCTCAAAAGGGCAGCGCAGCCGAGTAGAACGGCTTGCGCGGCAGCATCGCACTTCAGTCGGTTCGGTTATCCGCGAAGCTATAGACGAACATGTGCTTCCGCAACGGAGCAGCCGTCGGCAATCTGTCGAGAGCCTTTTTCGGCTGGCCGCGCCCGTAGCCGACTGGGAAGAAATGAAAAGCCAAATCGTCCGAGGCGCTATCGGACCAGCGGCCGACGAGGCATGACCTGGTTCATAGACACCGCCGTCGTCATGTTTGCCGCAGGCCGGGAACATCCGCTGCGCCTACCGTGTCAGGAAGTGTTACGCGACGTAAGCGTCGGCGATGTCGATGCTGTCACCTCTGCTGAGGTCATACAGGAGATACTGCATCGCTTCAGTGGCACACAGCATAGGGACATTGGTGTGACCATGGCAGAAAACACTCTCGAACTGTTCTCGCCGGTATTAAGTATCACGCACGCTGTCATGTCTCGCATGCCGCAACTGATGCTTGAGAATCCGCATCTTACCGCTCGAGATGTGGTTCATGTCGCTACGTGTAAGGAATTCCAGATCGAGACGATCGTATCTCCTGAACGGGGTTTCGATGCGGTTGCTGGCCTTCACCGCATCGACCCGGCATCGCCGAGGGGGTAGCTTTACTGTCGGTTTGCCCGGACTCGATCTCGCCCGCTCGGGTTGCGTCCGCCAGATGTAGTGATTCTGAGGCGACACAAGGCCGCCAGGGCCGGAGGTTCGATGTAGACCTCATTTCGTCGTGATCGTCGGCTCCGGCGATTCCGACGCCGTGAACGCCGGAACCGACTACAGAGCGGAGAATCTCGTTCGAACGAGCGATCTCGGGGTCGCAGCATTCAACGTTGTCCAGGCTCGTTATGCGCTTACGATAGGGGCCGATCCAGCACGAGCGTCGCTAACCCGGCTTTGGCAGTCCGTAGTCCTTTGGCGATGTCTCATGAATTCCCTCAGCAAGACAGGACGATACGAGCACGGAGTATCGCCAGCGGTCACATGCGCGTTTCCTGGCAGTGCCGGTGCCTGCTCCCTGGAGACCGGTCTTCGGTCTGCGATCAGCCACCGCGGTCGGAGGTTTGATAGGAATCGGAGCCTTGAGTAGTCCCGACGACGGCAACGATCTTGTCATGGTCGTTTCCCACCAAGGCCGAGGCGTCTTCGATATGCACACCGGTACCCGAATCGCGCGTGATCCTGATCCCGACTACGCCGGGCACAGTGGGCCAGACCTGTCCTGCCTTGGCATAGGGCCGCTCGCAGGAATGCGAGTTCGTATCGCGGGTTTGTTCGGCGGCGGTCTCCACGCCTTCACCGAGGACGGTTGGGCAGCCAATGTGGTCCGCCCTGACTGGCCAAACGAGCGCGTTATGCTGTCGCGGGGTGACATCTACCGGGGTCAGCTTGGACAGGACTGGTGGCACATCCATCACGAGACCGCCTCGGAGCTTCGTGCCGTCGGTTTTTCTCCCTCCGGCCGCACTATCATCATTGCCAGCAGCGGCGGACTGAACCTCTTCACCCGCGCGGATCCGCAGGTTTGAGGACGAGCAGTGCCGACTTACTGCCGCGCTGCATCTCCGATCGCTTGAATGGCGGCCCGGGCGGGAGGACCCTCGTATCGCTCAAGACTGGCAGAGCAAGCGACCACTTCCACTACGCACTCCTTGAGTGGGAGCACGTAGTGTACGAGGTCTTTAAACCGCGACGGATCGTGCCGCGGATGAACCCGGTTCTGCCGCTCCAACCGTGCCACCAGCTCGCTGGGGAGCACGATACCTGCCCAACGGATCGAAGCCAGTCCCTTTTTGTACAGCCGGTGACCCGGTAGGGCCTCGTCATTGGGTGAGCCGAGTTCAGCGAAGCAAGGGGATCGCCACAGCAATACCACGCACCGCTGATCCTCGTCGTCGAAATGAGGCTTGAGTCCCAACGCGGCGTATGAGCCGTCGGTGGCAACCAGGACCGCTTCAGGATTGTTCGGCTCCCAAGAGATTTCGGTATCCCATTCAGTGACCCGCTCACACATAGCGGTCATCCTAGGCAACGTACTGGCTGAATCGGGGTGGCCGTTGTCACCGCCTATGAGTCAGGCAGATGAAGGATCGCGATACCGGCTGGTTGAGCGATGGCCAGACGTGTCCCATCCGGGTGCAGGGCTGCGACCGTGGTGGGAATGTGCGTGACGCCGTAGCTCCCACTCTCCATACTTGCGTTGATGTCAGGCCACTCGGCGACCACCGCGCCAGTGGTCTGGTCAACGAGCCGGGAATGTCCATGCAGCGCAATGACCGCATTACCGCGGGCGATCATCGATCCGATGGGGTAATCAATCGCGGTGCGGTGCAGCCACTGTGTGGCCGCGATAGACCAGACACCGATCTGCCCGGACGTTAGGACGCCGGATTCCTCCTCGTTGAGTGGCTCTTCCGCCGTTGCTGCCATGACTACTCGATCACTGTCGAGCCAGCACGCGGACTCGATCTCGGCGTTCACCGCTTGGCACAAAGGTACAATTCCCTGCCCGTCGAGGGCGGAAGGATCGGTAAGCACTTGCTGTATATCGAAGACCCAGCCGACTCCGTACGGGTGCCACACCCAACCTGCCATGAGCAGATGCCGCCCGTCGGGGCTGACCGACAACCGCGAATGGAACACATCGATAGGTTCGCGGACGCCTTCGGTGAGCCGCTGTCCGGACTCCAGATCTTCGATCTCCAAGATGTTGTAGCTATCCGGACAGTGCACTAGGATCTCACGGCCATCTGGGAGCGCGCCGAGCATCACGGGGTAGTCGCTTCTGTTCGCAGGGGGACAGATCAGCTAACCCACCAGAACGTCACCATGGTGCCTCCTCGGCGCATCGCCCGCCCTGCTACGGGCAGTAAACAGCACGGCCACACTGGCTACCCATACCGCACACGCGCCTAGCATGTGGGCGCAGACCAGCGCGATCGGTAGATCGGTGAGGTACTGAATCAGACCGATGCCGCCTTGCGCCAGCTCGACGAGCACCAGCACCAGTAGCGCGCGTCGTAGTGGCAATGGAGCGGCCATAGCGTGAGCCGCACACCATGCGCCGATAGATAGGCCGATCAGCAGTAGGACGGCATCGGCGTGGATCTGGCTCATGACGGCTGGGTCGAGCCCAGTTCTCGGGGCGTCGCCGTCGCCGGAATGGGGGCCACTGCCGGTGACGATGGTGCCTAGCGCCAAGGCGAGCGCGGTCGCCGCAGTCACGGCGCGCAGCAGCCATCGCAGCGCTGTCGGCACCACCGGTCGGGTGGGCTGGTCGCTCTCGCCGCATCGCCGCCACAGTGCGAACGCGCCGTAGATCAGCACCATTGATAGCAAGAAGTGGGCCGCAACCGTCCACGGATTGAGCCCGGTCAGCACGGTGACGCCACCCAGCGCCGCCTGGCCGGCGATTCCAAGTAGTTGTGCCGCCGCCAACGCGATAAGGCTGCGCCGTCTTGGGCGCTGTATCAACGCCACCGCCAGGGTGGCGACCACCACGGCGCCCAACGCGAACGTCAGCATCCGGTTACCGAACTCCAGATAGCCGTGGAGACCGTTCTCCGTGGTCGTGATGTAGCTGTCGTCGGTGCATCTGGGCCAGGTGGGGCAGCCCAAGCCTGAGGCGGTAAGCCGTACGACCCCTCCGGTGACCACGATCGCCACGTTCGCCACCAGAGTCGCCAGGCAGAGCTCCCGCAGTAGACGGGGCGCACGGCGCAGCCCCTCCCATGCCAAGGACCGAGTCCACTTCAAGCGAGGTGCCGTAGGCATGACGCTCACCCTATTGCCCGGCTGCCCCTAGTCTTAGGGGCCATGACCACACCTGCATTTGCGAGCACTCAGCCCGTCGGCTACGGGCAGTACGTGCTCACACTGTCGTGCCCTGATCGGCCCGGAATCGTACACGCGGTGGCGGCCTACCTGCACCACGCGGGTGGAAGCATTGCCGACTCACAGCAGTTCGGAGACCCCTACAGCGGTCGATTTTTCATGCGAGTTCACAGTCAGATGACGCAACCCTCTGACCTTGACGAGCTGCGCGCCGGGTTCGCCGCGGTGGCCGAAGAATTCCACATGGACTGGCAGATCGACGACGCGACGCAGCGGCACCGCGTGCTGATCATGGTTTCGCAACACGGTCACTGCATCAACGATCTGCTGTTTCGCACCGAGACCGGCGACCTACCCATCGACGTGGCAGCGGTGGTTAGTAACCACGCCACATTCGCGGGCCTAGCTCGCTGGCACGGCATCGGCTTCCACCATGTGCCCGTGGACGCCGATAACCGGCAGGAGGCCGAGCATCAGCTACTGAAGATCGTTGCCGAACAGAGCGTAGACCTGGTGGTGCTTGCTCGCTATATGCAAATCCTTTCTCCGGAGCTGTGCGAGGAGTTGGCGGGCCGCGCGATCAACATTCACCACTCGTTCTTGCCTAGCTTCAAAGGCGCCCGGCCTTACCATCAAGCTCATGAACGGGGTGTAAAACTTATCGGTGCAACCGCCCATTACGTCACGTCCGTACTCGACGAAGGCCCCATCATCGAACAAGAGATTGCCCGCGTCGACCACGGATACACGCCAGAACGGCTTGCCGCGGTAGGACGTGATGTGGAGTGCCTTGCCCTCGCCCGCGCGGTCCGCTGGCATGTCGAGCGCAGAGTACTCCGCAATGGAGGCAGAACGGTGATATTCCGATAGAACTAACAGGAGCCTCTTAGACCGAGCTGGCGCATTTGCTAGGGGAGGCAACCATTTCTAGCGGTGACACCGGTGCCACATTGCGGCTTCGCAGCCTGCGGTAACCCTTGATGCCGCCGCGGACCACGCTCACGGACGTGATGGCCACAACGGCAACAGTCATTCCGATCAGCGGGGCGTCAACGAATAGTGTGCCGCCGCCGTAGCCGACCAGTCCTCCAATCGTTACCGCGATGCTCACCGATAGCGCGTCGAGCGCACAAAAGCGCACAAATGAGTATTTCAAGGCGCCGCACGCCAGCATCGTGGTGCAGCGACCAAAGGGGATATATCGCGCTGTAAGAATGAACAGCCAGCCTCGGCGGGAGATATTGCGCTCTGCCCATACGTAGCTTTTCGCCACCGCGGGTTTGTGTTCCCATCGCCGCAGCACCGGGGGCGCCCCCGCCCGCCCGATGCTGTAACAGAGTACGTCGCCCACGAAGGCTCCCAGCGCGGTCATCGGGACCACCCACAACAGGCCCGGTGTGCCATTGGAGGCCGCTAGTGAGGCGATCGCGGTCATGATTTCGTCGCTGGGAATCGGCGGAAACAGTGCATCGGACATCGCAAGTACTGCCATGAGCGGAAACAACCACGGTGAATCGGCAAGCTGCTCTAGCCCATCCAACGTTGTCACCTCACGAGCTCTTAACTCTGATTATTCTCAGTTCACCCCCACAATCCCCTATGTGTCCTCGACTCGTCCACACCTGTGCCGAACTTCACCGATTCGGGTGAACTTTGGGCGTTATGTCAGGTGCAAGCGGGTTAGGTGACCCTTCGTGAGGTAGTTCATGGCGAACCGGTTGGCTGGATCCAGCGAAATAAGTAACAATAGTGTTGTGAAAAACAGTACTGTGCTCAATCCAGGGTTACAGGGGCGCGTAGGCGCCCCCGGTGATGCTATCCCTGACGACCGGGGCCAGGTGCAGCAACGCCGAACCCGAGATCGGGTCCGGCGGCTGCTCCTAGAACGTGGTCGGGCGAGCGCAGCGGAGCTGGGTGAGGCGTTAGGTCTCGGCCCAGCCGCGGTGCGCCGTCATCTGGACGGATTACTTGCCCAGGGGCATGTCGAACGGCGTGATCCGATCATCCGAGGCCAGCGGCAACGTGGGCGACCAGCATGGGATTTCGCACTCACCTCGGCCGGTCGCGGTGAGTTTCCGCATGCCTACGACGAGTTGGCGGTGGCCGCGCTGCGGCAACTGGCCAAGATTGGCGGCGACGACGCCGTGACTCGATTCGCCTCGGATCGCTTTGCCCCGGTGGTACAGCGATCCGAAACCGCGATGACCCAAGCGGGACCCTTGCCATCGGCGCGGGTCCGGGCACTAGCGCAGGTGCTTACCGACGAGGGATACGCTGCTGATGTATCCACGGTTGCCGGTAGTAGCCAGCTGTGCCAACACCACTGCCCGGTGGCCGCGGTAGCTGCAGAGTTTCCGCAGCTCTGCGAGGTCGAGACCGCTGCGATCTCGCGGCTGACAGGTACACATGTGCAACGTCTGGCCACCATCGCGCATGGCGACGGTGTCTGCACCACGCACATTCCTTCGACACACGGCCCGCCGGCTGCACCGGCAGCATTGGATGTATGGGCTCAGAGTGAACACTCTAAATCCACCCCTTCTGGGAGGAAGGCCTCATGAGCACTATCTCTACCGAGCGTGCCAGCAACGCCGTGCCCACCGCCCCGCTTGCTCCGCTCACCCAGGAGGAGCAGATCGCAGCGATGGGTAACTACCGCTACGGTTGGGCAGACACCGATACGGCGGGAGAATCGGCGCGGCGCGGGCTCAGCGAAGAAGTCGTGCGCGACATCTCGGCGAAGAAAAACGAGCCGGAGTGGATGCTGCAACGTCGCCTAAAGGCGCTGAAGCTGTTTTACAAAAAGCCCATGCCCAACTGGGGTTCAGACTTGTCGGGCATTGATTTCGACAACATCAAGTACTTCGTGCGCTCTACGGAGAAGCAAGCGGCATCGTGGGAAGACCTGCCCGAGGACATCAAGAACACCTACGACAGGCTGGGCATCCCCGAGGCTGAGAAGGAACGTCTTGTGGCCGGTGTGGCGGCGCAATATGAGTCAGAAGTTGTGTACCACAAAATTCGCGAAGATCTCGAGCAGCAGGGTGTGGTTTTCCTCGACACCGACACCGGTTTGAAGGAGTACCCCGAGCTGTTTGAGCAATACTTCTGCTCCGTCATACCTTCGGGAGACAACAAGTTTTCCGCACTCAACACCGCGGTCTGGTCTGGGGGCTCGTTCATCTATGTCCCCAAGGGCGTGCACATCGATATTCCGTTGCAGGCTTACTTCCGCATCAATACCGAGAACATGGGCCAGTTCGAGCGGACTTTGATCATCGTCGACGAAGACGCCTACGTGCACTACGTCGAAGGCTGTACCGCCCCGATCTACAGTTCCGACTCGCTGCACAGCGCTGTGGTGGAAATTGTGGTGAAGTCGGGCGCGCGCTGCCGGTACACCACGATCCAAAACTGGTCGAACAATGTGTACAACCTGGTGACCAAGCGGGCAGTCGCCCACGCCCACGCCACCATGGAGTGGATTGACGGGAACATCGGCTCCAAGGTCACTATGAAGTACCCCTCGGTGTTCATGACCGGTGAGTACGCCAAAGGTGAAGTCATGTCCATCGCGTTCGCTGGCGAGGGGCAGCATCAAGACGCCGGCGCCAAGATGGTGCACGCCGCACCGCACACCTCCTCCACCATCGTGAGCAAGTCGGTGGCACGCGGCGGCGGGCGTACCAGCTACCGGGGTCTAGTGCAGATACTCGACGGTTCGACGTCGTCGAAGTCCACCGTGAAATGCGACGCGCTCCTGGTGGACGCCGTCAGTCGGTCCGACACCTACCCATATGTAGACGTGCGTGAAGACGATGTGCAGATGGGGCATGAGGCAACCGTCTCCAAAGTCAGCGACGAGCAGCTGTTCTACCTGATGAGCCGTGGCCTGTCTGAGGACGAAGCCATGGCGATGATCGTGCGTGGTTTCGTGGAACCGATCGCTCGAGAGCTACCCATGGAGTACGCCCTAGAGCTGAACCGGCTTATAGAGCTGCAAATGGAAGGGGCGGTGGGTTGATGACCGCTCCGATCACTGCGCCCATGGGCAGCTCGGCCGGTGCTGTGCTGGCCGAACACAGCCATGCCGCGACGGTTCCGGCATCGACCCGGGCGCAGGTGTTGCGTTCGGCGAACGTGGCCGACTTTCCCGACGTCACCGGGAGGGAAGAGGAGTGGCGTTTCACGCCGATCCGACGACTGCGCGGGCTGGGCAACGGTAGCTTTTCTCCGGCGGGCGCAGCGCTGAGCTACCAGTGCCACGCCATACCGGACGGTGTCACGCTGACCCACTCCGCTCCGAGCGACAGCGCAATGGGCGAGGTTCTCACGCCCTTCGATCGGGTGAGTGCGCAGGCCATGACAAGTGTCGCCGAGGTGGTAACGCTCAGTGTTGCCGCCGCCGCCACGCCTGCCGATCCGGTGCTGCTGCGCATGACCGGTGAGGGTGCTCAACTGGGCGTGAGCTTCGGTCATACCGTGATCGATGTGGGGCCGGGCGCGCAGGTCACCGTCGTGCTGGAGCATGTCGGTTCCGCGACGGTGGCCGACAATGTGGAGATCCGGGTCGGCGACAATGCTCAACTCCGGTTGGTCAGCATCGCTGAGTGGGACCGAGACGCCGTGCAGTTGCAGCACCATAAGGCGCGGCTCGGCCGCGACGCGGCTCTGACGCACATCGCCGTCACTCTAGGCGGCGATGTGGTGCGGCAGCACACTTGCGTGGAGTTTGCCGATCGGGGCGGCCAGGTCGATGCTTACGGGATCTATTTCGCCGACGCTGGTCAGCATCTGGAACACCGGCTGCTGATGGACCACGGCGTACCTGACTGTCGTAGCAACGTGGTGTATCGCGGGGCACTGCAAGGAGAGGATGCCCACACCGTCTGGGTGGGTGACGTGTTGATTCGCCCGCAAGCCACGGGTACCCAGACCTACGAGATAAACCGCAACCTGGTGCTCACCGACGGTGCGCGGGCCGACAGCGTCCCCAACTTGGAGATCGAGACCGGGGAAGTTATCAGCGCCGGTCACGCGAGCGCCACCGGACGATTCGACGACGAACAGCTGTTCTATCTGCAAGCGCGGGGTATTCCAGAAAACGAGGCGCGCCGACTGGTGGTTCGTGGGTTCTTCGCCGAGCTAGTGAACAAGATCGGCCTGCCCGATGTACAGCAGCGGCTTGCCGCTGCCATCGAGGCGCGCCTGACCGCGCAGGGGGTGTGAGGCGTGTCTATGAACCATCGGATCGTGACCAACGGTACGGCCCCGAAGGAGTTTCACCGCGTCTGCGGCGTGGCCGATCTCGTGGACGGTCAGGCGCTGGGCGTGGAGATCGACGACGAGCCAGTGGTGGTCGTCCACACGCAAGGGGAGTACTTCGCACTGCGCGATGTCTGCTCACATGCGGAGGTGGCGCTCTCGGATGGCGAAGTCGATGGCTGCGCCATCGAGTGCTGGCTGCACGGTTCGCGATTTGACCTGCGTACCGGTGAGCCGCTGGAGCTTCCGGCCATCGAGCCGGTGCAGACCTACCCGATTCGGGTGGTCGGAGAAGACGTGCAGGTAGCGCTGGATCCGGCCGGAGCCCAAGCCGGCAATCCCGCTAAGTCGCCCTCATCCGGCGCGCGCAACGACAAGGAATCATCTCAACACGGAAGTGAGCAGTAGTGAGCATGCTTGAGATCACCGATCTTCACGTCACCGTCAACACCGGTGACGTGGAAAAACCGATCCTGTCCGGAGTGAACCTTGTGGTGAACTCTGGACAGACGCATGCGCTCATGGGTCCGAACGGTTCTGGCAAATCCACTCTTGCCTACGCGATCGCCGGTCACCCCCGCTATACGGTGACCAGTGGTTCGGTGACTCTCGACGGGCACGATGTTCTTTCACTCTCCGTCGACGAGCGTGCCCGCGCCGGTCTGTTTCTGGCGATGCAGTATCCGGTAGAAGTCGCGGGTGTCAGCGTCTCGAACTTTCTGCGCACGGCCGCCACTGCGTTGCGCGGCCAGCCGCCCGCGGTACGGACGTGGGTGAAGGAGGTAAAGGCCGCCATGGATCGGCTGGGCATGGACCCGGCGTTCGCCGAGCGCAACGTCAACGAAGGTTTCTCCGGCGGCGAGAAGAAGCGGCACGAGATTTTGCAGCTGGAGCTGTTAAAGCCCAAGTTTGCGATCCTGGACGAGACCGACTCCGGCCTGGACATCGATGCGCTGCGTGTGGTCTCAGAGGGTGTGAACCGGGTGCGCGCCGGTGGCGAGACCGGGCTGCTGTTGATCACTCACTACACCCGGATCCTGCACTACATCAAGCCCGACGTCGTACATGTCTTCGTGGGAGGCCGCATCGTGGAAGAAGGCGGTCCCGAGCTTGCCGAGCGCCTGGAAGCAGAAGGCTACGAGCGTTTCGCCCCGTCGAAGGCTGACGCTCCGGTGACGTTATGAACCCAGCTGTGATCGGAACGCCGCCGCCGACTCGGCTGGGCGACGACACCGCTGCTCTCGACGCCGCCCCGCTGGACACCGCGGCAATCCGGGCCGATTTCCCGATACTGGCTCGTACGGTACGCGGCGGACGGCCCCTGATCTATCTGGACTCCGGAGCTACTTCGCAACGACCCCGTCAGGTGCTCGACGCGGAGCGTGAGTTTCTAGAGCAGCACAATTCCGCGGTGCATCGAGGTGCACACCAGCTCGCCGAGGAAGCCACCGACGCCTATGAGGCGGCGAGGGCGCGCGTCGCCGGATTCGTCGGCGTCAGCGCAGGTGAGGTGGTGTTCACCAAGAACGCCACTGAGGCCATCAATCTGGTCGCCTATGCGATGAGCAACGCATCGGCGGCTCTGGAGACCGCCGCCGAGCCTATCCCGGATACGTTCGCGCTGGGTCCCGGCGATGAGATTGTCATCACCGAGGCCGAGCATCACGCGAACCTGGTGCCCTGGCAGCAGTTGTGCGCCCGCACCGGTGCCACGCTGCGCTGGTATGGCGTCACCGACGATGGCCGAATCGATCTGGACTCGGTGCAACTGTCACCGCGCACCAAACTGCTGGCGTTCACCCACCAGTCCAACGTCACCGGCGCCATCTCCCCGGTTCGGGTGCTGGTTGCCCGTGCTCGCGAGGTTGGGGCGTTGGTGTTGCTAGATGCGTGCCAGTCGGTGCCGCATGCACCGGTGAACTTCGCCGAACTAGACGTCGATTTCGCGGTGTTCTCTGGACACAAGATGTTGGGCCCATCCGGCATCGGAATGCTGTACGGTCGCCGTGAGCTGTTGGAAACCATGCCGCCATTTCTCACTGGCGGTTCGATGATCGAGCTGGTGCGTATGGAGCACACTACGTTCGCGCCGCCGCCACAGCGCTTCGAGGCCGGGGTTCCGATGACGTCGCAGGCCGTCGGGCTCGGCGCCGCTGTCGGCTACCTGTCGGCGGTGGGGATGTCGCGTGTCGCGGCACACGAGCAGGCGCTCACGCAGCAGACCCTCGCCGGACTCGCCGCCATCGACGGGGTGCGTGTGATCGGCCCGACCGATCTAACGCAGCGCGGGAGCTCGGTGGCCTTCGTGATCGATGGCGTGCACCCACACGACGCGGGTCAGGTGCTGGATTCGTTGGGCGTCGCGGTGCGAGTTGGCCATCATTGTGCGTGGCCGCTGCACCGGCGATTGGGCATTCCCGCCTCGATTCGGGCGACCTTCGCGTTGTACAACACCAGCTCCGAGGTGCACGCGCTGCTGGTCGGTGTGCGTGAAGCGCAACGGTTCTTCGGCGTTTGAAGGTGAGGGGGAGGTGGTGAGCGCAGTGGCCAGTGCCGCGGGCAGCTCGGAGCAGCTGGAGCAGCTGTACCAAGACATTATTTTGGATCACTACAAGCACCCACATGGGCGTGGGCTGCGCGAGCCGTTCGATGCCGAGTCACAGCAGTACAACCCCGCGTGCGGGGACGAGATCCGGCTGCGAGTCAGGCTGGCGGGGGAGCAGGTTGCCGACGTCTCCTTTGACGCGCAAGGCTGTTCGATCAGCCAGGCCGCCGCGTCGGTGTTGCACGATCAGGTGACGGGTGTCAGTGTCGGCGAGGCGATGAAGTTGTTTGACAACTTCGCCGCGCTGATGGCCAGTCGCGGTCAGATCGAGCCCGACGAAGATCTGCTGGGTGATGGCATCGCTTTCGCGGGTGTGTCCCGCTATCCGGCCCGAGTGAAGTGTGCTCTGCTGAGCTGGATGGCATTCAAGGAAGCAACCGTGACGGCGCTGGCGGCCGATGCAAAAACGAATGACTCAGTAACGAATGACTTAGTAGGGAGGGATGAGCGGTGACCGAGAGTGCGATTGGAACCACCGAAAGCCCCGAGACTTCAGCGGCTATTACCGAGCCGGCGGAGCCACAACTGGCCCAGCCACCCGGCGCCATTGCCACTGTGGACGATGTGGAAGAGGCGCTACGTGACGTCGTGGACCCCGAACTGGGTATAAACGTGGTCGATCTGGGGTTGGTGTACGGCCTTCATGTCGACTCCTCCAACGTGGCCACCATCGACATGACTTTGACGTCGGCGGCATGTCCGCTCACCGACGTGATCGAAGACCAGATCCGGGCGGTGCTCACCACTGGCGCGACCGGCGGACTCTGTGCCGATTTCCGCATCAATTGGGTCTGGATTCCGCCGTGGGGTCCGGACAAGATCACCGATGACGGTCGTGATCAGCTGCGAGCGATTGGGTTTAACGTCTGATCGGTAGCAGGCGCCGTTGTCGGTGACGATCCGATTCATGCGTGTGATGCCGTGTACGGCGAATCCAAAGCTGATCCGCGCCGCGGAACACCTGCACTCTCGCCGCCAGGTCTCGATCGTCGCCACCACCTCTGGGCTAGCGCGGTCGGCGACCGATGCGGCTCGCTGGATCGGTGCGGCAGATCAGAGCGATCTCGGTCTGGCGCGCCGCTGGTAGCGCGAGCGGGCCAGGTGGTGGGCCGTGCAAAGCAGCTCTCGGATCGCTGACTCTGTTCGCGACCCCGGGTTCACCACAGCTAGCCAGCCCAGGCTGCCGTAGACTGCGTGTGCGATCACGGAGTCGGCCACGCTCGGGTCGACCTCACTCGTGGTAGGTTCGCGCGGCTGTTGGCCTGTCCAGCTGATGAAGGCTTCTTTCCCTGCGAAGAGGTTCAGGCGGAAGGTGTCGGGACGGTTCAGACGTGATCGCTCGTCGCCCGGGTAGTCCTTCGTCACGATCGTCGCGAAGGGCTGGGTTGTCTTCGGGACCTCGCCATCGGGTGCGTAATAGAAGAACGTGTCGCCCCAACTGATCTCGGGTGAACCGTCGCCGGGTGCTGGCCGCAGCGTCAGAACTCCATCGAGGTCGTTGAGAAACTCCATGATCTCGTCGATACTCATGTGTTCTAGCGTTTCATTCATGTGCTTGTGGAGACTTTGGCCCAAACACGCCGAGGTGGACTGGTGAGAAGTCGCAAGTCAGCCAATATGCGGACGATCGATGTTGCGCGACATGCCGGGTACTCCGTCCAACAGGTGCGCAATCTCGAGCGCGACGGCGTGCTACCTCCAGCGACGCGCACCAGCACGGGATACCGGATCTACGACGAGACGCATCTGCGCTGCGCGCTGGCCTATAGAGCTCTCGCGGAGGGCACAGGGTCGGTCGAGGCCAAGAGGATCATGCACGCAGCGCACGCACATCTCACTTCGGACCTGCTCGCCCTCATCGACGCTGCACACGCTCGACTCGACACGGAACGGCGGGAGCTCAAGCTGGCCAAAGAGGCCGCCGCGACAATCTCCGAGGAACCGATCGACGATGTACGCCCATCAGACGCCATGAGCATCTCTGAGCTCGCCGTCGCGCTCGGTGTGCGCCCCTCGACGTTGCGGCACTGGGACGCGGAAGGCCTCGTTGTGCCCCGTCGAGCCTCCCCGCGAGGACCTCGACGGTACTTCCCCGACGATGTCCGAGACGCGCGGATCGCCCATCAGCTACGTATGGCTGGCTACCGCATCGCCCCGCTTCAAGCCTTGATGCCGGAGCTGCGACGCACCCACCGATGGGATGAAGTAATGACCACACTGGCCGCCCGAGACGCAAGCATCGATGCCCGATCGAGAGCTCTCCTCGACGGTGCCGCCGCGCTCAGTACGTTGATCCCACCGATGAGAGCGACCTCTCGGGAGGCTGCCGTGGGTACACAGGCGTTTTAGGTCTGGCGGGTCACTACTCCGAAGCGGGAGACGAAGCGGCGTTGCCAGGGTGTCTCCACAGCGCGTGGGGCGTAATGCTTCCGGACGTAGGCGACCGCCTCGCGGTTGGGCACCCCGTCCAGTATTGCGAGGCAGGCCAGTGCCGTGCCGGTTCGCCCATTTCCGCCGCCGCAGGCGATTTCGACGCGTTCGGTCTCGGCGCGCCCCCATGCCTCGCGTAGCGCGTCCCCGGTGGCAGTGTGGTCAGACGGCAACCAGAAGTCGGGCCAGCGAAGCCAGCGAGTTTCCCAAGGGACGGGGGGCGGTTGGTGTCCGAGCAGATACAGCGCGAAGAGCGGCACCTGCCCTGCTGGGAGGGGGCGACGGAGTCCCCGGCCGCGAACGAACCGGCCCGAGGGCAGTCGTAGTACACCCGCCATCGTGGGCTCCCAAGCATCGCTCACGAAGCGAGCTTAGCCATGGTCCTAGCTGACGTGGCCGAGCGGGCTCTTTACCGGCTGGATAACCAGGCGCTGCCGCCTGTCGTCCGTCCTAGCGGACGCCCCGCAACTCAGAAATATTGCCACAGACTCGTTGCCCCTAGCAGTAGCTTTCGGAGTCCCTGCCTTTTACGGTGTTCGTATGGAACTTCGGAACGAGGTTGTCGGCGACACGTTCAACGAGCGTGCGCGCCTCGAATACGCGGTTGGAGCCGCAAGAGATGGTGAGGGGTTGCAGCTCCCCCGGACGGGCACCGCGTTAAGCGATCAAGACGTTGCCAGCGGAGGTCAACATGCAATTCCGGTGGCGGTGTGGGGTAAAGGCGGTAGTGTGCTAACGCGTTTGCTCGTGATTGGATCAGATGTTGGGGGCGATCCGCTTACCCACGACGCTGAGTTCTCCGACCAGTTGTTTAGGTCTTTGGATCGTGTGCTCGACGTAGCGGTCTTTCTTGTCCCTGCCGCGTCGTCAGACAGTCCCAGGGCCGCGCCCCACGCAGATTCTGTCGCCCAGGTCATGGTCGATCCGAGAGCCCGCCAGTTGTTCTTGTTGCCCAGAGTGGATCACATTGATGCGCATTACGAGCCGGCCATCCGGCGGCGGGCGGACGCCCTGAATGTGCCGCTGTACGTTCTGCCTGCTTTGGGCCAAGAGCCGCAGGAGGTAGCGCAAGCTGTCAAAACTCAGTTCGACGTATTGTTGGGCACCAGGGGGGCGGCACAGACCCACTCTGGCCCGACCACGCCAGGTGTCCCAGGGGGGATTCCGTGGGACGCGTCGGGAGGCAACAATCGGCGCGGTGGCAGAGCTCTCGGACCAAACAGCACCTAGCCGATCAGCGGAACTCCAGCCGCCCGAGCGACCTGGACGAGCTTGGCGTCAAGGGTCGCTAACGCGCACCCTTCTCGCTCTGCCAACACGAGGTAGTCATTCCCACCTGCGGTGTCTATAGCGCTATTGACGAATTTGTCTATCTATACCTAGACTAGCTTGGGTGAAGCGACGGGTGCTCATCGGTAGGATCGCCCAGGAGGCCAAGGAGCAAGGTGTCGGTTGGAAGCTTCTCCGAGAGGGTGGTAACCACACGGTGTACAAACTCGGTGCCGAGATGATTCCTATCCCGCGCCATACTGAGATCAACGAACATACTGCGCAAGGCATCTTCAAAGAATGTGAGACCGAACTGGGAAAAGGGTGGTGGCGATGAGCAAAAGGTATCAAGTTACCGCTGAGCGGGTCGGAAAATTTTGGCATGTCGAGGTGCCAGAACTCGGTCGTGTCACCCAAGCTCGGAACTTGCGAGAAATCCCGGAGATGGCAAAGGACGTCATCTCGATAATGACTGGCCAAGATTCAGAAAATTTCGAACTCGATGTAGTGACAACGTTGCCTTCACGCATTGCGCAACATTTAGCACATGCTGAGCAGCTGCGTGCTCAATCCTCTTACGCTCAGTCCGAGGCCGCGCGGGAAGTCCGGATCGCTGCCCGCGAACTGCACTCCGATGGTATGCCGCTGCGTGACGTAGGGAAGTTACTTGGAGTGTCGTATCAGAGAGCCCATCAACTCGTCTCCTAAAGCTGCACGGCTTGATGTCAGGAGCTTCCGATCAGCGAAACTCCAGCCGCCCGAGCGGCCTGGGCGAGCTTGGCGTTAAGGGTCGCTAACGCGCACCCTTCTCGCTCTGCCAGTACGAGGTAGGCACTGTCGTATGCCGACAGTTTGTGCTCTCGGCCGAGGGCCAGGATGGTTGCGATATCGATCGTCACAGCGTCGATGGATATAGGTAAGTCATTGAGCAGAGCGACGAACCTCGCTGCCTGAGCAGCGGTGAGCCGATCGCGACGTTGAGCCATGATGAGTACATTGCTGACTTCTAGCGGCCAGATGGCTGGCGTCACAGCGCTTTCTTCGTCGAGGAGGTCAAGTGCGGCCTCGCTTACCGGCGCCGATTCGTCTTCGAAACACCATGCCATAGTGACGGAAGCATCGAGCACGAATGTCATTTAGCGCCGACCTTCGTCGATCATGCCGCGGATCGAGAGGTCACCTAGGAACAGTCCTTTCCGGGCAGCGCGGAGTGCGGCCACGACTTTTTTTACTGGCTGTGATTTCGATTTGGCTGGACCGAGCATTGCGTGTGGCACACCATGTTTCGTGATAACCAGGCTTTCACCCGACGCGGCCTCGTCGAGCAGACGCGCTAGATGAGTTTTCGCTTCGTAAACCCCAATGGTCCTCATCGGTACTAGACTAGCCTAAGACTAGTCTAGGTGCTACTACCGTGTGCTTCCGCATCAACTGGAGTCTGGACTCCGCTGTGGGGCCCGGACAAGGTTGCCGATGGGGCGTGCGAACAGCTAGTGCACGATGGCTTCAACGTTTAACCGCGATGACGCGGGCTAGTGTTTAGGGTGGCCGTATGAGGTTTCAAGGCGAGGTTGCCGGCGAGCTTTATGATCGCGGTGAACGCCTGAGAACGGTGCTTGGGTCCCACGAAGCTGATGAGCTCGGGAGCCCTGGGATGGGTGCCGCGATTAGCGGTTGGGAGCGTCCATTGCCATGGGAAGCTCCCGCGATTCCTGTCGCGGTGTGGGGTGAGCCGTCTTCGAAAAACCGGGTAGTTGTGATCGGATCACGAACGCAGGAAGACCTCGCTACCGATGCACAGTTTGCCGGTGCGCTGTTAGGGGCTTTGGGTTCAGATGCCGACGACAGCGCGGTTTTTCTTATCGATGCCTCGACGTTGAGTACGAGCGGCAGACCTAACCAAAATTATCCCGATTCTGTTGCGGCCATAATGGTCGATAAAACTGCCGACCGGGTGTTCCTGTTGCCTGGGCGGAATGCAAATGACTTTGAGGCTTATGCCCGGGCTGCTGAACAAGGGGCCGGCCTCGAATCGATCCGGCTGCATATCCTCGCTGGGGGGACACCGGAGTCAGTGGCACAGGCTGTTCAGGTCGTGCTTGCTCCGCCGCCGCGCCGCAGAGCGGTACGGCCACGCTTGCGCACCGGCACGCCGGGCGCCCCAGGTGGGATTCCGTGGGACACGTCGGGAAGTGGCAATCCAAGCTCCGGTCACACTCTCGGGCCAAGCGGTCCATGATGAAGGCGGTCGTCACCACGCCGGCGTGGTTGGGCCTAACGCCGCTATTGCGGGGTAATGGTCACGAGAGTGTGAGCTCGCCGGTGAGGTAACGCTGAATCGTCGGTGCCACGAGGGAGACAAGCTGCTCAGTGGGCACATCTACCAGCGGAGGTATCCGCAGCACATATCGTGCCATGGCCAGACCAACCAGCTGTGAGGCCACCAGACTGCCCCGAAGCCGCGGCTGATCCACGGTAAGACTGCCCAACACTGGCTCCAGAATCGCCGTGGCAATGAATTGCCGTAGCATCGCGGCAAACTGTTCGTTGGCGACCGCACTGCGCAGCAGCGCAATCACGGGACTGATCTGTTCGCGATCCCATATCGTCAATATGGTGCGCACGAGGCGCTCGCCGAGCTGTTGGGGATCGCCGCCGAGAATGCGGGGGAGCTCAATCCCCGGGTCGGCGGGAAATTCCAGTGCGGCCACGAAGAGCGCCTGTTTATTCGCGAAGTAGTGGTACACCAGTGCAGGGTCAATCTCGGCATGCGACGCGATGCCACGAATGCTGGCCGCGTCATAGCCTCGATTATTAAATTCCTGGCGGGCTGCCTGCAGAATCGCGTCACGAGTTTCGGTAGCGCCGGGCCGCCGCCCACTTCGACTCATCCGTGAGACATCCTTTCGGGCCACACCGAACTGGTTTCGACGCAACTACGGTGTTCTGCGGCGCAACGTAGCCGCGGCTAGACCGAGGCAGCCCACAATCAGCACCGCCACCACCGCGACGTCGCGCCAGAACAGCCCGGTGGCCTCGACGTTTCGCGCAAGCTCATTGAGCGCCTCCACAGCATAGGACAGCGGCATGACGTCGCTCGCTATCTCAAGCCAACCGCTCATGGCGTCGCGTGGGGCGAAGAGGCCACAGAGCAGCAGCTGGGGAAATACGACGGCGGGCAGGAACTGCACCGCTTGGAATTCGCTGGTGGCGAACGCGCTCACTAGTAGCCCCATCGCCATCCCGAGAATCGCGTCCGCGATAGCTACCAGTGCGATCAAGCCGACGCTTCCCGAAATGTCGAGTCCCAGCGCCCCGAAAGCGATAAGACAAGTCAGTGCGGTTTGCAGCGTCGCGAGGACGCCGAAGGCGCAGCCGTAACCCAGTAGCAGGTCGAGCTTGGAGATCGGCGTGGTGAGCAGCCGTTCCAGGGTTCCCGAGCTGCGTTCCCGCAGCATCGCGACGCTGGTCACCAGAAACATGGTGATGAAAGGGAAGATGCCCAGCAGTGCGATCCCGACCCGATCGAACAGGGCCGGGGAGTCGTCGAAGACGTGACGCAGCAGGGTCATCATCAGGCTCGGAATCGCTAGCAGCATGACCATGGTGCGCACATCACGCCGCAACTGATTGAGCACACGTACCGCGGTGACCGCGGTGATGTGAGGTGACATTTATGCCTCCGAGTGCTGAGAGCGGATGATGCTGAGGAAGGCACTTTCCAGGTCGTCGGTGCCAGTGTTTGCGAGCAGTGCCGAGGGGCTGTCGTTGGCGACCAGTAAGCCTTCGCGCAGTAGCAGTAGCTGTTGACGGTGCCGCGCTTCGTCCATGACGTGGCTGGAAACCAGAAGTGTCACGCCACGCTCGGCCATGCCATGAAACTGTTGCCACAGGTCTGCTCGGAGCACTGGGTCCAGCCCTACGGTGGGTTCGTCCAGTACCAGCAGTTCTGGTTGGCCGACGAGTGCGCAGGCCAACGACGCGCGGGTCCATTGCCCACCCGAGAGATTGCCGACGAGCTGATCTCGATGTCCGTCCAGTCCCACATCCTTGATGACGCCACCGACGTCGGCGCTGTCGCTGCCGTACAGCGAGGCGAAGTAGGCCACGTTGTCGTGCACCGACAGGTCGGCGTACACCGATGGGGCTTGGGTCACGTAGCCCAGGCGCCGGCGCAGCGCGGGGCTCCCGGCCGCCTCATCCATGACGCGGACGTGTCCCGAGCGCACTTGCTGCGCACCGACGATGGCGCGCATCAGGGTGGTTTTGCCGCAGCCGCTTGGTCCCAGCAGCCCGGTGACGGATCCAGCGGAGACAGCGAAGGTCAGGTTATCGAGCACTATGCGATTTCCTCGTACCACGGTCAGATCCTGCACTGAAATAGCGGGGGAGGAGTGGGCGGACATACGTTACTCCGATGTTCAACGGCTGTTGAATTAAACGATAGGCGAATTAATTCGTTTCGACAAGCGGCAGCGCGCGCCGTGCCGGAGAATCCATGCCGAGCCGTCTCAATAGATGGTGCTTCGTCTTTAGGCGGTAGAGAAGTGTTGCCAGGACGAGGTGTAAGGAGGAAGCGTGGAACTGTATGACAGGGCCCAGGATGTACCCGGGTTGGAGGGCCTGGGTGGGCCGCGCGGGGAGTATCTCGAGTCCGGCCTAGTGCAGCTCCGGAGTGCGTACAAGCTGTTGCAAGGTACGACGCAGCCGCCGGGTCGCATCGGGCTCGCGGGACCGGCGCCACATGTCGCGCCCGTACTGTTGTGTGGTCACGACCAACCGTCACGGCTGATCGTTGTGGTCAGCCCGGTGGCGCCGAGGGCGCTGGCATACAACATGCGGCAGTCCGCCGCGCTAGCGAAAGGGGTTCCCGGGGCATGCGTTGCCTGCACGCCGTACGACACCGTCGACCCCAATAGGGGCGCAGAGACGATATTCGCTGCTATGTACGGCGAAGCAGCCCGGGGAGGCCTTAACGCCCACTGTCTATTGCTCATGGCTTCCGAGGTGCGCGGACCGTACCGGATAGAAAGCAGCGCCAAAGCCAAAAAGCTGGGCCTGGAGGTCCAACCGCTCTCCGGTTTCACCCCCGACGGCGCCCGGCACACGCTGCAGGTATTGATTAACCGTATAAAGGCCGATAGCGACGCTGATGTAGCCACCGAGGCTCCGGTCACGGGACCCACGACAGGGCATCTGGGCGATAGGTCTCCGCATTCGTTGAGCATTCAGGGGGAACACGCGCAACGGCGTGACGGTAAACGGCGCAGGTAGTGGCTATCTTGCCGGACCGGAGCTCCGCGTTAACGCTTTAGCTCTCGTTGGCGAGGCTCCCCTACAGCATGGAACGTAGCTTCATAAGATCCATGAAGCTGGCATCGATCTTCAGCCGGTCCGTGGCCCACGCGGTCGTGAAGGCCAGCTCACCGTTGGTGAGCGCAATCAGGTCTTCGCTGTTTACGGTGAGAGTGATGGCCGCGTCTGGATCGTCGCCTTCGGCTATGTTGTGCAACGTTCCGTTCTCCAGCCGCGCTGTGAATCCACCGGATATGTCGGGGATCTGACAGGAGACCGCTCGGCTGAATCCTGACGTGTCACTGCCCTGGCTTGCCGCCGCCATCCGCTCCGCAAGCGTATGTAGTGCTGCCGCGCATTGCTCCATCGTCGTCATGCCAGTCGCCTTCCCGTATCGCCGGTGGGTGCCTGCTCTAACGTGGCAGGTATGGAGACCACCAACTCGTCTGCGCAATCTAAAAGCGTGCAATCTAAAAGCGTGCAATCTCAAAGCGTGCAATCTCAAAACGAACAATCTATAACCGAGCAATCTACCGACGATCGTGTTCGGCCGGGCAGCGACGACCCGCCGGAATCCACTGGCGATCCGCGAGTCGATGAGCAGCTCGCGGTGCTCGATCAGCTGTCGGATCGTCCGGTGGCTGAACATGTGCCGCTCCTGGAGAGCGTGCACCGCGCCTTGAGCGATGTCCTCGCCGACATCGATACAGCTGGCAGCGTCGCCGAGCCTGTCGACTCCGCCACCGTTAGACGTGCCATCCCGGCGTCGGAATCGCACGCCTAACCGCCATGGCGCGCCGTACTCCGCTCGATGCCGAATTGGTTCGTCGAGGCCTGGCCAGGTCTCGACAGGAGGCAACCGAGTTGGTCGCCTCCGGAGTGGTGCGGGTTAACGGTGAGGCCGCCCGCAAGGCGGCCACCATGGTGGATGCGGCGACGCCGGTATTCATCGCGGCCGATACCGGACCCCGCATGGTGTCTCGCGGCGCTCACAAGCTCATGGGTGCGCTCGATACATTCGGTCCACACGGGCTCAGCGTGAAGGGTCGTCGCTGTCTGGATGCCGGTGCATCCACCGGAGGTTTCACCCAGGTGCTGCTCGACGCCGGTGCCGCTGAAGTCGTCGCCGTGGATGTGGGTTACGGCCAGCTCGCGTGGGGGCTGCGCAGCGATGCGCGGGTCCGCGTTTTCGACCGCACTAACGTGCGTACTCTCGAACCTGGCACGATCGGCGGGAAGGCATCGCTGGTTGTGGCCGATGTGTCGTTCATCTCGCTGCGGCTAGTGTTGCCCGCGTTGCTGGCATGTGCGGAGTCCACGGGTGACGTGCTTCCCATGGTGAAGCCGCAGTTCGAAGTGGAGCGAGAGCAGGTAGGTTCGGGGGGAGTCGTGCGGGAATCGCGCCTACACCGTGACGCGGTGCTGTCGGTGGCGGCGGCCGCCGCCGGGCACGGTTGGGGCGTGGCCGGCATGACCCCGAGCTCACTTCCCGGGCCGGCCGGAAATCGGGAGTTCTTTCTCTGGCTGCGCGCCGACGCCCCGCCCATCAGCCCCAGCGCCGTGGCCCAGCTGGTGGAAACATGACCCGGCGTATCTTGTTGGTCGCTCACACCGGACTCGATGGCGCGATCATGCACGCCCGCCGTGCCGCCGGCGAGCTGTCCGCCCTAGAGTGCTCCATCGATGTGCTCGACACCGAAGCCGCCGAGCTGGACCTTCCCGGCGCGCAGGCGGTCAGCGCCGCACGTGACGGTACCGAGATTGTGCTTGCGCTCGGAGGCGACGGCACGGTGCTGCGTGCGGCTGAGCTCGCGCGGCCGGCGGGCATACCTCTGTTGGGTGTGAACTTCGGCCGTATGGGATTCCTCACCGCGGCCGAGGTGGAAGACCTCGGCGACGTGCTGACTCGGATAGTCGCTCGGGACTACTACGCGACACCTCGCGTCACAGTCGATGTCACCGTGCAGCACAGCGACGGGTCTCCCGCCAGCAAACAATGGGCGCTCAACGAGGTGTCGCTAGAGCGCGCCGGTCGCTCGCGGATGCTGGAAGTACTCCTTGATGTGGATGGCCAACCTGTCTCGCGCTGGGGCTGCGACGGTGTCATCTGCGCCACTCCTACCGGTTCTACCGCCTACGCATTCTCGGCGGGCGGGCCCGTGGTGTGGCCCAACACGCAGGCGCTACTCGTCGTTCCCAACGCCGCCCACGCGTTGTTCAGTCGCCCTCTGATCGTGGGCCCCGACTCCACGATCACCCTCACCCTCGGCACCGGCGACGACGCTTCGCTGGCCTGCGATGGGCGGCGGATTCTGCCGATTCGCTCGGCGGACGTGGTGGAAGTGAAACGGGGCGCGCGTCCACTGCTGTTGGCGAGCTTGACGCCACCGGACTTCGCGCAACGCCTCGTGGCAAAATTTCAGCTACCTGTCGCCGGTTGGCGACGTCGCACCGAAGACGTCTTTACTCAAGACGTTGGGATTAAAGACGTCACAGGGGGTGATTAGCGTCGCTGGCGTGCTGTCTGAAATTCGCATTCAAGGGCTCGGTGTTATCGCCGACGCCACGCTGGACCCCTGCGACGGATTCACGGTCATTACTGGCGAGACCGGGGCTGGCAAAACCATGGTGGTGGCGGGCCTGGGCCTGTTGCTGGGCGGAAAGGCCGATGCGGCTCGGGTACGAGCCGGTAGCGATAAGGCCGTTGTAGAGGGTCGGCTTCGGCTGCCCCCACGTGCGCAGACCGAAGCGGCACGGTCTAGTTCCGAGCTGACAGATTCTGAACTAGCAGGGTCTGAACTAGCAGGGTCTGGGCTAGCTGACCCTGAACTGGCAGCGATCGCGACCCAGCTCGAGGAGCTCGGTGCCGAACTGGACACCGACGGAAGCCTCATCGTCTCCCGCACCGTGCATGCCGAAGGTCGCACCAGGGCCCACGCCGGGGGACGCAGCGTCCCCGCTAGCCTCCTCGCCGCGGTAGGCGAGTACCTCGTAACAGTGCACGGTCAATCGCAGCAGCTTCGATTGCTCCGGCCCGGACAGCAGCGGGCGGTGCTGGACAGCTACGGGGGTGCGGAGCTGCTGTCGCTGCGCCAACACCATCGTGAATCCTTCCACCGTTGGCGAGCTCTGGTAGCAGAACTGGATGATTGGACCTCTCGCGCGCAGCAGCGCACTGCGCGCGTCGAAGAGCTGACCCACGGCCTTGCCCAGATCGATGCGGTAGATCCCAAACCCGGCGAAGACACCGAGCTTCGGGAGGAGTCCGGCCGACTTGAGCACGCCGAAGCGCTTCGCATGGCAACGCTGCGGGCACATCATGCGCTCGCCGGCGATCCGATCGGCTCCAGCGAGGATACACCGGACGTGGCCGCACTGCTGGGTGCCGTGCGAGGTGAACTGCACGCGGTGACCCAGTTCGATCCAACTCTGGAAAGCTACGCACAGCGCGCCGACGAACTAGCGGCACTCGGTGCCGACCTTGCCGCCGACCTGGCTGCCTACACCGAATCTTTAGACGCCGACCCGCACCGGTTAGCGGCCGTGCACGATCGACGTGCTGCCTTGACCCAGCTGACCCGCAGTTATGGGGGAGCAGACGTCGACGTCGACGCAGTGCTGCGGTGGGCAGCACAAGCTCGCGAGGATCTTGCCAACCTGGACACGTCCTCAGCCGCGCTGGCGGAGCTCCAGCAGCGCTGCGCGGCTGAGCATGACCGTCTCACCGAGCTTTCCGCGACGCTGTCACGCGCCCGGGCCGGCGCGTCTGGACGATTCAGCGATGAAGTAACCGCCGAGCTGAGCGGTCTGGCCATGCCCCACGCCAACGTCACCGCGCAGGTTAGCCAGCGTGAGGCCGGTGACACCCTGCCGTCCGTCGAGCTCGAGGGACGGCACGTCGTGGTAGGTCCAGACGGTGTGGACGAGGTGGAGCTGCTCCTGGTTGCCCACACGGGCGCGCCGCCGTTGCCGCTGCATCGTGGAGCTTCGGGTGGTGAGCTGTCGCGGGTGATGCTCGCTGTCGAAGTCGTGCTTGCCGGCGTCAGCTCACCTGGCGCCATGGTCTTCGACGAGGTCGACGCGGGCGTCGGTGGCAAAGCCGCGGTGGAGGTAGGTCGGCGCCTTGCACGTCTGGCGCGTAATCATCAGGTGCTGGTGGTAACCCACCTGCCACAGGTAGCTGCGTTCGCCGATAGCCACGTGGTGGTGGTCAAGGATGCCGACGGCTCGGTTACCACCAGTGGGCTTCGGGTACTCGAACCGCACGAGCGACTCAAAGAGCTGGCCCGTATGCTTGCCGGACTGGAAAGTTCCGAAGCCGGCATCGCGCACGCCGCGGAGCTGCTAGAGATGGCGCGCCAAACCACGTAGATCGGGCCTAACAGCTACTCATCGGCGCCCTTTTCCAGCAGGTCGGCGAGAGCCGCTGTCATGGGTAGGCCGGTCGGTTCGGACATCCAGGCCCACTGGCCATTGGGATTGCACTCTAAGAACACAATGCCGCCGGTGGCGGTTAGCGCGAAGTCGAAGCAGCCGAATACCAGGTTGAACCGGGCAAGGTAGGCGTGCATCGCCGTGACGAGGGCCGGTGGTAGTTCGGCTGCGGCGTAAGTGAGTTGATTGTAGTCGTAGCGCCAATCGAGTAGACCGTCGGACGATTCGATGCGTACCCCGAATACCTTTTCACCGATCACCGTCACTCGTAGATCTGCGACCTTAGCCACGCACTGCTGGAACAAGTGGGCGGTTCCGGCGACTCGCTCATCGAGCTCACCGGCTTTGACTTCCCGTACCCACACGGTCTTGGCCACGTCACGGGTGGCGTAGGGTGTGGACCATAACGGTTTATATACAGCCCGGTCCACAGCGGCGACAAAATCACGCGCCCGCATCGGGTCGTTGGTTATGATCGTGGGCGGAATCGAGAGACCTACCGCGACGGCGGTGGCGAGCTGGGCTGGCTTGAACTCCGCGTCAGCAATCCGGTGCGGATGGTTTACATATAAGCAGCCAGGCAGATTCGCCAAGACTCCACCGAATCCGTAACGGGCTTGCGCGGTAGCGAAGCGAGCATCTTGGCTGTCAAGGTGGGCAAAGGAAAAGGAGGCGGGACGCCGATAATACAGCGCCCGTACCTCCTCCAAATTGACAGACCTACTGGAGGTGACCAGGTGACCTGTCAAACCGCTATCGCCAAAATTGGCAGTCATTTCCACGGTGTGAGGGAAGTCTGCCGCGTCGAATCGTGCTATCGGCACACCTCGTTCTCCCAACTCAGAAATTACATAATCGGCGGTAGGGTCGTTATCGGCGGTGATTACCAGCACCGGACGCGGATCGCTCGACAAGACATTGCCCGTTCTAGTCAGAGTCTGAATCGTTGGAGTGGTCTTGGTCGTCACCGCCGCTGGTGCGGGTGGCGCTGCGGGTGTTGGTATCGGTCGCCCGGTGCCTGCCGTCAAATAGCACAAGATTTCCGTTAAATTGGACGTAGCGACCCAGCTGTGTCGCTGGATCAATACCATCGATGCTGTATTCCACCTCTATGATTTCTCCGTAAGGCTCCATTCGCGACAGCCCCCACGGAGGTGACACAACCTCGTCAATGCGGTCTCGTTTTGATCCCGTGGGTAATCGATGTGCATGACTAAACATTATTACTCCTTACGAAAATAACCTCATTTTTTCCGAATTAAAATCTTTAGCTTAATGGTGACTTAAAGTCAAGCGTGACGTGAGGTTCTATTGTGGCAGGAATCGGACTTCGAGCATTCAATGGTAAAAAGCTGATTAACTATGCCGATTTACAAGCAGCGACCGGCCTAGCAAGACGAACTCTCTACGGCTATGTACGCTCCGGCCGCATGCCAGCGCCCGATGTTCCCGGTGGGGTCTGGGACGCAACACGACAAGACATTCGCGACTGGGTTACCGGCACTACCCGGCCAGGTCAGGGTGCGCGCACCGACCTAAACGTCAGTCGTGAGCCCGACTCTTGACCATGCCGGTAGCTGCCGATCGCGGCGGCGGCACGCCGTGAGCTGGGCCTGCGCGGGGAACCAATCGCGGGATGAGAGGATCACCTCATGGGACTGCTCACCCTGCGACGCAATCGCGGCACCGATAGGCCCGGTGTTGTGGGCACGGCACGTCTTGACCGGCGCACTAAGCGCCTCACCGGGCGGCTAGAGGCCGGCGATATCGCCATCATCGACCACATTGACATAGATCGGGTCGCTGGTGAGGCGCTCGTAGCCTCCGGTATTGCGGCCGTGATTAACGTGGCGCCCAGTATTTCCGGCCGCTACCCTAACCTGGGGCCGGCCGCCATCGTTAAGGCCGGTATTCCATTGCTGGACGCGGTGGGTCCGCACGTGATGGACGTCGTACGCGAAGGTCAGCAGGTTCGTCTTGACGGCGACACGCTGTACCTGGGGGACGAGCCGGTCGCCAAAGGCACTCTGTACGACGAAACCAAGCTTCGTGAAGCGACCGCCGATGCTAAGACCGGCCTGGCCACTCAACTCGAAGCCTTTGCCGCCAACACCATGGAATACATGAAACGCGAGCGTGATCTGCTGCTCGACGGTGTGGGTGTGCCAGACGTCGAAACTAAGCTCGACGGGCGACACTGCTTGATTGTGGTGCGCGGATACGACTATCGCGAAGACCTCGACGTACTCGGTCCTTACATCAAGGAATTTGACCCGGTTCTCATCGGGGTCGATGGCGGGGCGGATGCCTTGGTGGAATTTGGGTACACGCCTCACATGATCGTCGGCGATATGGATTCGATCTCCGATGGAGCACTTCGGTGTGGTGCCGAGATCGTGGTGCACGCCTACCCGGATGGCAGGGCTCCGGGGCTGGCTCGAATCGAAGCGTTGGGGCTCGACGCGGTGACGTTCCCGGCGGCCGCTACGAGCGAAGACATCGCCATGTTGCTAGTGGACGAGCACAATGCTGCCTTGATCGTCGCAGTGGGCACCCACGCCACCTTGGTGGAATTCCTGGACAAAGGACGTTCAGGTATGGCCTCGACATTCCTGACCCGACTTCGCGTGGGCGGGAAGCTGGTCGATGCTAAAGGTGTCAGCCGGCTGTATCACCAGCAGATCTCCTCCTGGTCGCTGGTGTTCCTCATCGGCGCTGCCTTGGCCGGATTGGCTGCGGCGTTTTTTGTATCTTCTGTGGGGCGCGCCTACCTAGAAGTCTTCTCCGACTGGTGGGACGACCTGTGGTTTAGCATCCAAAGGCTGTTCTCTTGATCAATTTTCGCTATCACGTCGTCTCGCTCACATCTGTTTTCCTTGCGCTGGCGATCGGACTGGTATT
Source organism: Mycobacteriales bacterium (assembly GCA_041743105.1). Lineage (GTDB taxonomy): Bacteria > Actinomycetota > Actinomycetes > Mycobacteriales > QHCE01 > QHCE01. The sequence goes on along the minus strand of JBGTNI010000045.1, from coordinate 12,577 downwards.
GGGTACGGCCGCGCTTAACGGCCCCATCTTAAGCAACCTCAACGACCGTGTCTCCTCGCTGAGCAAGTCTAAGGATCAACTCCGCGATCAGGTCGGTGAGTTAGAAGCAGCCGTAGACCGGCACGGGGACTACACCAGGCAGCTGGCCCCGACGCTGCTGAACGGAGAACTTGCCAACCGTTCCGTGGTGCTGGTCAGTGTGCTCGGTCCCGAAAGCGACGATCGTGAAGGTGTGGTGGAGATGCTGAAGGCCGGCGGGGCACGCATCACCGGAAGCCTGCGCCTCAACGATCGCTACCTGGACCCTAAGACAGACGAGTCACTGCACGATCTGGCGAGCCGGCGAGTGCCCGCCGGTGTCGAGCTTCCCGGCACCGGCGAGGGCGCGCAGACCGCTTCGGTGGTGCTGGCCGCCGTACTCACCAATTCTTCCGTGTCGACCGAGGATCGCACCACGATCCTGCAAGCCTTCACTGAGCTGGGAGTGCTCACGCCGGAGGGTAAGATCGACGGCTCGGCTGATTCTGTGGTCTTCCTGTTCGGCGCGGCTTCGACCCAACGCGACGCCGGGGATAAGACCAAGACCGCGCTGACCGCTGTGAAGTCCTTCAGTACCGTCGCCCGGAATATCGTTGCCGCCGCACCTTCGGCAGGGGGCGCCGCCAATCCGATCGCGGCGATTCGCCGAGACGATGCCGCGAAAGCCAAAGTCTCCACTGTGGACGGTTTGTCGCGGGCCGAAGGACAACTTGCGACCGCGATGGCGCTGAGCGGAAAGTTCGACGGCGCCAACGGGCACTACGGCACGGGCGCCGGGGCTTCAGCTCAAGTCCCCAAACTTACCTAGAGTGGCCGCCACCGTGCCGTTAACCTGCCTGGCAAGCCGTCGCAGGGCCCCCTGCGGTGCCGATATCTTCCAGCCGCCTTGTCCACATTCCCCGCGCGCCGTGGGCCACTGCGGCCTTGGCAGTAACCTAGTGGCGACCACTCGTAGTGGCACGGGTTATGCCACGGAATGGGCGTCCGAAGCTGAAAGAGAGAGTGAGAAACATCGTGTCAGGTCGTGATCAGAATCCGTCCGACAACAATCGGTCGGGCCTGTGGCACATCTGCGCCCAGGTCGGACGCGGCGCGGCCGCGCTGGTTATTGGCGCGATCGCGGCACGTGGCCTGCTGGAAGCCAGTGAACGACTCCCGAAGGCTGCGCAGGCCGAGTTCACGCGTAGCAACCATCGAGGCGAGACGGTGACACTGGCCTCAGGATCGGCGCTGGCCCTGGCTGCCACCGCTGCTGCGGCGCTGACGTCAGCGAACCGTCGTGTCGCCACCGCAGCCGTCGTAGCGGGGCTGGGCGCAGGAGCCGCGGGGCTGTACGACGACATCGTCGGTAACCGACCAGAACAGAAACGGGATAAGGGTTTCGCCGGACACATCCAAGCGTTGCGGGAAGGTCGTCTTAGCGCCGGCATGGTAAAGCTGATCGCCATTGGTGCCGCAGGATTGCTGGCCGGCGCTGCGCTTAAGCGGAAGCCGATCGACTCGCTGCTAGCTGCTGGTGTCGTCGCCGGCACCGCTAACCTGATGAATCTGCTCGACCTGCGGCCAGGTCGGGCGATCAAAGCCGGCCTGGCTCTTGGTGGTAGCTGCATGGGTGGTCCGGGCGGCGCGGTAGCGGCAGGTACGGTCGGAGCGGCAGCGGCGTTACTCCCCGAAGACCTCGCGGAACGCACGATGCTCGGTGACGCTGGTGCCAACGCCATGGGTGCGCTGGTGGGCGTGAGCATGGCGGCAGGCAGCGACCGGCTCGGAATGCTGATCACGCTGGCGGGACTGGTCGGGCTGAATGCGGCAAGCGAGAAAGTCAGCTTCACCAAGGTGATCGAGTCCACCCCGGTACTACACAAGATCGATCAGTGGGGACGTCGACCGGCTGTGGTGAAGCCCCCAGCGGCCGCATGACCCCTAGCGTGGCCTCCCAGCCCGCAGGTCCACCCACCGACCCGGCCGACGAAGCTTCTCCTGCTCGGACCGGTGTAGTTGATGGTTCTGTGCCGGAGGGCACTGTCGTCGAACCTGACGATCGTCGAAAGTCGCCACGGCGAGTACTCATGAGTCTGGCGGGCGCCGCCGGCCTGATCGCAGTGCTCACTATGGCCGCACGGCTGGTCGGATTCGGACGGATCTTCGTAGTCTCCTGGGCGTTGGGCATAACCCCCCTGGGAAACATCTACCAAACCGTCAACACGCTTCCCAACATCATCTACGAGATCGTGGCCGGTGGTGCGCTGGCTGCGGTCGTAGTGCCGTTGCTCGCGGCAGCTATAGCTCGGGGGGACACCGCTGAGCTGAACCGAAGCTGTTCGGCGCTGCTGACCTGGACGGTTGTCGTCATGGCCCCGCTGTCGGTTGTGGTAGCGCTCTGCGCGCACCCCATCGTCTCGGCCATGCTGGGCTCCGGAGCTGAGAAGACCGAGATAGCGGTCGGTACTCGGATGTTCTGGGTGTTCGCGCCGCAGCTGGTGCTCTACGGGGTGGGCATCGTGTTCACCGGCATCTTGCAGGCCCATCATCGTTTTGCCTGGCCTGCGGTGGCGCCGCTGCTGTCCAGCGTCACTGTGATCGTCGCATATGTGGGGTTCGCGGCCATCGCCGGAGCGGGAGCGGACCTGGTCGGGCTGGAACGCTCCGCGGAGCTTGTGTTGTCGGTGGGCACGACGGCCGGTGTGGCGGTGCTCTCGTTGTGTCTGTTAATCCCGTTGCGAAAACTCGGCCTTACCATCCGTCCGACACTGCGCTTCCCGCCGGGAATGGCGCGCCGCGCCGCGAGCCTGCTGGGCGGTGGCATTGCAGCCGTCGCCGCGCAACAGCTGACGCTGCTTGTGGTACTCCGGCTTGCGCAGCAACCTGTCGGTGCGACGGTGACTTACGGGTTGGCGCAGACGGTGTTCTTGGTGCCATGGGCCGTACTGGCGGTCCCGGTGGCTATGTCTGCTTTTCCACGATTGTCCGCTGCTTACGCGCGGCGTGACACCGCGACGTTTAATCGCATCCTCGCGACCAGTACGCAGGCCGTGATACTGCTGTGCGCGTGGGCGGCGGCGATATTGGTTGCCGGTTCGGCCGGGATCGTAACCATGATTTCCAGCGTGGCGCAGGGTCGCGATATCGCCACCGAGCTCGCCGGAGGTCTCATCGGATTTGCACCGGGTCTCATAGGTTTTGGGCTGCTGGCATTATTGGCTCGCGCGCTGTACGCCGCGCAGATATCCGCGGTGACCGCGGTGGTGACGGTCTCGGGATGGGCGGTGGTGATCATCGCCGACATAGCGCTGGCGCGCGCACTTCCGGTGGCCGATAGAGTTTCTGCCCTTGGTGCGGGGCACAGCATCGGAATGACGTTGCTGGGCGCCGGGCTGCTGCTGCTGTGTCGGCGGCGGTTAGGGGCCGCGGTTCTAGGGGGCGTGGGTCGGAGCATCATCGTCGGTGTGACAGCCGGGCTGGCGGGCGCGGTCGCGGGTCATCTTGCCGTTCGCGGTGTGGTGGGCCAGACGCTACTCTCCGGTACGGCGCAGTTGCTGGTCGCCGCGGCGGTGACCACAGTGGTGTTCGGTGGACTGGTGGTGCTGCTAGACCGTCAGCGCGGCACACAGGTGTGGCGAGGAGTGTCGTCGCGATTGACACGTCGGCATGACTCTTTGCGGCAGAGCGGTGTGGACGCATCGACCCGCGTGGGTGACGGTGACGCGGCGGGTGAAAACGGGAGAGTGAATGACTAGCAAGCCGCACGTGGGCCTTGTACTGGCTACCAGCACCGGCGGCGTCGGTGCGCACGTTGCGTCGCTGACGCGGTTCCTCCGCGGCATCGGTCACGAAGTAACGGTGTATGGACCTGCCGCTACCGATGAGCTGTTCGGTTTCGGCGCGATCGGTGCCCACTTTTGCCGGGTGGAGATTTCTCCGTCACCGTCTCCGTTGCGTGACCTGCTGGCCATGATCAGGTTGCGACGCCAGAGCTCGGGGATTGACCTGCTGCACGCCCATGGGCTTCGGGCGGGTTTTGTTGCGGCAGGAGCTCGCCGCCGTCCGTTGGTGACGACCTGGCACAACTTGCAGCTCGCGCAGAAAGCGCGAGGCCGTCGACTGACCCAGCTGGAGCGGGTGCTGGCTCGCATCGTTGACGTCGCGGTCGGTGTCTCGGAGGACCTGGTGGCACGGGTACGGGGCTTTGGTGCCACCGACGCCAGGTTCCTGCCCGTCGCGCCGCCGCCGCTGCCTTCCACGCGACGTGAGGCGGTTGCGGTCCGAGCGGAGCTGGGCTACGGTCCGGGCGAAGCTGGGCGACCGTTGCTGCTCACGGTGGCTCGATTGCATCCCCAGAAGTCACTCGACGTGCTCATTGGTGCCGCCGCCGTGTGGGCGAAGCGAGACCCGGCTCCGTTGGTGGTCATCGTCGGTGACGGGCCACAACGCGAGGAGCTCGCCGACCTGATCGATCGGTTAGCCGCCCCGGTGCGGTTGGTGGGGCGACGCGACGATGTTGCCGATTTGCTGGCCGCCAGCGACATCGCGATACTGGCAAGCCAGTGGGAGGCGCGATCGTTCTTCGTGCAAGAAGCCCTGCTTGCGGGCAAGCCCACCGTGGTCACCGACACCGGAGGCTTGCCCGGGCTGGTGGCCGACGCGGCCCGCGTCGTGCCAGTTGGGAATGTGAGCGCGCTGGCGGATGCGGTATCGGATCTGCTCGATGATCCCGCCGCCGCGGCGCAGCTAGCAGCCAAGGCAGCAGCTCGCGGTCGCGAGCTGCCCAGTGAGGACGAATGCAACGCCGACATCGCCGCGCTGTACGCGGAGCTAGTGTCCAGGACGCGAGCGGAGCGGACATGACCTATCTCCGGCGAGCTGGTGCTGCCGGGCGAGTTGGTGTCCGCATCTTGACCATTGTGCTGCTCGGGACTTTAGTACTGGCCGCGTCGGGAGCCAGCTCCGCCGTCCATGCCAGTGAATGGGGGCAAGCGGGGTCGGAGCAGGCCGAGCACGTGATCGTGGTGGGCGTGGCCGGACTGCGTTGGAGCGACCTCGATCGGCAGCACACCCCGGCGTTGTGGAACCTCACCGAGCGGGGGAGCGCGGCATCGATCTCGGTACGAGCTGCCGGCCGACTGACCTGCGCCGATGACGGCTGGGTCACGCTTGGAGCCGGGAACCGCGCGCGCGGACTGGTTCCGCCAGGATCAGGCTGCTCCGATGAGCTCGGAGTTGCCCAACCCGCCACGGCCGCCGATGGGTCGGCCAAGCTTGCCGAGTACAACCAGATACGCCAGAGCAATGCCGACCTCAACTATGGTTCAGTGCCGGGAATGCTGGCGTCGAGCATTGGATGTGTCACCGCCATCGGCTTAGATGCGGCGTTGAGTGCGGCTCACCCCGGTGGGTTTCTGGACTTCTATAGTCCGTCGTTGCCGGCTTCCCCGGCCCCTATGCTGTCGCGCTGTCCCGCGACCGTGGTTAGCGGCTCGGTCATCGACGGTAATGCCGCTATCGAGGGCAGCGACCGCCGCACCGATGTAGCCCACTTCGATCGGCTAGTGGGAAGAGTCGATCGGGCTCGCCCACCGGGGTCGGTACTGATGGTGACTGGTGTCGCCGATACAGGTGAACTGCCGCATTTAGCTCCGCTGATCATCGACGGCCCCGGATTCGGGCGGGGCACACTAGTGTCTCCGAGCACTCAGCGGGTCGGATACACCCAGCTGATCGACATCGCGCCGACCGTCTTCGAGCTCTTGGGCGTGGGCTCCCCGTCCTCGGTTGTGGGCCAGCCGGTACGTGTGGCCGGAGCACACAGCAGCGACACGCAGGCCTTTGTCGACAGCCTTGTCGATGCCGACGACGCTGCCCAGGCACAACGTCCGTGGGTTCCGGTGTTCTTCACCGCAATGGTTGTGTTGCATATCGCGTTGTTGGCAGTGGCAGCCTTCTTCTTCCACCGTCGCCGTCAGGCCGTCACAGCAGCGCAAGCGCCAGTGCCCTCCGTGGTTCGCGACGAGCACGGAGTCGACAAGCCCAGGAGCGAGCCGCCGAGCGATGAGACGCAGGTGCTGGTGCCACCGGCGCGGCGACGCTGGGAACACACTGTGGAGTTGGCCGCGCTGACCTTGGCGTGTCTTCCCGTGTCGACCTTTCTGGCCGCGCTGCTGCCATGGTGGCGTGCGCCGCTGGCGTTCGGGGTACATCTGGTCTGTATCCTGGCGATTACCACGATGACCGCTTTCGCTGCACATCGTGGTCCGTGGCGCCGCTGGCCGCTGGGCCCGGCGGCGTTTGTTGCGACCTTCACCGCTGTCGTGCTCGCCATAGATGTGATGACGGGCTCGGCGATGCAGCTCAACTCGTTGGCCGGGTACTCACCGTTGAGTGCCGGGCGTTTTACCGGCTTCGGCGACGTGTCATTTGCGATTTTTGCCGCCTCCGCCTTGTTGAGTGCCGCCTATCTGGGGCAGCGCTTGTCAGGTTGGCGAAGAGTCACACTGCTCGCCGGAATGGGTGCCGCTGCCGTGGTGGTGGTGGGCGTTCCCGGTTGGGGAAGTGATGTAGGCGGCGTCATAGCACTCACGCCCGCGGTGATCGCACTAGCGCTGCGGGGCGCGGGAATTGCGCTGTCGGCGATTCGAGTGGTGGGCTGCGGTCTTGCCGGTGTGCTTGCCATAGCGATCTTCGCCGCGCTGGATTATGCCCGTCCCTCCGCCGATCAGACTCACTTAGGCCGTTTCATGCAGCAACTTTTCGACGGCACTGCCGGAGTGGTGATTCGTCGAAAGGCCGAGGCGAATGTGAACCTATTGTTCACCAGCCATTTGACCTTGTTGGTGCTGGCGGTGGCCGCCTTTGTGATACTTGTAGCGTGGCGTCGCGGCGCTGGCCTGCGACGGTTGCTGGGGATATATCCGTGCCTGCGTGCCGGACTGCTCGCGGTACTGTTTGCTGCGGCGTTCGGTCTTGTTGTCAATGATTTCGGAATCGCGATACCGGCGTTCATGGCGGTGCTGGCTGTGCCGCTCGTGATCGCTACAGCGCTGCGAGTGTTGCGCACATGACTGGAGGCGCGGTGCGTAGGACGACCCGCTCGCTCCTGGTAGTCGCGATGTGTTGTCTGGCCGGGGCAAGCCCTGCGGCCGCCGCGAGCACCGACGCCGCCGTGGGTCGTGTAGCGATAAAGGATCGCGCGACGAACGAGTACTCGCCCCAACTGTCCCGTGCCGATCATGTGATCGTCGTGGGAGCTGCAGGGTTGCGCTGGCAGGACGTCTCACCTGCAGGCACGCCGACACTGGCCAGATTGGTGCAGCACGGTTCCGTGGGTGCCATGTCCGCCCGCACCGTGCCGCCCGTAGCCTGTCCTGTCGAAGGGTGGCTCACCCTCGGTTCCGGCACATTGAGCGCGGCGTATCGCCCCAAGGACATTGATGGTCAGGAAGGTTGCGGTCGCCGGCTCGCGCCGGCGGTACAAAGCGTGCAGCCGGCGAGTACTCCGACTGTGCCCGCGGGAGCTGCGCCCGTGCAGACCTTGCCCGCGCCGGCAGGCAAAGTCATCCAGTTTCCGCGGCTGCGCGCCCTCAACGACACGTTGCGCTATGACGCACAGCTGGGTTTGCTCGGTGACGCTATGAGCTGCACCAGCGCCGTGGGCCCCGGGGCGGCGCTGGCCGCGGCCGACACCAAGGGTCACGTTGACCACTATCTGGCACGGTTGCCAGACGATCCCACACCACTGTTGCGCCGTTGCCCGCTGACGACGCTGGATCTTGGTGCGCTCCCGCAACACAGCGCCGCCGCTCGCAACGCTGCGCTACGGGAGATGGACGCCGCGTTGACGCGCATCGATACCGCCAAGGCAGCTAACACCGTAGTCATGGTGGTCGGCGTCTCGCATACCCAGACGCAGCAGGCTCGGCTCGGAGTCACTGTCGTCAGCGGGGACGGCTTCGAGAGCGGCTGGTTGCGATCCCCGGGTACTCGCCGGGTGCCGTATGTGCAACTGATCGATGTCGCGCCCACGATTGCCGGCTTGCTGGGTGGTGAGCTAGCTGAGACTCCCGCCGGGCGAGCATGGCACGGGCAGGCGCCGGGTCGGCCCGATGGTTTCTCCGATACCCGCGCCGAGCTGATAGACGCCGACCGTCATGCCGTGGTTCAGCAGCAGTCCCAAGCGCCTTTCCTGGTAGCGCTTGGGACGCTGTGTGCCGTGGTGGTCCTGACCCTGGGAGTTCTGCTGTATCTCAGAAGTCGGGGGGACAGAAGTCGAGGGGACAGGAATGGTGCGAATAGTTGGCGGGAAACCGCGGTGTCTTCGTGGCCGATTCGGGCACTCGTGGCCGCCACCACTGGCGTTGCCACCATTCCGGTGATGGTGTCATTGCTCAATCTCATACCATGGTGGCGTTCGTCGCATCCGCTGCTAGCAAGCTGGCTTGCGGTGTTGCTGGGGGCCGGATTCGTGGTCGGGACCGTGTACCTGGGCAGGGCGTTCTTGGCTCCGGCGCGCCGTACCTGGTTTGCGGTGGTAGTCGTCTGCGGTCTCACGGTGGTGGTGCTGACCGCGGATGCCCTCACCGGAAACCGGTTACAGCTGGGGAGCTTGCTTGGGTATAACCCGCTACATGCCGGTCGGTTCACCGGGTTCAACAATCCCGGCTTCGCGGTATTCGGGGCGGCCGCGATGTTGTTTGTCGCCTTCATCGCCCATGGTCATCGCAGATGGGTCAGCGCGGCGATGGTGGCCGCGGTGGCGATTCCCGTAACAGCGGTTGAAGGCCTGCCGCAGTGGGGTGCCGATGTCGGTGGGATTTTGACTCTGCTGCCGGCATTTGTGCTGCTGGGGCTGTTGGTGAGCCGAACTCAGGTCACCTGGCAGCGCTTGGGGTTGGGTGCGCTCGCCGGGGCGCTGGTGTTCTTGTTCGCCGGATGGCTGGACTACCTGCGCCCCGACGACAGTCGGACCCACTTTGGCTCGTTCTTCGGCGGGCTCGGAGATGGCAGCGCGTGGTCGGCGATTCGCCGAAAGCTCCTCACCAATGCCGAGGTGCTGTTCATGGGGCCACACACGGTGTTGGCGTTACTGCTGACCGCCGCGCTCGTGGTGGCGATATTTCGGCCGCCACCCATGCTGCGGCGGGGCTACGAAGCTGTTCCTGCGCTACGAGCAGCCCTCATTGCTATTGCGATCCTCGCGGTGCTCGGTTTTGCCACGAACGACTCGGGAATCATCATCCCAGCTGTGATGATGTTGATTGCGGCGCCGCTGACGTTTGCCGCCTGTGCACAAGGGACGCTGGACGAGCAGCAGTGAGCGAGATGTGCCAACCGCCGCTACCCTCTCGATATAGTCTTCTCCCATTTGAGCTGGATGGCGCAGAATTTATCCGCCAAGTCCTGCCAGAATTTTTTATCCGCTTCATCGGTGGCTTGCGCCGCGCGCTGCTCGTAGTCCGCGATCTGCTCCACGTGGTAGCGTCGTTCAAGGTCTTGCATCTCCTTGAGCATGTCCATCTCAAGCACCCAGCCTCTCGTCTAATCTTCCGATGCTATGAGACCGCTCAATGACACGGTCTTGATACAGCCGAACATTCTCAAGGTATCCCTCGATGATATTCAACTCTTTATCGTTCTGGGCATGTAGAGCAATGCGCTTTAGCTGATCTTCGTCACTCATGTCCCGAGGGTAGTGGCGGGGTAAGACAGAACCTGTTGCCGACAGCGCCGATGTACTCCTCCAGCAAGGCGTGGCGCAGTGCAGCCGAACATAGTGACGGTGTTATCGTGAGGTTCCGTGGCCAAGCACATCTTCGTCACCGGTGGCGTCGCTTCCTCACTCGGTAAAGGCTTAACAGCCAGCAGTTTGGGGAACCTTCTTGCCGCCCGTGGCCTACGGGTAGTCATGCAGAAGCTCGATCCCTATCTCAACGTCGATCCTGGCACCATGAACCCGTTCCAGCACGGGGAAGTGTTTGTGACCGCCGACGGCGCCGAGACCGACCTAGACATCGGGCACTATGAACGGTTTTTAGACGCCGAGGTCAGTCGCGCCGCCAACATCACCACCGGTCAGGTGTATTCCAGTGTGATCGCAAAAGAGCGCCGCGGCGAGTATCTAGGCGACACCGTGCAGGTAATTCCGCACATCACCAACGAGATCAAAACTCGTATCCGGGCTATGGCCAGCGATCAGGGCGATGGAGATGCCGCTGACCAGCGGCCTGACGTCGTGGTAACCGAGGTCGGCGGCACGGTGGGCGACATCGAGTCGCTGCCGTTTTTGGAGGCTATCCGGCAGGTCCGGCACGACGTGGGCCGGGAGAACTGCTTCTTCATCCATGTGTCGCTGCTGCCTTACCTTGCCCCCAGCGGTGAGCTGAAGACCAAGCCGACGCAGCATTCGGTCGCCGCGCTGCGCAACATAGGCATCCAGCCAGATGCGATCGTATGCCGGGCAGATCGTGAGATCGGTGCCAACCTAAAGCGCAAGATCTCATTGATGTGCGACGTGGATGCCGACGGTGTCATAGCCGCGGTGGACGCACCCTCGATCTACGATATCCCACGGGTACTGCACGCCGAAGGTCTCGATGCGTACGTAGTGCGCAAGCTGGGGTTGCCCTTCCGTGACGTCGATTGGCGGCAGTGGGATGACGTGCTCTCCCGCGTGCATCATCCGCGGAGCGAAATCGAGATCGCGCTGGTTGGAAAGTACGTGGATCTTCCCGATGCCTACTTGTCGGTGGTGGAGGCGCTGCGTGCTGGCGGCTTTGCCCACCGCACGCGTGTGAAGATCCGGTGGGTACTGGCCGACGAATGCGAGACCGCCGCCGGGGCGGCCGCGACGTTGCACGGCGTGCAGGGCGTGCTGATTCCAGGTGGTTTCGGTTACCGGGGGGTTCCCGGAAAGCTGGGCGCGATCTCATGGGCCAGGCAGGCCAAGGTGCCCATTTTGGGCCTTTGCCTAGGTCTGCAATGCATGGTGATCGAGGTAGCGCGGTCGCTGGCAGGGCTGTCTGGTGCGAACTCGACGGAGTTCGACCCCGGCTGCGCTCACCCGGTCGTGTCCACGATGGCCGAGCAGCTCGCCATCGTCGATGGTGAGGGCGATATGGGGGGCACAATGCGGTTGGGCTCGTATCCAGCTCAACTGGTGCAAGACAGCATCGTCGCCCAGGCATACGGCACAATCAGCGTCAGCGAACGGCATCGGCATCGCTACGAGGTCAACAACGTCTACCGGGACAAGCTTGCCGCCGTCGGCCTAGACATCTCGGGAACCTCACCCGACGGCCGGTTAGTGGAATTCGTGGAGCTTAGCCGCAAGCTGCATCCTTTCTTTGTGGCCACGCAGGGCCATCCGGAGTTTCAATCACGACCGACCCGGCCGCACCCGTTGTTTGCCGCTCTGGTCGAGGCTGCGCTGGAGTATGCCGCGGCGGATCTGCTGCCGGTGGAGCTTCCCACTCTTGACGCTGCCGCTCATGACGTTACTGCCTAACCAGCCGGTCAGCGCGACGGTGCTGACCCGCACCGAGTGGTTCCGCAATCGGTTTTTCCGACTGGTCACCGATGAGGTGCGGTTACCAGATGGCGGCAGCGAGCAGCGATCGCCGACGGTGCGTCGTGACTACATTGCCGACCATCTAGGGGCCGTCGGCGTCGTCGCCTACGACGAGAACGCGGACGCGATCATGCTGGTACGACAGTATCGTCACCCGATACGCCGGCTGTTATGGGAGCTTCCGGCAGGCCTACTCGATGTGTCGGGGGAGCCCGCGTTGGAATGCGCCAAGCGTGAGCTGGCCGAAGAGACCGACCTGATCGCGCAGCGCTGGGATGTGCTGCTAGACCTGTTGGTCACGCCGGGCTCCAGTGACGAGACAATCAGGATATTTCTCGCCCGGGGCCTGTCTGCGCTGCCCGATAGCCGGCGAACGTCACGCATCGACGAAGAAGCGACCATGGTGCAACAGTGGGTGCCACTTGGTGAGGCTGTCGCCGCTGTGTTGGGCGGTGAACTCGAGAACGCGGCCTGTGTTGCGGGGGTGCTTGCGTTGCAACAGACCAAAAACGCGGGATGGCCTCCGCTGCGTGCAGCGGAGGCCATCTGGCGAGCACGTCCTCACCTATGACGGCGTGGGCAGTAGGGCTAGTTAGGGCGCAGTGGTCGGCCGTCGCCGTCCGTGCCGCCGTTGACCAGGATCAGAATTCCATCGATCAGACTCCAGATAGCACCAATAAGAATGCACCAGGTCAGGAGCTGTGCGACACCGATTCCGATGTGACCGGCGTAAAGGCGCCCCACGCCTGGGATGAAGATGTTCAACAGACCAGCGACCAGCTTCTGCTTCTCTGAGTAGGGCTGTCCAGTGGCAGGGTCTACCCCGTAGGGTGCGCCAGGGCCAGCTCCAGGTGGGCCGTATCCCGGTGGAGGTGGTGGACCGCCATAGCCAGGCGGTGGGCCACCATAGCCAGGTGGCGGGCCGTATCCCGGCGGTGGCGGTGGCGGCGGCGCGCCGTAACCGGGCGGCGGGCCGCCGGG
>JBGTNI010000044.1:0-27006 GCA_041743105.1 Mycobacteriales bacterium | reverse complement strand
TCCCACAGGGACCGGGCAGACGAAGTGGACCATGCGGTGGAAGCCTGCCTTAAACGCTTTCGCCGTCACCTTCAGCGACCGCTGGCCGGCCGCCGAAACCTACTAACCAAATGCCAGAAACACCCTTAATGAAATAGACCCACCTAGGGAGCTGAACCCGCCCGGTAGCGTTAGTGGCGTATCGCTAAGCCGGCAGTGCTCGCTCGGGGACTCCGGTGTAGTGGCTTAGTGGTCGGATCAGCGAGTTCGCTTCGAGCTGTTCGCGAATGTGTGCTGTCCATCCGGTAATGCGGCTCATCACGAACATGGGCGTGAACAGTGCGGTGTCGAACCCCATAAGGTGGTAGGCCAGCCCGGAGGGAAAGTCTAGGTTGGGGTGTAGGCGCTTGTGCTGCCACACCTCACGTTGTAGTGCGAAGTATGTGGCGATGAGCTCGGCGGTACCCGGTTGCTCGGGTAGTTCCCTCAGCGCCGCGGCCATAGCGGGCACACGCGAGTCGCCGTTTTTGTATACCCGATGCCCAAAGCCCATGATGAGGCGCTTGTGTGCCAACGCATCGGTCACCCATGCCGCAACGTTATCGGGCGAACCGATTTCGGTGAGCATATGCATGACCACTTCGTTCGCGCCACCGTGCAGTGGTCCCTTTAAGGCACCGATTGCCGCGGTGACGGCGCTGTAGGGGTCGGACAGGGTGGATGTGACTACGCGCGCGGTGAAGGTGGAGGCGTTAAAACCGTGTTCGGCATAGAGCGTCATCGATGTTTCATAACACCGCAGTACTTCGGGTCCAGGGACTGTGCCGAAGCACATTTGGAAGAAATTCGCGGTGAACGGCAACGTCGGATCGGGCGCGATGGGTGACGCGCCGTGTCGGCGGCGGTGTAGCGCTGCGACGACGGTAGGTAGTTTGGCCAGTAGTTTCATCGCTATGTCGTACGTGTCGTCCGTGGATCCCGGCGCCCCGGCCCCTATGTAGCTCACCGCCGTGCGAAGCACATCCATGGGATGGCTGACCTGGGGGAGTAGTCGCAGGATCGTCGTTAGGCTCTCATCAAGCAATCGCTGCGAACGTTCCAGCTCGCAGAACGCCTGTAATTGCTGGGGGTCGGGCAGCTCACCGTGCCAGATCAGGTACGCGACCTGCTCGAACGAGCACGACTGCGCTAACCACTGCGCGGGATATCCTCGATACGTCAGGGAGCCGGTGTCTTGCTGCACGGTAGAGATCGCGGTGTTATCGACGACGACCCCTGCGAGACCTCGGTGGATCTCGGGTGTGGTGCTCATTTGGACACTCCCGTCTATTGGCCGCGACTAGTGATATACCTTAGGCCCGCAAAATGCCTATTTCGCTCCCCGGATGGTTCCACAGAGTCGCTGTGCAAATGGTGGTCCGGCGGGTATCCATTGCCTAAGGCGATGAAACAGTCGAGGATGTGGGCATCGATAAGAGTATGGGCGTCGTCTCCCGGCCCCGCCTGACGTGAAAGAAAGGCAAGAGGACCATGACCGGACAACACGAACCGGCGCTAACGACCTCGGAGGATCCCTCGTTCGAAGGCCCGTTGGAACTGCCGAAACATACCTGGTGGTCGGCTCTCAAACGTGCCGCTGAATACGCGATAGACAACACGCTCACCGACCGGGCTGCCGCGCTTACATACTACGGAGTGTTGTCCATCTTCCCGGCTTTGCTGGCGCTGGTCTCCGTCATAGGTTTACTCGGCTCTAACGCCTCTAGCGCACTCTTGGACAATATTGCACAGCTCACCCCCGGCCCCGCTCGAGATATCCTGACCAGCGCAGTACGCAACCTCGAAGGCTCTAGCGGAACTGCTGGGGTGCTTGCCATAGTTGGTGTCCTGATCGCCTGGTGGTCGGCTTCAGGTTACGTCGCGGGATTCATGCGAGCGTCCAACGCTATCTACCGCGTCGGCGAAGGCCGGCCGATATGGAAGACTGCGCCACTCCGGCTTGCGATCACCTTGTTCGCGGGGGTGATCTTGCTCGCCGCCGCGCTGATCGTTGTGCTCACCGGTAGTCTTGCCGATCAGCTTGGCTCAAGTTTAGGGCTGGGATCGACTTTGGTGACGGTGTGGGATATCGCCAAGTGGCCAGTGCTGGTGCTGGCTATTACGGTGTTACTCGCGGTGCTGTACTGGGCATCTCCTAATGTGCGCCGCGGTGGATTTCGTTGGATAACGCCTGGAAGCATCCTGGCTGTCGCGATTTGGCTAGTGGTATCGGCCGGCTTTGCGGTATACGTAGCGAACTTCGGCTCCTATAACAAGACCTACGGCACGCTTGCAGCTCCCATCGTATTCCTTATCTGGTTATGGTTGACCAACGTTGCCATCCTAATTGGCGCGCAGTTCAACGCCGAGCTTGAACGGGGGCGGGAGATCGCTGAGGGGCATGCCACCGGTGCGGAGGAGCCCTATCTGGAGCCTCGAGACACCAGCAAGCTTGACGAAGAGTAGAACGAATACGGTTAATAGGGCTCAATTCCTTCAGCTATCGGAGGGGGCATCCGTCCGAGATGGACAGCTCAGATCGCGATCGCGTGCAGCCGGGGAGCCTACAGCGGGCCCACCTGCTTCGCGCGCATGGCCCGCAAGGCGAGCCGATCGGAGTAGAAGTAGGACACACCGTTTATCACTAGGGCCTCCACACCAGCGATCAGCAACCCGGTCGTGCCGCCCAGTGCCTGTCCGATCAGCAGGATCAGCGCGGACAGTCCTCCCAGCAGCAGCGCGGTTTGAGCCCATTGCGCAGACCATGCACGATCGTTCTCCCCTATCCCAACAATCAGCACCATTCATGACCCGATGAGACCGTGCGGGTCGAGGACATCGCGGTCTTCGGTCACGTACAGGCCGGGGACTCCAATCGCGCCGCCGGCCCGGGTGACCTCTATCGCTGCGTTGAGAACCGTTGCGGGCCGGGCTGGAGGCCGCCCCGTGGCCGTGGGCCTCGAACCCGACTGCGTCGACGATGCTGCGGACACGTGGGGCCGGCCGGCGGTCTCGTTGCGCGGGGCAGGCACAGTTACGGCGGGCCGTCTAGGCGTCACGGTCGCGGTGGAGGAGTCCTCGGAGCAGGCGCGGGATGCGCTTGCTCGACCGCTGGTTGGCGTCCGACGGGCTCTGATCACCGTCATCAGCCCGGGTTTCCCCTTCGGGGTAGGGCGTGTCGTAGTGCTGATAAAGCGTCGCTCGTCGTAGTGCGACAGCGCACCGCCGGCCTCAATCGAGGGTGCGTCGCGCACCTCGTCACCGCTGACGGACACTTGTAGGTCCCCACTATTCCCGTATATCCGCGCCTCGCGCAGCGGCACGAAGGACAGGAGCATGTCGGCCGGCCCGGTATATATCAAGGCCCACACGGGCTGGCCATCGTCGCGATCGATATAGAATCCCTCGATCGTGTCGATCGCATTACCGCCCGGGTCGTAAAGGAGGTGCCCCTGATAGGCGACCCACTCGATTGCCTGCGTCATTTGGTCCTCCTAGCGATTGCTGATTGGCTTTTCGCTTCACCGGCGTGGTTCTCGACGGGCGCGAAGGGATAGCGCTCTGAGTACGCCCAGTTCGACAGCGAAGTTGCCAGACCTGCGGCGGACAGCTCTGGTATCGAACTCGGCAACGGTAGGGCTGATCGCAAACGGGTCCGGCGGAATGTATTGGGCATCTAAACGATGGGCCATCTCAGGTGATCACCCGCTCGATGGCGGCGAGGATGGGGCCTGGCCGGGCGGCGACGGGGATGCCGTGAACAAAGACGCTCGGCGTCCCGGCAACGCCGCGCGCGACCGCACGCTCAGTCACGAACGGCGGCCAGGGCAGGTAGGTACCTTTGCGGAGCGTCTCCGGAAACTGCTGTTCGGTGATGCCGATCTCATGGCCGAGTTCGACGAGCTGTTCGTCGGTCAGGCCAGGCCCGCCCTCGGGAGGCTGGTACTCGAATAGGGTTCGGGCGTACTCGTGGAACATGTCGGCATCTGAGGCCGCCGCCGCGGCCGCGGCCGCCCGGGTCGCGTACCCGGTGGTCGACACCGCGTCGAGAAAGTCCATCGGATAGCGAACGAAGCCGATGATCCGACGTTCCAGCAGCTTGTCCACAGTCGACGCGGACATCAGCTCGAACTGCTTGCAGAATGGGCACAGGAAATCGATGTAGGCCTCCACGTTCACCGGCCCGGTGCCCACCACGATGCCGTCGCAGGAGGGGGTGGCGCCGCGCGGGACGGGAACCTGTGGGGCGGCAGCTCCATTCACGTTCATTCCAACGATGCTGCCTACGGGGCACCTCCGGGACTTCGGCCCGGCAGCGCGAGCTGCGCCATGCCTATTCGTCATCCCAGGTCGGCCTCACCTCCAATCAAGAACTCCACGCGGCAGCGACCCGGGATCTCAGCCATCCCGCGAGCCCGCGGAACGTCGTACTGGTACAGGCGCCGCGGCGGCGCAGCCAGCGCACCCGCCTCAACTGGACACGGATGGACCGCATCACAAAATGGTGGCTACCCCGCCCGCCCACGGCATCCCTTCCCCACAGTGCGCTTCGACGCCCGAACCAAGGCAGGAGCCCAGTGCGGTAATCCCGCACGCTGGGATCTGTGCGTAGGGGCCGCCCGCAAGGGCGGTCCCTACCGCGATCCTCTGTTAAAGGACTAGCGAGGATTACCTGTTTGGTGGATCTCGGCGGGCAGCGATTCACCAAAGACGCTGATAGTTTCCAATATTCCGGGGCAATAGTGAAATTCTCAAAGAATGGAATTGGAGAGGGAATATGCAATTAGGTCTTTCGCTCAGGCTGGGCATCCTGGCGGCGGCGGCTACTGCTTTGGTCGGTGGGCTCGCGGCAAACGCTGACACCGTGAACCTGGACGCACCCTCCAAGTCAGCACCTGCGGCCGCGACCCCAGCCCCAGCAGCAGCCCCTCAAGCCGCCGGGAACCCTTGGACCGTTGAGGACTACGACGCTGGTTACAGGTTGGGTTACAGCGAGTATTGGCGGATGAACCCGGAGCCGCACTATTGCAAGCTCAATGGCCGCGATAATGGCAACTCCGGATTCGCGTTAGGTTTCAACGACGCTTGCAGCGGAAAGTCGAACCGCTACAAATAAATCACAGATGACACTGGATCCGTTGGCTTCTACCCTCACAACGGATCCAGTGTCATCTGCACCAAACTGTACGATGGCCAGATATATTCAAGCGTCTACAATCCACCAACGAATCACTCAGCACTCGGCCATCAAAAGCCGAAAATTTGATCATTGGGTATTGCGGGTCCAGAAAATCCGCTTTAGCGGCATGAGTAAGCGCTCGAGAATACGGCCCGGCGGTCTAGTTTGTCAACTACGACAACCGATCACCTGCCACAGTTGGAACGTTTTCGCTGATCAGGTCCGCATCTCCAAGCGCCAGCAACAACACGATCATTTAAGCTACGTGGCATCAGGCCATGGGGTTCGTTGGCACACTTGGGAATATCAATGTTTCAAGCCTTGCGTTGATGCGAGTGCCCTGCGCGTGAGAGCGAAAGTGACTCAGCTCGTTCTTTTCATAGTTGCGACGCCACTGACAGGATCCTCGCATGAAATTAAGACGAATGGATCAGCAAGTTTGTGGGATTGTGAACATAGACGTGGGGGGGAGTGTCTGATTAACGGCGGATCTGGCTTGGCATTGTTAGTTGATTCTTCCTTCGAATGTGATGGCGAAGGCGTTTAACGCCGGTTTACATCTGTTTGCCAGACGTGCCCTGCCGCTGGCTGGTGGGATCAGGTGCTCGGATCATGAGATAGAGGCACTTTAGTGTGGCGGCTTCGTTGGGAAGGTGACCTCATGTTCGGATGGCGCGCCGGTATTTGGCGTTCAAGCTCTCGATCACATTGGTGGAGCAAATCACTTTCCGGATTTCGACGTCGTAATCCGGAAACGGCACAAATTCGTCCCTGGGTTTTAGCCAGAGCTTGGAAATCGCTGGATTTCGTGCCCCACTTGGCGTCGAACTCAGCGAAACGCTCAGGTGCGACCGTTTCAGAAAGTGCGGCATAGACCGGTTCCCAGCAACCGCATACGCCACCCGCCCCAAGGCAACCCCCGGAACCCGGCACTGACAGCCACAACCGCGTCCGTCACGACCGGATCGACAAAACAGGTGCCCTCACCCTGCGCCACAACGGGCGACTCCACCACATCGGCATCGGGCGAACCCACGCCCGAACCCGCGTCCTGATCCTGGTTCACGACCTCAACATCTGCATCATCAACACCGCCACAGGCCAGCTCCTCCGCGAACTCACCCTCAACCCCACCCGCGACTACCAACCCCAGAAAAAGCAAAAACCCCGAACCCAATGAAGGTTCAGAGCTATGCCGATGACCCGAGACATCACATGGTGCCCCCGGCAGGATTCGAACCTGCGACCATCAGATTAGAAGTCTGGTGCTCTATCCACTGAGCTACGAGGGCTACACCCGCACCTACCAGCGCTAACGGGTGTTTCTGCTGGAAGATGCGGGTTTCTCTATGATCCGATTACCCGGGGACTCCCGAAAACCTGCCCCGAAAATGCGGCGGATTCCGAAAGGTTTACCCCACGGGGCGAACCATGTGCCCCATTTGGGGCAGCGATTCGGTAACCTCTTGGATCATGGCCAGTATAGAACCCCGCACGGGCAAAACCGCCTCCACATGGCGAGTCCGATGGACCCATGCGCGACAGCGGGAGTCCCTGACATTCGACACCGACCGGGACGCTCGCCGCTGCGCTTCCCTCGTCGAGGGACTACGCCACGACATCTCGGCTGAGGATGCGTGGCGGCAACTTAACGGGATCACCGAGCAGGTCAGGGTCGACGGGTTCACACTCGATGTGTGGGCACGTCGGTGGGCGTCGGCGAAAACCGGCATCACTGACGCGACCCGCGACGGATACCTGAGCCACTGGTCGCGGCTATCGGCCGCGATCATCGACGGCCGCCGTCTCGGAGGCACACCTCTCGCGGAGGTCACTGCCGAGACAGTCGGCCTGATCGTCCGCCATCTCCAAGACGCTGATATGGCGGCGGCGACGGTGCATCGGTATCACGCGACACTGCATCAGATCCTCGCTGCGGCCGTCACGAGCCGGCATATCACCTACAATCCCGCTGCCGGCACACGCCTGCCGAAGATTGACAAAGGGCAGCTCGATGAGGGGCGGGTATATCTCACCCACGAGCAGGCCCAAGCCCTTGTCTCTGGGTTCGCGCCTGGCATGCCTACGGATTTGGTAGTGACTTTGCTGGCGACAGGCCTGCGATGGGGTGAGGTCACCGCACTGCGGGTCATAGACGTCAGTCCGGATGTGGTGCAAGTGCGGCGGGCGTGGAAACGCTCCGCGCAGCATGGCTGGCATGTTGGCGCACCTAAATCCCACCGATCCCGGCGAACTGTGTCGCTACCGCCCCGTATGGCGGCAGTGGTCCAGCGGCTCACTGATGGACGGTCGAGCGACGACTTGGTGTTTTCCCATGACGGGCTATCTAGACTCACCCGCGATCACTGGATCGATCAGCACTGGGCCCCGGCCGTTCGCCGCGCCCAGTCCGTAGGGCTCACCGTTTCACCGCTCCCGCACGACCTACGCCACACCCACGCTTCATGGCTCATCGCCGACCGCGTACCGCTCCCCGCGATCCAGCGACGGCTCGGACATGAATCGATCACCACAACCATCGACACCTACGGCCACCTACTGCCAGAGCTCGACACCGAACTCCTCGCCGGGCTAGATCGTGTATTGCCCGATGGTCACGCATGAAGAGGACGGGCATCCTAAAAAAGAGATCGAGGCCGCTCTACGCGTCGCTGAGGCGCGGGGATGGATCGTGGAGGAAATCCATCGTGGCCATCGATGGGGAATCCTGAGCTGTCCAACGCGGGAGCATCTCATGGTGATCTGGTCTACGCCCCGCTCCCCAGGTACGCTAGGTAAGCGCATACGTGAGCAGGTTAGTCGCTGCCGACATGGACAGGAGGCAGGCTGATGCTTTACTCGTTCTCAGTAGTAATAGAGGGCATTGACCTAACTAGCCCAGGCAGTCCGCATTCTGACGCCCTGTTCGACGCTGGCTGCGACGACGCACTTTTAGGGTCTTCAGGGGGGGTCCAGAAAGCTACGTTCGATCGCGAGGCGCCTAGTTTCAGCACAGCGCGGTGTCTAGCGCTATCGGTTCGATCGAGACCGCGATTCCCGGCGCGCGCGTCGTCAGAATAGAGCGGCTAGCCTCAGTAGAAAATAAGCCGACTGTGCTATCTCAAGCCGCTTAGGCCGAACATGCAAGAGGGGCAGACCGTTTAGGTCTGCCCCTCCAATTTCCGACTACGACGCCGGTGGTGTGGGAGGTTGCTGGCCCTCTTGTGGTGGTTGCGGGTAACCCTGAGCCGGGTACTGCGGTGGGTATGGGTACTGCGGTGGCTGCACGTATACCGGCTGCACTGGATATCCAGTGGCTACTGTGGTTTGCCTGCTTTTGCCCGCGTTGAGTATCGTGACAATGATCCACACCGGGGTCCACATAAAACACGTCACCAGGGTCATGATCAGGTGAAACGAGTGATTAGTTTGTGGGCGGTTGTTGATGACGACGTTGCTCACTGGGTGCCTCTCTGGCCGGGCCTATGCTCAGTGATCGCCGGCGGCCTTGACTCCGTTACTGCCGCCGCGAGATGCGCTTTGAGCCAGAGGTCGACCTGGCGGGTATGCAGCGCGCGGAGGAGTACAGCCACTGTGGCTGCGGCGATGAGGAGTCTGTGCACACCTGACCACAGCGGCACCCAGTCGCAGCTGCTATCTATCAGCGGCGCGAACGTGGTGGTCACCGCCATGATGACTAGGACGATAGAGAGGGTAGACAGCAGCTTGAGGCGCATGCGATTTTCTCCCGGCAATTGAAGATTCATGTCTCCTAAATGGACATCTCCGACAATAGTGACCCAAGTTACACCGACGTGTCTATAGTGGATTAACCCATAGAGCCATGCCTCTAATTAGGGGTGTATCCCCGCTCAGCGAGCCACTCGCGCTTATGTTTCTCTTTGCGCCGTTTGGTCATCTCGGTTTCATCGTCGATGATCGCAAGGCCGCGCTGAGTTCCCTCGTCGTACTGGGAGTACTCACCGATCGGTATCCGGTGGTCTATCTGCTGCATACGAATCGCCGAATAGATCATCTCCAGCAACCCATCCTGGACATGCTGTGGCAACTGGTCGGCCGCGGGTGGGATCAGCCGAGCAAACCTAGCGATGGATGGTGACTCCGCCCCGACAACCTCGGCTGGCCTTCCACCGGTCAGAATCGCATCGATGCTGCCCGACTCCCAGGAATACAGCTGCTCGACGAACGCCAAAGTGTCCGGTCTGTAGTTGACCCGGCGGCCCTTTTCCAGATCTTCAACCGTTCGCTCTTGGCCACTGGTGAGGCTGTGTTGGCGAGTGAATTCGATGCGCTTCTTGTAGCCGAGCGCAACTCGCCGGGCTACCAACTCTTTCCCCAGGGTGCGCCACGCGTTGTTCCCAGCGTTCATGTTGCCCTCACCACTTGGAAATCACAGAGCGCACCCTACTCGCAGAGATAGAACGGGACGTCGAAAATACAGCAGTTAGTTAGGTAACTCTCAGCCCTTTCTAGCTAAAACTACAGTCAGCTGGAGTTGACTCTAGTTTTTACTTGACTTTGATTCGAGTTGATTCTAATGTCGAGCACATGCCTCAAACGCGCATTGGAAAGACGGTGCCAGTTCACGGGCACGCCCTCCGCGCCCTCCGCGAAAAGGAGGGCTACAGCCCTGACGAGATGGCCGCTCTGGTCGGAATATCCGGTCCACACCTCCGGAATCTCGAGAACGGCCATAGGCCGGCCAGCCGCGAGGACCTAAACAAAATCGCCCGACTGCTCGGGGTGCCTATCGCAGCGATCAGTCCCTTGTGTCATTTACGTCATGAGCAAGAGGCGGTGGCCGCATGACCCCGCTACCTACTTACTCGCCTGCCCAGGTTGCCGAAATGCTCGGCGTTTCCGAGCGGTGGCTCTATGACCACGCGAAAGGCCACGAGAAGCCGGAGATTCCGTCACGCCAGTTCGGCCGCACGCTGCGGTTCCGCTCCGATGACGTTGAGCGCATCCAGGAAATGTTCGCGCGACCTGCCGGTCCACCGGCATCAGTAGCCCTCATTGGTCGGCGACCGCGCCGACTCAAAGAAAAAGCCGCCTGAAAGCGCGAACTTTCAGGCGGCACACAACCCCAGTAACCGTCGTCAGGAAACCGAAGGAGTGAAACACATGCTAGCTGAACACTCGCCGCGTCGCCAGGCATTAGCTGCCGGGCTGCGTGATCTAGCCGCCTACATCGAAACGGAGCCGGACATGATCGTGCCCGACACCATCGACATCTCTCACGAGGTACAGATGCCCGAGCCGCAGAGACTGGCCGGCCACGCCGTGGCCCTCGACGCCAGCTATACCGAGTACCCGGGTCACGCAGTGTCACAGCGGCACCTGGGACCGGTTTTCTACAAGGTCACCACGTGGGGTCGGCCATGAGCCAACTCGATGCCGACCATGCCCTAGAGGCGCTCAACGAGGCATGCGCTGCCGACGGCGCCGCGCAGGAGGTCAGCCGCTACTCGATACAGGTCCACCTGTTCGAGGCAGTAGTGCACTCCAACCTCGCGATCGCCCAGCAGGTGCAGCGCATCGCCGATCACTTGGAGGACCACAAATGAGCAACGCATTCCACGGAGACCCGAAACTCAAGTCCGACCTACTCGACGATGGGATGTTCGAAGGTCTCCCGAAACCGCTGCACTTAGACCTACCTAGTCGGTTTATGTCCGCGATTCAACCCGGAGCCGACCTCACACTGGTAGGGACGCCGCCTGGGCCGCCGCTAGGGACGCCGCCGGGGCCGCCGGGGACGCCGCATATATGCGCATGGCCGACAAGCTGGCAGAGCTCCTGGCAGCGGCGCCAGTCAGACAGCTGGAGGACCACAAATGAGCACATCTGACTATGTCGTCCTGGTGGTGTATCTGCTGTCGGTGGTGGCGATTGTGTGGGCGCTGTGCCGACACCCTCGCAAAACCACTCGATCCAGCAGATCGCCGATTACGCGGATCTCTGCCCCCACCCCCGACATTTCCCGCGTCGCAGCGCTTCACCGTGGCGCTCTTATCAGCCAACTGGAGGTGCAGTGAGTATCGCCAGTAGCACGATCATGGCCACTGTCATCACACCCGAGCTTGAGCCCGTGGAGGACCCCACATCGGAGTGGGCGACACCCGATCCGGTCGGCGATGAGGAGCTGCTGTGGTCACAGATCACCGTGCCCATCAACACCGAGGGTGATGACCCGCATGTACGTGCCGCTCTGGTGGCGGTTGATGTCGCGTTGTCACCGTCGTATAGGGCGGATCTGTTGGGTGCGCTTGGTGTCACGGATGGTCCCGATACATCGTCTGACTGGGCGCACGTTTGCAATGTCATGACTGCTCACGTCGCATCCGGTTTACCGATTATCTACATCACCGATCAGCAGAAACTCGCCACCGCAGCTCTGGACAACCTTTTGGACAAACCAGCGGTTGACATGTCAAAACGGCAGGCCAAGTCGGCCCACAAGAAGGTCAAGAAGGGCGTGAAAACCTAATGCCTGACGTCTTCGATTCGTTCATTACCGCCGGGGCGACTGTGATCGTGGCCGTCGTCGTCGCCGCAGTTCTCATGGCACTCGGTTTGATCAGGCTCATTGAGTGGCTGCCTGATGACTGGCACCCCGACGACTTCACCGAGCATGCTGATCAGGCTATCGGGATCAGGGAATCCGACAGTGAGCTGGTGGTCCCGCGCGCCGACGATGTCACCCAGTACGTACCTGCGGTGCGTGACCGATGACTGGTTTCGTTGCTAGAAAGCACACCGTCGTCACCCCGTTAGAGGTGGAGCAACGTCACGGGATGGCGTGCGTGGGGTACCCGCCGGAACTGTGGGAAGTCACCGGTAAACACATGACGCCCGAGAACCAGGTGGCACAACAAATCTGCGACCGGTGCCCAGTTCGGGCGTGGTGCTACGCCGACGCGCTATGGCACCACGACCAGGGTGTCATCCGCGGCGGCCGCAGGTTTCACGACCTCCGACCACATCACAAGGTGGCGTCATGAGAGTCCTCCGAGCCGCCCAACCACCCGAGCGCTCATCACGGGAGCACCGGGACTGGTCACTCCGTGTCATGAGGGAGCTATACGAACTCCCTGAAGACTACGCCTTCACCAGATGCATCGAAGACGAGCGACGCATAGCAAGGGACGCTCCACGATGAGCACGCCGTATGAGACCGCTGTGGGTTGGATCTCGGAGTCTGGGGATCGCGAGGAGCTCGAGGTTGCGCTTACGAGCATCAACGCTTCGGTCGCCAGTGGCGGGTGGACTCTGCCTGAGCTCAAGGACTGTTTTGACCGCATAGCAATTGCGGCTAGGGATTTCGGGGGTGTGGTGTGACTGGAGCCGATTTCGGGTGGGAGGTCTCCGAAGCCGAAACACCGGGGGAGTTGCGGGAGCTGCGTTTGTGGCTGTTTTGGCGCTGGGCATTCGGGCGCCTCGCACCTGATCGTGGCTGGAGTGTTCCCACGTTAATCCATGCTCTAGCGTGCCTCACGATCAAACAGGAGACCGCATGAGTCACCAATCGTTGAGTGCGTTGGGCCACGTCACCCGGGAGCTGGACGCAGCTGTTGAGCGGCTCCTGGATCTGGAGATGGCTCACGCCCAAGCCGAGTGTGAGTTCGTCGTGGCTAAGGCCCGGAGCTTCCTCGAGGCGCAGGGCTCAGTGTCGGCTCGTGGTTTCGTCGCCGACGTCGAAACCAACGATCAGATGCGCGCCTTCAAGACATCCGGTGCGCGCCTGCGTGCGCACCGCGAGCACATCCGCGCGCTACACGCACGCATCGACGTTGGCCGCACCGTGGTCACCACGGAACGCAAACTGTCGGGGGTGTCATGACCTACCTGCCGCATGACTACACCGAGGACCTGCTGGCCCGCGGGTATTGCACATGTGGGCTGCTGGAGAGCAACCAACGGCACCGCGGCATCGCACCTGTTCTGCCGTCGATGCCTGATGTGGGTTTGCGTCGCGACGATTGGGATACGTCCGTGATTGATAAAGCCATTCGTGCTGTCGCCGCGCGCGGTAAGAGATTCTCCGCGAACGACGTACGGAACCTGCTACCAGAGGTCAAAGCATCGCTCATTGGGCTGCGGTTCCGGTCCCTGATCGCCACGAAGGAGATCCGGAAAACCAACGAATACGTGCCGTCGTCTGATAAACGCACACACGGGCACCGCATAGCGGTCTACGTACCAGGACCCCGCCCTGAAGGTGGCCGCATGACCCGCGGCGAGTTACTGGAAGCGGTGTGGGCCGAACGGTTCGGCCATTCGCCGTTGCATGAGCGAATCGTCCCCACCTACCACCGTAAGAACACGAGGTACCGAAATGAGCATCGAGGCCATGAGTTGGGTGCTCAACGACGCGCCCAATCTTCCGTCACACCTAGTGATGACTCTCATGGGTCTCGCTAACCACGCCGACCGTGATGGCCGGGGCGCGTACCCCTCTCAGAGGGTCATGGCGGGATATGCGCGTAAGGACGAGCGACGTATCCGTAGGGACCTTGCCGAGCTTTCAGAACTGGGTTTGGTGTCTCGTGGGGATCAGCGGATGGTGTCGCATCTACCACCGCACCGCCGCCCCATTGTCTATGACCTAGCTGTGGATAAGTACACTCCCGTGTCTGTGGATAACCTCGTTATCGATGAGTCTAATGGGAGGGTCCAGGAGACCGGGGGGGTCCATAAACCCGGTCATGTAGACCCCCTCACAAATGGGATGGGGGGGTCTACAGACCCCGGATGGGGGGGTCTACAGACCCGACAAACCGTCCTTAGAACCTTCCTTAGAACCTAAGAACTTAAAACCTTACGAGCTCACTCCGTTCGCTCGCCCACAGACGAAACGAGCATCACGTATCCACAGGGACTTCACTCCAACTCCGGAGATGCTTGCCTGGGCATCTCAGAACGCACCCTCAGTTGACGCGCTTTTAGAGACCGAAAGGTTCGTCGACTACTGGTCGGCGAAGGCCGGCGCGGCGGCGGCGAAATTGGACTGGATCGCGACGTGGCGTAACTGGCTCCGCACCGCGGCCGAGCGGACACCACACCAGAAATCCGATGTCGGATCACCGGCGTACTGGGCGCGAGCTATGAACCGGGCTCGAGCGAAGGAGGGAGTCCGATGACACCTCAAGAGACCGTGAAGCTCGTTCGGTTGGTATCGCAGTTGGCTCCGGCGCAGAAGATCGACGAGTTCACACCTGACGTGTGGCATCCGGTTGTCTCCCCGGTATCGATGGTTGACGCCCTGGAGGCCGTGAAGGTGATCGCTGGACGGCAGGCCTGGATCGCCCCGCACGACATCATCGCCGAGGTCAAAAAGCTCCGGGCCAAGCGATTGGATGGTGCTGACGCGAGGTTCTTCTACACGGGTGACCCCGACGACGTGGCGGAGTATCGGCGGCAACTCGCCGCCCACCGCCAGCACGCCGCTGACGGCCAGGATCTACCGCCTGAACTGGAGCCGCACCCGCGCTTTCGAAAGGCCGTGATCCACCAGATCCAGAACACCTTCCGATCTGTCCCACCTGCCCGTATTACCCGAGAGAGAGGACACCAGCATGACCGAAGCACCCACTGACCTAGCCGAATACTCGCATGACCAGGAGCAGCGGGATCGGGCGATTCGCACGGCCCGATCAGTCCTGGAGACCCGGGCAGCCTTCGGTAGCAGTTCGCCGAGCGCGTCGGCGCTGATCAAGGTCGCTGATTGGATTCTGTCCGGCAAGCGCAGCGAGGTCGCCGCCGATGCTTTGATCGAGGGCAGCGAGGCTGACGATGTTGCCTAACTTGTTCGGTACTGGCCGGCTTACCGCTGATCCGGAGCTCCGCTTCATCCCTTCCGGTGATGCTGTCACGAAGGTGCGCCTGGCGTTTAACTCCCGCAAAAAGGTTGACGGTGAGTGGGTCGATGGGGATGTGTTATTCATCGACGGAACGGTGTGGCGTCAGGCCGCTGAGAACGCCGCTGAGTCGCTCCAGAGGGGCGACGAGGTCGTTGTGACCGGCCGGGTCAAAACTCGGTCCTGGGAGACCGACGACGGCCAGAAACGGTCCATGCCGGAGTTGGCCATCGACTCGATTGGTCCGTCACTGCGAACGGCCACGGCGAAGGTGAACCGGGTTGCCCGGTCCGACGCTCCTGCTGCCGCTGATCCTTGGGTGTCAGGGGGCAGTGATGAAACACCGCCGTTCTGATTTCCCGCCAGCGGTACGCAAAATGGTCGCTGCGCGGTCGGGCGGTGTGTGTGAGCTCTGCGGTGATGAGCCGGCAGTGCATCACCACCACCGACGCCTACGCCACCGAGCGGGTCCAGGCGACACCCATGGTGTCGCGAATGGCCTACACATGTGCACCCGGTGCCACGACCAGGCGCACCGAGATCCGAAATACGCCACGAGGATGGGAGTGATCGTTCCTAGTGGTTTCGATCCTGCGACCGAGCCAGTTTTCCTGTGGAGCATGCGGTTGTTAGCGCACGTCCCACTGCTGCTCGGTGACGACGGGTCTGTGACTCCGGCTCCAGTACAGGTGGTGGCGTGATGGCTATTGAGGCGATCCCGTGTATGCACCCCGAGCTGCTGAAGATGTCTAAGTGCTCGCCGCAGGAGCGTATCGACGCCGCACGGTTAGTGCGCCGGATGTGCCCGGAGGACTGGGAGCACATGTTCGCCGTCCTCGGGTACGACGGCCAACCCATGAACATCCAGAAGCGCACCCACGGAAAGGGCACCAGATGAGATATGAGGTGCGCTCGCTGGGTTTGTGGACCGACCCAGTCACGGAGGCCCGGAGGTCACGGTGGACGTTTAAGGCGCCATGGGGGAGCACGCTGAAGCTCTTGGGCTATGAGATGCAGATGCTCGGGTGGGGAGATTATGGTCATGCAGGTGGATGTGACTGCTGCCGATATTCGTCTTGATGGGATGTTTGCGGGCGAACGCCAGGGTTGGATTTCCCGGTGTTCGGGTCGCGTTCGACTCAAAATATGGGCCTCTGACGTATGCGAACGCAGAGCTCAAGGACAGCCAGGGGACATGACTAGCCGAATTCAGTTATCCCGCCGCCGCAAGTTACCCGACTATGCGGTTTCTGTTGCCTACCCCACTAAGTGGGCTAACCCCTACCGTCCCGAGGTCAGGAACAGAGGCGCCAACCTCGCTGCGGTTCGGCTCTACAGAAAGCACCTAGCCCGCCACCCGGAACTGCTAAAAGCGGCCCGCGACGAGCTAGCGGGTAAAGACCTCGCGTGTTGGTGCCCCACTGATCTGCCTTGTCATGCTGACATCCTCCTCCAAGTGGCTAATTCGTTAGGGGCTGAAAATGACTGACTTCGAACCCATCCCCGGTATTTGGTACGAGGAATCTGTAGAAGGAGCTTCGCCTGAGCTATTCCTATACGCTCCCGGAAATCCTCAAGCCGAACTCGACCACCTAGACACCACGACACCTCAAAGACAGTTCAGGCAACTTGTTCCTTGTGCAGCGCCATGTTCTTTACTACCGAGTGGGTGGAGGTAAACGAATGAGCACCAAGATGTCTGGTCACCGCTGCGACATTAGGGCGTTGGATGGCACTAGCAAATACGGGAATCCGAGACGGCAGTACCAAGCGGTCTGCTCATGCGGCTGGGAAAGCAACTGGAACACCGCCCGTAAGTGGGCGGCACGAGCAGACATTACTGAACATCTAGAGGCAGTAGGCCAACGTGAAGCGCCGTGACGGCCATACCCTAGAAATCTTCATCGACGGAGACGAATACCGGCCATTCCGGGGCACCATCGCGTGCCAGTTCCCGAAGCCCCACGCAGCAACCGACCCGGAGACGTGGCCGGCGTGCTGGCAGCGCCGAAACGAAGACGGGTCCATTAATGAGCTGTGGACCAAAGACGGTGAGTTGTGTCTTGTGCAGGAGTGGTACGACCTAGCAGACAACCTATGGGGTCCAGAGGTAGATTCCTTCCCTGTCACTCAGGTGCCTGTGCCTATCGAGTGGTGGCACGAAAACGAAATGATGATGATCGCCCCCTACACCGAGAACGTCATTGATTACTACGAGGCAGCGGCAACGGTGACCTTTTCCCCTAGGGACTCGGGTGATGTTCTCCCGTGGCT
Organism: Mycobacteriales bacterium; assembly: GCA_041743105.1. Lineage (GTDB taxonomy): Bacteria > Actinomycetota > Actinomycetes > Mycobacteriales > QHCE01 > QHCE01. The sequence goes on along the minus strand of JBGTNI010000044.1, from coordinate 9,654 downwards.
GTCAGGAGACGATCCAGGGCACTTACAAGACCGTAATGGATTGGTAAATCTCCTGAACCTCATGATTGGCGAGCCTGGAGCCGTCAAAGTGAAGCAGCGCCCATAATGTTCATCGAGTACCTAAACCGGAACTCCGGCGAAACGAAGTGATTACCGGCGTAGAGGACATGAGGTCAGGGACGATGATTGACGACCATCTTGGCACTATCGCTGGGCTCATCGCAGACCTAAAGGCCGCCCATCAGCGCTACCGCCCGTGCGGTGATGCCACCGGTTATATGTGTAGGGGCTGCGACTATTACACGGCAGGCGAGTCGGGCTGGCCGTGTCCGACGATGGAGATCGTGCAACGCCACAAGCGCGGCCAGTGGCACCTGGGTGAGTTCTACTCTAATGCTGTGCGGACTGCTAATGGGCTTACACACTATGTGAAGAATGTAAACACGGGTGGATTTCCGGAATTCGAAGGTACCGCAGCCGAGTGTGAAGCGTGGATCAACAGGCAGGTGATCTTCTTACCCAAGTTGGGACCCGCGACTGGATAAGAAGCCGGATCGAAGTGAGCTGTGGGAGGTCACCGATGTTGTCTCTTGATGATGCTGTGGTGGAGTTGGCTGACCATTACGGTGGCCCGCGTGAGCCTTCCCTGCTGGACCGCCTAGCCGACCCGCTCCTACGGACGGCACAACCGCGCGATGGTGACCCGGTGAGGTCAACACCGGGGTCGCGACCCCCGGCGGACCTATCACCTGTGTGGTGGCTACTACGCATACAACGCGAGGCCATCGAGTTGGACATGCAGGTCCGGGGTTCGACGCTCCGGCGCTCCTGGCGTGGGTGCATCCTGGACTTACCCGTTGTCACACCAGACGACCAAATCCGCGACGTCCATTCCATTGTTGGAACGTGGCACTCAACATGTCTCACCGTCCTAGGGCTACAGGCGCCGTCCCGTGACGTGCGTGGCGTCGCGTGCCTGTCCTGCGGGCAGAAGATGCTCCGGTGGCGCCCAGCCGAAGATCTCGCTGTGTCGTCCACTGATGCATCAGCTCTGGGGCGTATCCGCTGCAACAACCCGGCATGTAAACACCCCGCGACCGGCAGACCAGCGGTGTACGAGGGCCTGTCGCTGTACGTTTTGACACGCCGGAAATCTACAATGGACGGATGAAAGTATGCGGGCGTGATGGCCGCCCGCTGGTGTCTGCACGCGAAGCCGCAATACCGTTCGGCTGGGCCACCCCGGAGTCATTCACCCGCTGGGCCAAGCAAAACAGAATCCGCACCAAAGCCACCAGGTGGACAGGAGGCCGCGGCCGCCCCGAGAATCTATACGACCTCGCAGATATCGCCGACACACTCACAGACACAGGACTCGCCGCATGAGTAGCGCAACACAGATACGCAAAGATCTACATCGCAGCACGGCTATCCTCGCCGACACCGATCCTGGCACTCCGGAGCATCGGGCTCTCACGGAGAAGATCGAACGCGACGTAGACGCTCTCATTGCGGCAGAGAATGGTCGCTGCACTCCGGGGCCTATCAGCCGGTTATGGGACGCCCTCGCCGCGCCGTTCCGTGAGGTGATCTGGAGGATAGCCCGCGTCATCACTCGGATATCTGGATCTACACCTCGCCGCGGTGCTTGACAGTCCACAATGGTGTGGCAGGATATTCAGCATAAGTTGGGAGTCCCTGCCCACAGGAGCCTAGCCCCGACCTCACTGAGGTGAGCCGGGGCTTTTCGCATATCTGAGCGCTGATCGCTAGCGCTATCCTTCCGAATCTGGTATCCGCTCACCCGTGCTGCGTCTGCCAAGCCCGCTACGTGGATCTGAGGGCGTTTACCCAGCTCGGGAGACCAGTATGACTGACGTTAACCCCGGAGACGGGAACCTCGAGCGGTATTGGAAGCTCGGAGCAGGTGCCGCCAAGATCGCATGGGGAACGCCCGGTGACTACACCCGGTGCGTTCTCAACCTAAGACCACACGTGGGACGCAAAGCAGAACCAATTTGCGCCCAGTGGCACCACGACAAGAACGGCTTCTGGCCCGGCGACAAACGGAACCGCTGATGCCCGGATGGAGAGGCTCTAACCGTCGGCAGGAACTACCCCCCGACTGGCCTGCACGCAGAGCCCGCGCCCTACACCGAGACAACCACCAATGCCAATGGCGCATGCACGTCGGCGGTATCTGTGCGCAACCAGCCACAGACGTAGACCACCGACACCGCGGCAACGACCACCGCCTCACCAACCTCCAATCCCTATGCCACACACATCACGCCCGTAAGACCGCATACGAGGGTCTAACCGCGAGACCACCCAAACCATCCCGGTTACGACCACAAGAGAAACACCCAGGAGATGTGACATGAGAGTCAAGATGCATCAGCCCGCTAAAGGCGTGCAGCCGGGCGACATCGTGGACGTGCCCAAAGCTGAGGGTGACTGGCTCACCGCAATGGGATACGCGTCAGTAGCCACCGATGAGCAAGCCGAAGCCAGGAGCGATGACAACAGCTCAATACTCACCCCTGAGAAGCGAACAAAGAGCAACAAAAGGGGTGGGGGGGCACCCCTTCCTAAGAACTCTTCTGCCGCTGTGTCATAGCAGCTGACATCCCGCCCGGGTTCAGAAGTCGTTTTGAGTGTGTGCGCCCTGGTGGCGTGGTAGACCCTGGAGGTCAAAATGGGCGTGCATGGACCTATCCCGAAGCGATCCGCCGAGCGGATGGGGCACCGGTCTAAGGCCGAGAAATCAGACGTTACGAAGGCTTCTGGTGCTGAGAAGGTGCCGGTGCCGAAGGCTAACTCGGAGTGGCATCCGCTCGCTAAGCGCTGGTATGCGTCGTTGGCGAAGTCGGGGCAGTCCCGGTTCTATGAGCCCTCTGATTGGGCGTTTGCGTTCTCGCTCGCTGATGATCTGTCCTACTACAAGGCGCGTCGTAAGCGTTCATCGCAGATGCTTACCGCTGTGTTGTCTGGCATGGATCGTCTGCTCACCACTGAGGGTGATCGGCGCCGGGTTCGCATGGAGTTGGATCGCGGTGAACCTGAGGTAGATGCCTCTGTGGTGGTGCTCGATGACTACCGGGCTGCTTTCGCGCGTTGAGCCAGTCTGTATAGGTCCGAGTTGGCAGCGGGATGTTGGCGGGGGTTTCATCCTCCCGGAGCGGACTATCGGCTGGCATGTGGCCTCGTGGGCTGGGACGTGGTTGCAGCATGCGGATGGTCGTCCGTGGCGGTATACCCAGGAGCAGCTACGGCTGTTGTTGTGGTGGTACGCCGTCGATGACGCGTTGAGGTTCGTTTACCGCGATGGTGTGATTCAGCGCCTGAAGGGTTGGGGAAAGGACCCGTTCGCGGCCACTCTGTGTGCGACGGAGTTCGTGGGGCCGTGCCGTCCTGATCAGTCCGGCGCTATCCACCTGGATTTGTGGGGCAATGAGCATCCGCGCGCTGTGGCGCACCCTGAGGCTTGGGTGCAGATCGCCGCGGTGTCGAAAGAGCAGACCCGTAACACCATGACGCTGTTTCCTGGGCTGTTCACTAAGGCTGCGATCGCCAGGTACTCGATCGATCTGGGTAAGGAGATCACTTACGCAGATCGTGGCCGGTGCCGCCTGGAGGCGGTTACCTCCTCGCCGAGGACCTTAGAGGGCGCGCGGTGTACCTTCCCGTTGCGGAATGAGACGCATCACTGGCTGGCGTCGAATGAGGGCCATGAAATGGATGCGGTCATCGACCGCAACTCGACGAAATCAGCAGACGGTTCGTCACGGCCTCTGTCGATCACCAATGCCTACGACCCGGCTGAGGACAGTGTCGCCCAGCGGGCTCGCGAAGCTTTTGAGGCCGGAGAATCTGGTACCTCGCAGGTATCGGGGATCATGTATGACTCGCTCGAGGCCCCACCTGATGCGCGGTTAGAGAAGGATTTCTCAGCGGCAGTCATTGAAGCCGTGCGTGGGGATTCCACGTGGTTGGACGTGGACCGGATCGTGCAGGCGATCTTGGACCCCAGGAACCCACCTAGCCGGTCTAGGAGGTTCTGGTACAACCAGATCACAGCAACTGAGGACGCGTGGGCGTCACCGCAGGACGTAGACGCATGTGCGGTCACTGATGTGACGGTGTCACCGAAAGACGAAATCGTACTGTTCTTCGACGGATCTAAATCTGACGATGCGACTGGCATCGCAGGGTGCAGGGTCTCCGACGGGCACGTGATCACGTTGGGGATGTGGCAGAAACCCCCCGCTGGACGCAGTGAGGGCTGGACCACGCCGCGCGGCGAAGTAGATGCCCGCATTCAGCAGATCTTCGAATCGTTCAACGTGGTGGCGTTCTGGGCCGACCCATCTCACACCCGCGACGATGAAACCCAGGAACGCTATTGGGACGCACTCATCGACGAATGGCACCGCACATACTCCGACCGCCTTGTCTTATGGGCTGTGTCGGGTAAGCAGGGCCATTCGGTGATGTGGGACATGACCGATCACAAACGCGCAGCCCAGTTCACCGCCGCCGCCGAGCGCTGTTGCGCTGAAATCAAGGACCGCACAATTCCGTTCGACGGTGACCCGCGGATGCGTATCCACCTGAAGAACGCAAAACGCTACCCCAACCGGTGGGGCGTGAGTTTGTGGAAAGGGCACCGGGAATCGGCCCGCAAAATCGACCTCGCTGTGTGTCTGGTCGGGGCACGACTGCTACGCCGGCTGGTTCTCAACGATCCGAATCGTCGCTCAAAACGCACGGGGAAGGTTTGGTGAGACGTGCTCGACCAAACCGCCATCGTCGAGCTTGTCCACGACACACTGCTACCGGAATTCCTCGCGGAGAAAGACAACCTCGACCGCATTGACGCTTGGTATCGGTGGGAGCAAGAGAAAATTCAGGTTCCCAAGGGCGCGAGTCAGGAGCTCCGTCGCCTCGCTGAGCTTTCGAAAACCCCGTGGTTAAACCTTGTGGTCACCAATGTCGCGCAGGCGATGTATGTTGATGGTTACCGTTCGCCTGACAAGTCGGATAACGGGTCTGCGTGGCGTCTGTGGCAGGCCAACGATTTAGATTCGCGTCAGGTCGCTATCCACCGCGCCGCGCTGGCCTACGGAATCTCCTATGCCACGGTCCTGCCTGGGGTTAACGCCGTGGGCGAGTCGATGAGTGCGATCCGCGGTGTGAGTCCCCGTAGGATGTTCGCGGTCTACGCTGACCCGGCCGAGGACGACTGGCCTATGTATGCGATCCGAGCCGAGTCACAAAAGGGCAGCTGGGCTATCCGCGTCTACGACGAAGAAGGAATTTACTTCCTGACCGCGGATACCAGCGGCGGTAAGGTTGATTATATCGAGGATCGTACTCACAGCGCCGGTGTGTGCCCGGTCGTGCGGTATTGCAACATGCTGGACCTGGAAGGGCGTTCGGCTGGCGAGGTAGAGCCGTTCATCCCTGTTGCTGCCAGGATCAACAAAACGGATTTCGATCGGATGATGACGCAGCACTTCGCGTCGTGGAAGGTGCGCACAGTCGCTGGGATGACCCAGCCCAGCACTGACGAAGAATCCACCCAGGAGAAACTCCGGCTTCGCCAGGACGACCTCCTCGTCGCTGAAGACCCCGACACGAAGTTCGGTGTACTCGATGAAACCCCCCTCGAAGGGTTCATCAAGGCCCACGAGTCCGACGTCGAAACGTTAGCTGCTGTCTCCCAGACACCTAGTCATAACCTCACCGGGAAGATGGTCAACCTCTCCGCTGAAGCCCTGGCTGCGGCACGCGCGTCACTGACGCAGAAAGGCACCGAACGGCAAAAATCGTTCGGGAAGTCCCACGACCAGGCGTTACGACTGGGGTCGTACTTATCCGGCGACAGTGTCGCCGCGGCGGATGTGATGGCGCACGTGACGTGGCAGGACATGGAAATCCGGTCAATATCCCAAGCCGTTGACGCGCTCGGCAAAGCCGCACAAATGCTCGGTGTCCCACCTGAGGCGCTATGGCCGAGAATCCCCGGGGTCACGAAACTCGACGTCGATGAGTGGAAGAAGCTCCGCAACCAGGGCGACCCGCTGTCGGTGCTCAACGCCACCATCGAGCGGCAAACAGATGCCGTCGGCGTCTGACACCGCAGCGCACCAACACCGCATACAGCAGACACTCATCGCCGCGGGCGTGATCCGCGAGGTCCTCGCGGTGTGGCCGCGGCTGATCGACGTGGCAGACATCAACGGTTCGTGGCCTGTGCTGCGGCACGTGATCATGAACCTGGTCCGTTCAGGGCGGTCCAGATCGGTTGCCGCTGCTACCTCCTACTACTCGCGTGCTCGGGCTATCGCTGACGTGCCAGGCAGCTTTATCCGCGTCCCTTCGACCCCGGAGTTCCCCGCCGAGCAGGTTGCTACTGCTTTGAGTGTCACCGGCCCGGGGATGCTCAAGCGTTCCATCGCCTCGGGCAGAACACCTGAGCAGGCCGCCGTAGCCGCCGCTGCGACATCAAGTCAATCAGCGGGCCGTCTTGTACTAGACGCGGGGCGACAAGCCGTGGAGGAGGCCGTTAAGGCCGATCCCGCTGCTATCGGCTACGCCCGTGTCACCGATGGTGACCCCTGTGCGTGGTGCGCCATGTTGGCTTCCCGTGGCGTTGTCTACAAGACGGCCTACGCCGCCGGCCGTGGTCAAGAGCTAGGCGCAGTTAACAGGTTCCATGACGGATGCGGTTGCGGTGAGAAGCCCGCATTCACGGAGGAAGACGAACCCGAAGGCGCCGAAGAGCTCTACTGGCAATGGTTGACCGTGACATCGGGCGCCGACGATCCCCTTAAGACGTGGCGGAAGCACTGGCGCAACCGCCTCAATGACACCCCAACCCTGGAGGTTGGGGCTTAGACCCTGGAGGTCACATGGCCGAGGAAGAAACCCAAGACCAAATGTCAGAGGCCCCGGAGGCCGACGACACTGATCACACCGATTCTGAACGTGAGAACACGAAAGTTGCCAAGGCGAATCGGGAAGCTCACAACCTGCGGAAACGCCTCAAGGAACTCGAGCCCCTCGCCCAGCGGGCCAAGGAGTTAGAGGACGCACAAAAGACTGATGCCCAGCGTGCTTCGGAGGCCCAGCGGGCCGCAGAGGAAGCGCGAGACAAAGCTGGCCTTGAGGTTATGAAGCTACGCGTGGCTGTCCGAAAAGGACTGTCGGAGTCCCAGGCGAAAAGGCTCATCGGGGTCACCGAAGAAGAAATAGAAGCCGACGCTGAGGAACTCGTGGCTTCCTTCAAAGACGTCCAGGAACCCACTGGCCCTCCCTCCGGGAGGCCGAAGGAGCGCCTACGCGGCGGTTCAGATCCCACAGCTCCACCGGAGGAAACCGACCCGAAGAAACTCGCCGCGCTGATCCGGCGCGGTTTCTGACCTCGCACGATCTCCGCCACGGCGGTCCTGCGACCACCTAACACACTCGGAGGTACACCGTGGCGAACACATTTCTCAAGCCCACCGTCATCAACCGGACAGCCCTAGGGTTGCTGGAGCGCGAAATCGTACTGCCCAATACCGTGTGGAAATTCGGTGAGGCCGATTTCCGGGGAGCCGCTAACGACACTGTGACAATGCGGCTTCCTGCGATTCTGACGGCTCGGGATTACGAGTGGCGGACCCGCAACAACCCCATCGTGGTCGATGACATCACAGAGATTCCTGTCCCAATTGCTCTGGATAAGCACCCATACTCGGCGGTGGCAGTCACGGACGAGCAACTCACGCTCGACATCGTGTCGTTCGCTGAGCAGGTTCTCCGCCCACAGGTGCGGGCAGTCGCGGAGAAGCTGGAAGGCTACATTGCCACCACGTTGGGAACCGCTCCATACAAGAGCACCGTGACGTTCGCCGAAGCCACCGACGACCCATATAAGGTGGCCGTGCGAGCACGTAGGGAGCTAAACAAAAACAAGGTCCCGTTCTCGGACCGCTTCCTGGTCATGGGCGCTGACGTAGAGGCGGCGTTCCTCAACTCGGACAAGCTAGTAAAGGTCAATGAGTCGGGGTCTGACTCGGCTCTTCGTGATGCGGTGATCGGCCGCCTCGCTGGTTTCACTCTGCTGACCTCGAATGCTTTGCCTGCAACGGCGGCATACGCCTACCACCGCAGTGCGATTGCGTTCGCGAACGTAGCTCCTGCTGTTCCTGAGGGCGCGGCGATGGGAGCCTCGGAAACCTACGAGGGTTTGGCGATGCGCTGGCTGCGCGACTACGACCCGAACTTCTTGCGAGACCGGTCGGTCACATCGGCGTTCGCAGGTGTCACATCGGTCAATGACGGGCCGCTCATTGACGCCGATGCCGATACGCAGGTCGATGACCCGTCGAATGTGCGCGCCGTGAAGATCACCTTCACCCCGGCACCGTAAGGGGGTTGTGATGGCACTGCCTCTGCTTGTATCGGTCGATGACTTCGCGGTATGGCTCCGTGAAGACGTCACCGGGGAGAAGATCGCTCAGGCGGAGGCGGTGCTGTCAGCAGTGTCGGGTTTGGTGCGGTCGGAGGCCCGCACCACATGGACAGATGGTGGTGACCTCACAGACGTTCCCCCTGAGGTCACCACCATCGTCTTCCAAGCTGCGCAGCGTAAGTGGTCGAACCCGATGGGGTTCTCGGGGGAGAACGACGGGGACTACTCCTATCGACTCGACTCCAAGGATGCCGGGATTTACCTCACTGAATCCGAGTGCAAGATCTTGTCTCGGTATCGCCCACGCTCGGGACTGTTCACCATCGCAACCACTCGTGGTGTCGATGAGGAAACCTTGTACGCCCCTGTGCAGGGCGGCGGGGATTTGTTTCCGCTTCTGAGGTCACCGGAGTACTGGTGAGCCTCCTCGATCATGGCCCCGATGAGGTCGTCGTCTATCCCGAAGACGAAATCACCGACGAACGCGGCAACACCGTTTACGAGCCATCAGCCACCGGAGTGGTGGTGCGCGGTCGGGTGCAGCCGGTGCGCTCGGATGACGCGGCGGTCACCGGGCAGGAAGTCGCTACGGTCTACCGCCTGACAGCACGTACCGCACCACTGGGTGCGTGGGCTCGCGTCGTCTGGGATGACCGGGAGTGGGACCTCGTCGGTGAACCCCTGTGGTCTAACGGGTCCCCGCGGACACGCCACGTCACCGCCCTACTGACAGCCCGGGGGGCGTAGGTGGCGACGGTAGACGCTAATGCGAACCGCATTGTCGCGAAACTGCCAGCCGTAAAGAAAGCGGTGCGCGCACAGGCCGACAGTGTCGCTGCGCGCGCGAAATCGAATCTGGCTGGTCACCGTAGTACCGGTGCTGCCAAGGTCACTGTCACGCAGGGTCGCGTCGATTCGTTCGTAAACCTCGAAGATGACGCAGCGATATCGATCGAGCACGGTCACGTCGCCGATGACGGCACCGCCGTGCAGGGCATCTATGCACTACACCGGGCCATAGGCAAGAAATGACCCGCATGCTCCCGTCGGTCAACTCGATGCTCATGGGGATCCTCCGTCCCGCTCTACCTGCGGCAACAGTGGGAACCTTGATTCCCGCGAACATGCCGTACCCATTCGTCCTTGCGCGCGGTGTAGGCGGTGCGGCTATAGATCCCCGGTTCGTCGGC
>JBGTNI010000043.1:0-22197 GCA_041743105.1 Mycobacteriales bacterium | reverse complement strand
CGCAGCCGAGCAAGCTCCAACGGGGGGACCGGGCCACTGGATTGTCCACATACAATGAGCATCCCGCGCGGCCGTAGTGATTCCAAGCTGGCATCGAATGTCGTAGCTCCGACGGAGTCGTAGACGACGTTGGCGCCCATGCCACCGCTGATTCGGTCCACTTCGGAGACGATGACGCGGGGATCACCGCCGTGCACCACCACGTGCGATGCTCCGGCCGCACGAACCCGATCCGCCTTCTGCTCCGATGACGTCACGGCAATCACAGTGGCACCGGCGTGGGCCGCAACTCGGACGAGTAGTTGTCCTAGACCGCCAGCCGCGGCCAGCACCACGACGAGATCGTCCGGCCCCACAGCGTAGGTACTGGTGCTCAGATAGTGGGCTGTCATCCCTTGCAGCAAAATGGCGGCTGCACTCACGCTGCTGATGTCAGCTGGTACCGCTACCAAGCGCTCTGCTGGTACTGCCGCGTACTCGGCGTAGCTTCCCTGAACCCTGGCGTAGGCGACCCGGTCACCAACCTCTACACCAGAGACACCGGCACCTACGGCCTCGATCACACCAGCAGCTTCTTCACCTGGGATAAAGGGAAGTGATGTCGGATAGATGCCTTCCCTGAAGTAGACATCAATGAAGTTCACGCCGATCGCCTCGTGTCGTATTCGTACGTAACCTGGTTCCAGCGTGGGCAGTGCTACCTCGGTGAGTTCCAACACTTGCGGCCCGCCGGTCTTGCTCACCACAATCGCCTGCATATTTCTCCTCCATGAATCTGTCCGTGTGCTTCGGGCAATCTTCAGCTCAGCGCAACGATGAGTTCTACCTCTACTGGAGCGCCGAGGGGGAGTTCGGCAACACCAACGGCGCTACGCGCATGCCGGCCTGCCTGCCCGAAAAGCTCACTGAGCAGCTCGCTCGCGCCGTTGACGACGGCCGGCTGTGCCGTGAAGCCGTCGGCCGAGGCCACGAATCCGACCAGCTTGACGATCTGCCGCACATTCTCCAGTCCTACAAGGGCACCCACCGCGGCCAACGCATTGAGCGCGCACTGTCGAGCGAGGCGGTTCGCCTGTTCCGATGTGACCTGCGCGCCGACTTTACCTACTGCGAGTAGTTGACCATCCACCACCGGAAGCTGGCCCGAGGTATAGACGAGATCGCCGCTGCGGACAGCGGGAAGGTACGCGGCAACCGGCGACGGAACGGGGGGCAGGGTGAGCCCGAGTTCACCGAGTCGCTCGTGCACGGTCATAGGGTTACTCCTGGCTGTGCTTCAGCGATGGGGGCCGTACGCGGCTGTGCCAGTGCCACATAGTCCGCGGTGGCCAGCGCTATCGAGCGGTCCAACCGGGCGGCGTTAAAGAAAATCTCTTGATTTTTCAGCAAAGCAGGGTCCATAACAAGCTCGAGTTCGGGATCGAAGGAGAACGGCAGGATTGTTCCACTGGGGCTTCCCGCTAGCTGTTCGGCGACCTCCAGGGAGGCGAATCCGACATAGCTCGCCCCCATGAGCCCTTTGATCGCTGAGAGGCTGACGCGGCGATCGCCAGGAACCACGCCCAGTAGGTGGCGCTTGGTCTTCTTCCCGATCTTGACCATGATGATGATGCACTTGGCTGCCTGACTGAGACGATTACCTCGTATCTCGCTGACGAGGTCGGTTCTCCCTTCGGAGGCATGGTCGATGAGTCGGTAGTTTGCCCGATTCTCCTCCAGCAAGGCGATCAGTCGGTCATAAGCTGGAGCAGGGATCGTAGTTGCCCGGTTATCCTGGCTACCAGTCGGTTTGGAGAGCACGCTTTACCTCATCAATCCGGTTTTCGTTGCGTCGATAGAAGGTCCACTGTTTGATGCGCGTGCCCTCAACCAGGCCGGCCCGCACCAGGGCCTTGAGGTGCTCACCGGCGGTAGGTTGGCTTACCCGGAGTTTGTTGGCGATTAAGACCCCGCACACGCCGTCCTTGACCAGATCTCCGTCGACTTGGGGTGGAAAGTGTTCGACGGGATCTCTTAGCCATCGCAGGATCTGCAATCGGCGATCGCTGGCTAGAGCTTTGAGGACATCCGTTGAGACCACTTAGGGAGTATGCATACTCCCTAAGTGGTCTGTCAATGGGTGCGTTGGTCGCGAGGCCGCGACAGACTTCGCTCGCCCGGATGGAGCGGGGTGCTTGTGGCGTGGATTGAGCCAGATTGACGAACGGGGCGAGGTGTACGAGTTAAAGTTACGCTATGGTCTTTCCGCAATCGCCTGAGCCAGACCTCCTAGCGCCCTGGCGTTATGCATTGGTTCATCACTTTTACCAGAAGGCGCTAAAAAGAGACAAAACCTCTTATGTGGACCTCGTACTTGTAGGTAGTGGTACCCATTACGCGCTTCATAAGATACTGAATAAGCTTCCGGAGGTGTACGGTGAAGGACGAATCTATTTTAGCGAAATAGCAGAAGATATAAGAAAAGCAGCGCATGAGCTCGATAGAAAGATTGTAGAAAAGGGACAAGATAAAAAGACATCCCTAAGGAGCCGTATGTTCAGTACGTTCTTTGAGGGATTAGTTCTAGGCACGAGTGGCGAGTCGCCACTGCGAGGGTTCACGCCCGATGAGTTATACGATCTTCTGGTTGACTACCCGGAAGCATTTTCAACCGCGGGAACTCCGACTGAACTGTGCATGCCTGCTGTACACATGCTGGCGACACAAGGCAGACGCCAATTATTCGGTATTCCCGAAGAGCTAGATGATTCTTCCTTTCACAATTGGAAAAATCTGCATGCTCTAGCCGATACGGCAGGCGTTTCCCGAAGCGAGGCGGAAAACTTTGCGGGCTTCACTGCTAACGGTCGGAATGCCGAAATTGCAGAGAGCATACGCAAGGAGCTGGCTCGCATAACGACTGCTCCCGTTGCTTTTCCTAGTGAAATGCTGGTGCATGTCCCGAAGTTTTGTGCGTTGTCTTTCGATCGTTCTCACGGTGGCGTTCTCTTGGTTAACGGCAGAGATGCTATTCCACCAAGACTATCTGGCTTATCTACCCAACCGGGACTGTTCTCCAATAGCGGCCAAGAATTCTTTATTGGTATTGCCGATGTTTCCGCGCAAAAACCAACCTGGCCGCCGGAAGTAGCGGATAGAATCTTGTTAAGAAAGCATACAAGTTTTATTCCTGGCATCTATGCGACTATCCCTCCGAGGGAGGATGCCGCTTCCGGGGCGGCCGAGGCAATCGTGGGTCTGCTTGCGGCGGTTCCTAACTCCACAGTTGGAGTTAGGAAGTTAGATTCTGTGGGCTTTCCTCCGTTGGATTCGGTGGGTGTTCTTGCTCAGCTACCCCAGCGATACAGAGCGCGCTGCATCGCTATGCCTCGGGTCGTAGAATCTATCGGCTTCGGAGTAGGGACAGTCACTGCGCTTCATCAACGTGTGGCCCAAACTAAAGACCTCGCCAGAAATGCCGGCCGGGGAATCCGCCGGAAACGTTGAGCTGTAGTCCGAACTATCCTCCGTGCCACCTACCGCATCCATTGCGACAACTCCGCGGTGCCGGTGTGGCACATGTGGGTATTGGCGCGATGCAGGGTGTTCTGATCGCTCCGCCGGCTGCGGTCGGACCACAATCGCGCAAAGCCGGTGGTTAGGCCTTACTCAACGGCAGCGTTCGTCCCAGCACGGCGAAGGGGCGTTCGTCGCCCGGAAACCGCAGGCCACGGACGACATCGACGAAACCGTGCCGACGGTACAGTCGCCAGGCCCGTGACGTCTCCGCGCTCACCGGTTGCTCAGGTGTGGACAGCACCACAGTGCGCGCGGACACCTCGTTTAGCAGTGTGGACAGCTGGCGGCTGCCTATTCCTACGCCCTGAGCTTCGGGTTGAACGTGCAGCTCCACCACTTCGAAACAATCGGCTAGCCAGGTCGTATACCCGGCACGATCGATACCAGCAGACACCTGCTCATGCCACCACTGTCCCGGTCGTCCTTGATGCCCGTAGCCGAAGCCTACCAATCGGTCTTCGGCGAACGTCGCGACAGCGCGAAAACCATGTCGATGGGCGTGTGCGGCGATGTGCCCGCGTCGCCATTCCATTATGTTGCGGGGGTATCCCATCGCGGTGGCGTATATGTCGAGCAGCTGGTCCATGTGGTGCAGCAGGTCGAGTGCGCTCCAGGTGACCACGTTCAACGCGACCAGGTGAGGGCTGCGGGGTAGGGCCATGCAAACCATCAGATCACAGATTGCCACCAATACGGGAGCACCAAGCATCGAGTCTCTTACCGCACAGCAGATCTCCGATGCCACGCCGCCGGAGCGAGACCGCTACATCGACCTGCTCCGCGTCGTGGCAATCGGCTCCGTTGTGGCGGGGCACTGGCTCATGGCGGTAGTGCAGCCCGATGGCAGTGGTGGCGCAACGACCTCTAACGCGTTGCAGCAGCTTCGCCAAGCGCAGGTCCTCACGTGGCTGCTGCAAGTGATGCCGCTGTTTTTCTTTGTCGGGGGCTTCGTGCACGCCACCGGCGTTCGTTCGCTGGAGCGGCGTGGCGGCGGCTACGGCGACTTCGTGCACGCTCGCGCCAACCGGTTGCTCCGACCCACACTGGTCTTTCTGCTGATTTGGCTGGCCATAGCCGTAGTGTTTCAGCTTACCGGTCGCGAAGGCCAGCTGGAAGCGCTGGTCACCAACACCGCCGTGCAGCCGCTGTGGTTCGTGGGGGTGTATCTGGCGTTGATCGCTCTGGCGCCACCGATGTATGCGCTACATCGACGATTCGGGCCTAGCGTCACAGTGCTGATGGTGGCATCGGCGGTTGCCGTCGACGTCGCGCGATTCATCTTCGACCTAGGAGGGTTGGCGCCGCTGAACGTAATTTTCATCTGGCTGGCTGTGCACCAGCTCGGTTTTAGCTACGCCGATGGGGGGCTGGGGCGACGGGCCGGCGTGGTCTTCGCCGTTGGCGGACTCAGCGCGCTGACGCTGCTTACGGTAATTACTGACTGGTACCCGATCTCGATGGTGGGCTTGCCCGGCGACCGGTTCTCGAACATGAATCCGCCAACGTTGGCGATTCTGACCCAGGCACTATGGCTGATAGGTCTAGCACTCCTGCTCAAAGGCCCCATATCGCGCTGGCTGGATCGGCCGCGAGTCTGGCGCTACGTGGTCGGCGCGAACAGTGTGGTGATGACGACTTTCCTGTGGCACCTGTCGGCCCTGTTCATCGCCTATCTGGTGTTGATCGGTTTCGACGTTACGTTGCCGACGGTGGGAACCGCCGTCTGGTGGGCCTCGCGGCTACCGTGGCTAGTGCTGCTGGCGGCACAGTGCGCGGTGTTGGTCGGCATCTTCCGGGGCGCGGAGCGACCTGAAACGGCGGTGGCCGTCGGTGGTGGTGCACTGCTTCCGGCGATCGGTATTGCCACGGCCGCGATCGGAGTGCTGGGTGTGGCGGTGAACGGGTTGAACAATGTGCTCGACGGTGATGCGCAGTTGCGTATCGTGGTGCCGGTCAGCGCGGCTTCTGGCCTGCTCTTTGTCGGCGCCGGTTGGCTGCTGTTGCGCTATTCCGGCCGCCGCACTGCCGCGGCAGCCGATCCGGCTTGAGCGGCGCTGCTGTACTCGGCGCTGTCCTGTCCGTGAGAAACCGCGTTCTAAACGGCCGAGCTCTTCAGCGCGGTCATCACTGCGTCCATGACAGTCTGCCAGTGAACCCGTTGCCGCTTGCGTTCCTCCGGTCCGGCGAGCCGCTCCTGGTGGAACCGGAGCAGCGTCGTGTCGTCTTTGCCAACCGTGGCCACCTGCACGGTGGTGTCGTGATCCCAGTCGTGACCGCGCCAGGTCAGCCGAATCCGGTCGTAGGGGAGGAAGCTTCGCACCTCCCCTACGACACCGGCGGAGGTCCGATATGGCGCGCCTTTTGTCGTCTCCAGTTCGGCTACCGCTCCGAGCCAGATCGCAACGCCCTTGGTGCTAGTAAGTAACGCCCACACCTGATCGATCGGGTAGGGCACCGTCTTGGATACGCCAATCTGCCACCCCGCGTCCTTGGTTTTACCGACTTCTTTGGTTCTGTCGGCCATGCCGATCTCCTTCCGTCGCTTGGAAGGTACCGGGCTGTTGCTAGTGGCGCCACCGTCGCGACCGGTATGGTCCCGAATTCCACGGTTAAGAATGGTTGCTATTCAGTGGATATGCGACCATTTCTTACACCATTAAAGTGTCTTAGAAACTGTCATTAAAGTTAATTAGGCATTTGGTCCGAATTTCCGTGTCTTCCCCAAAGGCACCAATTACACCATTAATCAACTAGACCCGATTTTCCTTCGACTGTTTGGATAAATCTTAAAGCAAAGCGTTGTTTTTGCGCTGCGGAACTCGATTTTTCCCGTTGTTGGGATTAGCTTGTGTGGAGAACCTTAGATTCCAGAGCTGGATCGTTTGCGCAGCGTTGTGGGGTGTTACGTGACTTCAATGCCGGGGATGCAGGAAATAGCCCGAGCTTTCGTGGCGTTGATTGCTACTTTAACCGCGATGTCGTCATATCAAGGCCCGACCGCTGACGCAGCAGGTTCGGAAGCTGCCGAGACGGCGGCGGTATTGTCAGTTGTCAGTTCGCCGGATGTCCTTCCGCTGTGTCTGCCGCCGTCGACCGCGGCGCAGTCACCCGAGCAGTCGACACCGAAGTCAGCGCTGAGCACCCAGTCAGCTGGGGTTGGTGAGTCGGGCCAAGCCGGTAACGCGGGTGTCGAAGGCACAAGCGCGGGCGAAGCGGTCACATCTACTCCGGTTGAGCAGCCGAGGGTGAGTGGAGCACCGCAAGCGACAAGCTTCAACGCAGGTAACGAGCAAGACATTGATTGCATCCCCACGTTCACCTCCGCTCGGCGGCCCATTGCGCTGCCGACCACCGGGCCACGTACTCCGGCGACAGCGACACCCCCAACCGCTGCTGCACCCACAACCGCTACTACACCCCCGTCTCGAGGATTGCCCCCGATAGACCTGCAACCGCCGCCTTCAGCTGAGGTAACGCCTCCCTCAAGCCCGGAGCCAGACCGCCCTAACCCTTCATGGGTTGAGTCGCCTTCATCGAGTCCGGGGCCGGAGGTCGGCGGTGCTAGTGGGCGACTTCCTGGTCCGCACGTTGGGGCAGGTAGCGGTGGTCCTCGAGGGCCGGAGTATCCCGTGCCAGACCGTCCTGCTTCGCCGCCGACGAGTGATAGGCCTGCCGTGCCTCCGGCACCGGCGGGTTACCCCGCGTCAGTAAGCTGCGATGATGTTCAGCCTGGTGGACGACCCGGATTGGCAGCGGTGAAGTATGCGTGCGACCAGCGGGGTAAGGACTATGTGTGGGGCGGCCAAGGTCCCAACGTCTTTGACTGCTCAGGGTTGACCGGCGAGGCGTACAAGGCCGCTGGCATCTGGACTAAGGAGCCGGACGCAAGCGCGCAAGGGCAGTACAACAGAGGCCCGCAGCTGCCAGGAGTCCATCCCAAGCCTGGCGGGGGGGATCCCATGCCCGGTGACTTGTTATTCTTCCGTTCCAAGGGAAGCAAGGAGATCACCCACGTCGGGATTTCGCTGGGCGGCGAGCTGATGGTGAACGCGCCGCAAAGCGGCGATGTCGTGAAGGTGCAGAGCGCCAACAGGCCGGACTATGTCGGCGCAACCAGACCTGCCGGGTCCGCTGTGCCGGTTGACGCAGTCGCCCCCGTGCCAGCTGCGCCAATAACGCCTCCGGAGGTAGCTGTGCCTCCGTCGTCGGTTGTGCCGCCACCGCCTCCGTCGTCGGTTGTGCCGCCACCTTCTGCTGCGCCGGTGCCGGTTCCGCTGCCTTCGAGACCGCCGCCGGGGCCCACTGCGCCACCGTCATCTGCGACTACGGCCGACGCACTCGCCCCCGCGCCACTAGCGCCGATGCCGATCTGGAAACGGTAAAGCGCGGTTCTTTTCGGCCTGATGGACGACCCGCGTTGATAGCGGTGGGGCACGCGGGCGCACAGATCGGTACGCCCTTGGGTGCTGTGAGTTGCCCGCTACATGGCTGAGAAACGGCGTGGCTAACCGCAGACCGGTGCGAAGCTCCAACCCTGTCCGACGAGTTTCGGAAGCGCAATCTCCAGGGCCTGCACCGTGTTGCTGCGGTCACCCCCACCGTCGTGCATCAATACGATGTTCCCGCTCTGCGCACCGTCGATAATCCGTTTTGCGATCTCCTCCGGCGGCTCCCGTCGCCAGTCTCGCGTATCGACATCCCATAACACCGTCGTGAGTCCCAGGTTGGCCGCCCGCTGACGTAGCTGCGCGTCCACCGCACCGTACGGCGGACGCAGGCATGCCGCAGCGCGGGGACCGATGGCCAGCTGTGTTCGGCCGACCTCGTCGTCGAACGTCTGCTGGCTCACGCCGGCGAGTTTGCGATGGGTGTAGCTGTGATTGCTCACCACATGACCAGCGGCGAGCGTACGTTCGACCCAACCGGGCCGGGTGACGATGTTCTTACCGACGACGAAGAACGTTGCCTTCGCGCTGTACTTGGCCAGTATCTCGAGTATCCGGTCGGTGAAGTGGATGTGCGGGCCGTCGTCGAACGTCAGATGCAACACCTTGCCGCCCCCGGCTCTGCCGGGCACTGCTGCGCTCACCGGGCGAGGTTTAGCCATCATGGCTTTCAGCGTGTAACGAGCTGGACGCTCGTTGTCGCTGGAGACATCGAGTCGATACCTCTGTGACTTCGGTGCTGTGCCGTGAAATGAATGTTCGCCGCTTTCGGCTGCCATCAGTACTGTTCCGTCTGCGCCTTGAAGTCCTATACGAACCCCGGGCTGTGATGACGTTGCGTCCAGCGCCACACGGTGGCCGGCGTTCACGGTGAACTCGTAATGCTGTGTCGCACCGTATGCAACCACTCCCGTGTCAGTGCCCGAGGCCAGCGTCAGCTGGGTCGGTTTCACGGCGGCCGCCGTGTCGACCTCTGTCGCGACTGCATTGTCCATCAGCGCGAGCACACCGCCAGTTAACTTCGCGGTGAGTCGTTGCCGATGCGGTTGCTGTGTCAAGGCGGCCTCAGGCAACGTGTAATCGACTACCAGGCGTGCCGGCGTTGCGCGTGGCGGTGAGTGACGCCTCAGTTCAGCGGGCACGATGTCGATGCCGTGTACCCGGGCGCCTGGTCCTAGCGGTAATGCGTTGGTGACGGTCGGCGTGCCGCCGTTCGCCGCACCGTTGACATTGCGGAAAATCACCACGCTCACGAAGGTCACCGACGGCGCGCTAGTTGGGGCGCCAGGGCTCTCGCGTTGTCCGTTGTGTTGGGAAGTATCGCGGAGTGCATGGCGTGCCTGCGAGGGCTGTCGCGAGTCGGCAAGCCGAGCCCGAGTCTGCACTAATGCCGCAGTGTCACTGACCCCGTCCCCGTCTGCGTCGCCATGCGCGCGAGGGTGCAGCAGAGTGGTTTCAGTAGTGATTCCCTTACTGGTCGCAATGTCACGTCCATGGTGCAGCCGCACCAGATGGGGAGAGACCACACCGGTGGGAACGGTCGCGTTAGCCAGTAGCTCCGCTCGCGGCGCGGGGCCTGAGAAGTCGCACGCAGTGACAGCGACCAGCGTAGCCACGATCGCCAGGGTCGCCGAGCACCTTCGGAGACCAGTGCCAGCCATTGTGTTGCCGCCTCCCTTGCGCGCACCGATCCGCGCATTGGACGTGTGGCTGGTCGTCACGATTCAGCTGGAATCTGTGTGGCGTAGCCTTACCTTGACCCTAGAGGTCCAGGTGGGATCTGGGGCGCGAAGTGACAGACTGTGCTTATGCAGCCTATGCAGAACTCGTCGAATTCACCGCAGATAAACCCGCGCGCATCTATGCCGGCGATACCGGCCTCGTGGGGACGTGCTCTGGATCTATCGTCGTTAGCTAAACGAGCCACAAAACCATCGGCTTCCGCAGGCGCGGCGGTGGGCTCCGGCGGAAGCCGCGGTTCGACCACCACGCCGAAACTGGAAAGCTCCGCTCCGACGTACGTGATCGACGTGACGGAGCAGTCGTTCCACGGCGATGTGGTGGCCCGTTCGCACCAAGTGCCTGTGGTGCTGGATTTCTGGGCGGAATGGTGCGAGCCCTGTAAGCAGCTCAGCCCAGTGTTAGAAACACTCGCGGCGGCGGCCGAGGGAGCCTGGGCGCTAGCCAAGGTCGATATCGAGGCCAATCCCGGTCTGGCCGGCGTTTTTGGAATTCAAAGCATTCCGACAGTTGTGGCTATCGCCGCGGCGCAGCCGATCGATGCCTTCTCCGGTGTGCTGCCAGAGTCGCAGTTGCGACACTGGCTTGCCGCGGTGCTCGATGCGACCGCCGGCCTAGGAGTGGGTGGCCCGGGAGCGAGTGGCACAGGTGTAAGTGGCGGAGCCGGATCGCAGCCGCTGCCCGATGAGCGACTCGATCAGGCAGCTGCGCTTGCGGCCAGCGGTGATCTCGATGGAGCCGAACGGATCTTCAACGCGATTCTCGCAGATTCACCCGCCGACGCGACGGCGACCGCCGGCGTGGCGCGGGTGAAACTTATGTGCAGGCTTGGTGGCATCGACACTGAGAAGGTGCTGGCACAGGCCGGTGCGCCGCAAAAACTTTCTACTACAACGCTCGGCTCGATGATGCTCGACTCACAGCAGGTCGAACTACAGTGCCAGGCGGCGGACGCCGAATTCGCCTGCGAACAGTTCGAGGTGGCGTTTGCGCGGCTGATCGGCGTGGTCAAGCTCTCGACAGGTGAGGACAGGAACCGGGCACGTCAACATCTGCTGGAGCTACTGTCCATTCTGCCTGGCGACGAACCGTGCGTTCGCACTGCTCGACGCGATCTGTCCAACGCCTTGTTCTAACGCTGCCGCTCTTGTCGAGAAAGAGATCTTCGCCGATGGATTCGTCATCCTCCACAGCTGTTGCCTCTAGCGGCGGTGTGGCTTACAACGGCCGCACCGCCGTCGATTCGCTGGTTGCCGCGGTTGACAATGCTTACTGGCGCTTGGTGCCCGATCCCGAGGTTGCCGGTCGTGGGGAGGATGAGCTCAGGGCGGCGGTGCGGTCTCATACAGAATTCGGTTTCCGTCGAATGCCTGGTCAGTTGTTGCTGCGCATTCTGCCGGTTGCTCCCGGCTATGACCCTGCACGCGCAGGCGGCGATGACGCCGATCCCCTTCCCAGTGCCGTTGAGATCGTCTGCGACGACATGCCGTTCTTGGTGGATTCGGTGAGTTCGGAGCTGTCGCGGCTTGGCGTCGGAATCCGGCTGTTCATCCACCCCCAGATCGTGGTGCGTCGCGACGCACTGGGCGAGCTGCTTGAGGTCTATGCCGATACCGACATTGCCGCCGACACTGACGCCACCGTGCACGGCCAGCTGGTCGAATCTTGGATGCACGTCGAAATTGACCGACAAACCCACAGCTCGGTTATCGCCGACGTGCAGGAGAACCTGCGTCGGGTGCTCACCGACGTTGCTGAGGCAGTCGAGGACTGGCCCAAGATGCGATCCATTGCCCTGTCGCTGGCCGACGAGCTGGCCCAAGCGGATCTCCCGGTACCCAGCAAAGACGTCCATGACTCGCGGGCACTGCTGCGGTGGTTAGCGGAGGGACACTTCACGTTCCTGGGCTACCGGGAATACGCGATCTCTGACACCGCGAGCGGAAAGTACTTACAGACGATTCCCGGAACGGGTCTAGGCATTTTGCGTTCTGACAACTCCACCAGTCGCAACATGGCCGACATGTCGCCAAAGGTCTACCAGCAGGTGATGGATCCCCGGCTGCTAATTATCACCAAAGCCAATGCGCGGGCCACCGTGCATCGCCCGGCGTACATGGACTACATCGGTATCAAGACCTTCGACACCAGCGGCACCGTTACCGGTGAACGTCGATTCTTAGGCTTGTTCGCCGCCGCCGCGTACTCCGAGAGCGTGCGCCGGTTACCGGTAATCTCCCGCAAGGTCGAGGAAGTCATCGCCAGTGCCGGACTCAGCCTGCGTAGTCACTCCGGTAAAGAACTGCTGACGATACTGGAGGCCTACCCTCGCGACGAACTATTCCAGATGAGCACCGACGAGCTTCGCCAGACGGTGCTCACGGTGCTAAGACTCACGGGCCGCCGCGAGCTTCGGCTCTTCATCCGTAAGGACGCCTACGGGCGGTTCATCTCCTGCCTGGTGTACCTGCCTCGGGATCGCTACAACACCCGGACTCGGCTGAAGATGCAGGAGATCCTTACCGAGGCACTCCACGGTGTGGGCGTGGATTATTCGGCCCGGGTAACGGAGGGTCTGCTGGCCCGCATTCGCTTCGTGGTGCGCACCGACCCGAGCTCCCCGGTGGGAGAGATCGACACTCCGGCGTTGCAAGCACGTCTGGCCGACATCACACGGCTGTGGGAAGAGGAGTTCGACGCCGCGCTGCAGAAAGAATTCGGCAGCGCCCACGCCCGGCAGCTTAAGCAGCGTTACGAGGGGGCGTTCGGCGACGGCTACACCTCTGAACGCACACCCGCCATGGCTGTCTCGGACGTGGCGCGCTTGGAGACCCTGGACGCTGACGACGAGGTGGCGGTGCACATTGAGCGTTCCAGCTCTTCGCGCATCAGCCGCCCGGAAGCGGCGCAGGGCGCGGAGACACTGCGTTTCGTCGTGTACCGGCGCGGTGAGCCGATGTCGCTGTCGGCGGTGCTACCTGTGTTGCAGTCGCTGGATGTCACCGTTATAGATGAGAGGCCATACCGAATCATTTCGCGGGACGGGGTGTCGTACTGGATCTATGATTTCGGCTTGCTGCTGCCGCCCGACGTGCACACCGGGGAAGATCAGCTTGACGGCCGGGTGCGTCGCGCCATGGAGAACGCGTTCGTAGCGTGCTGGCGCAACCGCTGCGAGATCGACGGTTTTAACGCATTGGTGCTGCGGGCCGGCCTGGCGTGGGACGAGATCATGGTGCTGCGTGCCTATGCCAAGTATTTGCGGCAGATCGGCACGGTGTACAGCCAGGATTACCTGCAGCGCAGCCTCGTGCAGCATCCACGTGTCGCGAAGTTGCTAGTGCAGCTCTTTGATGCCGGCTTCAATCCCGAACGGGGGACGACTACGGTCGATGCCACCCGGACGCGGCTGATGCGCAGTGTTCGCGATCAGATCGAGGGCGCGCTGGAGGACGTAGCCAGCCTGGACCACGACCGCATTCTGCGTTCGTTCCTGTCACTGATCTCGGCGACCCGGCGCACCAACTACTACCAGCGGGGTAAGGGCACGCCGCACAAACCGTACCTGGCGATCAAGCTCGATCCCATGGCGATTGATGGCCTGCCGCAGCCGCGGCCGAAGTTCGAGATCTTCGTCTATGCACCACGGTTGGAAGGTGTGCACCTGCGTTTTGGCAAGGTTGCGCGCGGCGGACTGCGATGGTCGGATCGCCGTGAGGACTTCCGCACAGAGGTTCTGGGGTTAGTCAAGGCCCAGATGGCCAAGAACGCCGTGATTGTTCCGGTGGGTTCTAAAGGCGGACTCGTCCTTAAACGGCCTCCTAAGCCTTCAGATCGCAGTGCCCTGCTGGCCGAGGGGATTGCGTGCTACACATGGTTTGTCTCAGCGTTACTCGATCTCACCGATAACCGGGTCGACGGAGCTGTGGTATCGCCCAAGGACGTGGTCTGCCACGACGAAGAAGACCCCTATCTGGTGGTCGCCGCCGACAAGGGTACGGCGACGTTCTCCGATATCGCCAACGAGGTCGCGGCCCGTTACGGCTTCTGGCTCGATGATGCGTTCGCCTCGGGTGGTTCGACTGGTTATGACCATAAGGCCATGGGCATTACCGCTCGTGGGGCATGGGAATCGGTAAAGCAGCACTTTCGTGACCTGGGTATCGATACCCAGGCACAGGATTTCACGGTCGTGGGCATCGGTGATATGTCCGGCGATGTTTTCGGTAACGGAATGTTGCTGTCGGAGCACATTCGGCTGGTCGCGGCGTTTGATCACCGCCACATCTTTATCGACCCACATCCCGTAGCCGGCGCGTCGTTTGCCGAGCGGCGGCGGCTGTTCGAGCTGCCCAGCTCTAGCTGGGCCGACTATCAACCCGAGCTCATCTCTTCTGGCGGCGGTGTGTGGTCGCGAGAGGTGAAATCGATCCCGCTCTGTCCTCAGGCCCGGCGTGCCCTGGGGATCGAGACCGATGAGTCGGAGGAAATCGTTCACCTCTCGCCCCCAGAACTGATCCAAGCGATCCTCCGAGCCCCGGTGGACCTGCTATTCAACGGTGGGATTGGGACATATGTCAAAGCCAGTACCGAGATGCATGCCGATGTAGGTGACAAGTCCAACGATGCGGTGCGAATCGATGCTTCGGCGCTGCGCGCAAAGGTCGTCGGTGAGGGCGGAAACCTAGGTTTCACCCAGCGCGGACGCATCGAATATGCCCAGCACGGTGGAGTTATCTGCACGGACGCTATTGACAACGTTGCCGGGGTAAATACCTCCGACCACGAGGTCAACATCAAAATTCTGCTGCGTCAAGCTGTGGAAGCGGGCGCGTTGACGTTGGAGGATCGCAATAAACTGCTGGTCGCCATGACCCAGGAGGTCGCTGAACTAGTGCTGCACGATAGCTACGTGCAAAGCCATGCACTGGCGTTGTCGACCTATCTGTCGTCCCGGCTGATCAACGTGCACCGCCGCATGATGGCCGCGATGGAGCGTACCGGTCGGCTGGATCGGGAGCTAGAGTTCCTGCCGTCGGATGCGCAGTGTTTGCAGCGTGACGCCGACGGTGAGGGACTCACATCGCCAGAACTGTCGGTGTTGTTGGCTTATGTGAAAATCGGCGTTGCCGAGGACATCTTGCCCACCACCCTGCCCGCTGAGCCGTGGTGCAACGACGTACTGCTGGGTTACTTCCCCACGCCGCTGCGCGAACGCTTCGCGACTGCGATGGCTGCGCACCCACTTCGGCAGGAGATCATCACCACGCTGTTGGTGAATGAGGTTGTCAACCGGGGCGGCATCTCCTTTGTGTATCGCGCGGTCGAGGAGACCGGTGCGGAACCGGCCGACGTGTTGCGGGCCTACCACGTGATCTCGACAGTGCTGGGGTTTCGCGAACTGTGGGATGAGATCCACGCTCTGGACAACGTCATTTCCACCGGCGCCCAGCTTGCGGTGGTGTCGAGGCTTCGGCGGGTGCTCGATCGTGGGGTGCGATGGCTGCTGCAGAACCGCAGTGGCGTGATCGACGTGGCCGCCGAGGTGCAACGGCTGGGCCCAGGTGTGGCGGAGCTGCTTCCCGATGCCACAAAGCTTTTCGTCGGTGAGGAAGCGGGCACTATGCGCGGCTATGTGGATGAACTCACCGAACAGGGTGTGCCTGATAGCGTTGCGCGACGTTGTGTGGGTGCGCTATACGGGTTCGGTCTGTTCGATGTAGTGGAGCTGGCTACCGCGGCTAAGGAGCCGGTGCGGACCGTCGCGCAGGTGTACTACACCGCGAGCGCACACTTCGGAATGGATGGCTTGTTCGAGCGGGTGTCGCAGCTGCCGCGCCGCGACCGCTGGAGTGTGCTGGCGCGTATGGCCATGCGATATGACCTGTATGCGGTGCTGGCAGGTGTTGCGCGCGAGGTGCTGGCCGATACCGATTCCGAGTGCGCGCCCAGTGAGCGGCTACGAATCTGGTCACAGCGTAACCAGGTCAATATCGGACGAGTGCAGTACACCATGTCCATGTTGGGAGATCGAGCGCCCGCAGACCTCGCAGCGCTGTTGGTGCTGTTACGTCAGCTGCGTACGTTGATTCACCATGGGTGATGCTCATGCATTTACTCCGTTCATGCCGTTTCTCACCATGTGAGAGCTGAATCCCAATGTCATCATGGTATTGGTCACATTGCCGATATAATCGCAGGTCAAAGAGATTGCCTGAATCAGTTCTGCAGGTATCGTTGTCACAATGACGAGCAGTACTCAGACGAAGGCGTCCGCGCATTATGCAGCAGCCTCCGATGCTGCATACGGGACCGATGACTGGGAATCCGGGCGTCATCGCGCCAGCCAGACCGAAGCTGTAGACCTTGAGCTGGCTCAGGTGCGGGCTCGTCTAGATAAACTTCGTCAGCGCATGCGTTCAGCGCTGAGTGTCAGGACCGCAGTCGGCCTTGGTCTGGCTGCGGCGGTGCTCATCGCGCTCGCTGTACTTTCGCTTGTGAGCTTCGTCAACCGTGACAGCGGCCTAGGTTTGCTGCTCGGTGGAGCGTTCGTGGCGGGGGTGCCTCTGGCGGGTGCGGCGACGATCCGCGCCGGCCAAACATGGTGGCGACTCAGCCACGAAGCAGCCCTGCTTCGCCAGCGTGAGGCTGAACTCCATGCGCGCTGGGACCGGGCGGTCGTCGGGAGTGAAGCCCCACGTCCAGCGCCAGATACCTCAGATGATGACAGCGAGCGATTCTGGCGCGCTGCCAGTACAACGAGGAGCTCCGCGTCATCGCCGCACCAAGCTAGCTCGCACCAAGCTGACTCATACCGAGCCCGTTCAGATTCTGGCTACGGACTGCCAGGGCGGTCGTGGCCCGCGGGTTCGGATCCCCTTAGCGGCTACTCGGCGACGTCAGCACCATTGCATGGCTCGGACGACGACAGTGAGGCTCTGCATCTGGCCGAATACAGTGCGCTGAGCCCCTCGAGCCATGTGCTGGCACGCGCGATGCGAGACAGCCTCGGAACTCCTCCGACGAGTACACCGACGTTTAACGGGGCTGATTCCTATCAGAATAGTCAGCTGCCGGACATTGCCAGTCCGCGGCAGCCAGAGAAGCGGCGTGGGGTTGCGCGCACTGATCCCAGCTGGTGGTCGCCTACGGGACTCCACGCCAGAGCGACACAGCATGCCACGCCCGCTGAGCCTGGCCCACCCCCAATCGGCGGCTGGGGAGTGCTACTAGCGATTGGCGTTACTATGACGCTGTTTGCTATGGGCGTCATCCTTGGCGTGTTAACTAGCGCATAGCGCGGATGGCGCGGCGATCTGCCGCGTTGTCCTCATTGCGCATAGCCCACTATGCGCTGCTTCGTCCGCCTTGCATCTCATCCACGCCATTCCGTGCTCTGCTACGACTCCATGGGTGGAGCTTAGAACTTTTCATGGAGCTTCCAGGTCCGTCGCGTGAGGTGAGCCACACGGGGTTGCGAGGCGCTCGGTGACTCCGTACCGTTGCCACCTGTTTGCCACTCCCTGGCTATGCCGCAAACAAACCAGTGTCCGTTCTGAGAAAGTGAGCACTCACTCGTGGATTCGTCCCGAGCCCGGTTCCCCTCTCGCGTCCTAGCATCACTGACAAGTGTGGCCATCTGTCTCGCTGCGTTCGTGAGCACCGGCGGCACCGCGGTCGCCGGCGTCGGTCAAGTCACACCGGGTGGCATCAAAGCCGAGCCCACCCTGAGTGAAACCCGGCAGCAGATCTACCAGTTGCAGAAAAAGATGGTCGTCGCTACGGAGGAGTTCAACCAGGCTCGTGTTGCTGTGCGGACTAGCCAGGAAGCACTCGCGAAGTTGCAGCCAGAGGCGCACGTCAAGCGGTCCGAGGTCGCCAAGCACCAGACTGAAGTCGACAAGCTCGCCAACCTCGTCTACAAGCAGGGCAACCTCGGTTCCATATCGGTGGTAGCGGGAAGCCGCGACGCATCCGTTGCCATTGACCAACTCACCGTACTGCACGAGATCCAGCAGCAACGGCAAGCCAAAATCTCTAAGCTGACCAATGCCAAGAAGGCGCTGGAACGGGAAGAAAAAAAGATCCAACAAGAGGTCTCGCAGCAGCAGAAGCAGCTCGACACAGTCCGCGGTAAGCAGAACTCCATCACCAAAGATTTGGAGAAGTGGAAGACGCTGCGTGCCACGCTCACCGGTGGTGACCTCGACAGCTTGCATGACGTGGTCGGCTATGACGGTCAAGGCACTGGAAACGCGGCGCAGGCCGTGAAGTTCGCACTGGCACAGCAGGGTAAGTCCTACGTATGGGGTGCCGCTGGTCCAAGCTCCTACGACTGCTCCGGGCTGACCATGGCCGCGTGGCGGGCTGGCGGAGTTGGGTTGCCACACTCGGCCAAGCTGCAGTACGGCAAGGTGAAGAAGGTGTCACGCTCTGCCATTCAGCCCGCTGACCTCGTCTTCTATGGCTCACCGCGCATCCATCACGTGGCGATGTACATCGGCAATGGCAAGGTGGTGCACGCTTCGGAAGCCGGTAGCCCGGTGCATGTGGCTACGCTCGACGGCGCCGCTGGTAGCGCTATCGCCGGTATCGGCCGGCCCTAGCCGCATGCGCGACGCACGCTCTTGATGACAACTGTGTCACGATAGTCCGCATGTCGCGCAGTCCACGGTGGTTTCCAGCGGCATACGTCGGAGCCCTGATAGCGCAGCTGGCGCTTGCCGCCGGATTGGTGGCCGCTCACTGGCGTGAGACCGGGCAGCTACCCTTGGTCGATTCTTCCCCGCGCGTTGTGCTCGGTGCCGGGACAGAACCCGCGATGAAACGCACCGCCTCCGAGCTGCTGCGGCACCGATCGCGGGCAATCCTCGATCAGAACCGGGCAGCGTTTCTTCGCACCGTAGATCCTCGATCCCGGGACTTTGCCGCGAGCCAGACTCGCTTGTTTCAGCGGGTGATCGAAGTGCCGTTTTCGCACTGGGAGCATCATGTTCGGGGCACGGTCTCGCCGGCCATCCGTAAACAGCGGCTACCCGCCCTCCAACGTCGATATGCTGCTCCGGTCTGGCTGGCTGAGGTGGCCATTCGGCACAGGTTCGCCGACGTCCCCGACTTTGAACTGGCAGGCACCCATTACCTCACCTTCGTGCTGCGTGACGGCACCTGGTACCTCGCCGCCGATAACGACCTAGACTCGTCGGGACTACGATCGACCCGCCGACTCTGGGACTTCGGGCCAGTCGTTACCGTGAGCAGCGGCGCCACTTTAGTGCTGGGACATCGGGTGCAGCAAGACTTCGTGCAGCAGATGGGTCGCATCGCGCAGCGAGCCCGCGGCGCCGTGGTGGATCTATTCAGGGCCGAGATCCCGCCCATGGCAGTGGTGATCCCGGCGAATCTAGACGAAGCTCAAAAGCTACTGCCGAGAGCGTCACCGGATGGCGCTCACCGGATCGGGCCGGCGCATCTTTCGGCGCTGTCGGCGGTCACGACCTCTGCGTCGAACACTGACCCGCGCGGGGCCTACGTGGTCGTTAACGCTGAGATGATGGCGGGGCTTGGCGAGCAGGAGCAAGCCAACGTGCTTCGGCACGAGTCAGCGCATATCGCGACCCGGGACTGGGTTGGAGGGAGCTCCCCGGCATGGCTGGCCGAAGGCATTGCCGAATACGCGGCCTACGCCGGCAGCGGACTGGGCCGGGCGCAGTTCGCGCCCGATCTCGCATCGTCTGTGTGGTCGGGTAAGCTCCCGCAGCAGCTGCCGACGCAGCGAAGCTTCGAGCCAGAGACTGACGCCGCCGGCACTACGTCTATTCAGGACAGCGCAGCGACCGGGTTGGCCTATCGCTACGCCTGGTCGGCATGCGCGCTGCTGGTGGAGCGGGTGGGCTTTACCGAACTGGTCGAGCTCTATCGGCGCAGCGCGCAGCAGACCGGCGGCGAAAGCAATCCCGTATGGTCGCAGGCGTTACAGGACAGACTCGCGCTGTCGCGTGAGGATTTCGTGCAGCTATGGCGGGAGCACCTCGTGACGTCGTTTGCGACACCGTGATTTCAGACGACGTCAACAGGGCGACAGCCATGCCTAGAACGCTGCTCGTCACCAACGACTTCCCGCCCCGGCTCGGCGGTATTCAGGCCTTTGTGCATCAACTTGCGCTACGCCAACCCCTGGATTCGATTGTGGTGTACACGTCGTCGTGGCCAGGCGCTGCCGAATTCGACGTAGCCCAGCCCTTTCCTGTGGTGCGCTACCCCGGCACGATGCTGCTACCCACGTCCGCGCTGGCCCGCCGGGCCGCAGAGCTGGCTGCAGCGCACGACTGTACTTCGGTGTGGTTCGGTGCCGCCGCACCGTTGGGCCTGCTGGCACCAGCGCTTCGCCGGGCGGGTGTGCGCCGTATCGTTGCGCAGACCCACGGGCACGAGGTGGGCTGGGCGGCGCTGCCAGGTGCGAGGAGCTTGCTGCGGCGGATAGCAACGGGCGCGGACGTGATCACCTATCTAGGCGACTACACCCGTACCCGCTTAGAGTCCGTGATCGCCGACCGAAGCGAACTGTGGTGGCTGGCGCCGGGTGTCGATACGCAGGTCTACCACCCTGGCGTCGATGGTGCCCCAATTCGGCAGCGGCACAATCTGCAGGATCGCCCGGTAGTGGTCTGTGTCTCTCGCTTGGTACCACGCAAGGGCCAGGATCGGCTCATCTGTGCCCTGCCCGCCGTGCGTCGCGAGGTACCCGGCGCGTCGCTGCTGTTAGTGGGCGGCGGACGCGACGAGGCCCGGCTCCGACGGTTAGCTCGGGGCGTCGGTGTAGCCGACCACGTGGTCTTCACCGGAGCGGTCTCCGCGGTGGAGCTTCCCGCCCACTACGCTGCCGGTGACGTGTTCGCCATGCCATGTCGCACGCGCCGGGCCGGTCTCGATGTGGAGGGCTTGGGCATCGTCTACCTGGAAGCTTCCGCAACCGGGCTGCCAGTACTGGCCGGCGATTCCGGTGGCGCACCGGATGCGGTTAGACACGATGAGACCGGGTACGTGATAAATGGGCACGACACTTCCGAGATCGCCTGTCGCCTCATCGAGCTACTCACAGATCGCGAACGCGCAGCTAAGTTCGGCGAGGCGGGAAGAGCCTGGGTCGTTGATCAGTGGCGCTGGGACACGATGGCGGCGCGGATGAGCGAGTTGCTCCGTGTGGAACCGTAGTCACGAGGTCAGCTGCGGTTATCGCGCTCCCAGCCTCGCGTGGTTCGGGTGAGCTCGCGGAATCCGACGTGTTCGAGGAAAGCGATGAGTTCATGCTCGTCGTGCCTGGCATAGGCGAGTAGCTGATCGACGTGTCCGAGCGCAAGCCATTGCGCTGCCTGGCCGAGGAGCCATCCGGCGATCCCTCGCCGACGGTGCGGCTTGTCAATGCTGAGATTGCCGACGTCCGCCCAACCGTCCTGGCGTACGGCGCGTCCAGCGTCGCCGATGCAGTTCGCCACTTCGATATAGCCGAGGGTTTCGCCATCGAGCCGCGCGGCGAAACGGGTTCCGTTGATGCCCAGCGTGCGCCTGACGGTAAGGCCGCTGATGGGCACGCTGGGTCTGTCCAACACATCGACGTCGGCCAGGAACACGATCTCGGTGCGATCACCCGGTACGAAGCCGACACGTTCGAGGATGGCGTGTATGTGTGGCCACTGCTCGGGCAGGCCGTAGACACCGGGGGCCGGCAGTGCGCCATCGGCATAAACCCGGTCCGCGGCGGAGCGATTCAAGTAAGCGACCGCCGCGGCCGCGATCGCGTTGCCTGCCGCGGCCGTATCCGGCCAGTAAGGTTGATCGGGCCAGCAGAGTAACCACTTGATCTCACCCGCGTCACGGTAGGACTCCCCGACCTCGGCGCCGGTCCCGTAATGGAGCAGGTGCGCCGCGGCCACTATCCGGCCTCGTTGCTCGGCTACCAGCGTTGTCCGTTCGATGACCCATGGGTCGACGATGAACTCGCCAGGCTCACGTTCCAGCTGGCTCAGCACGGTGTTCACCGATGCGATCACGCCTGGCACAACCGCCTGGATGTGCGCGTTCACCAGAGCAGTCAGCTGCTCGCGGTCGCGGCGGTGGAACGGCCGCACCCGAATCGATGTCATTAAAGCCCCAAGACGCGTAGAAACGCAAAAGAAAGGAGGCCGCTACCGGGTGCGGTACAGCATGGACAATACCAGAAGCCTAATCCAAGATTAGAGTCCATATATTATGCGGCACATGATAAGCTAAAAGTATGAAGACCATGACGAAGGTTACGGTAACGCTTCCTAGTGAGCTGGTGGAGAAAGTACGCAGGTCTGTCGATGCAGGGAAGGCTAGATCAGTCTCTTCGTGGATGGCCAGCATGGTCGAGAAGAATGTGGAAGCCGAAGAGTATCGAGACGTGCTCGACGAGATCATCTATAAGGGTGGCCCG
>JBGTNI010000042.1:0-17792 GCA_041743105.1 Mycobacteriales bacterium | reverse complement strand
TGGCTGGACCGGTCAGGTAGTGATACAGGGCGGTGACCACTGCATCGTTACGGGCGGGGTCGAGCTTCATACCCTTGGAGAAGTGCCAGACGCTGGCCTGCGTCGCTGCAGCGCGCTGCCGTGGGGTGATCGGGTCGGGGTTCACACCGGTAACATCGGTGACCGGGTTAGTGATCCCGCTCAGGGCGGCGCGGTCGGCCCCGGCCGACTTGGATTGGGTGAGCAACCACGTGACTTTGTCGGCCTCTGCATTCGTGAGGCCGACGTCATCTGCCGGCGTCTCGTCAAGCCGTACTCCACTGTCCTTACCCACGGTGGGAAGGTCGGATTGGGCGGCCTTGGGTTTCGGGCTAAGACTGTATCCCTCGAACTTCACGTCTTCTTGCTGCAGCACCAGCTGCTGCGTGGTGAACTCTTTCACCTTGCCGTCGGACAGCATGGTGACAGTCGAGTTGGTATCGGGGGCGCTGCGAACGGTGGTGGGGGTACCAGAGCCTGGGCTAGTGGTCACAGAGCGACCACTGACGGTGCCATTGGCAACGTCGGTCACTTCAGAAATCGATCTGTAAACATCCTTAGAGTCTTGGGCGGATGCCACAGCGGGGAAACCAAGGGTCGCGATGGCGACAAGGGCAGAGGAAACTCGGATAAACCGAGGGGAACGAACAGACATGGTGCTGAACCTTAACTACGTTGCATGGCCGGCTGCCACCCCGTCTACCGCACGTCGGCCATAATCTCTCTAAAGGCTGCACAATTATCTGAGGTAACTCGATTTTGCCTACCGTATGCCGCGTACGGTGTAGCTGCACGGTCGGCCCTCGTAGCTCAGTGGATAGAGCACCAGACTTCTAATCTGTACCTGATCTCCTTCTGTACCCCTAATCTACCTGCACCTATACGGTTTGATCCGGCTCTAGATAACACTCGTGGGGCAATCCGGGGCAATCCATCGCAGACGGGCAGAGGATGATCTAGCTAGATGAGGCGCTGGAACTCCTCACGGCTGATGCCGGCCGAGGACAAGATGCTGCGGAGAGTTCCCAGGGGAAGATCCCCCGGTGCATCGGCACCGAGCCGGTTCAGCATGAACGTGTGAGCGTCGCCGCTTGAGCCCGTGTCTGCGGCAAGGGGTCACCGTGGGCTTCCAGAGACTCCAAATATCCCTTCGATGGCGTCCTTGATCATGGTTATCGCCTCGTCGTGGGTTTCGCCGTAGCTGATACAGCCGGGCAGGCCAGGCACAGTGACGGTATATCCGCCCTCCGGCTCGGGCTGTAATATCACTTCAAACTCTCGTGTTCCCATGGTTTGAGTGTATGCCTGTGCGGCGCAAACCGGCTAGATAAGGCGCTAGAACTCCCCACAGGGGTTACTTGCTTCGGTATATATCGCGCCGATGCCCCAGATCAATAACGATGACCAATAGCTCGCCGTCGTCTATACGATAGAGAACTCGATAGTCGCCGGTTCTTAACCGGTACTCGGGCCGCCCAACGAGTTTTTTAGCCGCCGGTGGGTACGGACTTTGGGCAAGCAGCGCAATGGCCCCCTGGATGCGTCTGAGGGTTTGTGAGTCGAGTTTCCGTAGTGCCCGTTCAGCAGCTGGACGCAGCTTAACGTGATAGGTCACTTCAACCCTAGGTCGGCTTTGACCCTTTCCCAGGGGATGCTGGGGGCTGGATCAGCCATAGCGTGCTCGATCGCCTCGATGTCTTCTATCTCCTCGAGCGCTTCAGTCATGCGGTCATAGAGCTGTGGTGATACGAGGATCGCAGCGGGCTTTCCATAGCGCTCTAGTACGACAGCTTCGGTGTGCGCGGTGGTGATGATCGCAGGCAGGTTCTCGCGTGCCTCGCTGACACTCATGACGGCCATGCTCGTATTGTACAAGATTATGTTTCTGTTGCACAAACCCCCGGTGCCCCCGCGAGCGAGCTAGCTTTCGGGTCGCCAGCCTTCAGCGATACGACGGGCGAGCGCCTCGACGTCAGAGCGTTTGCTGCGGCGCTGGCCCGATGGCCACGTGACATGTGGCAGATACCCAGTTCGCCACCACCTATCGACGGTAGAGCGTGAAACGTTCAGCTGCTCAGCGATGCGACTGGACGTCATCAACTCGTCACGCTCATCTTCCATGTCGCCAGTGTGTCATGTGGACCGTCCGGCCCGCACGTCTCACATCGGCACATGTCGCACTGTCTCGACTGTCCCGTCTGGCCGATCTGGCACACCTGTGTCATGATGGTGTTGTGCGGCGGGGTGTCGCATAAAGGGCGGCCCCGGTACAGCGGTTGCATCGCTGTACCGGGGCCTTGATCAGACAATGGGGTCTGACCCAATGGGAACCATAACTGTTAGCGGCTCCGCGCCGTGGGCGCTTAGCGAACCAATTACGTGGCGAGTGCAGCAAGGAGAACTGGCGCTACTAGTCACCGTCGGGAATGGCACATCACACGCAGTGCTACACCTGCGGCTGACACCCGGTGAAGCTGATCATGTCGCAGGTGCGCTCGCGGCCGGTTATGACGCCCTAGTTCAGCGCAGCCAGAAGTGACGGACCTCCGGACCGGGCCGGACCGGATAGAACAGACCGTCATCTACATCGTCGGCGGGGCCGCAGCAGCAATGTCATTCAGCGGCCTGTCCGGTCTAGCCGAGATCGCCGGATATACCGGGCATGCCGCAATCCCCGGCCCGGAACTGACGGTCCGCCAGTCTTGGCTGCTACCGATCACCGTAGACGCCTACGCGCTAGTAGCGACACGCATATGGCACCGGGCGCCCAAGCGCACACGGTCCTATGCCCAGTGGTCCGCTCTCGCGGCGATCGCTCTCTCCATAGCGGGTAACGGCCTGTATCACGGCCTCAACGCGGGAGGCCCGGTCTGGATGGTTGTGATAGCGGTCCTAGTCGGCGCAGTCGCCCCATTACTACTCGGCCTGACGGTCCACTTGAAAGTACGGCGGTCCGACGACAAGAACGGTCAGGCTCCCCCACCCGACCGGGCCAGTAAGCGTGCCCGGTCTAAACGGGTGCAGTCCGGACCGGATGACCAGACCGCCCTAGAGCTCATCCGTAAGGCGCATCCGGACCGGACACCCAGCAGACGGAAGATACAGAAACTCCTAGGCTGCGGCAGTCCACGAGGCAAACGCCTACGAGAGCTACTAGAAGCGACAGCGTGAGCGCTTACCGCTACACGCTGACATCGAGGGAAATAACCGCAATCGAGGGGAGGTGAATGGGGGTGGATAAGAAGCAGGCTCAGGAAGCGGACAGGAAGTTTTTTGCTCTGCGTAACGGCGGCTATAAGGGGCCGATCGACCAGGACGGCAACAAGGTCACCAAAGGTAAAGAGTACGAGATTTTGATGGCCATGCAGAAAATCGGGAAAAGCGGAAAACACTAAGGGAGGTGAACGAGATGGACAAGAAGAAGGCTGCCGACGAGTACCGCAAGGCCCGCGAAGAACTCGAGCATATCTCCAAGCGGGAAAAGCATGAAACACCCGAATGGTCACGGGCTAACAAGCGAGTCGCTGACGCCGAGAAACACGTGGCGTGGTGGAAAACCGGCTGGTGACACAAACACGACAGAAGGGAGGTGAACAAGATGGGTTGGAAAGATTTTCTTGATGGTCCGGTGATGAGTAATAGCCGGGACGTGAACACGTGGAAATCCGACAAGTTCAAGCACTGTTCCAGTGAGAAGCTTCGCCAGCAGGCGGAAGCGAAGCGAGAGCTTGAGCGGTTCGCGAAGAACCAGAAGTAGTTATGGGGCGGAGGCAGCACCACAATGGCACATGCCATCGAAGAGCTCGACGGGGAACCGGACGGGCGGCAGTTAGTCGATGTACCCGAGCAGCACAAACCGCGCCTGTTCGCTACGGCCCTAGCGCGGCATGAGGCACCGCGTCGGCCGATCGTGCCCGCTTACGTCCGTAACCCGACCGAGCGCAGCCAAGTACTTAGGTGGTTGGGTCAGCACTTCGGGCATTTGGCGGCCTATCACGCCACACGTCTCCCCAAGTACGCCGGGAAGGCGTTCCTGCGCGCCCCGATCGGCGCGATCAGGGTTGCAGCTTTGGTGTTGGGGTGGGTGTTCGACGCCGAAGGTAGCCCAGCGAGAGCTGAAGCTATCGCTAAAAACGACCTCAAGACCTACATCGCGCTGACTGACCGCCGCAACGACCGGGTGAAACTGCGCCTATTCACCGCCGGCGGCGGATTGGTCGGCGTCATCGGCTTGGCTGTGACACTGGGGTTCACCACTGGGCTAGTTCCCCGCGTCTTCCTTGCACTCGGAGTGATTGCCGTCCTGGGATGGGTCGGATCACCCCGCGATAAGCCACTGTTGGACCGGGCTGTGGTTGTTCCTCAGGCCCGGCGCCTCACCTCCGACGAAGTCACCCGAGCGCTTACAGCCCTGGCCCTGCCCGGTATCTCCCAGGCGCTCGCGAAGAACCCGAACGCGATCACGTTCGTCGCGCCCATCACCCGCGACGGCCCAGGGTGGCGTGCCGATATTGACCTCCCCAGTGGAGTGACCTGCACGGATGTGATCGAGCGCAGGGATCGCCTCGCGTCGGCGTTAGGCCGACCGCTGGGGTGTGTGTGGCCCGATGGCAACACCGAGATTCACCCGGGGCGCCTGGTCCTGTGGGTCGGTGATACTGACATGGCCGTGTCCAAGCAGGCCACGTGGCCGCTGGCTAAGACCGGAAGCGTCGATCTGTTCGCACCGTTCCCATTCGGTACCGACCCCCGTGGTCGGATGATTCCGCTGGAACTCATGTACTCCAACCTCCTGATCGGTTCACTGCCCGGAGCTGGTAAAACGTTCTCTCTACGCGTTCCGCTCCTCGCGGCTGCGCTCGATCCACGGGCTGAGTTGTGGTGCTATGAGCTGAAGGGTTCAGGTGACTTAGAGGCCCTCGCTGGGGTGTCATCCAGGTATGCCTCGGGTGCCGATGATGACACCATCGAAGATGCACTCCACGCTCTCCGCAGCCTACGTAAGGAATGCGGCATGCGTGCGGAGAAGATCAAGAAACTCCCGAAGGATGTGTGCCCAGAGAACAAAGTCACTACCGACCTTGCTGGGCGTAAGAGCCTCGGGCTGCACCCGCTGGTGGTGGCCATCGACGAGTGCCAAGAGCTATTCTCCCACCCTGAGCACGGCAAGGAAGCCGGCGAGTTAGCGGAGAAGGTCGTCAAACTCGGCCGGGCACTCGGGGTGATCCTCCTGCTGGCCACACAACGCCCCGACTCCAAAAGCCTCCCCACCGGCGTGTCCGCCAACGTCGGGACGAGGTTCTGCCTGCGAGTCATGGGGCAAGTTGAAAACGACATGATCCTTGGCACGTCGGCCTACCGCAACGGTGTCCGGGCCACCATGTTCACCCGCCGTGACAAAGGCGTCGGCTACCTCGTCGGCGCCGATGATCCCCAAATCGTGCGGTCGTACTACCTCGACGGACAGGCGGCCGAGAACGTGATTGCCAGAGCCCGTGCTGCCCGTGAGGCCGCAGGCACCCTATTCGGCCACGCCGCCGGCGAACAACCGCAACCCGAGTTCGACCTGCTTGATGACATCCTGCGCGTGATCAACCTCGCCGACGGGGAGCGTGTCTGGTCGGAGAAGCTGTGCCCCCTCCTCGCCGTGCTGCGCCCGGCCATTTACTCCGGGTGGGGCCCAGAACAGCTCGCGGCGAACCTCAAACCCCTAGGCGTGGACACCATCCAGATTTGGGGTGAGGGGCTCAACCGTAAGGGTGTGGACCGGTCGCATGTCCTAGCGGCACTCGAAGCCAGGAGGGCCGACAGGGCTCTACGGGCCGAATCCGGGGGTAGCCGTGATCTGGTCGAGTCCCGCTAGGAATCGTGTTTCCGCAGCTCAAACCAGGCAGACAGGGTCTAGACCTGCCGCTAGGTTTTCCGGTCCTTGCCGCTAGGCGCTAGGCCGCTGCTAGGTGAGAGGAGGGTGTTCGTGTTGTGGATCGTGGCTGTCATCGGTTGGGCTGGGTGCTACGTGGTGGCGTGCTGGTTGTGGCCGTTCGCCAGCTGTTGGCGTTGCGAGGGGCGCGGCAAGTTCCGCTCACCGAGCGGTAAGGCGTGGCGCAACTGCGGGCGCTGTAAAGGCTCCGGAGCGAAACTGCGCGTCGGACGAAAACTGTGGACCTACACCCGGCGGGTCCACACCAAAGGCAACCGCTGATCAGCTCTCTACTACCGCACCCCCCAACCCACGTCACGAGCTAGAAAGGACCTACTAATGACCATCCTGACAATCAACCGCCCCACCACCGAGCCCACCGACACCTCGACGACCATCGACGTGATCAGTGTCGGAGGTTTCATCCCCCCTAAATCAGCTCCCGCATCGGCAA
Source organism: Mycobacteriales bacterium (assembly GCA_041743105.1). Classification (GTDB taxonomy): domain Bacteria; phylum Actinomycetota; class Actinomycetes; order Mycobacteriales; family QHCE01; genus QHCE01. Next base: position 11,400 of record JBGTNI010000042.1, on the reverse strand, counting down.
GTAACCGCCTATCCCCCGCTGATAAGGCAATGCTCACCCTAGGGGTCATCACCGCAACCATTGCCCTATTCGCGGCCGGGATGTGGCTCGCACATCTCACAGCCGCCTTCGTCGTATTCCTAGGAAAAATCGCTCTAGCCGCCGCTGGCCTTGCCATAGTGGCCGTCATCATTGGTTCCATTGGCCGCCGCCATTGCCAAGCCTGCCCAGGAATACGCGGCAGGTGACCCGCTGCCGGTAACACACCCACCGGCCGACAGTAGGTGACAGTTTGCTTCGCCGCTAATTCGCTGCTAAGTCAAGCTAAATTAGTAGTTGGGGTGGCACTAGCCCGCCTGTGCTGGGATGCAAGAGGGCGGGCTAGTGCCTGTCAACCCAGCAGCGACGGACCGGGTCTCGCCGCCCTGAGGACGGGTCCGACTCTGCACTATCGCGGCCAATTCTTCAACCCTGAATTGAAAAATCGGCGACCATAAGAATATGCCCCCAGTGCCCGCGTGTGCTCCGCTTGTCCCGCTACTGTGGTCGCGGGATGCAAGAGGAGTTATACATGCATGCGCTGGGGCACCTCATCGCCGAAGCACGTATCACCGACCCGTCGCTGAGCTACGCGCGCATAGCTCACCTCGCCGGCGTCACCACATCCGCCGTGGGTAAATGGGCTAACCCGCGCTATAACAGCCTCGACAAGTTACCCCTGCCCAAGAGCATCAACGGACTCGCCGCCGCGATCCAGCGACCACCGTTGCAGGTTCTCCTCGCAGCCGCCCAGGCGGCCGGTATCGACGTGTCAGATCCCACCGAGGGTGAGTTCGCGCATCGACTCCCGCCAGCCATCGGCCAGTTGCCCGATGACGTGGCCGAGGCACTGCTACGCCTGCTGTGGGCGGTGGCTAGTAGCAACCAGATTAGATAGCGCACGGGTACGACAAAAGACCCGCCCCGCCCGGTGAGGGGCGAGGCGGGTCTTTGTTGGAACGTGAGAAGCTAGTTCTTTCCGGTGAGGCGCCTAACGGTCGCAGGGGCGTAAACCTTCCCCCGACCAACAGCAGCCACGACAAACGGCGCGACCACGGCCACCACGCCCAGGATCGCAACTGTCTGCCCGTCCGACAACGGAACGCCGAACGCAACGATTAGGGCGATCACGGCGCTCACGAGCGCCCCGATGCCACCTACGGTGAGTAGTGGTTCTGTATCCATTGTGAACTCTCCTGGTTATGGGTCTGAGACGCACACGAGTTGTGTCCGCCCTGGCTCTTGATCGGGGCGCGGCTGGAATGTGCCTACCCAGTGCCCGGACCTGCTCACACAGCTTGTCCACCGCCTAATGTGAGCATGAGATCGTTTACGATTCGAGCTGTTGAATTTCCAATTTAAGGCGCACGATGATTGCCTTAAGCTCCTCGATGACCTGCTCTAGCGAAGCGATCTCCGCCTCGCATTTTTTCAGCGTCGCGATCTCCGCTTCTAGCTGCACGATCTGAGCCTCTAGCCTGTCGATAATCGCGCGGAGTTTCTCGATGACCTCATCGCGGGTAGTGATCTGCACATCTTGGCGCCGTATTGTGCGGTCCTGGGCTTCTGATAGGTGCGTAGCGGCATCAGATAGGCGACTGGCTGAGGTGATCTCACTGTCACGGTCCAGTGCCCGAAGCTCAGAACGTCTCCGAAACAGCAGCACCACCGCCGGTGATCCCAACACCACCACCACAGCGCCCACGATTTGGAGGAGAGTGATACCTCCATCGCCGGGCACTATGTTTCTTCGGTTTTGAGTTGACGCGCGCGCGACAACCAGCACAACACCTGCGCGACGAGCGCGGTGGCTAGAACGAGGAACCCGCCGCCGGCGATGAGCCCGCCTTTGCCTAGCCCGATGAACACCCCAGTGGCGTAGACCGTGGCGCCTAGCGTGATGAGGAGCAGCCCCGCGATTTCGACGATACGGTGATTTCTGCCAAGCCCGCCTAGTGCCAGGAGCCCACCGGTGGCTAGTAGCGCCCCGTATAGGTGTGAGACCACCAGACCGCCGGAGATGATGCTAAAGGCCCGTGATGCGCTTTGGCCCAATAGTAGACCGGTGAGGCCTACGGGGATCATGCCCGCGCAGATGATCGTGGTCACCGGGCGTTCCAGGAACGCTTGTGTGAGGCGTTGTGGTGTGCTCAGCGACGATTCAACCGCTGTGGTCTTCATGCTTCCCCTCGCGGTTCGATGCTGATCGAGGTACTCACTGAGATTGAGTGGTCATCGCAGGGCGTACTCGACCAATGCCGACACAGCGACCGCTTCAATGGGAGTGTCGGCGGATGTCACACCCACGACCTCAAGCGAGAGTTTGCCCGCGCCATTGGGTAGACCGTAGGAGTGCGTCGAGCGCGGTTCGTTAGCTTTGATCTCGCGTACCGCGTCGGTGTCCCAGTTGCCACCGAATAGAGGCCGCCAGCCGCTTTCGTCGTCTACGTGGACAGCACCGCGGATTTTCACGTCACCACCATCAACACCTATGCCTACCCATGCGGGTCCCCAACCAGCGGCCCCGCCCTGTACGGGCGGAATGGTCAAGGTGACCCTCTTACCTACCGGTAGTGAGGTGGTGATGGCTGTGGGCATGTCGTCCTCCTGGTTGTTGCGGGTTAGCTGCTCTAACACGCGGGCGCATTGGGCCTCTGATGCGACAACTTCGAAATGCATCTCATCGGGGCGTCCGGTGTAGTCCCCGCCCCAGCGGATCGAATGTTGCGTCTGACTGAGGATGCGGCGTATTTCTCGGACCTGAGCCGGGGAGAACGTCCCCCTAGCACCCAGTGGGTGACGGGGGGCGTGCCAGTCAATGGCAGTGCCCGACGCGTGGTTCGACAGCCCGGTAGCACCTCGGATCGTCCGGTGGTGGTATCCCCACATGCCGTATCCGGTGCCGCCGTCCTCCACGCGCTTATGTAGCTGGCCAGCCAGCCACAGCAGTAGATCTCCCGCCGGGCCACGACGGAGTCCCTGTGGGAACCGGATACGGGTACCCGGCAGATACGGGTTATGGATCGAGGCATCCCCGGCCGGATAACCGTTCTGGGATAGCGGCATCAGGCCACCCGCTGTAGCGTCATGAACGAGTTGGTTAGCACGTTCGTGGCTCCCGCGTCGGAGACGTTCTGAGCCCACTGGAACGCGAAGTTCCCCGCCGTTCCCCCGACGATCAGTAGCCCGTTGTAGCCGACGGCGTAGGTGTTGGTGGCCGAGACGTTCCAGATGTCGGTGGCCGTGTTGTCCACTAGGTAGCCCAGCGCGGTAGCTGTGACAAACATGCGGGATGTTGCACCAGCGGGCAGGGCAAAGGCGTTTTTTAGGTCCCCTGTAATTGAGGCGTTAAACCCGATCCGCACAGTCACCACATAGGTCGCATTGGCTACTACCGCCACCACCAGGTGAGGGTCGTTGGCGAGTGTTGTTGTGGAACTGCGAGCAGTGTCAGCGGTTTTACGGGCGAAGAGCGTCCTGCCATCGATGTAGCCCTTGGAAGCAGCGTCGGTATTGGCTATAGGGGTAGCGGGGATCGTGGGCAGGGCCGTGAACGTTTTGACATCGGCGATGGTTTGGGCAGTGTCTGTGAGTACCGCTTTGCTGAGCGTCAGGTCGGCGTCTGTGGCGACGATCTTAAACCGTGGCCCGAATCCACCATTAGCGTCGGCCCACATCACCCACACATTGTCAGGCCCGGAAAGCTTGGGTATGTAGCCATAATCGCCACCCGTATTAACACTGTTAACACTGGTTACGGCAGCGCCGGCGGCGTTCAGGAGGTCGACGTACTGGGTGCCGGCTGTGTCGGCGTTCCAGAAAGTGACCGGCATATCACCGCGTAGTACAGCAAGTTTGCCTCCGCTGGCTGGATCTCCGGCGGCGATGATGAAATCTGCGGGGGTGTCACAGAAGAGGTGGCGGGCCATCAGGTCACCGTCTCAATCACGGTGCCACGGAACGGTTCAACGGTCAGCGACGAGTCCACGTAGTAGCCCCCGTCATCACCAGAGTCTGCGTTGCCTATGCGACCCATCATCGCAACTTTCACCGTGTTACTAGGTGAGAGACCGGATTGGACGTACCGCCGGAATATTGATCGCTGCCCATCGGAGACGAACAGTTTTTGCTGCATCGCGCCCTTGTAAAAATCGGGGGCGATGATTTCGGTGCCAGTCCCAACATCGGTGATGCGGAACGATATATGGATGTCTCGACCAGGACTCCCACCCACGGCCGCCACCGCCGAGTACACGCTGATAGCCAATGACCCGGAGAACGGCACCACGATATCTAGCGCCAGGAAGGACAGACTCAGATTTTGCCATGTATCCGCCGTAGTTTGAGTTAGCCCCGGTCGATAAGCCGTCGACTTGGTGTCGGCAAGGGGAGCGAAAACATCGTGCCACTGCCCGGATGCGTACATCTGCAACCGGTCGCCGGCAGCGATGCCGCAGATTTGTTGTGCCACCGGGGTCGGGATTTTCTGGTCGCGTTCGGCGGTGTTGGCGAAGCGCGGACACACTTTGTCGTCGGTCCATTCGGCGAGAGATTGGATCTGCGTCGCGCCGTTGGGTGAGTCTGACAGCGCCGGATAGGGTGCGCCGATCAAGGTTGTGGGCATGGGTCACCTTTCACGCGGTTTTACCAAGGACGATCGAGTGCCCGCCAGATATCAGGACAATCACGACATCGTTGACAGTGGGTGTGTAGGAGGTGAGGCGGCGGAGCTGAGGGACGATAGAGCCGCCGTAGTCCACATCCACGGTGGTGGCGTTAATGACGGCTACGCGGCCAACGCGTACCACCGGGCCGGACTGGGCTGCGCGCTGAATCTCCGACACCAAATTCAGCGGCACGACGCCCCCTAGGTGGCTTGGTAGGTTTGGGCGCGAGTTTGGCAAGCAAAAGAGCCATCCGCAGACAAGGGGATGCTCACCGAATCGATGAGATGGTCCTCGCTGCGGCCGTCCGGGTACACCACAGTCACGACATCACCCGGCTCCAATGTCGGATCGGGTACCGCTGTCAGGTCGATGGATTTAGCCAGGCCCAAAGAGTCAGCAAGTAGTGCTTGAGCGGTGACGAAACACTGCGCCTGTGTGGTCAAATTCGAGCTGGTGTAGAAGCCTGGCTTATGCCCGAATGGGCCGGACCAACGTGTCGCCGATAAGGGGTTGTCGTCGTACTCGATGGCCTGCACCGGCGGCACGCCCTGCGTGGTGGACTCACCCCGCACGACCCACGCGTTATGCACACCATCCCGTGACAGCTCAACCGGGGCGGCGACGAGTACTCCACCAGGGCCGGAGTTGATAGCGATCACGGGCGTGTCATCGACGTGGGGGACATCCCGGATCACGAATTCGTCCAGGTGTGAGAGCCACACTTCGGCACCGATGGAGACCGCTAGTGACGCATCGTCGTCTCCGGCAGCGGCTTTCCACCTGTCCTTCTCCCACACCACACCAGCAGCCATGGCCCGATCCATGGTGGCCTGCTCGAGCACCACCACACCGGGAAGCGTTTCGTGGATGAGCGCGGAGATTTGCTCCTGCACCGTCAGAATCGGATCCGAGGTTTTCGGGGTGAGAAACTGGTCCTCGGCCACCATTGCAGCCTTGGAGTAGGTCTCTACATGCACACCCCCGAGTGTGCGGTCTCCATCTACGGATTGGATACGAAACGTCCCCAGCTGCACCGTCTCTGTGGTGCCGTCGGTGAACCGCACCCCGGTGTGCACCCTGATTTGGTGCCCATACGGTGACAGCAGATCATCTACCCCGTCGGGGATAAGCGCCGGGTCAGCGAAATCAACGCTCAGGGACCGCCGGTAGGTGTTTTTGCGATCCAGCTTCACCTCGCCACCGATGGGGGTCAGATCAGAGAGCAGTGTGATCCCAGCGGCGTCCAGAATCTCCAGGCGCGCCATGAACTCGTGGGACGCCCGCAATGTGTCTCGGAACCGTTGGCTGACGGGGATCATCAGTAGCCACCCGACACGACCGACAGCCAGTCAGTGTGACCGTCGATGGCGTCCTGCCACGTGAGGTAGGCGGTGATGGCGTCCTGCCACGTCACCGCGGTACCCGTGCCACCTACTGGTGGGGAGGTTTTGATGTAGTCGATCTCGAAGTCACGGCGGGGATCGAACCCGTTGCGCGGGTCCAGGCGGGACTGGTCCACTGTTCCGGCGGAGAAGTAGAACTGCTCGATGCCCAAATCTGGATCAGCTTGAAACAGCAGCACCGACCCGGAAGCGAACAGGTAATCCAGGGCGGCGGCTTCGGGCAGGGTTTGGGTGTGCAGGACCATGGTGCCGGTTTCAGACTGGCGCACATCCGACCGAATCACCGGCATTTCTGCGCCAGCGACGTGGTATATCCCTCGACGGACCTCTCGTGTCACAGCGGGCATCGTCACGATCAGCGGTGACACCGCCAACGACGGACTTCCGGGGTCTTTGAGCCACACCTGCGCGCGCTCTACCGGGATCGTGACCGCGACCGTAGGCGAGACCACAACCACCGCACCACCAACGCTGTACCCGACAGCGACGTAAGTCACCTCCACCCCCAGGGGGGCTTCGGAATCCACGACGAAAAACTCACCACCGGACAAGGCCGCCCGGTCGGCGCCGCGGACGATGGTCTGTTGGCCGCCGGGATCAGTGCGGGTGATCGTCACCGTGACAGCTGTAGCAGTACGCGACAGATCAACAGTCAGTTCCACCGCTGCGATAGCAGCATTAACAACCGCGGTGAGTGGTTTAATATCAACGAGCAGGATCGGCATTTAGGTCCGCCCCACAGCAAGATCCCGCGCTAGGCGGGACTGGGACTTCTTAACCTCACCGCGGACCTTCCCGAGGAACTCCCCCGAGTCCAACGTCAGGGTTCCCACGAATGCGCCACCTGACTCTGAGAAGTTGCTGGGCGCGATCCCGTTGGCGACTTTGCCGGCTAGAGCCGTTGATGCCGCGACAGCTGTGTTGAGGTTCGCGGTGATTCCATCGGCGACCATCTCGACGATCTTCCGGCCCGCATAGCCGCGGTTGAGGACCCTCAGCGGACCTTCCTTGACCGGCGAACCTGGCAAAAGCCCGGCCGCTTTATCGAGGACACCTTTCACGGCGTCGACGACCTTCTGAGCGGCGGCTCTGATGCCACGTGCGAGGCCTTCGATGATTTGCTCACCGGCACGTTTGAGGAGGTTAGCGACATCACCGAGGGCACCGGTGATCTTGCCGGGGATACCGCTGACGAAACTCACGACCGCGTTGAAGCCCGCCGTTACGGCGTTCTTAGCGCCAGACACCGCGCGAGTGAACAACCCCGAAAGGAGCCCACCCAGAGCCGCCAACGCGCTTATGGCCCGCCCGGGTAACGCCTGGAAGAACCCGACAACGGCATTGAAACCCGCCGCGACGATAGATGCGACGAACCCGAACACCATCGAAAAGAACGACACCAACAGGCCAGGCAACGCCGCGATCGCCGCGATGATGCGCCCCGGCAGCGATATCCAAAACGACAACCACAGCACCAGACCGGTACCGACGACGGTGATGATCGTCGCAATGACGGTGCCGATGAATGAGATCAGCATCCCCGGCAGGGTGATCAGGGCTTGCAGGATCAAACCCGGTATAGCCAGGAACAGCTTAAATAGCAGACCAGGTAGGGCGACCAGGGCGGAAAGAATCTTCCCCGGCAAGGAGGTAAAGAAGCCAAGAACAGCTGAGCCCACTGAAGCCAGAAACCCACCGATAGCAGAGAAGAAAGCGCCGATGCCGGCCAGGACAGCGCCGAAATCGATCCCAGTGATCGCGGCACCTAGCCGGGTGAAAAACCCGATAACAGCGGCGGCGACTGAGATCACTGCGCCAAATGCGGTAGCTAAAAGCTTGATGATCGGCGCTGCGACCTGAATCACGATAATCGCGGACTTCAATGAGTTCAGAAATAGCGGCAACAGCGCGACCGCGAGCTGGCCCAGGGGCGGGATGATCGGCAGAATTGCGTCCGCGAGGTCCATCAGCGCGGACGCAAGTTGGGGGATCATCGGCCCGACAGCGGCGGCGAACTGTTCCCAGAAGGGTTTCATCACTCGCGCGCACTCAGCGACCACAGCAGCAAGCGGCAGGAGCACAGCAGTAACCAGCTGCCCAAGCAGCGGCAACAGAGGAGCGGCGGCCTCCAGGACAGCCGATAGAGCGTCACCGACTGGTTTCGCCGCCGGCGTGAGCGCCTGAAACCCTCCGGCGAGTCCAGTGAGTAAAGCGGCAACACCTGGCCCTAGGGCGGTAGCGAGCTGCCCCACGACCTCCAGTAGCGGTGCTAGGGCGGTGAACGCGGCCTGCAACACAGGCCCCAGTGCCTGTGCCACGGCCTGGAGCTGGGTGAAGAAGGTGACAAGGAACGTTTGCCCAACGACGGAGTTGATGCCGTCGTTGAGCAGCGACAGGGCGTTACCGATGGCACCGAAAGCCGACGTTCCGGCGGTTTCCATCGCGGTGAAAATTCCGGTGACAATCCCCTTGAGATCGGAGAACGCCTGACCGATGCTGTCGGCGGCTTGGCTGGCACCGGAGAAGATTCGGGCCACGCCACCGTCGGCGGCGAACTGGCTGACCGATTCCGATAGCCCGATGAGTGACTGTCCGAGGTTCGCAGACAGGACGCGCACCAGTGGGGCAGCTGCGGCGGCGAGGTCTAGGAACGCCTGGGATAGGGCCGGTAGAGCCGCGGTGAGACCGGTGACGGTGCCCGCGGAGGACGCGAACAGGGTGGACAGTTTCGCCTGGTTCTCCAGGCTGGCGAAACTGACAGCGATCTGAGCGATCGCCTTGTTCACACCGGATGCGACCTGAACGAACGCCGCCTGAAGAGACGGCAGCGACAGCTTCACCAGCCGCGAAATTGGCTCAGCTAGGCCTTCAAAGAGCCGATCCTGAACAGCGGTCTTGAGGGCGGCGAAGCTTGGGTGTAGCTCCTTGAGTGCCTTAGCCAGAGCTTGAGCGTTGGGGGAAAGTTTCTTGAGAGCTTCGTTGAATTTTTCGGTGTCGCCCAAATTTTTGAGGGCGTCACCGAAACCGGAAAATCCGACCTTCAGCGCCCCGAAACCAACCGCGGCCGTCACGAGCGCCGCTGGAAGAGCTACACCTACCGCCCCGATGAGGGGCGCCAGCGCGGCTACGGCCTGCACCGCTACAGCTGCTATCCCGGCCAAGCCACCGATAAGCCCACCAGCCGCGGCGCCCAGAGCAATGCCCTTAGCGACCGTCCCCAGCACAGACAAGGCCTTGCTAATCCGGTCAGTGCTGGACTTATCAAGGTCGGCTTTGAGGTTGATCTTCCCGGCTTTTTCGGCCTCTTGCGCAACACGGCGGGTGTCGCCGACAACGCCACCGGTGTCGGCTTCAACGTCGACGTTAACTTTGATCGGCTTTGTGGCGGCCTCGATGCGGTCAAGGTCCCTCTTGAGCCGACGGCGGAACTCCGTGGTGTCCGGGGTGACTTTGACCGAGACCCGGCCGATGATCCGCCCACCGGCCACGGATCACCTCCGCGTCTACCCGAATCGGGCTTTGATGTCGGCGATCGTGGTCGCCTTTTTCTTGCGGCTGGCCGGACGCGGATACGGCTTCACCTTGGGTGGGTGTTTCTTCCAGTTCCCGGCGGCGACCATCACGGCCTGCACGGAGTCAACGAGGTCAGCGAGGATGCGGGCATGCAGATCCCAGCCTCTGAATTGATTACCTCCGGCCATAGCCGCAGCGGTACGCGAATCGTCGGGTAAGCCCTCGACAAGCGCGAGCACAAGCGCGGGGCTGTGGTGGGACCTGCCTGCTACGACATCAACGAGGTCAACTCGGTAGTGGGTCAGCAGGTCCAGATACAGCTCCGCGCCGTAGTCGTCTATCAGCTCGGCGAGGGCGCAGCTTCCCCCGGCTGGGCTGCCGCGGAGTACTCGCTGACAAGTTCCAGCAGCACCGTAAGGTCTTGTCCAACGGTTTTTAAGAGCCGATCCGCTGCGGATTGGTCCTCCGCTCCCAGACGAAGCACCCGGTGAAGCCTGTCGATGCTTTGCTCTACCTGGTCTTCGGCTTCGTCGACGACGTCTTGCTTAGCGGATTTGATCGCCTCAACGAGTTTCTGACGCTTCGCCTTCGACATCTTCAGCGGTGACAGGAGCTTCACGTCCCCACCGGGGATACCTTCGATAGTGAGCCCTTCATATTTGTGATCGGCTGCCTGCTGGAGATGTTCGAGTGAGACCTTTGCCATGGCGGACCTTCCTGGATGCGGACCGGGGTTTAGGGCGGGTGGTTCCGTGGTCCGCGTAGATCTCAGAACCACCCGCCGTCTTGGGGCCTATACGGCGGTCAGATCGCCCTTAGGGGTGATCTGGTACAGCCAGTTAACGGCGCTGCGCTCGAGAATCGTCGCCTTCAAGGGAAGTCCGCCGAGTTCTTCGGCTGAGAGTCCGATGTCATCGGCTCGGGAGATCTCCACCTTCGGGAAATGTCCAGCCACCTGCTCCGAGCCGTCCTCAATCACGACGTATAACGTGCCCTGGGTATTGATTGGCGTCTTGGGTATCTGCACAAAGTCGCCGACCAGGGCGGAGTTCGATCCCCAGAACCGTTTGTAGTTGTCCAGGTCCCACTGGTGGGCGATGAATAGGATCGACTCCACGCGGGGGGAGGTGGTCTGTCGGAGTGTTTTGACCTGCCAGGTCCCCTTGGTTTCGGTTTCGCCGCCTTCGGAGGTCAATCCGAATGGATCGTCCAAAGCGGTGTGGCCCAGGTTCACGTATGGGGTCGCCGGCGCAATCAGGTTCAGTGGCAGGGCCTGATCCACGGTTGGTGCGAGGTAGTAGTTACCGATCGCCGGGAGCAGGACTGCGTCGTCGTCGAGTGCCATTGCGTGCCTCCAAAAGGCGGTTGTGATGGGTTAAGGGGCACGCGGACCTACACGCCGACGGCGCGAGACTGGGTTTTTATGCGGGACGGGTTGCCAGGCGGTAAGTCGCCTGGTAGCGGTACACGCCCTTAGGGGCGGCATCGGATGGCAGGAGCAGCGGGGAAGATTCCTCACTAAACCGGGCGATTGAGCCAACGCCTAGTACGACGGTTTGGTTTCGCCACGCGATCACCAAGGCCACGCGGGCGTCCTCCGACAGATCCTCCGACACGGTGTCAGACTGCGACCACACCTGCACATCCACCAACGACGAGCCGACGAACCGGGGATCTATAGCCGCACCGCCTACACCGCGCGCAAGGACGAATGGGTACGGCATGTTCGCGGGAATCAAGGTTCCCACTGTTGCCGCAGGTAGAGCGGGACGGAGGATCCCCATGAGCATCGAGTTGAC
>JBGTNI010000041.1:0-53340 GCA_041743105.1 Mycobacteriales bacterium | reverse complement strand
TGACACCGTGGCGGGACTCCTCCACCAGCGCGCTGAGTGCCTCACGCTGCTCAGGCCCATAGGGGTGGGCGCGGTTCAGGCGACGGATGAGTTCGGGGTGCCGCTGATGGAAGACGCGCCATGCGAAGGAGTCCTCATCTTCGAGGGTGAGATCCGGCGGCAGAGAATCCATGCGGAGCGCCCCTAGCGTGCGGCTTCGATTGGTCCGATACGAATGGCGGAATTCCGGCGCGCCGCTTGCGAGCACTATGCGGCAATGTGGATCATAGGCGCGCGCAGCGGCAAGGAGTCGCAGCGGATCTCATGGATAGCGCTACCCACAGGAGATCTGCTACTCAGAGGCCTACGTAGCCTTGATTGGCACGTCTGACGCGGGACAGCACCGACAATATGGGGTTGTACCGGCGAGCTGGCTATCCCCTCAGCTGCGGAGGGGTCACCGTCGAGAGTGGCACACGGGCGTGACATCGACAACTTTTTGTCGATCGGACGACCCAAAGCGCCTAGGCCGGTGCACCGTGGTGTCGGGGTGTCGGACTCGTGGTGTTTTGGGTCAACCCGGCCCGACTGCCGTTCCCGCGTATGTCTACGCACACAAGGGGGGATCAACGCTGGCCGCCAGTATTTGGGGCAGCTCACATCCCCGGTCAAGGCCGCCGCCATCGGTACCGCGCGCACCCAGATCGCCTTTCGGCTTGGGCACCACGACGCGAAAGACCTCGCACCCTACTTCGCGCGTTCGAGATCGCGATGCGCCGTGCATTTGCTCCCAGCCGTGTCGGCCCTACCCGCACCGACCTGACGTTGATCAAGAACAATCCCTTGCCGACCTAAAAGGTCACACCCCGGCCCGTGGAACCGGGCGCCCACCCGACGCGACAGCTGGGCCACCAGTCACGACCGCACCTTTGACAACAACATCACCAAGACACTTTAGATCAACGACGCAGGCTGAGAAGCCGACTCATCACTCCCGCGAATGACCGACACTAGCCGGGGTGGGGCTGCGATCCGTCAATCTGCCTACAAGGGATCTCGCCGAAGAAAGTCTAGTTGTGGGACTTTTTCGGCCAACCGGGCTTGTATTTCCTCGCCGCGATAAGTCTTAGTTATTCGAACTATTACGGAATATTCCGGGAAGTCACCTTCGATGAGCTCGTCTTCTTCTTCACCGTAATCTACGTAGTTAGGTTGGACTGAAATTGTTTCGCCGCCAATACCGGGCGTGCGATTATATTCACCGTATGCTGAACTTTCGTGTGGCTCCATGGTGACATTGAGCGCGGCGGCGACGACTGCTGTGAGTTCGTCGACCGTGCCGTCCTTGGATCCATACAGATCGTAGGTTCGTGTCATCGCGGACCGATCATGTTTGAGCCACGCTTCTCAACGTCTGCCGGAGACCGGTAGATCATAAAGCTAACCGCCAAGCTCTACGTAGACGGCGACACCATCACCGACCACGAACTACGCGAACCATTCAACCTCCTAGCCGAGGCGCACAGCGCATAGCAGGGCTACCCAAAGACCACCGACACCGTCCCCAGCCGCAACCGCCCCAGTCCGATCATAAGGCCACGTACAGCCCTTCACGCGGCGCAGCCCCACAACGCCGTAGCGCCGCACCCGAAACCGGGTATGCCGCTGCCGGAAACCTCACAGTCTCACCAGCCCTAACCCTCACTGGTCAGGGTTCTAGTAAGACTGCCATGGTGGGCGATACTGGGTTCGAACCAGTGACCTCTTCGGTGTGAACGCTGTTTCGCGCTAGTTTCGGACGCCATGGCGCACTCCTCAACGCTTCGTAGTGCAGGTTTCACCCCCGGCTGTGCCAAAGACTGCCATCTGAGCCGATCCGCCCGCTGACTTTTCGCTGACTCATCCGTCGCGGACCTGAGTCCTGGCAACGGTGCGACACCACATTGCCAGCCGTTCGGCCACCCATCCCCGGCCCTCCCCCTCGTAGGTACTGAAGTAGCACAGTTCTGAATGCGTCAAGGTGGAGCGCCCTACCGGACGAACGACCTTGACGCATTCAGAGATGGGCGGATACTGGACCGGTAGAGGGGAAAGGCCGGTCAGCAAGCCGCAATCGACAGCAAGCGCCTTCGGGTTCGGTGTGAACGTTGTGCCGATTCTGGGGCGTTTTTTCGTGCGGAGCGGCGTCGGCGCGAAGCGCCAGAGCCCTCCGCTGCGGCGCCGAAGGCGCCGCCTTGACCTCGTATAGAAAGTTTTAACCGATCTCGGTTTACGCCTGGCGGCGACGTTTCATTGTTGTCTTCGGGAGTGTCATCCCGACAGCTCGATGAAGCTTGCGTCACCCTTGATTGTCATACGTGTCTGATAGATTCAGGAGGGCCGCTTTTCTCGATTGGCTTCACTGTTTTCGTGGTATTTGTGCGGGAAGGAGCACGTGATGTCTGAGCAGGTTGTTGGCGCCACACTGACCGAGCCGTGGGGTGTGTCACGGATGGAGAGTTTTATGCCGGTGGTGCCTGCGCCAGCGATCGCCATGTCAATCAATGCCGAGACTCAGATCGCGGTGTGCACCATAGATGGCACACCGGTTCCCTACCATGTCGCAACCGGGACCCGTGGTCGTCTTACTGACACGCCTCCGCCCGATGGGAAGTCTCCTGGTGGCGGTGATCGCGATCACGCTGATGACTAAGGACCCTTCTTCATTTTTTGATTCACGCCCAGTTGCCGTGGTTACGTGTCTTGGCGATGTTACTGCCGATCTGGTAATCACTGAACTGCACCAGAGGAAAGTGCCCGTTGTACGTTTCGACCTTGGGGACTTGCCGGAGCATCTTTCGGTGTCAGCGAGACTGGGACGGTCACAGTTTAGAGGTATTCTGACTACCGATACACGAACACTACCTTTTGACGGCGTTCGGTCATTGTATTATCGGCGCCCAACATTGCCAGCATACTCAACGCTGTCAAATCAAAATGCCCGTTTCGCGACTGCACAGGTTCGAGCTGGCCTCAGGGGAATTCTCGACAACTTACCCGACTGCTTCTATGTGAATCATCCGGCGGCTATTGCCACAGCCGAGTTCAAAGCCGCGCAACTGCGCGTCGCAGATGAACTTGGCATGCTTGTCCCCGATACTTTGATCACTAATTCTCTCGATGATGCTCGCGCTTTCGCCGCCGAGCATTCCGAAGTGATTTACAAACCGTTACACGCCACTGATTACGAGCGTGCAGGCGAGCCAGTCACTATTTGGACTCGCACTGTTACTTCAGACGAACTTGATGTCCGCGTGGCAGTCACCTTGCACTTGTTTCAGGAGAAGGTGAACAAAGTTGCCGATTGGCGGGTCACAGTCATCGGTGGCGAGGTTTTTTGCGTCCAAATCGAGCACCCCGATGCCGCGTTGGACTGGCGTTATGACTACGAAGCTCTCACTTATAGCGTTGTCGAGCCGCCCGAACGGCTGGTGCGGCAACTCCATGCTTTCCTTGATCGGTTTGGGCTAGTTTTTGGGTGTTTCGATTTCGGACTAACAAGCTCTGGTGAGCCGGTCTTTTTCGAGTGCAATCCCAACGGCCAGTGGGCCTGGATAGAATCAGTTACTGGTCTGCCTATGACTGCTGCTTTCGCTGACCTATTACAGAAAGGCGTATAGATGACAACTCGCAGTGATACGTCTGATATCTTGCGGGGCTCGTTGGTCCAGCGCCTCATCGGTGATGGTTCCGTGCGTAGCCAGGAATGGATCAATGCTCTGCGGTCTGTACCCAGAGAGGAATTCATATCCGGATATTTCCGGCAGATCAATGAGCCCGACAAGCCCACCCGCTACGTTCCGTTCCTTCCCAGCGCCATGGGTAGAACCGAATGGCTTAGCCAGATATACAAAGATGAAACACTTATTACCCAATTGGGTGAGAAATTCTGGGCTGACGAGGTTACTACAGAGCTTAGCGGATTAAGCCCAACCTCATCGTCGACCCTACCCAGCTTGGTAGTCTGGATGCTTGAAGAACTTGATGTATGTGACGGCGACACGGTGCTGGAGATCGGCACTGGCACAGGCTATTCCACCGCCTTGCTGTGTGAGCGCCTCGGCGCTCGTCGGGTAACGTCGGTTGAGTACGACCCAGAAGCCGCCCGACGTGCTTCTTCCGCGTTACATAGACTCGGTTGCCGGCCGCATCTGATCGCTGGTGACGGCATGGATGGTGCTCCTGACGGGGCGCCGTTCGACCGCATCATTGCAACCTGCTCCGTGCCCGCGATTCCACCTGCTTGGTTGGCTCAGGCTCGGCCTGGTGGCACGATCTTGGCTACGTTAACAGGCTCCTTGCATGGCTTCGCCCTGGCGAAACTCACCGTCAATACCCACGAGGTCGCTGAAGGCCGGGTGCTCCCTGGCTACACCTCATTCATGCCCTCGCGTACCCAATTAGAGTCGCTTCATCCTCCTGTAGACCTGCTCCCCGACGTACCGGACGAACCAACCCAGCTCGGTTCGGAAGTGCTCGATGATTGGACGGGCCGTTTCGTCGCACAGCTGGCAGCCCCACACGTCGTGCGCACACCCATTCTAGAGTCCGATCTTGGTGAAATTGACTACCTGACCAGCTCCGCCGATGGCTCGATAGCAGCTCTCATCCCCACCAAAGAGGGGTGGACCGTGCGACAACGCGGGCCGCGACGTATCTGGGACGACATCACCACCGCTATTACTCAATGGCACCAGATAGGCTCTCCACCGTTAGAAACGTTCCACATCCGAGCCGAGCCTGGTATCTGCACCGTATCGATCACCGGCACCGACTTCTCCTGGACGACATCCCCAACTCAAGGAAACGCCCTCACTGGAGTTCGTTAGCACCTTGGTCCCGGCTAGCTGAAACCGTCCTCCGCTTGATCATAATTAAACGCAAAACCTCGTATCCTACGCAAAAGCCTAGGAGGTTCGCTTATGGATAAAACCACCGTGTGGCTGAGGGGTGCCACGGTCGGCCTCGGACCTTATGAGCGCAGCCTCGCCTACAAGTACTGGCGTTGGGAAAGTGACCCCGGAACGCTCCTGGGCTACGGGAAACAGGTTCCCGAAACTCTGGAATCACGTACCGCCGGACTTGAAGTTCAGCTAGCCAACAGCAACCACCCGCGCTTCACCGTCTACGACCTCGCAACCAATAACCCCGTCGGTTTGGTGTCGCTGCGCCTCGACTCGCCGGTACGCACCGCAGAGTTCACTCTCGTGGTTGCTCCAGAGGTACGCGGCCGCGGGGTCGGTACCGAAGCAACTACGTTGACGCTCGACTATGCATTTCATCTCGCGAACCTGCGCACGATCTGGCTGAAAGTGTTGGAACCCAACACTGCAGCCATCCATGCCTACAAGAAAGCGGGATTCGCTTACGCTGGCCGCATCCGACAAGGCGGCTACTGGCTCGGGCGGCCTTGCGACGAACTCATCATGGACGCCACCATCGACGATTTCGCGGGGCCGTCGATTCTGGAGAACAAACGTTGATTTTCACTGTGCCGCCATCATGCGGCGTCGGTGTCGAGTAGGTGGCGTAGGTACCGTTGTGGGGCGGCGAGGAAGTCGCGGGTCATTCGTACCGGCAACGCGTGGTCGTAGTCGATGGGTGCCATGGTTCCGTCGTCATTGATTTCTAGGATCGTGGCGCCGGGTAACGCCAGCAGAATCGGCGAATGGGTAGCGATCACAATCTGACAGTCCTGCGCGGCGAGTTCTGCCAGGCGAGCCAGTAGGGTCATGCAGCCTCGTATCGATAGTGCCGCTTCGGGTTCATCGAGTAGATATAACCCGTGCGGCCCGAACCGGTGCACCACCAGGTCCAGAAACGACTCACCGTGCGAACGCTCATGCGGTGAAACGCCCCCATAGGCGGGCAGCAACGGGGCCGACTGTGGGTCATCATCCAAGCGTTCGATCTCGGTGGCAACGTTGTAATACGACTCCGCCCGAAGGAAATACCCCGCACGAGGCTTACGGGCCGCCCACGTCACAGTCAGATGTCGCCCCAGCGACGACTCCGACGCCCTGGTGGCAAACCGAAAGTTTCGGCTACCACCCTCAGGATTGAACCCCGCCGCTACCGCTAAAGCTTCGATGAGCGTGGACTTACCGCTACCGTTCTCCCCGACCAGAAACGTCGTCCCCGGCGCCAGCTCCACCCCTCCGGAACGCGCAAGCCATGCCACCACAGGCAGGCTGAACGGATACCGCTCACCGCGAGCCCCAGCATCGAGCCGCACCTGACGCACAAACCCCGCCCCATTCGAAGCAACGACAGCCCGACTCATGACCAGCTCTCCAAGGTTCACACCGCTTCCGTTTCCCGAATGGCGGCGTCGGTGTCGTAGAGGCGGGGTTCGTCTCCGATGAGGGAAAGTTCGACGGGGATACCGAGCCTTTCACCCGTTTTGATCAGGTATTTGCCTCTGCCGGGGTGCGCGGCTCCCGGTAGCCATGATTCGGGGGCGGCCCAGCTTTTGATCATGGCCATTTCTGGTTCAGTGAGCGGCGTTATCTGGCTTACTTGTCGTAGTTCCCGCAGTGGTAACCCGGCTAGAACGGTGATGGCGCACCGGTCGATGAATCCTCTCGCTTTTGCCCGGTCTTCCTCAGTGGGTAATGCTTCGAGGTCGTTAAGGGAGTGGGTAATCATCACCGATGCCATTCCTCGTTGCCTATTGAGCCTGGTCAACGCATCGGCGTGCTCCACGAGCCCGGAAGCACCGCGTAACGCACGCCATAGCTCGTCCATCACGCCAAGGAAACGTCGACGTGGCGCTAAACCCAGCTCGGCGAGCACGGCTGCTGCATCGACCATCGCGAATCCGTACGCCCATGTGCACAACATCGCCGCCGCAACCAGTGTGTCGCCCGCCGCCGCGACTGCGGAAATGTCCACGCTCACAGCAGGCGCGTCTAAATCTAAGGGTGTACTGGTGGGGCCGTCGAAGATTCCCGTGAGGTGACCCCCGCATAACAGGGCCAGGGTGAAGACAAGATCACGGGTCACCGCGCGGTAGTCATCGTCGTTGCTAGTGCGCGCAGCCCCTCGCATTACGTCGGTGCCTTCTTCGATGACACGGAGCACGTCGGGGACCGTGGGGTCGGTGCTCGGGTCTTCGGCGAGGAGGTCAATAGCTCGACCAAGGATTACTTCCTCGGCGTTGGTCAGGCTGTGGCCGCGTACCAGCGCACACAGCGCCAGCAAAAGCGCCAACCGTCTGCCGCGTATCTCTAACCGCAGTCGTTGCGCTTCGGGTCCACTCATACGTTCCAGCGCCCGCCCCAAAGGCCCTGCATCGAGCGGGTTGATGCGGTCAAGGCCACGACCGACCCGAATCACCTGCCCACCAAGATGTCCCACGAGCAGCGTGTAATCGGGCTTGGTGTCCCCCAGAATGACGGTTTGGGTTCCGAACGCACTCATCCCTGCGATGAGCCGTTTACAGATCGTGGATTTACCCACGCCGGGTTGCCCAAGAATGAACATGCCGGGGTTAGTGATCAGACCCGCGTTCAGCCACGCTAGGGGGTCAAGGCAGGTGATCTCCCCCGACAGCATGTTCCGACCGATAGGCACACCGATCACCGGTGAGCCACTACCGGCCACGAACGGAAACAAGCCGCACAGCTGAGCCGTGGTGCCCTGATACTCCACACCCGGTGCCACGTGACTGGCCCGCCCTGCGCCGGGACCGTGCCAGCCCCATGCCGGGCCAACAGGTGTGCTATCAATGGCCGATTCTGTCGTCGGTTCGGTTTCGGTGTTCGTCACATCAACCCTGCCTAATGTGGGAAGCGGTGGGAGAGAACCGGCGGGCAGACACCGCACGGCAACGTGGTCGCGAAACCCGCGGACTGGGCAAAATACATTCGGCGCAGGCGAATCTTGGCCGTATCGGCGCGCGATTCCACATCAGCCACAGCCGTCGGCAGGTCAGCGATGTTGTTCACTGTTGCCGTCACGTACAAGCTCACCCGGCATACTCCGGCGCCTACGGCTTCCTCGTTCGCGGCCTGCTGGGCGCGTTCCCGATCTGCCATGTCGCGGGCGGTAGGTTCCTTGCCTTGGCGGCGGTTGACTGCCGCCCGAAACGCCGTCGCGTTAACCTCGGATTCGGAGATTCGTGCGGCCATACCGGCTGGGTATGGCCTATACAGCAGCGTGACACGTTTGGGATGCGCACCAGGCGCCACCAAATGCGACAGGACCGCCGAGTGAACCTGCTGCCGGGGCGCCTCATACCAGGCCCAGCTAACACTGACCCCGGAATCGTGTTGGTAATGGTCAGGGGCTTCTTCGCAGCCCACCGGCCCAGCATCCGCCCACGTCAACGTCGGCATATGTCGGTTGGTGGCGGCGGTGAGGCGGTTGACTTCCCCACGCGAATCCGGGTCGTAAGCACTTCGCACCATGCCCGCCAACTGTGAGGCACTAGCGCGCCCCAGCACTGTGACGCCGCATCCCGCTAGGGCGGTTTGTAGACCATGCAGTGTGCGGCCGAACTCTCCCACTGATTCTTCAAGGGTCTTTGGGCGCGCCGGGACCGCGCGCGGGTCGAACGTGATCGACACGTTCGTACTCACATCCGCTGCCGCTCTCGGTGATCTGGCTACCAATTCCGTCATCAATGCGCGTGCCGTTTCGGGCGCGTCGGGTTTCATTCTGGCGGAAACCGCATCGGCTAGCGTCGAACCCGGATCGGGTGCGGTAGCCACAGTGACAGCAACCCACCGAATCCACGGCGAGTACCCCAGATCGGTCAACCAGCTACCCCAGTTGGACACCCACGCTTGCGCGTCATCGGCCGACGCAAGCCACGTAGACGTAGCGTCACACCGCAGAGTTGCCGTGAGCATTCCGGTTCGCCGGTCCCACACGATGCCGTAATGCCCCCCGTAACCATCCTCAGCGGTAAGCAGCCGGGTCGGTGCTAGTACACCGGGAAGCTGCCAAGCCCTGGGGTGATCGATGACAATCCCAGCACGATAGGAAGTTTGGCCGCGTAACGTCCCCCACCACCACCGCACACGCTGCACCACAACATGCCCCAACGGCATCCCATTGAACCGAGCGATACATCCAACAATCACCAGCGCACTAGGGACAAACAGCAGCATAAACAGCGTGACCGAAACGGCTACAGAGCCGATCAGCAACAACGAAGTGACCACCACGATCAGCGACGAGATCGGCCCAACATTGAACAATCCGATACCCCGAGCCCGGCGCCAGCCACCATAGGTGCGCACGGTCTGAAACGAGTCGATAGCCACTACTTCTCCCCAATAGCTTTACTTCCGGCTTCTGCAACCTTCTGCGTACCTTTCACCACGGCGTAGCCCGCCGCAGCAACGCCTGCGACACCCGCAGCGGCTCCCGAGGCGATCCCAGCCGCCGTAACGCCCGCTCCAGCAGCACCTACCCCAGTCCCGGCGCTCGCTGAAGCTGCGGCAGGCGCACGAGCGGCAACCGCTCCCTTAGTCCCAGCGGCACCAGTGCCTGTCGCTGGCAATGCCGCCGATTGCGCGCCTCTGGCAGTCCCACCCCGAGCGGACTGTCCGCTCACCGGGCCAAGACTTTGCTGCATGAACCTGGAATGCTCATTCGCCGACGCCACCGTGGACACTCTCTTAGCCATACCAACACCCGCGCCCGCTCCCGCTAAAGCCGCAGCCCCCGCTAAACCGCCGCCACCTGATTGCAAACTCCCGATAGACCAGTCAAATAACTTCATTAACGAAGGCAGCGCGAAAATGCTCATAATAAGCATGCCCAGTGCGGTAATCATGTCACGAATATCATCGGAGTTTCCAAGGAGAGAAAACGTTGCCGCATACACCAATGCCGCAACCGGCTTAAAGAACACCAAAGCTGCCATCCACGCCGTCACCTTGCGTAACCATCCCGACGTAGCGCCGGTAAACGAACCTGCTGCGGCCAACACGATCACACCGGATAGTAGAATCACAGCCCCTTCGCGAAATATCATCAGTAACGCCTGAATCGTGGCAGCGATAATCGCTAAAACACCCAAGACTAGCATTATTCCGATAGAGCCAGAACTCTTAGCCGGATTAGAGAAGGATTCCAAAATCGCTTCCTTGAAATCCCCGCCCGTGGACTCGTTGATCACCCACACCGAGAAACTGTCGCCAGCCTGGAGCGCTAACGTTGGAGCCGTCGCACCAATCGCTGCCGCGACAGCGAGCAGCAACATGCCCCGCCCGATATCGATCAACGGTTCGGCCTTTCGCATCAACATCATGCGAATTCCCTGCCATATCGCGCCACCGACCGCGACCGCGGCAGCAATAGGAAAAACCCAACCCCGAATATCAGCAACCGTTCCCTTGCTATCGTCAATCTCCGGGGAATCAACCCCAACCCACCACGACAACGTCGAAGTCAAAATCGCAATAAGACCATCGAATAAGGCATCAGCTAGGCCCTCAGCCGCACTGCTAGCTACCGACTCCGCTGCGCCCTCAATCTTTTCACCGACATACTCATTGGGATCACTTACGAACTCCCCCAACTCTCTACCGGCATCTTTGGCGCAATCCCCCCATTTATCGGGCCTCAAACCGCAGTCGCTCATGCCTAGCCCCGTTCCGGGAACATCAGGTAGACGTTCTCCTGCTGAGCGGGCGACATGGCGCTCGCCCATGTCTCATCGACAGGAACGACAACTCGCCAATCGTTCTCGACCCATCTCACCTCGACCCGAAAATCTGCCGCTAGTGTTTGATTGACTTCAGCGTTTGGTCCTGCAATTAATAGATGGATGACCGCATATGAACCATCGTAATGCTCCAATTGAAAACCTATAAAGTTAACAGTGCTGATTGAAAGCGCCTCTCCTTCATTAACCCTTTTATCACGAAGCTCTTCGTCATAAGCTTCTTGAGTTCTAGCAAGAAATTGTTCTAAATTATCTCCGATAAGCTGTTTTTGGATGGTAGGGATGAAAATACTGGAGCCGCTAGCCGAGCTTGCTCTCTCAGCAATGTGCAGTGCAGCCAGAACTGCACCTAAAGGTTTACGTGCAAAATTTGAAGCTAGGTTATCGGTTTGCTTTTTGGGACCAGCGTCAGCTGAAACAGGAAACCATGCTCCACGAGACTGGACCCAGGTGATTCTGTCAAGTTCTTCCTGAGGCACCGTCACGGCCTTGTTCTTATAAGTTTCGCTTACATTCGGTGGTCTGACATCCTGTTTAGGCTTGCCACTGGAAGGTTCGGGGTCTTGTGCCGCTACGACGATCACGACAGTGGCAGCTACAGCGACGACAAGACCAGCAACCAGCCACAGGAGCGCGCGACGTGTTCGCGCCCGTACTCGCTGATCGATGTCGTAGGTCATGATCCGACGGCGTCCAGCACTGCGCCAACTAGTCCGGCAGCCAGCGCAATCACGGCTAACCCGGCGATGACCCATACGATCCCGGTTGCGCCTTCCACCGCCATGGCTGACCGGTTACGGCGGCCGATGACCATCATGATGCCGCAGACGATCGCGCCTACAACAGCGAGCGCGATTCCGCCCCAGGTGAGCCAGCCCAGAAAGACGTTGAATGCGTCGGCCAATTCTTTGGGCGCCTGAGGATCGGGCTTGGGTACATCATCGGCTGCCTGCCAATCGGTGGCAGCAACGTAGTAGTAGATCACGGCATCTTTCATCAGGGTCTCCTATAACTTGTCGCGGCAGTTACTGCCTCCTGGATATCGGCCAGAGAACGGAGAACCTTCTTCGGCAGGGGCGGCCGCTGGTCGCTATCGTGGTAACGCCACTGGGTTACGAACGGAAAACGCACGATACGCGGGACGAGAGTCTCCAACATCCGAAGCCGTACCTTGGTCGTAGGAGGGTCCGGCCATGGGCCATCGGCGACAACCACCAGGGCTAGCGGGGCCACTCGGAACCTTTGTAGCCGGTTGACCATTTCGGTCGCATTTCGAGAACCGTCCGCATGATTGCGCACCACTAGCAGCAGCGGGCTGCCGTTCGGGTTCGGGGGATGAGTCAAACCCGCGAACTGCACGTCAAGCGTCGGAAAGATGCGTCCCAAAAGCCGCGCGATGGTCGTAGTTCCAGCTCCACCGTGGCAGCCTGCGACTGTGAGGCGTTGCAGCACAGGTTGTGCCGGTGGCGCCGAGTGCACGGGCACAGAAGTGAATGGCCGAACCATGGTCACTGCCTCACCCCCTCGCGACCTAAAATACTGGGAGCAAACTGGTACTTACCGTTAGTCTAAGGCAGACTTTAGACCGAAACGGAACCGTCGATGGGTTTATCCACAGCACTATTTTCGCCGACTTTCCGGTGCAAAGCGTCCTGCTGCCAGCCACCAAGCTGTTGACCAGCACGATCTGGTGTAGGAGGATACGTGAGAAATGTTCTCTAACCTTCGAGCAAGGAGATACTATGCATATCCGCTTTCTCGGTAAAGACCCTGAATCGAACGTTGGCGACTCACCGACCCTGTTCGCCACCGATCGCACCGACCGCAAGACTTACATCGCACAAGGTTGGGTCGTGACCGATCCGCAAGCCCTCGCCGACATCGGCCCGATCCCCGATGGTGAAGCCATCATCGAGCTTCCGGAAGATGTCTTGAAGTACTACCAGCGGAACCAGACGGAGGAGGAGCTCTGAGTCACCTCATCCAACCCGGTCCTGAGTTTGGGCGGCTCTTTCAAACCTTCGAGCACACTGCCTTCCGCCTCGAAGTCCGGGCTCGCTACTCCCCGCCTTCCGAAGAGACTCCTCTTCGGAAGTTTCTGGCTGGTGAGCCGGATGATCTGGCATGGATTCAGAACTGGCTAACCATGATTCGGGAGGCAACGAGCGAGGGACGTCGCTTTGCCCGCGTGCGGGTGGTGACCATGCCACTCACCGACTACAACCGCTTCGGCTACGCCGTTGCTCAGCACAATAATGCGGCGGGTGAGGACATTCGCTACCTCACCCGCGACCGGGCCAAGGCCGCAGGTCTACCTGATCACGATTACTGGCTATTTGATTCCCGGAAGCTTGCCGTGATGCACTTTGATGACGCTGACCGTTTCCTTGGCGCGGAGATCGTCGAAGAGTCAGCCAAGATCGTGCAACACAATTACTGGCGGGACACTGCCTGGCATCACGCTGTAAGGCGGGATGATTTTGCCACCGAACAACACTTCCGGCGCGTCTAGCGTCCACGAGGCGCGCAACGCGCTCGGCAAACGACTTCGCGAGCTACGCCAACAAGCTGGATTCAGCGGTAGGCGGCTCGCGGATTCGCTGTCATGGCCACCATCCAAAATATCCAAACTAGAGAATGGCCGTCAGGCACCAAGTGATGACGACATACGAGCATGGACTCGCGCTACGAGCAGCAAGACTCAAACCGACGATTTGCTAGCTTCACTGCACACCCTTGAGGTACAGCACGCCGAGTGGCAGCGCGTTCTGCGCACCGGGCTACGGCCACACCAGAGCGAGATCGCCGAGCTGGATGCCAAGACGCGGCTATTTCGCGCATTCGAGGCAACAATTATTCCAGGCATGCTGCAAACCGCCGAGTACGCGAGGGCGCGCCTCGCACAGGGAGTCATCGTCTTCAAGGTACGCAATGACATTAACGAAGCACTACATGCTCGGATGAAACGTCAAGAGTTACTGTACCGGCCCGACAAGCGGT
The DNA here is from genome assembly GCA_041743105.1 of Mycobacteriales bacterium. GTDB lineage: Bacteria > Actinomycetota > Actinomycetes > Mycobacteriales > QHCE01 > QHCE01. The sequence continues at coordinate 39,641 of JBGTNI010000041.1, read as the reverse complement.
TCCATTTCGTGATTACGGAGGCGGCGTTGCGGCTCCGCCTGTGTGCCCCTGAGGTCATGCTTGGTCAGCTTGACCGCTTGATCTCGCTGACGGCTTTGCCGAACGTCCGGCTCGGCATTATCGGCTCAGAGACACAGTATGTAGTAGGCCCTTGGCACGGCTTCTGGCTGCGTGACAACGGCCGGGTAATGGTCGAAACCTTCTCCGCGGAGCTAAACCTTGCCCAGCCTCAGGAAATCGCGCTATACAGCAACTTATTTGACCAGTTCGCGGCTATCGCCAGCTATGGCCGAGCTGCTCGGGCAATCATCATGCGAGTCATAGACGACCTTGCGCCAGAAGTGCCTAATGATGGCGAGTAATTTCTACGAACGAACCTAGGCCAAAGAGTTAGAGAAATCTCTAGAAACTTTCTAGCTATCGGGTTATTACCGGCTTACGCTCCCCGGAAGACCGTCGCTTCGACGGCCTAGTTTTTCGGGAGATCAAGTGGCTATTTTTGTTCCGCTGCAGATGAGAGCACAGTTAGACAAACTGCCAGGGCTTGCTCGCGAAGTCGTGGAGCATAGCAAGAGCGGTCTGAGTCTGAACCAGCTCCACGCGCTAGCCATCAAGATGATCAATAAGCACATCGACAACGACGGCGCATGCGCCGACTGCAATTCAAAGTGGCCGTGTAACCACGCCGTGCTCGCAGAGCACAACCTCGCTCTCCTCAGCGGGCCATAAGCGGGCGGGACCGGCGATGCTGGACGCAGGAGCCCGTCGCCGGTCCCGCCATCCACAAGGTACACGGGGGTGCCAGTACGTACGGTTAGTCTAAAGGCGAACTTCAGACCGAAACGAGGTCGTCGATGGGCTTATCCACAGCACTATTTTTGCGGGTTCTTCGTGAACGCCACAGCTCGATCAGTCCTGCCGTACTCCAACCAACCGGAAGGCTTGGGCTCATCGCTGCCGTACTGACGTGCTTGATGATGGCCAGCGGGTGTGGCAATGATTCCGGCGAATCGTCCGATGGCAAAGAGTCCAGCCCCGCTCCGATAGCTACCGTTGATCCCGCGCTGGATTACGCCGATCCGCAGAAAGTGTGCGAAGGCCTGGCACGGGCGATTTTCACCCGTGACGCCACCCAAGATACCTCTGAGGGCGAGTCCTATCGTCGCACCCGTCCCTACCTCACTGCACAAGCGTACGGCGCTGACGGAGGAGCTACCGGCGGCCGCAACAGTGTCACTTGGCAGGAATGGATTGACCATCGCGCGAAGACCACCGTGGCCGTCGAACCATTCATCGGAGACGGCTTTTCCGCAGTGGCAGGGCAGCAAGCGACCGCCACAACAGTCAACGTAACCCCCCATGGAGCTGAAGGCTGGAAAGGTCCAACCACGACACATAACGTGTTCTGCACCCTTGCACAAGGTAACGGCGGGCTATGGCGCGTCACCGAGTACGACACCGAAGACCTCGACGCCACCGAATGACGGCAGGGCCGGGCCAGCTCAAAGCATGACGACTTACGGGAGGTGCCATGAATACCACTGGTACCGCCAAGACGGGCTTCCTCATCACTGCGGCGTTGGTCGCTATACCGATCTTTCTCATAGGTGCGATCGTTAGCACCGACACCCCACCGAATTTTTCCGCCAACCTGTCTCCATGGTCCGGTGGAGCGCTTCGTCCGGATGCGCCTATACCGGCTTCTTACGTCACATGGGTCAACCGCTCCGGCAAGTTGTGTGACGAGATCACTCCTGCATTCATTGCGGCACAGATAGATGTCGAATCCAGGTGGCGACCAGATGCCGAAGCGACAAATCCGGCGAGTGCTGGCGGGAACGCGCGAGGGCTAGCACAGTTCCAAGATGCCGCCTGGAAAACCTGGGGTGGCGACTACGACAACGACGGCACCAGCAGCCCACTCGATCCTGAAGACGCGATCATCGCCTTAGGCAAGCTCATGTGTTCCAACGCTTCCTGGGCAGCACAGCAAATAGAAGATGGAAACATTCAAGGCGACATTATCGAGGTTGCGCTAGCAGCCTACTTCTGCGGACGCGGATGTGTCAGTGACAACCGGGGCGTACCGCCTAGCGGCAAAGCGAATGACTACCCGAAACTTGTACTCTCCCGCGTATCGAAGTATGCGGCGACACCAAATTTCATTGCAGGTGGTTGGACTTTCCCACTCCCCGCCGGCAAATATAAGGTCGGTAGCCCCTTCGGTCCACGTGGCGGCCGCCTGCATGCAGGAGTTGACCTCACCGCCGCGAAAAATACCCCCATCTATGCCGCAGCAGCCGGAAAGGTCATCGTCGTCATCTGTGATTCAGGTAACGGCAACTGCAATATCGACGGCGGCACCGGTGTCGGCGGATGCGGATGGTACGTCGAAATCCAACACAAGGGCAACATCATCACCCGCTACTGTCATATGCAACGTCGCCCCGACGTACGTGTAGGGCAACAAGTCCAAGCAGGCCAACCAATCGGCATCGTCGGATCATCCGGGAACTCCAGCGGACCCCACCTACACTTTGAAGTCCACACCAGCTCACCAGCCAATAACGGAAACGCTACCAACCCCATAGCGTTTCTGAGAAAAGCAGGAATCGAGCCGTAGCTAAGCCATTAACTTGAACTTAAGGTGGCGTCAAGGTAGTCCTCGACTATAGGTGCAAACCCATAGGGAACATAGTTACGACATTCACTTAGCGCAATCCACGCTACTTTCATTAACTCGTCTTCATCGGCGACATGCGCTTCTCCACTTAATACTTCACATGCAACGTAGGCTATATGTCGCCCCGTATTCGGATGAATACGCTGCCCCAACACCTTTAGCGGAGAAACATCCAGGCCTACTTCTTCTCTGGTTTCACGCACTGCCGCCACTTCGATGCTCTCGCCGTACTCTACCTCGCCAGCTGGAAACTGCCAGGAAAGCGATTCTTCCGCAACACGACGCTTTACAAGGAGTAGATCCTCTCCTTGAATTATGATGGCCGCAGCTATCATAGGAAGATTGCTAGATAGTGATTTCTTCATCAAGATCGATCTTCCAAGGCTTCCATGACTGGGGGGTAGATTGCCTGCTTAGGAACAAAATTTGTTAGACGGTTAAGCGGTACCCAAATTACACTTATATTCTCAATCGGATCATTGTTCGCAACTTCGCCAGTGAGGTAATCGCACATAAAGTATAGGCAGTGTACCTCAGTTTTAGGGTGAAGCCTATCGCCAATTTGTTCTCGGACAGAGCAATGTATCCCGGTCTCTGCCAGGGTTTCACTGATCGCAACTTTGCCGGGAAGGTTCCCCGGCTTTACGATTCCGGCGGGAAACTGCCAATTTATACCTTTGACATCTTCACGCCTATGCACTAGCAATACATCATTCTCTTTTACCACCACAGCTACAGCTACTTGTAGCACATGGGCATTGCTTATCTGTCGCGAACCAGCAATTACATTTACATCTACGGCCTTAAGTATTGTCTCGAAGCGCTTTGCTTTTTCTACGGTGGAACCTTCTAGTGCTGCATCAAGAATTTGTTGCATCTCTGGTTTTGGCACGAGTTCGGGCTTACTGTGCCACGCAGCCACCGTGCGCACTGCTACTCCAAGATGTCCCGCGAAGCCTTCGTTGCTCATCCGAAAGGCGGCCTGTAAGCAACAGGCCTTACGCCCGCTCCACGAGTCAACGATGTTCACGCTTATCCCTCCGACCAGTGACGACACACTCACTATGGCTGCATGGGACGTGCACTACTCGTGCATCGGCACCGCATGTTCAATCCCGCATTGAAACCGTTGACTTGGTGCTATGAATTTCAAGTTTTTGGACACGCGTCGCAAGTTCATGAACTTGCCCTCGAAGGTTTACAAGTTGTTCCGAAAGAGAGCCACGCGCTTCAGGATTGGGCAGTTCTCTGACGTAAGCACGGACGCCAGGCTGCGAGGTGATCAACCCTTCCGTCCTGAGCACGCCGAGGGCTTGCTTCACGGTCATGTGCGAAACCCGGTACGTATCCGCGATCTTCTGGATGGCGGGAAGTTGATCGCCTACCTGGTGCAACCCCTCATAAATTTCTTCGCGCAGGGCGTGAGCAACCTGAAGGTATCGCGGCTCCGCCCCCTCCAACTCCTTGTTCATACGGACAGGGTAACCGACCTGGCTAGCTATAAGCTAGGTTGACATAGCTAGCCAGCTAGCTTAGTGTGGCTAGGTGAAAGTATCTGAGGTGGCTCAGGCGGCCATCCCTACCGAAGGAGTGTTTGTTATGGCTGTTCGTGGTCCGATTCCAGTGGAGTTCGGTCAGGTGTTCCCACATGGGGCGTATGTGACGTCTGAGGTGGAGCCGATGTATGGCTTCGTCGATGGACAACGTGGTGCTCAGCAGTTCGATGATCAGGATCGTTTGCTTTGGCAGATCACGGTGTTGGATGCCGACCCGGAGGCGAAGGGCGCGTCGAAGTCGGTGAAGGTCAAACTCGCCGCTAAGCATCAGCCGATTCCGCCCGCTCCGGTGGGCGATAACCCGTTCCCGGCGGTGGAGTTTGAGGGTTTGTCGATCACCCCGTATGTCACCGAGGTGATGCAGGGCCGCTTCAAGGTCGCTTACTCCTTGCGAGCATCCGGGCTCCGCTCCCCTAAGCCCGCTACTGGCGGTAGCTCGACCAGTACCAGCAACGGCTCACAGAAGGCATCAGCCGCTGCGTAAAAGGGGGCGACGCGGGGCCGGGTCAGTCTTGGCGGATAGTTCCCGGCCCTGCGTCTTCCACACGTCCAACCTGCTGGAAGGAGTAGTGGCAATGAGCATCCTAGAACACACCTGCGCCACCGTACTGGTGTCACCGGGGCCACTATCGCGGCTCCTCGACCGCATTGCCGCTCGGGTATTCACCCCACACGACACCGCTCGGGAACTTGAAGGCTTCCGAGTCAATGTCCCTTCCCGGTTTCGGCGGCGCTACCGCCACCCCTCGGCGACCATCGCACTACACACCCACGCGATCAGCGTTCAGCGGCAGCAGACATGAAACCGACCCCTGCCCACGCGAACGCAACTCCGCGTTGCCGTCGTCGCCGTTGCGTCGGCTGTCGTGTCCTGCAACACCCTGCGCACCTGCATCGGGGGTTGTGCGCCAGCTGCGTGCGGCAACCGTCGCTACCGATCTTCACCGCCGAATCGAGGGCAGCATGACCACCACACTGGTCGCCATCGCAGTCCTTGCCACCGTCGTTTTCGTAGCCAAGGCAGTGGTGTCGCGAGTGGCACCGATGACGTGGTGGCTGATGTTCGGCTACCCATGGCGGCTATTTACTCTGCACCGGCGGTGGCTGGAGGTCGCCCAAGGATGCGGTCTCACACGCACCGGGAAACGATTCGGCCGGCCTGTGGTGCACTACCCGCGGCTAGGTCTACCCAGAGCGCACCGTTACGGCTTCCGTACCCACCTCGTTCTGATCGCCGGACAGACACCGACCGACATCAAAGACGCCGCGTCGTCGCTGGCCCACTCGTGGCGCGTCCACTCCGTCCGAGTTGACGCGATAGCCCCCGGACGTGTCGGGCTCTCGGTGACGGTTTTCGATCCCCTACGCGACATATCGACTACGAACACCCCACCGGCCCGTGAGTTCCTGACCGCAGCTGTCGGGAGACTCGAAACAGGTATGCCGTGGGTGCTCAACTTCCGCACCATCCCGCACTGGTTGATTGTCGGCGCCACCCAATCGGGTAAATCCACCCTGCTCAACGCCCTCATCTGCGAACTCGCCCCGCAGCCCCTCGCACTGGTCGGATTCGACCTTAAAGGCGGCGTGGAATTCACCCCCTACACCCCACGCATGTCGAAGATCGCCACAAAGCGTAGTGAATGCGTCCAGTTGCTCGGTGACCTCATCGACTTCATCGAGCACCGCATGGTCCTATGCCGGGTATCGGGTGCCCGAAACATTTTCGACCTCGACCCCATCAAACGCCCGACGCCAATTGTGGTGCTCATCGATGAAGTCGCCGAGCTGTATCTAGCAGGGTCATCGGCCGAGAAGAACGACATCACCACCACCTCGACCCGACTGCTTCGCCTCGCGCAACTGGGCCGTGCTTTCGGCGTGTACCTAGTGGTAGCAGGCCAACGCGTCGGCTCCGATCTCGGACCCGGTGTCACCGCCCTACGCGCACAACTATCGGGCCGCATCTGTCACCGCGTCAATGACACCGAAACCGCGAAAATGGCCCTCGGTGACCTCACCCCCGACGCCCTCGACGCCGCCCAAGAGATAGCCGCCGACCAGGCCGGAGTCGCTATTACCGCGACCACATCGGGCATGTGGCATAGAGCCCGATCAGTTCACGTCACCACCAACCACGCAGAAACCATCGCCAGGCAACACGCACATTTGGCCGCATCGTGGGACGACCTCACCGGGCGAAACGTCTCAGCCGAACCCGAAGGTGTCCTCATCACCGCATAGCTATGGCAATTGCACCGACAAAAACACCAAAGGAGACGAACAGCATAAATAGTAAATCATCAACCAAATTACTAGTGATCGTGACAACAAGATCAGGATTCAAGAAAACCTTCACGGTCGCCTCACGAGTCGAGGCGCTAAAGCTGACCGCACAACACAAGTTACTCGGGCGAAAGATATTGATTAGAAATACCCGTCATTAAAAGAATGGAACCTGCCATGAGAAGCGCATCGTGAAATGTCATGCCTGAAGCACGACTGTTGGCAGCTTCCCATGAAACAGCTGTTGTAATCCAGCACGAGAAGCCTGAAAACTTCAAGTCTGATGCCGTGCCCAATGGGAGGCAAAGTGTTTGACAGCAAGAAAAAGGCCGAAGCGTTACGGCTTAAAGCAGAGCACAGAAGAGCATACCGCGAGTACAGAAAATACCATCCTGACTACTGCCCGAACGAGGTTTACAACCAGCTACAGGATGCTGAGAAGAACTTGAAGTGGTGGCAATCCCGCCATCCTGATTACTACCAACGCATCTGCTAATAATCACGCAGGCAGTAGTCATTTCGCACATTGCTTACGCTCATGGCTTTTTCTATTCGAGGGGAGGTACCGACATGTCTGAAACAGCCGCGACGGCGCTACAACTGTTAGCTAATCTCGCCGGGATCGACCTCTCCCCGCCGCATCGGAGCAAGGAGCATGTCCGCGCACAGGAGCACATCGCGCGTGCCTTCAGCGGCGCCCGCATAGTCACACAGCGATCATCGGCCCCCACGGCTGAAGTCCTGGCGCGTGCCAGTGGGCTCGCCGAACGTGCTACCTCGGACTTCGGCGGTTGGCTCAAAGCCGCTAGTAACGCGAAGGGTTGCACCCGCCCGATCCGCCTAGCTGGAACGTCCACCATCGTGAACGCCGCTACCGGCGAAGTCGTAAGCCATTTCGACACCTCCCAGTTGCCTGGCGGGATCGCCTACAAACCGTGCGGGAATCGCCGGGAACGAGCCTGCCCTGCCTGTTCGCAGCTGTACAAGTACGACACTTATCAGCTCATCAAAGCCGGCCTCGCGGGCGGTAAAGGCGTACCCGAATCCGTCGCCTCCCACCCGGCCATATTTCTCACTCTCACCGCACCGTCCTTCGGTCCCGTGCACACCCGGATACAGCGCAAACGTGGTGGACCCGTCACCGCATGCGCGCCGTATTTTCGCACCAAACCGGTGTGTCAGCACGGCAGGCCGTTGTATTGCGCTGCCCGCCACCACGAAAGCGACACGCGTATCGGCAAGCCACTGTGCGCTGAGTGCTATGACCACAACGGGCACGTGATCTTTAATCACTTTGTCCCCCAGCTATGGGCGCGCACCACCATCGCCTGGTCTCGCGCCCTGACCAAAGCCGCCCGCGCGCATGGTACACATGTCAAAGTCCGGTTCGCGAAAGTCGCCGAATTTCAGCACCGTGGTCTGGTTCACATCCACGCCCTACTCCGCCTCGACGGTCACGATCCCGATCAGCCATCGGAGATCCTGTCGCCACCGGCATGCGTCACCGCTGAAGTGTTTAAAGGCGTGGTCAAACAGACTGTTGCCGCAGCGGCTCTGCAAACACCGCCACATCCCGACCGCTTCAACGGGTGGACCGTGCAATGGGGCAGGCAGATCGACGTTCGCATAATTCGCACCGGACTGGCTAGCGACTTCACCGAGAACCACGTCGCCGGATACCTCGCCAAATATGCCACCAAGTCCACCGAGATCACCGGACTGGCCACCGGACGCCTCACACCTGACACCGTTGACCGCTACGCCGACCCCGACGGTTCCCACACCGCCAGGCTGGTCGATGCCGCATGGACCCTCGGACGCCCCTCACTTCCCGCCGCCGATGGCGAATCTGATTCCTACGACGGCCTACGCCGTGGTGCCCACCAATACGGCTTCGGCGGCCACTTCTCCACCAAATCCCGTTACTACTCCACCACCCTGACCCGGCTACGCAACGCTCGACGCACCGCCGCCATCCGGGGAGCAAACCCCACAGCCGCCGAACCCGGCGACCTCTCCGACCAGCACAGCGAACAAGCCAACGTTGTACTCGGCGACTGGACCTACCACGGCACCGGCTGGCAAACCACCGCCGACGCAGCACTCGCCGCAGCAGCGGCGGCCGCCGCCCGCGAACGACAACCCGCCGCAAGCGCCAACAATCCATCGCTTCTTGACATCTGAAAGGGGATGTAAATGATGGCCACGCTATCCGGCTTCCTAGCCACCGATCCGATCTCGCTCAACGACTTCAACGCCGCTGACATCTACACCGTTCGTCAGGTCGCGGCCCGCCTTGGGCTCGGTGCCAGCCTCGCTTACGCGCTCGTCCGCGCTGGCAAAATTCCAGCTAGACGGCTCGGTCGACGCTGGATTGTGCCACGAAACCTCTTCCATGCTTGGCTCAACGAGACGCCGACGGGGGCGTGATATGTCATTCGTATCTCGAACCTCCAAAGGCAACTATCGGGCTAATTGGCGCGAACCATCTGGTCGGCAACGAGCCAAGACGTTCACAACAAAGCGGGATGCTAAGCGTTTTCTGGCCAATCTCGACACCTCGCTGACTCACGGCTTATATGTCGACCCACATGCCGGTCGAGTGTCGTTCGGCAATCATGCTCGCCAGTGGCTTGCTAGTCGCAATGATGAGCTGACAACAAAGGCGCGGGACATTTCGATTATGCGGACCCACGTCTTGCCACGATGGGGCGATTGGCCCCTCGCGAAGATCGACCATATGTCTGTGCAAACGTGGGTTTCTGAGTTAGGTACTCGGCGGTCTCCGGCTACTGTCGCCGAGGCGCATCGGATTACGTCCGCAGTGCTGCGTTCCGCACTACGCAACCGTCTAATCGCTTTTAATCCATGTGAGGGGATTCGACTACCCAAACGGCGCCGGCAAGATTCCGAGGACCAGATTCTCAGCCGCGAGGAGGTGGTGTCAAAGCTGTTACCGGCTATATCGGATCGCTACCGCGCCATCGTCGCAACCGCAGCGGGTGCGGGCCTGAGATGGGGCGAAGCGGCTGGGCTTAGGTTTGATGCGCTTGATTTGGATAATCGGACCCTGCGAGTTATCCGCACCGTGGTCGAGGTGGGTGGGCACACATCGTTCAAGCCATATCCCAAGAGCGGGGCCGGTCGGCGAGAAGTTCCGCTGCCTACCTGGCTAGTGTCGATCATCCGATGCCACCTCGACCAGTTCCCAACCCCTGCGGCCGCGCCCGTTTTCGCCAACTCGGTCGACAAACCACTCCGCCGTTCGCTGTTTCGTTCGCGGGTATGGAAACCGGCATTACATCGAGCCGGGTTGCCACCATTGTTGCGATTTCATGATCTCCGACATTCGTACGCAACGTGGCTGGTGGACGATGGGGTACCCGTGAACATGGTTCAGCGGGTGATGGGTCACGAACGATCATCGACGACGCTGGACCTCTACACTCGGCGAACCAACAATCACGACCGCATTCTGGATGCCTTGGACTCAACTGATGATCCTTGCTGACTTTTCGCTGACTCTGCGGTGTCTAGCACGCACGAAGGCGCCCGAAATTCTTCAAGAAAAGACTCTGAGCTGCGGGTTCGTCCTGGTGGGCGATACTGGGTTCGAACCAGTGACCTCTTCGGTGTGAACGAAGCGCTCTACCACTGAGCCAATCGCCCTTGCGGGATCCCCACCATACCGGATCTGCGCAGCTGCCGTGGCGTGTGCCTGCCAGCTAGCGAAACATCCTCGGACCGCTCTCAGCTAACGGAAAATAACGTGAACGGCGCGCCCCGCCAGCCACTCAGGTACAGGCTTGCCAGCAGCAAACATGCAAGGAAAAGCAGACCTGCCACACCGATCAAACACCGCAGCCAGAGCGGCTTGAGATTCACCCATTGCATCCACGAAGCGAACCTCGCGCGCCCGTAGTCGAGCAGCCGCTTTGCCCACGAAAACTCGCTAGCCAGAATAGCTAGGCCCGCAAAGACCACTAGCCAGCCCGGGCCGGGTGCCGGAACCATGATCAACCCTACGACCAGTACTACGGTTCCGACGACACCAACGGCGAGGCGATATATCCAGCCCAGCACCGGGTGCAGCCGTATCCGATCGAGGAATCGATAACGGTGCGCCACCGATTCCAGCACGGTGTCATCGTGGCGCGCGGGATCGAACGCAGGCGGGAACCGTCGCTGCTGCTTGTCGGCGCCGGAGTCGATGTGCATCACCACTAGCGAGCCTCGCCACCCACCGCACCGCTGGCCACAACCTTTGCCGGCGTCTTCGGCATGGTGCGGCCACGCTCAATGCTCACCGCGAAGGCCGAGATGCTCGCGAACTCCGTGCCCAGCCTGCCGGCACCGCCAAGCGTCGCACCATCACGATTGACGTCGAACGGCGTCAGAGCACGTGGCGGGGCTCCCTCGCCATGTGGTAGCGACCACAGCACGTATGTGCTCTTGTGGGCCTTATTACGTGGCAATCCCTCAGCGATGACGTGTAGCTGATCACCGTGCACCAGCACCCGACCGACGGTATTTCCGGCCGTGTCGGCCAACCGCACCGACGTCGTATCGGGGGCGCTCTCCATAGCAATCGCACGGATACGCTCACCCAAGGTCGGCGGCGGCGCAACGTCGGGCGCCTGTACAGCCACCGCGGTAAGTGCCTCCGAGAATTCGACCACTGTGCGCTGGCACGGGGGGCACTCGGGTAGGTGCTGGGCGAAGGTGGCCTGATCTGTGTCCGTGAGGGTATCCAGTGCCCAGCCGGCCGCGAGCTCGACAAACGGCTCGTGGTCTTCAGGAAGTGCGGGAGGGATCGGATTCATAGGGCACCCCCTCTCGATGTGCCGGTGTCTGGTCTATGCCCACCGTTATCTCTCGCGGAATCTTGGCCTGCTAAACCGTCGCTCAACGCGGAGGCAAGCTTGCGCATACCGGCGACCATGCGAGTCTTCACGGTGCCCAACGGCGCCTTGGTCATGGATGCGACTTCGGCCTGGGTATAGCCACCGAAGTAGGCAAGCAGCAGCGCCTCGCGTTGGGGGGCAGGTAGCTCCCGTAGCGCGCCGCGCACCTGCTGACGTCGTAGCGATGCCATTACCTGCTCGTCAACCGCTACCGTCTCACCCGAGCGCCCCAAATCCAGACTCATCTGGTTACGTTGTGCGTCCCGGCGACGACGTACCGCCTCTTCGCGACGCACGAGATCCACAGCTTTGTGATGGGTGATGGACAACAGCCAGCTGGCGAAACTGCCACGGGAAGAGTTAAAGCCGCCGGGATTGCGCCATAAACCTAGGAATACCTCTTGCACAACGTCTTCGGCGAAACCTTCGTCTCCGATGATACGCAGCGCGAGAGCGTAGGCCATACGGCCGTATTTGCCATACAGCTCATCGAGCGCGCCGGGCTGTGCCAGTTCGACGTTCTTTACGAGTGTGTCATCCGATGCGGTCAGGACACGACTCCTCACGGAAGGCGTTCGGCGGAGAGCCCCATGCGACCACACTGTGGGCGGGCACCGTGGATAACTCTAGATCCGATCCGGTCAACCATACCGCGCGGCCGAACCACCGCTGGATCCGACTGTAGGTATGTCCAAAACCAGTTCACCCCGGCGTCGCATCCCCGTCGTAGCCGAGTGGCCGGGAATTGGATTCGAATTCAGCGATTTAAGCCGACTCTGGCCACCACCAAACGGAAGTTGTCTCGTTGAACACAGTGGATGCAATGTCGCAAATGGTGCATCAGTAGGGATCGTCTTCGCGATCACATTTGACCTAATTGTGGTCCATGTAGATGCTCTCATAACAGATGCCCTCGAAACATGAGGTGTGGTGATGGGAAGCTACCGCTCTAGCGACGTCGAGGTGCATATTGGGCTTCGGCTTATCTCCCCCGACGGCAAACCCGTCTCGGTCTCGGCCACTCTCCACTATTCGGGCAGCGACCCGTACGCAGTGCATGTCGTCTTTCACCTGCGCCCCAACCAGGCGCCCGCTCATGTCGGTCCAGGCGAAAACGACGACACATCCGTCGCATCCCCGTCTGTTCCCAGCTGTACCGCCGAGTCTTCCGACGCCGGCGGAGACATTTCCTGGACCTTCTCCCGCGAGCTACTCGCCGATGGTTTGAACGCTCCCTCCGGCCACGGCGATGTGCGAATTTGGCCGTGGTACGCGCACGGGCGACGCTCGGTGGCGCTGGCACTGTGTTCCCCGGACGGCTACGCACTGTTTGAGGCACCTCGAACAGTGGTGGAACGGTTCCTCAATCGCTGCTACGGGTGCGTGTCCGCCGGGTTGGAAGAGCACTACATCGACATAGACGCCTCGTTGGCCAACTTGTTGCGCGCGCCAGACGCCGACGCGCGATAACCCCGGGTTTGATGATCGAACACGGACTGGCTAGAGTCTTACCCGCACACCGATCCGGTGCTAGATCCGGAGCAGGGTTTGTGTACTGCGGACGTGGCTCAGTGGTAGAGCATCACCTTGCCAAGGTGAGGGTCGCGGGTTCGAATCCCGTCGTCCGCTCTCGTGAGGGATTCTTCACGGGGCCAGACCGCCACAGTCCGGCTTTACCTACCGCACCGGTTGGTAAATGGCTCTGAAAAGTTTCTGGCGGAGTGGCCGAGTGGTTCAGGCAAGGGCCTGCAAAGCCCTGTACGCGGGTTCGATTCCCGCCTCCGCCTCGCGCGGGCGATTGGCTCAGCGGTAGAGCGCTTCCCTGACACGGAAGAGGTCACTGGTTCGAACCCAGTATCGCCCACCAAATACCTTCCGGCTCCCCTTCGGGGGCTGTTACGACTGCGAAGTACCGCAGTAGGCCAGTCATCAAGCGAGCCCTAGCTCTTAAGCTCCGACTGAGTTGCCTTGGTTGATGTCTGAGCCTAATCTCCATGCCGATACTCCACGCGAGTGTGCCGGAAAATCCGCGCGCGGTAGAAGGTCGGTCGAGTGCCCACCCCTTCTGCGCCGATCAGCAGCCAGCCGGCCATTTCCCAGACCTCCAGCGTTGCAGCAGTCCAACCTTCGGAGAAACCGCAATATTTGGCCCCCATCTGGCCGACACCGCCGAAGATGAGGTAGCGGCCGCAGCGTGGGTGGCGCATCCCTCAGGTTTCTGCATGGTTGTGTTCGCGCGTGTGGCCATGGCTGCTCGCCGTTACCGGACGTTGTCTGTCCCACGGCCTCTGATACGCAAGGGGAGCATGCTACGTCGCATGGCGAACTGCTGGAGAAACACCCCATCGCCACCGAGCTTAGGGCTACTCACCGCCATAGAGAAAATTTCTTCGTCATCTCGTCAATTACGCTCCGCTCTCCGAAAGTGGAAACGGCAAGCGGTATTATTTGATCGGAAGACTTCGAGGCTGTCGCCGCCTGTTGAGCCTCCGATCCACCTTCAAGCATTGTGTCGATATATGCTACACATGGCAAACTATGGAATCGGAGATTAGTCCGGAAGGTTTGAATCTGCCCGCCGCCGCCACGCAGAATAATGAAAGGCCAATCACTAATCCACGGATAGACCTCGCCATCCGCCGACTTATACTCCACGAGGCTCAAGTCGCTGGTTCTGTCATTCAGGCTTGCCACTAGCCCGGCCGTCACATGACCCAAGCCTGAAACCAGACGCGTGAGGTCATAACTCTTATTCAACACCACTACGAATTTCTTATCCTCGCTCATTTTATTCCTACCTGCCTCATGGCTATTGCGATAAATCGCCAGTCACGTCCTGTGTGGGGTAACCCGTTCGCGTGTTGCCCTGCATTGTTGTTGACAATGCCCTTCGCGGTTCACGCATTCAATGGGTTCGGGCTCTAAAACCGTACGCCAATGGTTCTAAGAGAAGTCGGCGAACGCAGTGATCTCCGTGGACGGCACGATAACTTGCGCTAGCCCGATCGCCCCCGTACGTGCTCTGAGGCGACGCGTCTCACACCGCTAATCTCGATCTCGATGACCACCAAATGCGGCCAGTGTCGCGTGCTCGTGATCCTGCTGACGCTCCTAGCCGGCGTCGCCGGGTGCACCAGCGATTCCGGCCCCGCTCCGGCATGGCCCAATGCCGTGGCACAGCGTCCGGTAGTCGAGCTGACATTCGACGTGGCGCCGGACCTGCGTACCTTGACCGGATCGGAATCAGTGCTGTTCACCCCGGACCGGCCGGTCTGCGAGCTGGTATTCCGGGCCTGGCCGAACCAGCCCGCCACCGGAGCCTCGATGGAGATCAGCGCAGCCACGGTCGACGGCACGGTGGTCACACCGAAAGTGGAAAGCGCTGCCGCGCCGGCGGGCACGCCTGGCACCCTCGTCGAACTGCCGCTACGGACGTGCGTTGCAGCCGGCACTAAGCTGCGCGCGGATCTGAGTTTTCGAGTGACCCTTGGCGCGGATGCCGACAATCGAGTGGGGTATTCGTCATCGGAGAGTATCGCGTGGTTCGGTACCGCTTTTCCCTTACTGGCCTGGGTCGGCGGCGAGGGCTGGACACGCGATCCGGCTGCCGACCAGTACGGGGAGAGGGTCACCAGCGAGGACTTCAAACTTGCCGCGCTCACGGTAATCGCAGCCGAAGGTCAGCAGGTGCTCGGTACTGGTGCCGCGGTCGGCACCAGTACACCCGCACCCGGTCGCATAGCGCACCGATTCACCGCTGAGGCGGTGCGCGATGTGGCAGTTTCCGTTGGCCACTTCGACGTCGTGGAGAAACGAGTTGGCAACACGCTACTGCATGTCGGAACCCCAAGCTCGGGAACTGAGGTGTCCGGCGAGAGGTGGGCCGACGAGATCGCCGCCAAGCTCAGGAAGCTGACTGACCTACTAGGGCCCTACCCATACACCGACTTGTGGGCGTCGATCATCCCGGCGGAGAGCGATGGCCTCGAGTTTCCCACCGCGATCCAGTTCGCCGACGAACAGCCCGAGGAAATCCCGTCGCTCGTCGCGCATGAGGTCGCCCATCAATGGTTCTACTCGCTGGTTGGCAACAACCAAGCCCGCGACCCATGGCTCGACGAATCGTTTACCACCTTCGCGCAGGCTGTCGTCGCCGGACAGGAAGACGAGTATCAGCTATCTGACATCTCCAGCGAACTCGTAGGCACGCTCGGCAAGCCGATGGAGTTCTGGGCGAGCAGAGACGAACAGTACGTGGAAGGCGTCTACGATCAGGGCGCCGCAGTGCTGCTCGCCGGTCGGGAACAGGTAGGTGCGGGCCGATTCGATGCCGCGCTGCGCGACTACATGCGACGCATGGCCCACCGCGTCGCCACTCCGGCCGACGTCGCGGCGGCCTTTCGCGATCTGCCCGAGGTAACGGACCTGCTTCGCCGACACGGCGCCCTGAGCTGAAGGCCAGCCCCACGAGAAACTGGAAGGTATTCAGGCATGGCCGGTGATCTGGGAACTCAGCGGCTATTTCTCAGGAACAGCCAATATGGAAGAGTGGCATACTCAGCAGCTTGAGGAGGAACTATGACCGAGTACAGCCCCAACGAAGCTGAGGAACTAGAAACCAGCGAATCAACCGACGAGGACGCGCTCGGGGTAGATCCGCTCGAACAGGGCATGGACCTTGCCGAGCAGGACGGCTACGCCGAGGCCGACCGCTACGGCGTGACGGCCCACGAACAGGCCACTCCTCGATCTTGGAATTCTCGGCTAGCCGAAGAGCAGGCCGATAAACCGGCCAGCGACTCGGTGACAGACCAGGGCCAGATACCTGTCAGTGTGGATGACGGTAACTACTCCCACGGTGGTGAAGCCGGCTATGAGACCGGCTACAGCGACGGCAACAAAGGTTTCGTGGTGTCCGAGCCAGACGAGCCCGCCGCGGACGAAACGGTGACGCCACGTAATTGGTGATACCCGCCCGTAGTGAGGCCACGTCCTTGGTAACGCGGTTACCGCAAGCCCTGCGTCGCAACGAACGGGAGCGTGGTCACCTTGGCCTCGACTGCGCGGCCGCGAATATCGACACTCACCGTAGCGCGCGACTGCGCCTCACCAGCCGAGTCAGCTGCGGTCAATAACGCAAGCGCGATGGGGGCGCGCAAGGTCGGGGAGAAGGTGCCGCTGGTTACCGTTCCTATGACGTCAGCTCCGGGATGTGCCCGCACCGACATCCCGGGGCGGGCGATCGCACCGGGCGGCAATGTCAACCCGACGCCGTGACGCGGCGCGCCGGCACGGCGCTGCTCCACGAGCGCGGCACGCCCCCAAAAGGCGGGCTTGTTCCAGCCAATGGCCCAGCCCAGCCCGGCCTCCAGGGGGGTGATCTCGGCGGTCAGCTCGTGCCCATGCAGCGGATAGCCCATCTCGGTACGCAGCGTGTCCCGTGCAGCCAATCCGCATGGCCGGACACCAAGGGGTTCTCCCCCCCGCAACAACGCATCCCAGAGCGGGGTCGCCATCGCTGCATCCACCACCAGCTCATAGCCGCGTTCTCCGGTGTAGCCACTGCGACAGACCATGACCCTGCCGCCAATCACATTGAAATGGACAAGCCGAAAGCCAAGGTACACATCCGGCGCCGGCAGCCCTACATCTTGTAGCAGCTGCGCCGAGTTGGGCCCCTGCACGGCGATGATCGCGTGCGCCCCGTGATCGTCGCGTACCCGCACGTCGCTGCGCGCCGCGGCGCCCAAGCGCTGTGCGACCTGAGGAGTGTTCGCGGCGTTCGGCACGCACAACAGCTCATCGTCGGAGAACCGATAGACGATCAGGTCATCGATTACACCGCCACTGTCATTGCAGCAGAGGGTGTACTGAGCTCTGCCGGCCCCGATTCGATCTAGATCGGCGGTGAAACATTCATTGGCGAAGGCCGCGGCACCTGTGCCACTAAGCCAGACCGTGCCCAAATGCGACACGTCGAAAATGCCCACTCGCTCACGCACCCCAGCATGTTCGGCAAGTACACCCTCCCGATACTGCAGTGGCATTTGCCAACCGGCGAAGTCGGCGAACTTCGCTCCTAACGTCACGTGCGACTCGTGCAGCGGGCTGTGCTGAGCGGGAACCATACGCAGAACGTACCGCGCAGTGACCCGGCGTAGCATGAGGACTGTCCACCCCTAACGGGCGGTAATGGGCTTTCTTCCCGGTTTGCCCGCGGTGTCCTAATACCCATATCGACTTTCGCCTAGCTCGGAGTTCCCGGTGTCGCCTAACCTCTCGCAGCTTAACCTCACGCACATTTCATCAGACCACGATCTGGCCGCTCTCGATGTCGACGCGGTAGTCATCGGCATAACCGCCGACGAAAAAGGAGTCGAGTTGTGCCCCGATGCAGCCAGCATCGACGTCGCACTCGCTGGCAAGCTCGCTGAGACACTGCGGCACCTCGGCGCCACCGGGGCTTGTGGTCAGGTCGTTAAGCTCGCCACGCTCGGTGCCACGGTCGCGCCGGTGATCGCCGCCGTCGGGCTCGGTGAGCGAGGCCAGGATGGCGTCTCACCCACAGTCATACGCGATGCCGCGGGCGCGGCTATTCGCGCACTTGCCGGCACACATCGGGTAGCGGTCGCGCTGACCGACGGCGACATCGCCTTGACCTACGCCGCGACCGAGGGTGCCGCCTTGGCCTCCTATGACTTCACGTCATACAAATCCGACAAGGTTCTCCAGTCCGCAAACTACCGGGCGCCCGTCACCGACATCGCGATCGTGAGTGCCTACGAAGCCGGGCAAGCCCGCGCCGAGCTAACCCGAGCCATGATCTTGGCCCGAGCCGTGCACCAAGTGCGCGACTGGGTGAACACCCCGCCGAATCATCTACGACCCGACGACCTCGCCCAGGCTGCTCTGGCACTTGCCACGCGGGCGGGCTTAACCGTCGAGGTACTAGACGACACCGAACTCAAGGGACAAGGCTATGGCGGAATCACTGCCGTAGGTAGCGGCTCGGATGCCGGCCCGCGGCTAGTGACACTCAGCTACCAACCACGCAGCGGTCACGACCATGCTCACGTGGCGCTGGTCGGCAAGGGCATCACCTTCGACACCGGCGGTATCTCGATCAAACCCAGCGCGAAGATGCACGAGATGAAGTCAGACATGGCCGGCGCCGCTGCCGTTGTCGCGACCGTGGTAGCGATCGCCGAGCTACAGCTGCCGGTGCGAGTCACTGGCTACGTGCCTATCGCCGAGAACATGCCCGGCGGCTCGGCGTACCGGCCAGGTGATGTCATCACCCTGTACGGCGGGCAGCAGGTGGAAATTCTCAACACCGACGCCGAGGGTCGCCTCGTCCTCGGCGACGCCATCGGTCGGGCTTGCCAAGATCGACCCGACTACATCATCGAAACCTCCACCCTCACCGGCGGTCAGATCATTGCGCTGGGGCATCGGATCTGCGGCCTGATGGGCACCGATGAGCTTTGCCAGCACATCATCGATGCGGGAAAACAGACCGGCGAACAGATGTGGCAGATGCCCCTAGCGCAGGACGTCCGATCCGGCATGGACTCGGCCATCGGTGACTTCTCACAGATCAACAGCTCCTACGACCGAGCCGGGCAGATGCTGCAAGGTGGCCTGTTCCTCGCCGAATGTGTCACTGACGACATTGCGTGGGCACACATCGACATCGCCGGCCCCGCCTACAACACTGGTGGCCCCCACGGCTTCACTCCGGGAGGTGGCACCGGCGTTCCCGTGCGTACCCTCGTCGAGGTGATCGAGCGTATCGGCGCCATGAAGTAGTAGCGAAGGCGTGCTACCCCGCGTCTTTGAGTTCTTTCTGGCGGCGGGTCCATTCCCGCATACGCGACGGATAACCCACGGCCGCCACATCGTAGATCGGGATCGCGAGCCTTTCGGCAAGCTTGGCCGCCTGCTCGGAGCTGCCGATCCTGCGTCGGGTCCATTCCCCGTCGTGGGCGATCAGCACCACCGTCATCGCGGTGACGTTAGTCTGCGGCTCCGTGTAGGCCTCAACGCCGCGACGGCTCTGGCTAAACTGTTCCAGGTGAGCCAGCTCGTCGCGGGTTATAGCGTGCGCGGAACCCGGTTTCGCTCGACGCTTGAACCATCCCATGACCGCACCGCCCCCCTCCCGACACAACAGCAAACACTGTTCGCTGCGAGTGTAGCCGGTCGAGCTAGCCTTCTTGCGGATGTTGAGGGGCCGCCTATTGGGCAACTTCCCGCTGCTCGTGTTCGACTCGAAATGGCCGGAACCCACGGCGTAGATAATTCGGCAACGCGTGCGGATGGTCACGGCTGGACGTATGCAGCCATACTCGCCGAGTAGACGCTCCGCTAACATGCTCGGCCTTCCACGCCGACTCGGTGGCGAGAGTCAGCGCGTGTCCACCGAAGCCCTTCGCGGCGAACTCCGGGACGAGCCCGAAAACGACGATCTCGATCTGGTCTTCGGGCTGCGCCTCGAGTTCGACCATTCCCGCCGCAGCGTCACTCACTCGAACAATCCACCGCTGTCTTTCATGGCGACCCAGCCACTCGTCCCACCGTTCCTCCGGCCAGCTCACATTCGACCAACCCCAAGGTTCGGCGATGTGGGTATAAGTCGAGCGCAACAGCGCCGCGGAAGTCGACGAATCGACTTGTGCCATCTCCACCGGCGCCGGCGGCAGGCGTCCCGGACGAAGTTCATCGGGAGACGTCATCTCCAGGTAGGTGATGATTACTTCGATCGGCACCGTTACATGGTGTCATCAGCCCTGGGCGTTTCGCGACAGCGATGTCTTTTTGCCAACCCAATGTCTATCGATTCTATCCAACTGCCCAAATAACCACCGCTTTCGCGCAGATGCCAAGATAGGGTCGCGATGGTTGCCTACCCAGCAGCACCACACCGACGTCGACGTCAGGAGAACCCATGACGCAAGCGCAGCAGAGCAGTCCCACCCTCGATGGCCAGCCCTATGACGTGGTCATTCTGGGCGGTGGGAGCGGTGGCTACGCATGTGCATTCCGCGCCGCACAGCTAGGTCTACGCGTCGCGCTGATCGAAAAGGACAAGCTGGGCGGTACCTGTCTGCACCGTGGCTGCATCCCCACCAAGGCGCTACTTCACGCCGGTGAGGTGGCCGACGCAACGCGCGACGCCGCCGCCTTCGGCGTTCACGCCCAGCTCAACGGGATCGACATGCCAGGGGTCAACAGTTACAAGGACGGCGTGGTCTCCCGGCTCTACAAAGGGCTACAAGGTTTGGCGAAAAGCCACAAGATCACCTTGGTCAACGGCATTGGTCGGCTGAGCTCGGCCACCACCGTGACGGTCGGCAACGACACCTACACCGGACGCGCTGTGGTGCTCGCCACCGGCTCAGTGCCGCGTTCGCTTCCCGGTCTCGACATCGACGGCGAGCGGATCATCACCAGCGACCAGGCTCTGTCCATGGACCGGGTTCCCGAATCCGTGGTCGTCCTGGGTGGCGGCGTAATCGGTGTGGAGTTCGCTAGCGTCTGGCGATCCTTCGGCGCCGAGGTCACCGTGGTGGAGGCACTGCCACGCCTGGTGCCTGCCGAAGAGCCATCATCGTCCAAGCTGCTGGAGCGCGCATTCGGAAAACGCGGTATCGCGTTCCACACCGGTGTCCGGTTCTCCGGCTGCAAAGTGATCGGGGACAGCTCTGAGGGCTCAGTGCAGATCTCACTGGAGAACGGCACTCAGATCGACGCTGAGCTGCTGTTGGTGGCCGTCGGTCGCGGACCTGTCTCAGCCGATCTCGGCTACGAACAAGTGGGCGTAGCGACCGACCGCGGTTACGTCACCGTGGACGACCACTGCCGCACGAGCGTCGACGGGGTCTATGCCGTCGGCGACCTTATCCCGACGTTACAGCTGGCCCACGTCGGTTTCGCCGAAGGCATCTTGGTGGCCGAGCAGATTGCCGGACACACTCCAGCCCCAATCGACTACGCCGGTGTACCTCGCGTCACCTACTGCGACCCGGAGGTGGCCTCGGTGGGACTTACCACCGAACAGGCACGGGAGCGCGGCCACGAGGTGGAGGAGTTCACCTACGACCTGGCCGGCAACGGCAAGAGTCAAATCCTTCGGACCGCCGGCGCGGTGAAGCTCGTGCGCGCCAAGGATGGACCCGTGCTGGGTATCCACATCGTGGGTGGGCGCGCGGGTGAACTCATCGGTGAAGCCCAGTTGATCTATAACTGGGAAGCGTTCCCTGCCGAGGTCGCGCAGCTCATTCACGCACATCCGACCCAGACCGAAGCTCTCGGCGAGGCACACCTCGCACTAGCAGGCAAGCCGCTGCACGCTCACAGCTAATACAAACGCTCTAAGCTCTACACAGACACGCCTTTTCTTCCCAACCGTCACCACTACAAGGAGTCGCAGCCAATCATGTCGACCTCCGTCACGATGCCGCAGCTCGGTGAAAGCGTCACCGAGGGTACGATCACCCGTTGGCTCAAACAGGTCGGTGACACCGTAGCGGTCGACGAGCCGCTGGTGGAGATATCGACAGACAAGGTGGACACCGAGATTCCGTCCCCCGCCGCGGGTGTACTCACCGAGATCCACGCAAACGAAGACGACACCGTGGAGATCGGTGGCGCGCTTGCCACCATTGGCGAGGGAGACGACGGTGCCGCCGCTGCGGCTGCTGACGGTGGTGGCGCAGCGGCTGCTGACGGTGGCGGCACAGCAGCTAGCGACGCAGCGCCGGCTGCTGTGGAGCCTGACAAGGTGGAACCCGCACACAGCGAGAACTCGGCAACGGCTGTCGAGCAGAGCAGCTCGCCCCAAACGGCGAGTCAACCAGTCGCACCGCCCTCGGCTGCGCCCCCACCGACAGCAGCTCGGCCAGCCACCCAAGCAGCGTCAAATCCGGCGGCCAACGTCGCGGTCGACGCCAGCGCTAAGAACGGTGCGGCCTATGTCACGCCGCTGGTCCGCAAGCTCGCCGGCGAACACAACGTGGACATCTCTACCCTCACGGGCACTGGGGTCGGCGGTCGCGTCCGCAAGCAAGACATCCTTGAAGCAGCGCAGCAGGCGGCGCAGCGCGCCGCGGAACAGAGCGCTAAAAAACAGGGCGCCGCGCAATCCAATGCTGCCGCGCAGGGCCCATCTGCCGCCGAAACCGTTCCGCTACGGGGCCGCACGGAGAAACTTTCCCGGCTGCGAGCTCTCATCGGTCGCCGCATGGTCGAGTCGCTACAGACCTCAGCTCAGTTGACCTGCGTCGTCGAGGTCGACGTCAGCAAGATCGCGCGGATGCGCGAGGAGGCCAAGGTCGACTTCCAGACCCGTAACGGTGTGAAGCTGTCATTCCTTCCGTTCTTCGCCATCGCCGCTGTTGAGGCCCTCGCCGAGCACCCGAAGCTGAACTCCTCGGTTGACAGCGAAGCCGGCACCATCACCTACCACGCCGGCGCTCATCTTGGAATGGCGGTAGACACCGAGCGAGGCTTGGTAGTTCCAGTGATACGCAACGCGGGCGACCTAAACCTCACCGGCCTGGCTCGCAAGATCGCAGATCTAGCCGATCGAGCCCGGGAGAACAAGCTCACGCCCGACGAGCTTGCCGGCGGCACGTTCACGCTAACCAACACCGGTAGCCGCGGTTCACTGTTCGATACCCCGATCTTGAACCAGCCGCAGGTAGCGATCCTGGGCACCGGGGCCGTGGTCAAGCGCGCCGTCGTGGTCGACGACGCCGACTTAGGCGAACTGATTCTGCCCCGGTCGATGGTCTACTTGTCGCTGACGTACGACCACCGCGTGGTCGATGGAGCTGACGCCGCCCGCTACTTGGTGTCGGTGAAGGACCGGCTGGAGGCTGCGGCGTTCGACGTCGAACTCGGCCTAAACTAAAGCAGCGCTTTTCGGCGAGGAGAGTTTCCTCTACGAGGGTTTCGTTCCTATAAAAGGGAGAAGAGCGGGCTTGCGCGGAGCCCTCGGTCGAAGGTCACGGTGTCTTCGCATCCGGCGCGCTGATTTCTCAGGCCAATTGCGTAATCAGAGAAATCTCCGTTTCCGCTCCCGTATGCGGTCAGCGCTCGCCGTAAGGAGTTTCTGTCTGGTACCGAGAACTGGGCGGCGCCCAGAATTTTATCGAGCGCATCGATAACAGTCGGCTTATCAAAGCCATACGCAGTTTGTAGGACCCACACCAGCTCGCACAGTACAACCACATCGAGGTGCAATCGCTCACCGCGAGCTGCAGCAGTTTCGATGAGATCGTTGGCTTTCTCCGCCTGTACCGGATCGTCCTGAGTCAGGAATCGGACAACAACGTTGGTATCAAGACCTCTCATGCTCCGTTCCCATGGTCATACAAGCTCCCATGGCTGCGGAGGACTGTGGCATTCATGTCTTCGACGCTGACACTTGGTTGATCAGGTCGACGAAGGAGCCCTTTGAGTTCGGGGATCTCCGTTGTTGTCACGTTAAGAACGACGCGCCCTTGCTCGTCAATGATAAAGTCCAGTTGATCACCTGCCTCCACACGTAGCAGCCGTCGTATCTGCTGCGGGATAGTGATTTGACCCTTACTCGTTAGCGTTGCTCTGGTCACGAATACCTCCAGTCTGATACTATCCTTACAGTCTGTAAGGATAGTATCAGACTCGACAGCTCAGCGGGCCCGCCTCTTTATTGGGAGCAGCTCTTACTCAATCGGTGCTCGAGCAACTTGTTGCTAAATGAGTGGAGCACGGTCACAACCACGATTGCCGGCGCCACTACCGCAACAGTGCCGGGATAGGCCGGCTCGAGCAAGAGCGACAGGATGATCGCGGTTACCCCGTTCTGTTGCGCAAACGCGAGATACAGCCGATCCTGTCGCGGAAGATGGCGGGTGAGTACACCACCTACCACAAACTGTGCCCCAAAAGCCGCCGCGCCCAGCGCGAGCCCGCGGACCAGGTCGATCCCCTCGCTTAGCAGTACTCCAACCAGAAGGATCGCCACACCAAGCGCGATGCGCGCCGCCCAATCGATGATGCGATCGAACTTCTCGGGACGTAGAAAGAGCCCGATAAGCGCCAAACCCAACATGAGTAGACACATGATCGCGGTGGCAAATGATAGAACCAACAGCGAGTAGCCGATAAGGAGCACGATGAGTGTGCTCGCCACACTTCTTCGACAGAACCGCCAGACCCACACCACCACGAGAGCGAACAGTATGTTCAGGCCGAATTCCAGCGCGTATCCCGCAGGGCCTGCCGACATTACTACTGTCGAAGGCTCCCGCGGCCGCACAATCAGCATCGGCACGTAGAGCGCCAGCAGCACCGTCATCGGATCGTCGAACGATGACCACGCCGCGAGGATCGTCTTGGCCCGCTCGGACATTCGTGAGCTTCGCATGAGCGCCGCGACGGACAGCGGATCGATCTGCGCTACCGCGATACCCAGAACCCAGAAGACCGGATCGTGAAATATCATCACGAGCAGGCCGCCGATGAGTGCCGCCTTGACAAAAACTCCGACGGTGACCGCCGCTACGATCAGCTTGAGGTGCCGCCGCGCCTCTTCTAGCACGATCCCGTAGGCGCTTGCGTAGAGCCCGACCGCCAGCAATCCGGCCGTAAGCACGCTGTACCAGTCAGCGTCTTCGAGATCGCGAATGTCGGCCACAACGGCAAGGACAAACCCGACGACTATCAAGGCGAGTAGCCATAGCAACCTCGCCACGGGAAAGACACTATAGGGAGAACTCGCCAAGAAACCTGAAGCCAGGAGAATGTGAAACTAATTACTAACAGAACGTAAATAGCTAGCAGACGTGACTCGCGCAGCCTTCGCCCGCGACCGGCGTCACCGCATCGATTCGCCATTTCCCGCT
The DNA here is from genome assembly GCA_041743105.1 of Mycobacteriales bacterium. Lineage (GTDB taxonomy): Bacteria > Actinomycetota > Actinomycetes > Mycobacteriales > QHCE01 > QHCE01. Next base: position 14,320 of record JBGTNI010000041.1, on the reverse strand, counting down.
CACCAGGGTCAGGGAGATCTGCACCGTACGCGGAGCCGAGGCGGGCACTGTGCGGACGGCGCCCGCCCCCGATTCGTTCTGACTAGCGGCGGGAAGGTGCACGATACGGTGCACCTGTAGCTGCTCTAAAGCCTGCACGAGCACTTCGCCACCGGCCTGGCGAAAGACATGCACTGCCCGAAAATTGTGTCGCAACCCCATAGCAATCGTGCCCGAGCGCCGCAACCGGGCGATCTGCGCTTGATCGGCACGCAACATGGGTGAGATCGGAGCGTATACACCCTCCAAAACCTTCGCATCCAAGACAGCGAATGCCCGGGCTCGTTCGGAATCCAGCCGGTCGAGCACGCCGCGCCAGTGGTTGGCGGCGTGCTCAACCGGTGTACGCGGAGCGCTTCGGTTGGCTACCCGTGTGGATGGATCGTTGTGACCCAGCGCGGTAATCGCAAGCCCACCGCCCAGGCCCGCTCCGACTATGAGCATGAGCACCACGCCACCGTGCACCATGGCCGTTCTGCGCCGCCGAGATGCTAGGGCTGCGGCATAGCTCCCGGTTCGGGAAGTGTGCCGGGGCGTGGCCAAGTGTTGCCGTCGCTGCTTACGCTGCGCCCACCACTGGAGGAGCCGCGGCCGGCTCAGCCCTAACCAGCTCCGGCGTTTCGGGGCGGGCGTGCCCGCGGCTACGGTTCGCTCGGCAGCTCGATCAGTGAAGTGGATCTGCCGGGTTATGTCCCTAGCTCCAGTCGCTGGATCGGGATGAACCTCGTAGGCCGCGATCTGCAACGCTGGCGGTGGTGAGACTTCTACCGGCAACAGCGCCACCGCTGGGCACGCGCTGCGCAGGGCTGCAGCAAACTGGTCAGCGGCGCCTCGATTGAGCGGAGGTGAAACCAGCACCGCGCACACCGCCGCAGCCAGCCCAGGCGGTACGCCGAGTTGGTGTGCTCGATTCGCCCACCTCTGCACCGCGTCGGGCGCGTCGTCTAACCGTTCGCCTACTAGCGCCCACGCTGCGACGGCGGCTAATGCGTATACGTCGCTGGCGGCACCGAACGGTTCGCCGTGTCGAAGGGCTGGATCGGTGAAGCCTGGTGTCCCATATATGCCGCTACCCGCAACGGGAGAACGCGACCCGCCGCACAGCGCCATCAGGCGCGCGGTGCCCAGATCGGCGAGCAGCGGTACACCGTCGGTGCGCAGCAGGATATTTCCTGGCGAGATATCGCCGTGCAGGATGCCGCGTACATGCGCTTGTCCCAGCGCATCGGCGATCGGAGCCAGCACGCCGACCGTGCGTCCGGCGCTGAGCACGCCATACACTCCCAGCAGCTCGGCGAGGCTTCGAGCGGCACGTTCCAGCACCAACACCAGACCAGCATCGTCACTACGCACGCCACGCAGCCCGATCACATTCGGGTGAGAAAACGATGCCAAGAGTCCCGCTTCTGCCCGAAGGCGCTGCCGATCTTGCTGGGTTGCGCTATCTCGTAGACGCTTGAGCGCGACCGGTTCACCGGTCAGCACACAGTTCGCCGCCCACACTTCGCTTGCCGCACCTGCTCCGAGCAGCTCGCCGGTGACGTAGCCCGGAACTATGGGTGGCACGGGGTCCCGCCCGGATTTACCTTCTTTTGCGATTTTTCGAGCCGCTTTACGCCATATAGAGCTCATCTAGCTACGTTAGCCGATCTTTCATTCCACTTGAGCGCGTTATCCACAGCTTCGACTTGGATCAGTAGGCAGCGGAGGGATTGAAGACTGCATTCGATGGATGTCGCGGAGGGGCGCCGTTATTAACCCAATTTCACACGTCAGCGTGACGCTCCGCGGCGCGGTCGCAGTGGCCTGCTTGGTTGTCGAGCTGTGGTTCGGCGCGGTGTGGGCGTCAGGGCCGACAGGGTCCTGACTGCCGCGTTGAAGGCAGTTGGTTCCTCCAGGTTGCCGAGGTGGTTAGCCCCCTCGATCAACACCATGTGACCATTTTTTGCAGTGAGCGCCTCGAGCATCTTCACGCTTTCGGTCGGCGCTATCACCTCATCTCCTTCGGCGGCGATGATCACGACGGGCACAGTGGCACGAGCTAAAACGTCATGGGCGTCACGTCGATTCGCCATAGCGCGCAGTGCCCAGGCAACGGAGTTCGGATCCGTCTTCCCTACCCACTCGTGAAGTTGCCGAATCAGGGCTGGGTCGGTGGAGGTGTCTGGCTTCAGTAACCGGGGAAACGCGATTGTGAAGATCGCCTCGCTTACCTCCTCTGGAGGCTTTCCAATCGCACCCTCCACGTAGGCCGCGTCGTGCTCGCGTTCCTGCTTACCGCTTTCGGTGTCGGCAGATGCCCGAGTATCGGCGAGGATCAGCGCTTCGACACGCTCGGGGTGCCGCCGCAAAAAAGCCAGGGCCGCGTAACCACCCATAGAGCAGCCGGCGATCACCGCTGCATCGATGTTGAGGTGATCGAGGAGGCGCTTGACATCCTCTGCCAGAACATCCAGGGAGGGCGGGGCATCGCCAAGCGGTGGCGATGCCCCGAATCCTCGAGGATCGACCGCGATCACTCGAAAGTCGTTGGACAGCTCCTCGATCTGCGACTTCCACATCTCGGACCAGAGTGGAAACGCGGGCAGCAAAACCAACGGAGTGCCTGACCCGGCTTCCTGGCAGTGCAGAAGCTGTTGCTGGGGATGTGCCACCCACCAAAGATGACACATCCCGTAGGGATGAGCCGGGTAAATGCGGCAACCGCACTACACATACAACAAACCGTCGCACCGTTTAGACGGGAAGTCTCATGAACCCACGCTAATACGGTCTCCCTCCCCTACTCCGGCTTTAGCTACGGCTTCACCGTGAGTGAGTGCCGCATCCAGTCCCGCTGCCAGATCGGCACATAAATCGGCGGGCTCTTCGATACCTACCGACAACCGCAACAGCGTTCCGCTGATGCCAGCGGTACGCCGGGCTTCGGGTGTCATCGCGGCATGAGTCATGCTTGCGGGATGTGCCACCAGGCTTTCCACACCGCCAAGTGACTCAGCGAGTGAGAAATACTTGAGGTTGCTCAGTAGCGCGGCCACGTTGGTCTCATCTCCGCGGACCTCGAAGCTGACCATCGCGCCAAAACCAGCTTGCTGCCGGACCGCGATGTCGTGCCCGGGGTGTTCTGGCAGTCCTGGCCAGTAGATCCGTTCTACGGCTGGGTGCGCGCACAACAGGTCTACTACCGCGGCGGCGTTTTCTTGGTGGGTACGGATCCGCGGCGCCAGCGTACGCAGACCACGCAACGTGAGGTAACTGTCGAATGGCGCGCCAGTGACGCCAAGGCAGTTCGCCCACCACTTTAGGTCGGCATGCACCTGCGGATCGCGTGCGATGACCACACCGCCGACGACGTCGCTATGGCCATTGATGTACTTCGTGGTGGAGTGCACGACCACATCCGCACCCAGCTCTAACGGCTGCTGCAACACCGGAGATAGGAAGGTGTTGTCCACCACGGTAAGCGCACCCACCTTTTTAGCCGCTGCTGTCACGGCTGCTATATCGGTGATCCTGAGCAGTGGGTTAGACGGCGTCTCCAGCAGTACCAACGCTGGGCGCCGGTCAAGAGCCGCGCGGAGTGCTGTTTCGTCGGAGAAGTCAATAAACGCGACATCCCAGCGTCCACGGCGGTGGTATGCGTCCAGGATTCGCCAGGTACCGCCATAACAGTCATGGGGAGCGACGATCAGGCCGCCAGCGGGAGCTAGCTCCAATGTCACTGCTACCGCGGCCATACCGCTTGCGGTAACAACTCCGCCAACGCCATGTTCGAGCTCAGCAAGCGCTTCGCCGAGTTGGTCACGTGTGGGGTTTCCGCTGCGTGTGTAGTCGTAGGCTCGCTTGTTTCCATAACCGTCGAAAGTAAAGTTGGTGGATAGGTGCAGCGGTGGCACTACCGCACCGTATTGCGTATCCGATCCGATTCCGGCGCGGACCGCCGACGTAGCGGATGCGGGCGGTATGTGTTCTAAAGACGTGGGTTCAGACATGGCTGTGCTCCAGATGAGTGTGTGATGTCGTCAGATGATGAGCGCGGTGGTAAGAATCTGGCCGATGCGCGGGCCTTCTTTAAGGAAAGCGTCGTGACCGTAGATCGAGTCGATCTCATGCAGCTGAGCCTCGCCGCCGAGCCGGCTCGCCAACTCCCGCAGCTGCTCCAGCCGAATGAGGCGATCCGAGCGCACGGCCACCACCGTCGTCGGCGTAGTGATCTGCGCCGGATCGACGACATGCGTGTCGATGGATTCCGACAGTGCTAGGAACCGGTCGGCACCCTGGTCCACATTGCCTCGCGCGACGAACTTCTGCCCCACGGCCGCGAGATAGTCGCCGACCTCGCAGGTGAGCTCACCGTCTCGGTGCTGTGGGACGTCGACAAAACGTTCGGCGAGCTCTTCTGGGGTACGGAACGTGGTCATGGCAAGCTGCCGTGACAGGGCCAGAGCTTGGCCGGCCGCGCCGCTGCACCGCCCCAGTTCTACGATGCGACGCTGTACCAGCCGGAGAGCTGTCGCATAGGGGTCCGAGCGATGCGCGGCGCTGATGACTATCAACTGCCTCAACAGTGGTCGGTGGCGCGCCGCGAACGCCAACCCCACCATGCCGCCGTACGAAGAACCGATGAAGGCTGTGACCTGGCGGATGCCTACCTGGCGCAGTAGTGCGGCCAGCGCGTCGGCTTGGTCCGTGGTACTAATCGACGTGGGTGGTTGCCATGCCTCACCGCTACCTGCGGGTGGGTGGAAGTCGGCCGGAGTGAGCCATTCGGTGCAGAGCACCCGGAACCGGCGTGTGTCTACAGCACACTGCTCGCCGACAAGCTCCGGCCACCATGGCGGCGGGGTATCTTCGGCGTCGATACCAGGGGCGTGACAGGCAACCCGATGCGCCGAGATACCCCCTTGTACCACCACGACCGGAGCGCCTGCCGGGCCGATCAGGCGGTAGCGCAGCCGAGCGCAGCTAGCAAAGCCATGCTGAGGTTGCAATGCCACGTCGCGGTAACCGTCTTCGTAGTCGATTTTCGGCGCCGTCGAGGGGAGCGGTTGTGCCTGACATCGTCGACGCGGCACGCGAATTCGTACGAACGATTCGGCTGGTGTGGTCTGAGGTGCTGCCAGGTGAGACATCGGAGTCCTTTGTGATCAGTGGCGATTAGAAGCACTGAGAACGCAACGGTCGGGCCGTTCCGGCGAGGGACCGCTGCGTGGCAGCCGAGCGCAGTGACACCGGGATATACCGGAGATGCCGTGCTAAAGACACAAGGGAAGGCTGCTACCCCTTGCCCACTAAGCCAGGGACAGGGCGGGGTACAGCGGAATGCGTCCTAGCGGCTCGAACTGCCGGCTAGGACATTCGCATGTTGGCCATGCTCGTCGTACGCACGTAGGGCACGTGAGATCCGGTGACGAGGAATGCCATGGGGAGAAAGTAGCGGATGAGCACCACGGGTGTCTAGCCGGTGTAGGCAGCAGCGCCGACGCGATGCTGTTGCGGGCTGATACCGCGTTCGCGTTTGAAGGCGGTACTGAGCGCGAAGGAGCTACCGTAACCGACCTGGCGGGCAACGGCACCGATAGTGGCGTCGGGTTCGCGCAGCAAATCGGCGGCCAGGGCTAATCGCCAACCGGTGAGGAACGTCATGGGCGGCTCGCCAACCAGATCGGTGAACCGGCGGGCCAGAGCCGCCCGAGAAACCCCGGTCTCGGTGGCTAGTGTGGCCACCGTCCACGGGTGCTCCGGCTTGTTCTGGAGCATCCGCAGCGCCCGCCCCACCACCGGGTCACTGTTAGCTCGGTACCAGGCTGGGGCCAGGGCCTCCGGGCGGGAGAGCCAGGCCCGCAAGACGGCAATGAGCAGCAGATCGAGCAGTCGGTCGAGAACAACCTCCTGGCCCGGCTCATCCTTGACGATCTCGTCACCGAGCAATGTCATGAGGGGCGAGTCCCAGGTGTCATTGCCCAGCACCAGCAGGGCGGGAAGTGCTCCGAGCATCCGTTTGCTGATCTCACCGCGCATCCGATAAGTGCCGATGATCATCGCCGTCGAGCCGTCGAGACTGTGACCCCAGGTTCGGACACCCAGGTCCATTGCTTGGGCCAGGGACTCCCCCTGAGGGGTGGCGCAGTGTTGCCCGGGATGGATTACGACATTGGGCGGGGTGGCCGGGTCATCGGCGAGGATGTATGGATCCGGACCGCGCATGATCGCGATGTCGCCAGGTCCCAGTCGTACTGTTTCACCATTGTCGGGGACTACCCATGCCTCGCCCCGCGTCATAGCCACCAGGGTGAGTGGCGCCCGGTCCTGTACCCGTATCGACCATGGTGGGTTCAAGATCGAGCGGAGCAGGAACGCTCCTCGGGCTCTTGGCCCATCGAGGAGACCCACAAGTGCGTCCATGGTCTCAGCGTAGACGATCAGACATGAATTTGAGTCTCTCGGCTATGGCTCGTCTCGCAGCTCGGTATTTTACTGAGGCTATGACACCGAATACCGAAAAGCAGAAGATGACGCTGGTTCTGGGCGGTACCGGCACGACCGGTCGCCGGGTGGCAGAGCGGCTCACGGCTCACGGCATACCTGTCCGGGTCGGTTCCCGCTCTGGTGCGCCGCCGTTCGACTGGGACGATCAGGCCACCTGGGCGCCCGCGCTGCGCAACGTGGAGTCGGCATACCTGGTGTACTCCCCAGACCTGTTGGTGCCGGGAGCCGTCGAAGCGGTCCGCCGGTTCGCCGCACTGGCGGTGGCCGGCGGCACGCGGCGGCTGGTCCTGCTGTCTGGGCGGGGCGAGGATCAGGCACAACACGCCGAGCAAGCAGTGCGGGAATCCGGTGCCGACTGGACGATCGTGCGGTCCAGTTTCTTCGCGCAGAATTTCAGCGAAAAGTTCTTCCTGGAGTCGATACTGCGGGGCAACCTCGCGCTGCCAGTCGGACACGTGACCGAGCCGTTCATCGATGTCGACGACATCGCCGACGTGATCGTCGCGGCACTGACGCAGCACGGCCACATCGGTCAGCTCTACGAGGTGACCGGTCCCCGGCTGCTGACCTTCTCCGAGGCGGTCTCCGAGATCGCCAAGGCCGCCGGGCGGGAGGTCAGTTATCAGTCGGTATCGCTGGAGCAGTTTGCCTCCGCACTGATCGAGGGCGGCGTACCAGGTGACTACGTGGCGGTACTGACTGAGGTGGCCAGCGTTGTGCTCGACGGACGCAACTCCTATCTGACCGATGGCGTCCAACGTGCCCTAGGACGAAGGCCACGCGATTTCAGCGATTACGCACGTGATGCCGCCGCGACCGGCGTATGGAACGGTTAGTAGAGAAGTTCAGTTCCAGCCGAGGAGGATGCCATGTCAGGACTATTTCGAGGCGGCGCGCTGGTCGCGGCGACCATAACCACGGGGCTCATGGCGGGCCTGTTCTACGCCTACGCCTACTCGGTCATGCCGGGGCTCGGCCGGACAGACGACCGGACCTTCGTCAGCACGATGCAGGCGCTCAACCAGGCGATCGTCAATGGCTGGTTCTTCAGCATCTTCTTCGGCGCGTTGGTGCTCACCGCTCTAGCCGGCGCGCTCCAACTTCGCGGAGACGGGCAAGGGGTACTGACCTGGATCGCGGTCGCGTTCGTGCTGTACGTGGTGGCGCTGATCGTCACCATTGGCTTCAACGTACCGCTCAACGATCAGCTCGCCGCCGCCGGAGAACCTGACCGTATCGCCGACCTCGCGGCGGTGCGTGAGCAGTTCGAGGCGTCGTGGGTGCGTTGGAACATCGTCCGCGCTGTGACATCCACGGTCGCGTTCGGCTGCCTCACCTGGGCTCTGGTGCTCTACGGGCGTTCCGACGTAGGGTGATGTGCAATTAGCACCACGTCAGGTACCGTCCGTGCCTTTGCGCAGGTAAATCTCGAGCGTGCCGTTGCTCATCGGCCAATGATTGCCCAACTGGAAGTCGGCGCGAAGCGCGGCAGGGATCGAGCCGGGGAAGTAGTCCAGCGTGGAGTAATGCTCACCCACCCGGTAGATCCAGACTCGGTTCACGGTGCCCAGACAGCGGCGCGGCGTAGCGCATTCGGTCGCTTCGAAGGTGTCGTTTTGACGTGCTGTACGTGTTACCAGCACATCGTGGGGGCGTTTGTCGGACGCAAGGTAGTACTCAACGACCAATCGCAGACTCCACGCCGACTCCGGTTCGAAGACCATTCCGTCACCGGGCCGCACGTTTCTTGCCAAGATCCCCATGGCAGTGCGGTGATCGGCTATCCGATAGGCCGACGTGTGGTCGCTGCCGCCCTCGAATACGTCACCGACCGAACCGGGGTCGCGAATCAGGGCATGACTAGAGATCGACAACACCGCTACCAGACCCACGAGCACGACGGCGCGTGGCGTGCTATCAGCCACTGCCACTGCTGCTAGCAGACAGCACGCGACCATCGAGAACAGCACGTATCTCGGCACCCATGCCGCCGTAAAGGTGCCAAGCAGATACAGCACAACAGCAGGAATTACCGCCACGACGGCCACGTAGCCGACGAAGTCGCGCCGGTGGTATCCAGGGCGCCCCTTTGCAAGTAGTGCCACACCAACCACGAGCCATCCCAGCAGCGGCGACCAGAAAAGCTCGTTCGGCAAGGTCTGTACCGACTCCCACGTCGGTTTGGGTAGCCAATCCAGCTGCACATCACGCTGGGCGAAGCCCAGCAGAGCCAGTGGCACACTCGGCAGTACCGCAATGGTCGTGGCCGCGAGCCAGCGAATCCCCACAGTCTTCGGCGCAGACTCGGTGGGCTTGGTGAACTCGGGCAGCAGGACGGGCTGCTCTCTGGCGAGTGAGACGGCGGCTCGCATCCGACGGCTGTGGTCTATTACGACCACAGCATGGGCAACCAACAGCAGCAGCCCAAGCAGTTGGAACAGACCCAGCAGCGCAACGCTGCAGCCGTAGCAGCCGAACCGGAACCACGTTGGCCGCTCCAGTGCCCGGAACAGCAGCAACGTCGCCAGCACCGACAACAGCAGCGCTATCCCGTAGGGCCTGGCTTCCTGTCCGTAACGACTCACGGCGGGAACCACGGCCAACAGCAGCCCGGACACAAGTGCAACGCGCGGGGAGAACAACCGTCGGGCCAGCAGGGTCGCGACACCAACCGCCGCGATCATCGCCAGTATCGATGGGGCTCGCAGCGCCATCTCAGAGTCGCCGAAAACCGCGACCCAATAGTGCATGAATAGGTAATACGGCAGCAAGACGCCATCGATGTTGCCTGCCAGGGCAAACAGCTCGCGGATGGAGCGACGACTGGCCTCCCACGTGGCGGGCTCGTCCCAGTCGAGCACCTGCTGTTGCGCCCGGTAGGGCACCAGCAGAGCCGCCACCATAGTCGGCATCCAGCAGTAGGCTGTCCGGCCATACATGCTCAGCGATATGGCAACGGCACGTCGGCGCACACCAGTCCAAAGGTGCACTAATCCAGCTACTTTCATGCTCGGTGTTACAGGTATCCCGGTTCTAAAGGCAGTCAGTGCGACCACCTTATCTGCGGCGAATCTTGCCTCCGACGTCGCGCTAGTAGCGGCGGCGCGACGGCCCCGGCACTACAGTTATGTAGGTGTCCACCACCCTAGCCGCGGCAGACCTTACGTCCGAAGTCGCGTCAGCCGCAGCACCGCTGGAGCTGATTGAGCCCGGTACGGTCGACTACCACGAAGCCTGGCGATGGCAGCAGCGGTTGCACGCCCAGCGTCGCGCCGGTGCCCGTGGCGATACGGTGCTGTTACTGGAGCACCCTAGCGTTTATACGGCCGGAAAACGGACCTCGTCGCAGGATCGCCCGCGAGACGGCAGCCCGGTAGTGGAGGTCAACCGTGGTGGCAAGATCACCTGGCACGGCCCTGGCCAACTCGTGGGATATCCGATTATGGAGTTGCCGCAGCCGCTGGATGTGTTGGCCTACGTTTGGCGAATGGAGCAGTTACTGATCGACGCCTGTGCGCAACTCGGCTTAACCACCACGCGCATCGAGGGCCGCACCGGAGTCTGGGTGAGCGCCGACGCGCGCGGACCCGCACGCAAAGTCGCTGCGATAGGGGTACGCGTGAGCTTTCGAATCACGTTGCATGGCTTCGCGCTGAACTGCAATCCGGATCTATCCGCATTCGACACCATCGTGCCCTGCGGGCTCACCGATGCCGCTGTTACATCGCTAAGCGCCGAACTCGGCAAGACCGTCACCGTGGCCGATGCGCTACCTGCAATACGACCCCGACTGGGCGGCCTGCAGCGCAGCACTGAACAGATGAGCGCCCCCCGCTGATGGAAACGCGCATCACACCCCCGATCCTCACACGTCCATACGGCGAAGCCGTCGCCCTATACGCCGATATCGCCCAGCATCCGCATATCAGCTTGATGACCTACGCAGCCAGCGGCGTAGGCGTACCGACGGTGGTTCGCCTTGCGCCGTACTCGGGCCGCTTTGTAACGCAGGTGCCGGAACGTTCCGGCAAGGCCGAGCGAATCGCCCACACGCCGTCGGTGTCTGTGGCCCCCTGCGACCGCAATGGCGCGTTGCTTCGCGACCCCTTCCCGGCGACCGCGCGCATCATGGCCCCGCAAGAACTACCGGTGGTGAGCGTCGCACTGGCCGCCAAGTATGGGTGGTGGTACCGGCTGTGTCGACGCGTAGGCCACGTCGGTCGGCTACTGCGGCCTCGCGCTTTTCGCTACGTAGGTATAGAGATCACGCTGAGCTGAGACTTGCACATTCAGGAAGTAGCCTCCTCAAGCGTCCGATAACCGGTCGCAATGGGCACTTTCCCTCAATCACCGAGGCCGCTAGCTCACACCACTGGGGGCAGTGATCCAGGCGGCGCGATCGGTGCGATCGGCGGTGGCGGTACGGTCGGGAGCTCCAGAGGCGGTACGGCCGGCATAGCGGTAACAGAAATCGCCGAGGATGCCTCGCCAGAAGTAAGCGAAGAACCAGGGCCCGTGGCGAGGGTGGGCTCGGGGGGACCCCGCCGGGCCTGCGCCTGTTCGATCAGGTCAACGAACGCGGTGATCAGCGCGTTCACCCGGCGCGGCGCCAGCAGCTGATGAAAATGCCCAACCTCGGGGGTCATTCCCAACGCCGTACCGGGTGAGAGTTGGGCTAGCCGATGCAGATCGGCCGGGGTGTTGGCCGAGGCGATGTAGTACGTGGGAACCGTGCACTCCCGCACGGCCGCGTCGGAGTCCCATCGAATGGACGCAAGCATGGTCTCCACCAGCACGTGTTGCGGCACTGAGAGCATCTGCTCGGTCACCCACGTACGCACCTGCGCATCGTCGGTGGTCAAGAACATGTTCCGCTCTACGACATTGCGGAGAGCTTCAGCATAATGCGTGGTCTGCAACCCAGAACTGATGCTCCGCGCCGCAAACTCGGACTCTTCCGATAACGCCAGCGGCCCGTCAAGGGCCACTACCGCCGGTAGCCGCTCCGGTACACGGCACGCGAGTTCCACCGCTACCGCCACACCAAGGTCGTGACCGATCAAGATGGGCCGATCGAACTCGAGTTGGTCGATGAGCCACAGCACGTCGCTGGCAAGCTGCCCGACGCTGTAGCCGGTCTGGGGCGTTCCACTTTCGCCGTGACCCCGAAGGTCTACCGCCAACGTGCGGTACTGGGGGGCGAATCTCTCCTGCTGGTGCCGAAGGAAACCCTTGTGGGCGCCCCAGCCATGGATGAATACCAGCTCACGGTCGGAGGGTCCACCACGACCAGAGGCAGGGTGGGTCTCGGTGTATGCCAGCCGCACACCGTCCCGCTCTAGACTTGCCATCCCTACCCTAGTTTTCGTTCTTACAGCACAGAGTTCCCCCATTGTGCTCTCCCGACTTGTGATATGCGCCGAAAACCATGAAATAGGTCGCTGGCGACTAGTCTCCTGAGCCGACCAACGCGGGTCGTCCAGAACCGCGGCGTAGACTCAGGTCCGTGACAGTCGAGCCGGCCGGCCGTAAGCTGCTGCGCCTGGAAGCCCGCAACGCCCTAACACCGATCGAGCGCAAGCCGCCATGGATCAAAGTCCGGGCGAGCATGGGAGAGCAATACACACAGCTTAAGAACCTGGTACGTAGTGAAGGCCTACATACTGTCTGTGAGCAGGCCGGATGTCCCAACATCTACGAATGTTGGGAGGATCGGGAAGCCACCTTCCTCATCGGCGGCGACCAGTGCACTCGCCGCTGCGACTTCTGCCAGATCGACACCGGGAAGCCGGCCAAACTCGATACCGACGAACCCCGCCGTGTCGGCGAAAGCGTCGCGACGATGCAGCTGCGCTACGCCACTGTGACCGGAGTCGCCCGCGACGACCTACCCGACGGAGGCGCGTGGCTGTACGCGCAGACGGTGCGCGAGATTCACCGGCAGGTTCCCGGCTGTGGCGTCGAGCTACTGATCCCCGATTTCAACGCCGAGCCCGCACTATTGGGCCAGGTCTTCGACAGCGTGCCTGAAGTGCTGGCCCACAACGTGGAGACCGTGCCCCGGATCTTCAAGCGGATCCGACCGGGCTTTCGCTATCAGCGCTCACTAGAGGTGATCACGGCGGCGCGCCACGCCGGATTGGTCACCAAGTCTAATCTGATCTTGGGTATGGGTGAGCAGCCCGACGAGGTCACGTCGACGTTGCGGGACCTACACGCTGCCGGTTGTGAGCTCATCACAATCACGCAGTATCTGCGACCCTCGCCGCGTCACCATCCCGTGATCCGGTGGGTGGCGCCGGAAGAGTTCGAAAGCTTCGAGGCGACGGCCCGTCAGATCGGCTTCGTCGGGGTGATGAGCGGACCGTTGGTCCGATCCAGCTACCGTGCGGGACGCTTGTACAGGCAAGCGATTACGGCGCGCTCGGAACTCTCGGGCTCCGGGCTGCAGAGCTAGAAAGCGGCACTGATGTGCGACCCACCTGTGCCGGTCTGAGCCGTTCATTACTCATGTCAGCTCACCAGCAGCTCATTTTTCACGTACTAAGGCTGCCCTACTCCACCTACTTTCGCCCTGGTTAGTAAGCTGCTCCTCATCGCCAGATACGGGACAGGTTAGGTATGGCATCCAAGGCCGGTAAACCGAAATTCAAAGACCGCATCGGTCAGCTCAAACTCGCTTTCAACTTCACCCGCCGGCACGACCGGCTGCTGGTGCCACTCCTTGCACTGGGATTCGTTCTCACCCTCGGTATCGGGCTCTTGTTGGCATGGTTCACCGGCCATTGGCTGATTTTCACCCCCGCGGCTGTGCTACTCGCTGTACTGGTAATGCTCATTCTGTTCGGACGGCGCGTTGCGAAAGCCACCTACAGCGAGGTCGAGGGTAAGCCCGGTGCCGCGGCGGCAATCCTTGAGAACATTCGGGGGAACTGGCGTCTCACGCCCGCGGTTGCGGTGACGCAGCAGCAAGACGTGGTGCATCGCCTGATCGGCCGTCCCGGCGTGGTGATGGTGGTCGAAGGCTCACCTGCGCGGTTGAAAAATCTGCTGGCGCAAGAGAAGAAACGGGTCGCGCGTGTCTCTCCGGAGACGCCGGTCTACGAAGTGCATGTGGGCAACGGAGAGAATCAAGTGGCCCTGAAAAAGCTTCAGTCTCATTTGGTAAAACTGCCGCGCAACATCACTCCGAAGCAAGTCAACGTGCTCGAACGGCGGTTGAGTACTCTCGGCGCGCGGCCACCCATTCCACAGGGTCCGCTACCCAAGGGGGCGAGAATCCCTAAAGGGCCGAAGCTGGGCCGTCGCTAGCGGTTCTAAGCGGCGGTTTACCAAGCGGCCTCACGCCTCTAGTAAAGATCGGCTCAGCCGCGCAGCACGACGGAGTCGGCAGCCCGGTCGTGCCACGCGCGGCCTTGCGAGTCCGTCAACACGGCGGGCACTAGCAGTTGCACCAGCGCGGTACGCAGCGCCGCGCGAAGGACGCCGATCCGGGCAACTCCAATCGCGGCATCGGCGGATGCTCGGACGCACCGTAATCCCAACAGCCGCATCCCTGGCGACTGCGCGAACAACCCAACGAACAGGGTGTAGGACACAAAGAACACCACAGCGCCCAACAGGCCGGGTGGATCTGGCCGGGAGAACAGCGCAGCAACGCCAGCGCTGAGTACACAGTCGACGATCAGCGCGGCTAGGCGTCGGCCAAAGCTCGCGGTCGTGAACCGTTCTGGCAGAGCTGCTGTTGCGTGAGTCACGGTTTCACCTTTAGTGGTAACGCTTGCTTGACCTT
>JBGTNI010000040.1:0-26065 GCA_041743105.1 Mycobacteriales bacterium | reverse complement strand
CGCAGCCGCAAGACTAACCTGACTGGTACCTTCAGTTTTACGTATTTGGGCAAGCTGCCAACCAAGAATGTAGGCATCGCGTTCACGCTCAGCTTCGGCGACGCCCTCGGGATCAACGCCCAGCAGATCGAACAGCTCAGCACGCGAAGTCGTACGAACCTTTTCCACCACCACCCCTCCTTAAATGCCTCGTATCGATCCTCAGCAAGTGGAATTGCCTGCTGTACCACTCCCACCGGAGGGAGATGTATTGATAATCCGTACCGGCTTCAGGCCGCTGCAGGCGCACTTGACCCGCGAGGCGTATCCGACCTACCAACGATGAGCGCTATCTCGCGATAAGTGAACGCGCCTCGTCCGGTTTCCGTTTTCTACCGCGTTCGAACTCCGCCGCGAAAGCCTCCTCGCCGAGTCCTTGCCGTGCCGCCGCCGTGATCCGGTCGACGTCGCCGCGTTCGGCGGGGGGTAGTGGTGCCCCGATGGATTCCCGGGCTGCCGCTGCCGCTCCCAACAGTTGGACAGCCTGGTCATGATGGCCCGCGAGCGCCCGTGCGCCGGCCATTCCCTCCAGAGCCAGGGCGACAGCGCGCGGGTCGCCGGTGGAGCACGCGGCGCCGTAACCTTCCAGGTGCAGAGTGAGGGCGGCCTCGGGATCGCCGCGTTGCTCGGCGACGAAGCCGAGCTCGGCCGCGATCAACGCCGCACCCAAGTCGCCGTCCACCTGACGGCACCAGTCCAGCCAATTGCGCAGGTGCGCCTCGGCGGAATCGAGCTTGCCTTCTCGCCGGGCCCCAAGTCCCAGTCCGACTTCGGCGAATTGCTCGCCACGCTTGTGCGACTGCTCGGCTGCCAACCGCATCGCTCGCCGGTGAAACTCTTCGGCCCGCGGATAGTCGCCCGCCAGGAGCGCGAGCCTTCCCAGCCCGGACAACTCGTAAGAGACCTCGATCCACAGCCCGAGCTCCTCGGCGATCCACAGCCCGTGCCGGTGCAACCGCGCGGCCTGCACGTAGTCGCCGGCGATCTCGGCCAGCGAGCTCAGAACGTCCGTGGCCTTCAGTTTGCCCCAACGGTCACCGAGCTCAAGAAACAGCGCCGCGCTCTGCTCGCTGTCACGCCTGGCCGCGGCGAGCTCGCCTCGGGACAGTGCTTGTGCGGCGCGGGTGCTCAGCGCCGCGGCCACCCCCCAACGGTCTCCGAGAGCGCGGAAGCTGGCCAGGGACCGGTCTACTAGATCCGCGCGAGCGGACAGGTCACCCATCCCGATCAGGGCGAAGTTCACGAACCATTCCGCTCTAGACTGTCCGCCAGGGTCGTCGACGTCCTCGAACAGTTTCAGCGCTCTATTTCCCTGCTCTGCCAAGTCAGTGCCATCGCCGATCAGTGTCGCGATGCCGGCCTGCCAGGTCACGGCCCTGGCTCGCGCAGCCGGGGATGCGGCTGCGTCTATATCGACCGATAGTGCCATGGTGACTGATCTGTGGGCCTCGCCGAGCCGACCGCGCAGAAACCAGTACCAGGCCAGTGAGTTGACCAGTCGCAACGCAAGGTCGGCATCGCGCTGTCGCACCGTGCCCTCGAGCGCGGCACGCAAGTTGGCGGTCTCAAGATCGAGGCGTTCCAGCCACTGCCGCTGTTCGGGGCCGCGTAGCTGCACCTCGGCTCGCTCGGCCAGTGCGGTGTAGTAGCGGTGGTGTCGCTGTCGTACGCGTTCGAACTCGCCTGCCTTGCGAAGGTGCTCGATGCAGTACGCGGCCACGGATTCAAGCAGGCGATACCGGACGCCAACGCAGCCATCCATGCCGTCAACCACGACGACGAGGGATCGGTCCACCAGCCGTGCCAGCAGATCGAGTACCTCGGTGGTTTCCACGCCATCTCCGGCACACACCTCCTCAGCGGCTTCCAGAGTGCAGCTTTCGACGTGTATGGCCAGTCGGCGTAGCACGCTGCGCTCGGCCTCGGTCAGCAGCTCCCAGCTCCAGTCGATCATCGCGCGCAGGGTTTGCTGCCGGGCTGGTGCGTCCCGGTGTCCGGCTGCCAGCAGCTGAAACCGGTTGTCGAGACGGCTGAGCAGCTCATACACCCCGAGCACTCGCACCCTGGTGGCGGCCAGCTCCAACGCAAGTGGAATCCCGTCCAGCCGCCGGCAGATCGCGGCGATGGTGGGTGCATTGTCCGCGCTGAGGGCGAACCCCGGCGCCGCGGCGGCCGCGCGTGCCACGAATAGCCGCACGGCGCTGAACTCCCGTACCGATGCGAGCATGTCCTCGACAGCGCGGCCGGGCTGGGGGGTGACTTCTTCGGGTACGTCGAGCGGTGGAACCGTCCAGAGCACCTCACCGGCGAGCCCGAGCGGTTCCTGGCCGGTGACGATGATCCGCAGTCCCGGCGCGGCTCGCAACAATCGCGCGGCCAGTTTTGCGACCGGCTCGATCGCCTGCTCACAATTGTCCAGCACGAGCAGGATTTCCCTGGCACGCAATGCATCGGCGAGGCGGTCGGCGAGTTTGGCTGGTGCGCCCGCCGGCAGCGAACCCGAGGCAGGGCCCTCGCGAACACCAAATGCGGCCGCCACCACCTCCACCACCCAGTCCTCGACCGGACAGGACGATTCTGGGCAGGCCTGTCTGTCGAGTCCCGCAAGCTCGACCAGCCACGCGCCATCTCTGACCGTTTCTGCCAGCTGCGCCGCCGCCTCCATCGCCAGCCTGGTCTTGCCGACTCCGCCCGGCCCGGTGAGCGTCACCAGCCGCGCTTCGCTGATCAGGGACCGCACCTCGCGCACCGCGCTCGTCCTGCCCACCAGCTCGGTCAACGGAGCGGGAAGGTTTGTCCGGGAGCGTGCCGCGGACGTCGTGGGTGCGGGAGCGCCGTTCAGTGCCGGGTCCTGCGCCAGGATTGCCTGGTGCAGGGCGGCGAGCTGGGGGCCCGGTTCCACCCCGAGCTCCTCGACCAACCGCTTCCGCAGTTCGGCATAGCTGTTCAACGCCTCGCTCTGCCGGCCTGCCTGGTAGAGCGCACGCAATTGCAGGGCGCGAAGCCGCTCCCGCAGTGGATACTGGGCGACGAGATCGCCGAGCTCGGCGACCAGCAGACTGTGTTCGCCGAGCGCGAGTCGCGCCTGCGCCCACTCCTCAAGCGCGATGAGTCGCTCCTCGTCTAAGCGCTGGATTGTCGGCACCGCGAACGGCTCGTCGACGAAGTCGGCCAGCACCGGGCCTCGCCACAGCGCCAGCGCATCCGACAGCAGCTTCGCTCTCACACGAGGATCCTCAGTCGCGCGTGCCCGCGCCGTCAGGGTCCGGAATCGCTGCGCATCCACCGCATCGACTTCGACTCGCAACAGGTAACCCGTTGGCTGGCGCACTACCAGCTCACGGCCGCCGGCCTCGGCTTTCTCCAACGTCTTGCGCAGCTGCGAGATCTTCGTCTGTAGCGTGTTGGTGGGATTGCCCGGCGGACGTTCGCCCCATAGATCGTCGACCAACCGATCGGTCGACAACGGCCGCCCTTCCTGGATGAGCAGGTCGGCCAGCAAGGCGCGGACCTTCACCTCGGGCACTCCGACCGCGCGCCCGTCCGCGCTCCACGCGGCCAACGGTCCCAGCACCCCGAATCGCACGATGCAACGGTAACTCGCTGCTCCGACACTCGCGTCGGTGACCATGAGCCGAGCGTGCACAGAGCCTCAGCAAACCGTGCGTGCCTGTCTGCATTGTGGATCTTGCCAGTGACAACGAGCACGGAAGCGAGAACAAAATGTCTGACCTTAGCCAGCAAGCCGTGACAGTGGTTGGTCTCGGTGCGATGGGTACGGCGCTGGCCGAAGCCTTCCTCGCAAGTGGCCACCCGACGACCGTGTGGAACCGCTCGGCGGGCAAGGCCGAACCCTTAATCGCCAAGGGCGCTGTCTTGGCTAAAACACCCGCCGAAGCAATCACGGCAAACCGGCTCGTGATCGTCTGTCTGCTGGACTATCGATCTGTGTACGACGTGTTGGGTGCCAATGTTGATCCGTTGTCGGGTCGAGTTCTGGTCAACCTCACCAACGGCACCCCAACGCAGGCTCGCGAGCTGGCTACGTGGGCGGTAGAGCGCGGCGCTGACTACCTCGACGGTGGGATCATGGCCGTCCCCCCGATGATCGCGACGCCCGACGCCTTCGTGCTCTACAGCGGATCGCGCCGCGCCTTCGACACCTACCGGCCGGTGTTGGATCGGCTCGGCGAAAGCCATTACCTCGGCGACGATCCCGGTATGGCGGCGTTACACGATCTCGCCCTACTCAGCGGAATGTATGGCATGTTCATGGGTGTCCTGCACGCGTTCGCCCTCGTCGGCACGGAGGGTGTGGAGGCGACGAGGTTCGCCCCGATGCTGAGCCGGTGGCTGGACGCCATGGGCGAATTCGTTTCCGGTGCCGCGGAGCAGATCGATAAGGGCGACTATACGATCGGCGTGGTCTCCAACCTCGCCATGCAGGCGACAGCC
Source organism: Mycobacteriales bacterium (assembly GCA_041743105.1). Classification (GTDB taxonomy): domain Bacteria; phylum Actinomycetota; class Actinomycetes; order Mycobacteriales; family QHCE01; genus QHCE01. The sequence continues at coordinate 21,571 of JBGTNI010000040.1, read as the reverse complement.
TACGTCAACCTCCTCCAGGGCGCCGAGAACCAGGGACTCAGTCCCGAGCTGCTCGCCCCGCTAGGGTCCCTCCTGGATCGGCGGTTCGCCGAGGGGCATGGCCACGAGGACATCACCGGCGTAATCGAACTGCTCAAGAAACCGAAGTATTGAGTTGTCTCCTCAACAATAAGGAAACACAATGAACAAGCATGTGGGTGAGGGCGGTGCACCGGTGACCGTCATCGGCCTGGGCCCGATGGGCCAGGCGATGGTTCGTACATTTTTGGACCGCGGTCACCCGGCGACCGTATGGAATCGGACACCTGGCAAGGCCGATGACCTTGTTGCCAAGGGCGTGGTTCGCGCGGCCACGGCAGCGGACGCGGTGGCGGCCAACGAGTTGGTCGTCCTCAGTCTTACGGACTACCAGGCTATGTACGACATCCTGGGCTCAGTGGGCGACGCCCTTTCGGGTCGGGTCTTCGTGAACCTCAGCTCCGATACGCCGGCAAGGACCCGCGAGGCCGCCACGTGGCTAGCGGAGCGCGGCGCCGAGCTTCTCGTCGGAGGGATCATGGTTCCGGCCGAGCTCGTGGGCAAGGAAGCGGCGGATGTCTTCTACAGCGGTCCGCGGACGGTCTTCGAGGCCCATCAGTCGACGCTGGGGGTCATTGGGAAACCTGACTATCGCGGCGAGGATCCCGCCTTGGCGCAGCTGTACTACCAGGCCCAGCTGGACATTTTCTGACGTCGTTGTCTGCGTTCTTGCACGCCACCGCGCTAGTTGGCGCTACGGGGGTCTCCGCAGAGGCGTTCCGGCCTTACGCTGCGGATATGTTCAACACCATGTCCTCGTATCTGGCCGACGCCGCCCGGGAGATCGACGAATGCCGTTACCCAGGTGAGGGCGCCAGCGTAACCATGATGGGAGCCACCGCCACTCACATCGTAGGCGCCAGCACGGAAGCCGGTATTGACGTTGGCCTGCCTAGCGCGGTCAAGGCGCAGTATGACCGCGCTATCGCTGCCGGCCATGGCGTTGACGGTTGGACAAGTCTGTTCGAAGTGATCAAGAATCCGTCGACGTAGACGCTTCACTCGTGCTCTTGAGCGGCGTCAGCGACTTATCAGCGTGACAACGCACGCCGCTTAGCACGCTGCCCATGGCGCTCTACGGAATCGCGTACCAGGACGGGGCAGTAACCGCTCGCCGGTATTACCGAGTAGTCACTGCCCGCCCCAGCCTGAACGGTGGGGATTCCGCTCACAAACCTACAGAGCAAACACCGCATCGGGCTTAAAAGATAACCGGATGCAAGCGATATTCACTTATGCTGTTAACGACACCAGCCTCCGTAGCCTCTGTGACCTCCGCAATCTCTGTGACGCCTATCCCATTCTTCGGACCTATCCCAATAGAATGCATGCTCCGCCTTGTACTTGTACTTGTACTCCACGCTCTCCTCGATCTTGACTGCACCTCCGGATTGGGAAGAAGAAGATCTCGATTCGTCTGCCAAAGCGGTTCCGGAGACGCCCAATACAATACCGATTGCCATAACTGTGGCTGCGCCGGCGACGGCAGCCCTACGAAACAGACTCTTGGTGGGCTGATCGGTAAGCACTAAATCTGTGCCTGCCTGAGGATGATACATAATCCTACCTTTCAGTCGACATAGAGCTTCGATAGTAATGGTTCTATTTTTATCGCGGGTCTGGTGGAGCTTTGAGCCAACCCTTGCCGAACCTTACCGGCTTACTCGGGAGATTTGTATACCTATGCGAGAAACTTTTCAGCGAATTATTGAAAGCCTCAGGCAGTTACATATAAGTTAATTATTAACTCAATATAATAATTAGGGCAAACTGGTCAAACGGATATTTAAATGCAAAACAGACACACTTATTTGCTGCGATGTCCTAAGTGCCCATAGTGTCAATATCGGGCACCGCGGTTGAACGAGGTCACAGGAATTCGCGGTAGATGTCGTCGTGCGAAGCCGGATGGCGGTACCGGAACGTATCCGTTGGACCGTCGTAGCTTCGCCGCAGGTGGGGCGAACGCCGATGTTGCGGAGCGGTTGTGAGCCTGGGCGCGAGGAATGGGGCAGGTTCATCAACTGGATCGTCCGAGGCGGTCGACACCCTGTTGGTAACTATGCGGTCAAATACCGAGTGAGATCCGGTCTCGTTCGGTCCGTGACTATCAAAGCGGACGCGACCCTCACGTTTATGGTCGCTGGGACGTCTACGGGGTGGAAGTGACGCGGATAGGTTCCCAGGGGGACTTCAATGAGCTAGACAGGAATGGAGTGCCACATGAATGCGACGCATACGATTATCGACTCGCCGCCGGGTGAGCTCACGGTCGTAGCCGAAGGCCGAGCGCTGAGCGGTGTGTATTTCCAAAGCCATTTGCGCAGGCCGAATGCGGCATTGTTCGGCCCCCGCACCGATAGCGAATTCAAGGAGACAGCTCGCCAGTTAGGCGAGTACTTCGCCGGTGAGCGGACCCGATTCAACCTGCCGTTGGTGCGGGTGGGAAATGAGTTTGAACGACAAGTGTGGCGCCTGCTGGTTGATATCCCGTATGGAGAGACTCGTTCGTACAGAGATCTAGCGAGCGAGCTGGGCGATCCGGGGTTGGCCCAGGCGGTGGGAGCGGCGAATGGACGGAACCCGCTGAGTGTGATCGTGCCGTGTCACCGGGTGGTCGGCGCGGACGGCAGTCTTGTTGGCTACGCAGGGGGGTTGGAACGAAAACGGTTTCTGCTGGAGCTGGAGGAACACGCTGAGGCTAAGGCGGCGAGGCTGTTCTGAGTCGGCGACCTCACGTTTCTGGCTTTCCAGACGTTTACCTGGTGTGGCTATGAAACCTTTCGAACAGATCGTAACCGAGCACGGGCCAACGGTGCTGCGCGTCTGCCGGGCTGTTCTTGGGCCGGTGGACGCCGAGGATGCCTGGTCGGAGACGTTTCTGGCCGCGTTGAAGGCGTACTCGAACCTGCCGGAGAACGCGAATATGGAGGCGTGGCTGGTTACGGTCGCCCACCGTAAAGCCATCGATGCCACACGAGCGCAGACTCGTCAGCCAGTCCCCGTCGAACGGCTACCCGAACGCTCCACCCGGGCTGAACGCCCCGAGGATTGGGACGGCGACCTATGGGAAGCATTGAAAGCGCTGCCGATCGGGCAACGTATCGCGGTTGTCTATCACTACGTGGCGGGGCTGCCGTACCACGAGGTCGCCGTGATTACCGGAGGTAGCACGGATGCCGCGCGACGGGCCGCATCCGACGGGATCAAAAACCTACGCGATACCTACGCACGCACGGCCAGTGAAGGAGAGCACCGATGATGACCGCATTTGAGCCTGAGGTCAGACGCCTGTTCGCCTCCCTTCCGGAGGTCGACGAGGAGGCGAGCGCCCGGCTGCACAGTCGTTTGGTTGCAGCGGCGGAACGCGATGGTGTTCTGGACGTCGCCTACCGCACGATCGACACCCCGGTGGGGGCGCTGCTGTTGGCCTCGACCGGGCAGGGTCTGGTGCGGGTGGCCTATGCCCGCGAGGATCACGAGGCGGTGTTGGTCAAGCTCGCCGCGTCGGTGAGCCCGCGCGTTCTGAACGCGCCGGGACGAATGGATGAAGTGAGCCGGCAGCTCGAGGAGTACTTCGCCGGGCGTCGCACGGCGTTTGAGGTGCCGTTGGATCTCCGGCTGTCGAAGGGTTTCCGCCGGAATGTACTAACGCACCTGCCCGAGATTGCCTACGGGAGCACGCAGAGCTACGCCCAGGTCGCCGCCGCGACGGGCAGTCCCAAGGCGGTTCGCGCTGTCGGCACGGCATGTGCGACGAATCCGCTGCCAGTCGTGGTGCCCTGCCATCGAGTGGTTCGCTCCGACGGGTCATTCGGCGGGTATTTAGGCGGCCCGGAAGCCAAACAGGCACTACTGGCATTGGAGGCGACAACATGACCAAGACCGCCGTGGATCGATTTGACGACCGGGTGGCGGAGGCGGACTGGGCCGCCGTGACCGATGAGGTGAACGACTACGGCTGCGCGCTGCTGCCCCAGTTGCTGACGCCACAGGAATGCGCGGAGCTCGTCGCGTTGTACGACGAGCCGGACCGGTTTCGCGCCACGATCGACATGCGACGGTACCGGTTTGGCCAGGGTGAGTACCGCTACTTCGCCGCACCCTTTCCCGAGCCGGTGCAGCGGCTTCGACAGGTGCTATATCTGCGGCTGCTGCCGATCGCCCAGGACTGGCACGCAAAGCTGGGCCGGGATGCGGAGTGGCCGGACACTCTCGAGGAATGGTTGGAGGTATGCCATCGGGCGGGCCAGACCCGACCTACGCCGATCCTGCTGCGCTACGCCGCCGGTGACTGGAACGCCCTGCACCGAGATCTGTACGGCGAGAAGGTGTTCCCGCTACAGGTCGTCATTAACCTGAACGATCCCGGAGTCGATCACACGGGTGGGGAGTTCCTGCTGGTGGAGCAGCGGCCCAGGGCGCAGTCGCGAGGGACAGCGACGCTGATCCCGCACGGGTGCGGTCTAGTGTTCACCACTCGTGACCGGCCGATTCGCTCCGCGCGTGGCTGGTCGGCATCGCCGGTGCGGCACGGGGTATCGGCTATCTGGTCCGGACACAGGCACACCCTTGGCCGGGTGTTCCACGATGCAGCATGAGGGCGATGTGCCGTGGAGTGAAATGTGTTGAGCCCGGCGTGCGAGAGTCTATCTATGTGATTTGAGCGCTATCGCCGCAAGAGTGCAAGAGGAAACACTACTGTTACTAGCAACTTATGGCAAAAGGTGCGCTAATATCACGGCGCTAGGTATAGTATTTGTATGGCAGATGGTACAGTATCGCTATGGCCACCTACTTACCACGTATCATCGACCAAGAGCTGCACGAGTTGCTGCCGTCACTTCCTGCCATAGCGCTCGAGGGACCGAAAGGCATCGGGAAAACAGCGACGGGGGATCGTCATGCTGCCACGCTCGTTGCCTTAGACGATCCAGTTCAGCGTGAGCTGCTTGCGGCTAATCCGAGACGTTTAGAGGAAGAAAGAACACCCATCTTCCTCGATGAATGGCAGAGATATCCTGATCTATGGGACATGGTGCGACGCAGTATCGACCGTAATCCAGCCGGCGGGCGCTTCCTTCTTGCCGGCAGCGCCACGCCCATACATCTTCCCACCCACTCCGGAGCCGGGCGCATAGTTCGTCTGCGTATGCGACCGTTGAGTCTGGCAGAACGCCTCCCGGGGCACGCCGTCATTAGTTTGGCCACACTGATGACCGGGACACGTCCGGCCATCGACAGTGACACGCAATACGAGCTGGCCGATTACACCCACGACGTGCTCACCTCAGGATTCCCCGCGATTCGACCACTGCCTGAACGGGCGCGACGCCTACAACTCGACGGATATCTGGATCGGCTGACCGAACACGATTTCCCCGAACAGGGACACCGAGTGCGACGTCCCGCCTCCCTGCGTGCCTGGCTCGCAGCGTATGCCGCGGCTACTTCTACCACCGCCACCTACAACACCATTCTGGATGCCGCCACACCTGGAGAATCAAGCAAGCCATCCAAGGTCACCACTATCGCTTACCGCGACATTCTGACCCAGCTGTGGCTTGTCGATGAGGTTCCTGGATGGACGCCTCCCGGCAACGAATTCGCTCGCCTTGCTCAGGCACCCAAACACCATCTTGCTGACCCGGCTCTTGCGGCACGTCTGCTCAATGTCACAGACAAAGTACTTCTGCGTGGTGTCGCGACAGGTGCCGATGCATTTAGTGCTACATCGCTGCTGGGCCGCCTATTTGAGTCGCTTGTCACGCTCAGTGTGAAGGTATACGCACAGGCCAGCGACGCAACCGTTCACCATCTACGTGACCGGGACGGCAAACACGAGATAGACCTCATCGTAGAAGCATCTGATGGACGCGTACTTGCATTGGAGGTCAAGCTTGCGCGTAGCGTCACCGACGCCGACACACGCCACCTGCGCTGGCTCGCCCATCGCCTCGGCGGCAACCTAGTCGACGCCGCTGTCATCACCGCCGGCCCACACGCCTACCGGCGCAGCGACGGTATCGCTGTCATCCCAGCAGCTCTTCTCGGACCCTGATCGAGTGCAGCTTTTTCGAGAACCGTGACAAAGTACTATTCGTTTTCTTCAGAAGTATGCTCATCTGTGCCCCCTCAAATACTTTCCCAGCCGGCGTGCTCGCAGATGGTTTTCCCTACGTTTGATTCGATCGAGGAAGAACCTACCGTTGGGTGGATCTATCTCGTCCGAAATACCCAGCATGAAAGCATCGTCCAGTCGACCTCGTAGTGGTCTCCGTCGCGAGTGAGACCGGTAGCGGTGCACCTTCCAGTACACATATCGAACCGACACTCGACACTAAACCCACAAAACACTCTATTCAGTCATTTACCGAACACGACGGAGCCCTGGGGTGCCTAAAGGACGATGCAACGGTGGTCAAACGGTGACTAGGTTGAGAAAATCGCGCGCGCTGGTAACGCGGATCTAGTACTGTCCCCGCTGTCCTTGCTTAACCTCTCGAAAGGTAGTAGTTGATGATTCGACGCACACCCCTGGCACGCTTGGCAAGCACGGTAGCCGCCGCCGGTGTCGGTGCCCTACTCGCGGTGACCCTATCCGCCCCCACCCACGCAGTTACTCCACGAGTGGAAGGCACATTCACTTATTTAGATAAGCACAGTGGGAAGCCGCTGACTATTACTCCTACGGGACCTGGGTGCATCTCACCCTTGGAAGGTTTTCAGCCTGTTACAAATAACCTGAGATATCCCTCCGATTACAATGGTCCCAGGCACAAGTGGTCTGTTGTATTTTACAGCAAACCAAACTGCGACAATAATGCCGGTACAAGCGTCAAAGTGGAACCGGGTGCATCATCCGACGGCAATAGAGCATTCCAATCCATCAACGTTACAGACGAACCATTGAGTGACCTAGTGGGGTCACCAGGAAGCAACCTGCTTGGAGACTGATTAAAGGCTAATGCTAGCCGGGTAGTTTGGTGATTCGTGCCGGCGTCTACGGTCACCTCCCGTAGGCGTCGGCAGCTAAACCGATCCATATAAAATCGTTCATCGAGAGGCGCGTTCGGTGATCACCCGCTGGTCCGTGGAACCAGATGGTGGGCGGTCCGGACCAGGATGCGAGGAGAGGCAACGGTGTCGGAGCCGATAGTTGGTCGACGTGAGCTCCTCGCCGGTACGGCCGCCTTAGTCGGTACGGCGCTGGTCGGGTCGACGCTGGCTTCGGCCTCAACTCAGACCGCGGACACCGCTGAGCCGTTTCTGCTCGGCGTGGCCAGCGGCGATCCATTGCCCGATGGTGTCGTGCTCTGGACGCGGTTGGTGCGCGATGTCTTCGATACCCGGTCGATGTCGGCGGATCCGGTTGCGGTGGGTTGGCAGATCGCTGAGGACGAGCGGTTCCGGAAGATAGCACGGTCCGGCACTGTGATGGCCCGACCCCAGCTTGCCCACTCGGTGCACGTGGACGTGCGGGGTCTGCGACCGGGCAGGGAATACTTCTACCGGTTCCGCGCGGGCACACATCTGAGTCCGGTGGGGCGCACTAGAACCGCCCCCGCCGCCTTCGCCGACCTTGATCGGCTCCGGCTGGGGGTGGTGAGCTGCCAGGATCTCCAGAACGGCTACTGGCCCGCTTACCTAGGGCTGGCCGAAGAGGATCTGGACGTGGTCCTGCACCTTGGCGACTACATTTACGAGAGCGATCCACAGAGTCGTTTCGCCGACCGTAACCACACGGTGCCACAAACGCCTGGACTGGACCAGCTGCGGACCCTCGAGGACTACCGTAACCGGCACGCCCAGTACAAGAGTGACCCCGCGTTGCGCCGCGCCCACGCCGCGTTCGGCTGGGTGTCTGTTTGGGACGATCACGAGGTGGCGAACAACTACGCGGGCTTGATCGACGACGCCGGCCCGCGGCGGCAGACCCCGCGCGAGTTCGCCCGCCAACGGGCCGCCGGCTACCAGGCCTACTACGAGCACATGCCCATCAGGGCGACGCTGCGGCCCGGAGCCAGTGGGCTCCGTATCTACCGCGGCTTTGACTTCGGTCGCCTCGTCCGGTTGAACGTGCTGGATACTCGCCAGTACCGCACCAATCAACCCGGCGGGTTCCCCAAGGATCTCGGTCCGGAGCCGCCGGGCGCGAACAACACCGCCGGCACGCTCACCGGAGCCGAGCAGGAGGGGTGGCTCACCGACCGTCTGACCCGGTCGCACGCCGGTTGGAACGTGGTCGCCCAACAGGTCATGATGAGTCGCACTCGGGTCCCTAACCCCGTCCCGCCGCACATGCCACCCGCTATCGCCAATCTCGACCAGTGGGACGGCTACCAGCCACAGCGTGAACGGTTGTTGCGGTTGCTCGCGCAGGCTCGGGTGACCAATCCAGTTTTCCTGGCCGGTGACGTCCATTCCACCTGGATTAGTGAGCTGAAACCGAATTTTGACGACCCCGACTCGCCGAACGTCGCAGTCGAGTTCGTCGGCACCTCCATTAGTTCCGAGTTCCCCGGCGAATTCGACGCGCCGCTCAAACAGCACAATCCAGTGCTCAACCCCCACGTGCGGTATTTCGACGGTCTTAAACGCGGGTACCTGCGGTGCGAAGTCGACCGGAACAGCTGGCGAACCGACGTACGCGTTGTCGACACGATCGAGACCAGGCAAGCACCGACCAGGACAGCCGCGTCGTTCATAGTTGAAGCCGGTCGCCCGGTCATCGTCGAGCCGTGACCGGCCCGTCAGGCACCGCTATCGGCCGCGGCGGTGTTGCTGAGGTATGTCGCATGTCCTTCCACCACGTGGGGGCCGTCAAAGATCAGGACCTCGTTGACGAGGTTTCCCAGGTCACAACCCCACCCAGTCCCGTCGATATCTAGCACGCAGTGGTCGACCCAGTGGGCACAACGACGAGCAATTGCAAAACACCTATCAACTTTGGATGAGATTCGCTCTTAAGGATTCAACCCAGATATGATGCGAAAGGCTGCTTACAGTAGATCCCGCTCCTATTGAGAAGATAATAGTCTTTTTCCTCATTATGAGCGCCTCGATCGCCATATGAGTGGGCTGCTAGACCAGTCGTTCAGTAGTCGCTGCTTAGCCTTCTGGGACGGAGTTCGATCATGCGTAAGGTTCTCATCGTCGGGGCTGGGCAATCTGGGCTTCAGCTTGCTTGTGGGTTACTTGACCATGGCTACGGTGTCACTGTTGTCTCCAATCGCAGTCCAGAGGACATCCGCTCTGGGCGCATCATGTCCAGCCAGTGCATGTTCGGGACCGCGCTGCAGACTGAGCGTGACGTGAATCTGGGCATGTGGGACGACGCCTGTCCGCCCATCGAAGGAATTTCGGTAACAATTCGCGGCAGCGATGGCGGAAAGGCGATTGACTGGGCGGCTCGGCTGCGCCGCGTTGCACGGTCAGTTGATCAACGGGTGAAAATGCCGGCCTGGATCGACGAATTCGAACGCCGTGGTGGCCGGCTCCTGCTCCACGACGCGACCGAGGCAGATTTGGAGGAATACACCCGCGACAACGATCTTGTCATTGCCGCAACCGGCAAGGGAAAAATCGGGCAGCTGTTCGAGCGGGACGCGCGTCGATCTCCTTATAGCGCGCCTCAGCGAGCGGTGGCGCTCACCTACGTCACAGGCATGGAGCCCCGGAAGGATTTCCCTGCCGTTTGTTTCAATGGCATTCCCGGTGTAGGCGAGTACGTCGTATATCCAGGGCTTACCACGACTGGTCCATGCGAGATTATGAATTTTTTCGGATTACCCGGCGGCCCTATGGATTGCTGGGACGACGTGAAGAGCGCAGCGGAGCACTTGGAGCGGTCACTCTCGATTATCCAAACTTTCGTGCCGTGGGAAGCCGAGCGATGCCGACATGTGGCTCTCTCCGACGAGAACGGCGTGTTATCGGGACGGATTCGTCCAACGGTTCGCAGGCCGGTCGGGAAACTGCCATCTGGCTCTCTGATATTGGGCATTGCCGACGTCGTAGTACTCAACGACCCCCTCACTGGACAGGGTGCTAATAATGCCGCCAAAGCCGCCGCTGACTATCTGGAATGTATTCTGAACCACGAGGACCGACCATTCGATCGAGCATTTATGGAAGCTACTTTCGAGCGTTGCTGGGAATACATTCAGGCTTCCACCGTGTGGACTAATGCTCTCCTAGCCCCACTTCCACAGCATGTGCTGGAAGTGTTTGTTGCCGCGGAGCATTCTCCCAGTATCGCGAGCCGTTTCGTCAACGGATTCGACAATCCACGCGACTACTTCTGTTGGTTCATGGATCCTGAAAGGGCTGCTCAGTATCTTGCCGAGCAATCCGATAGCGGACATGACACGTAACGACCGCCTGGTATATCTGGCTCTCGGCGACTCGTACACGATCGGAACCGGCACTTCCTCACGAGCCGCCAACTTTCCCAGTCTCCTGGCTTTGCGACTTGAGCAGGCCGTCGGTCGACGGGTTAAGGTGGCCAACCCGGCGGTTGACGGCTATACCACCCAGGATCTCATTCGCGATGAGCTTCCACTTTTGCCTCGGATAAGACCAGATTTTGTCTCGGTCTTGATCGGGACCAATGACATCGTTCAAGGGATTTCGGCGAATAGCTATGAAGCCGCGCTGGAACGCATTTTCGACGCCATACTTCATCACGGAGTAGATGCCGACCGCGTGCTGGTGATATCGATTCCAGACTGGTCTGCAACGCCGAAAGCGAGCAAGTACGGGCGACCACAAACGATTCTGCGACGAATAGAACATTTCAATGACACTGCAAAGCGAGAAGCCGCGCTGCGTGCTTTTCGGTACACGGATATCGTAGCGATCAGTCGGCGTCGTGAACCGAACTGGTTGGCAAGCGACTGGCTTCATCCCAGCGACGCGCAGTACCTTGCATGGGCCGAGCATCTCTGGATTTCTGTCGAAGATGCATGGACCTGTCGTCGGTAACTATTCGTAATACTCTATCTGAGTCGGGGACACATGATCGTGAACGGTAACGACAAACACTCCGATGACTTGAGCTACAGCAGCTACCTGTCTCTTCCCGAGTTACTCAGCTTGCAGCATCGTCGCACGATCGCACATGACGAGCTTCTTTTCATCGTTATGCATCAAACCTATGAACTGTGGTTTCGGCTCATTCTCCACGAGCTCGAGGCGGCTCGCAGCACCATGGATCGGGGTGACAGCTATCTGTCAATACGCTCCCTTCGGCGAGTCGTAACAACTGCCCATCTGCTGATTGCCCAGATGGATGTCCTGGACACTATGACGCCACAGGACTTCCTGAGGTTCAGGTCAGATCTGGGCTCGGCCAGTGGCGCTCAGTCAGCGCAGTTTCGAGAGATAGAGCTGATTTCCGGTCTCAAAGATCCTTCCTACCCACATGGGTTATCGCCCACCGCGGTGGAAGACGAGCGGCTTAGGCGCAGGTTTCTCGAGCCAAGTCTATGGGACTCCTTCGTCAGTTTGCTGCAGCGTCGGCGTTGTCCGGCCTTGACTGCGCTGTTCGACGATTCGGATCGCTGGAGAGATCTATTCCAACTCTCCGAGGCGCTCATCGAGTATGACCAGGTTTTCAGCCTATGGAGAATCCGACACGTGCAGCTGGTCGAGAGGCAGATCGGTAGCAAGACCGGCACCGGAGGATCGTCTGGTGACAGTCATCTCCGTGCCACGCTTAGCAAGCGTTTCTTTCCGCTCCTATGGGAGGCAAGATCTGGTCTCACGAAGCCCAACTAGCACAGTCGTCATTCCGAGGGATGCCTACGGGTGGGGATACCGAGGTCGGCTAAGCGTGGGACCACACTGTGCATGAACTGCTCCATGTTGGCCACGACCCTTGCTGAGTCGTGGTTGAAGAAGTCGAACCAGAGCATGAGTCGATCGTGCGGATCGAAGCGATCGACGATCTGCCGCGCAATGTCTTCCGGGTTGCCGATAAGCGCATTGTCAGCCGCTCGAGCTACCCTGCCCGGTTCAAGCGTGCCTTCCATGGCGATCCAGTATTGTGCCAACGCCGACTCCGCTTCCTCCTGCGCGGCCGTACGCTGGCGTTCGGGAGTCAACCCTGCTTGAGCATTGAGAAACACGAATACCGTACGAGGCATGTAGGACCTTTGCCATGGTCCACCGGCGGGATGGTAGGCATGACGCATGCGCTCATGTGTTGTCTCGATGACGTCAGGTGAGGTAATGCTGAGGTTGAACACGCGCACGGGTGCGAATGTGTTGAGGAGCACCTGCAGATCTGGATCGTGAGATCCGACGACGAGCCTGAGAAGCTCACGCCGCCACCCGCAGGGAATGACCTTTGTGATCTCGAAGTTCCACCGACGCGGAATCCGCAGCGTTTCACCGTGAGCGCCGGCTTTCGCTTTCGTTTCCGCCCACTTCGCGGGATCGTTGAAGCTTTTTAGTGTGAGAGCCTGCTCCTGGATGTCATCGCTTCGTAGCTCTTCTCCTTGCAGTAGTCGCACGAAGATCTCCGCCGCCTCACGAAGGATCGCGTTGCGCACTTGCGGCCAGGCCAGTTCCTCCCACTGTTCACGGGGCGCGATGCCGGTGAGGCGGTTGATGAAGTCGAATCGACCTACCGCAAACCCGATGTGCAGCTTCCGGCGCTCGTCTGGGTCTAGACCGTGCCAGGCGAGGGCCGTTGCCACGCGTTCAGCAGCCGGCAGCGGCCCTCCGTTGCAGACGATATTCATGATGGCTGAGCCGACCTCGATGCGACGCGTGCAGCCGAAGACCCGGTGCGCCAGCTGGCAAATGTCGGTGTTGAGCCCTATCTCGCCCTTCCAGTGGGGAATCACGGGGGCGAGGTGGCGCTTTTGCAGCTCGCTACTGTAATGGCTTTCCGCTACCCATAAGGTGCCGTATCCCAACTCGTCGGCTGCCCGTGCCTGTTCGAGGAAGTTAACCAGGAGCGTTGATTCGGCAGGAATACGATTCGCTATAGGCGTTTGGGCAATGCTGCAAAAAACGTCGAAACGCACTTTCGTTATCTCCGTCCATGGAGCTGCAGCCCGGACCCTAGCGAAGCAAAAATGCTAGCTAGTAGCAACTACTCATCGAATAAATCGGGTATCACTCGAATTTCGCTCACACGGGCCTTGTCACCCTCCCCTGGAGGACTTGTCCACTTGTTGCCCTCTGGTACGACTCCCAGGTAACGCAGTGCTGCCAGTAGCACCGGGATGCAGGCCCGCTTGCCACCATCGTCGATCTTGACCGCGACCGCTCCCACTCCTGGCATGGCCGCTATATGCACCCCTTCAGCGCCACATTTGCTCAGTAGTCCAGGAATGCTGGTCATGAGTTGCGTGTCTTCTCGGGCAGGGCCACCTACCAGTTCCGGATGAGCTCGCATCGCGTCGGCGACTCTGCGTTCGGGCTCACCGATCGGAGCGGATACCAAAGCCAGAAAGGCCCGAGCCAATGCGGTGAGCGATAAGGCGAATATCAGGCCACCGCACCCATCCACTCCGATGTGCTTCACCTTCTCGCCAGCCAGCTCTTCGGCGGTTGTGCGTAGTGCACGCTGTAGTGGGTGATCTGGCTCGCAGTAGTTTTTCAACGGCCAACCGTTGGCCAGGCAGGTTCGCACCATGCCGGCGTGGTTGCCCGAACAGGGCATGGCAAGCCGACTGGGGCCACCACCGGAGCGTGCTACCGCATCTCGAGCGGCTTCATCCAGTGGCATAGCTGGTGGGCAGGCTAGAGCCGACTCATCGAGGCTCGCGGCGCGCAGCATCGCGGCTCCCCGCGCAATATGCGTCGGCTCGCCAGGATGTGAGGCGGCCACTAACGCGAGGTCGGCATCGTCGACGCTCAGACCAGCCCGCACCATGCCGACTGCCTGTAGTGGCTTGGTCGATGAGCGAGGAAAGATCGGCTCGACCACCTCACCACGTCTGAGTATCGCTTTCCCCGCGAGGTCGAGGACCGTCACCGATCCGCGGTGCACGCTTTCCACAAATCCCGAGCGAACTACCTGTACGAGTATCGGGTTGCAGTCTTTATCGGCCATGCGTACAGCTTGGCAGATTTGGCTCGCAAAGCTTGCCCTCAGTCGGTGGCAGCAACCAGGGCTGGGCTGCCCCATGGACCGAGCCCCGCTTGTGACGACCGCGGATGGGGTTATGACGGGCGGCAGGCTCATATCCCCGATTGATCCCAACCCCGTTCAACCTGATAGGAGGCTGGTGTGATCTACCCCGGTATTTAACCTCGTGATGGATGGCCCCCAAAGGGGCGTACCCACGGCAAGGTCATCACGTGGTGAGCTACCGGACACCAGGAGCTGGTTAGATCGGGCGATCATGGCTGTCAGGGTGTGGGAGAACCTGATGCACCCGAGATTGCCAAACGCCTTAGTGAGCGAAAACGAACAAATATGCCGATGACTGATAGACAACCAAGTGCCTGTCCGGGGCACCGCGACAGCGGGAGAAAAGTATGGTCGACGCTCAGGACACTCTGCTAGAGAAAGGCACCTCCTCGGCGCTCACATTTGGGGTAGAGGAGGAATTTTTCTTGATGGACGATCTGTCCGGACAGACTGTGCCCCGAGCTGCGGCCGTATTAGCGAAGGCATCGACTGCGCCATCGGGCGCGACAGGGGCCGCTCTGCACTCCGAGTTGTTGAGTACTCAGGTCGAAGCAGCTACCGGAGTTTGCGTCACACTGGAGGGTCTGCGGACACAGCTTTGCCAGACGCGTGGGCAGTTGGCCGCTGCGGCCCGATCTGAGGCGGCGGTGCTGATCTCTTCTGGCACTCCAATCCTTGCCGACACGGTGCCTCCGACCCCTGCTGCTGGTGAGCGGTACGGCAGTATCGCCAGGGCTTACGCTGGGGTTGTTACGGACTACCAGGTTTGTGGCTGCCATGTTCACGTCGGGGTGCCCGATCGTGACACCGCCGTCGCGGTGATCAACCATGTCAGCCGCTGGTTGCCCACACTCCTGGCGATGTCTGGGAATTCTCCCTTCCACCAAGGAACGGACACTGGCTATGCAAGTTGGCGTAGGGTTCAACAGGCACGTTTTCCGGATTCTGGGCTTCCGCCGTGGTTTTCCTCAGCGGCTGACCACGACGAGCGGGTGGCGCTCCTGATCGAGTGCGGCGCGTTGATGGACGAGCAGATGACCTTCTGGGTGATCCGCCCTTCCCCACATCTGCCTACTGTGGAGTTCCGGATAGCGGATGCGGCGAGCACGGTGGAGGAAGCAGTCCTGCAAGCGGCGTTGTCACGGGCGTTGGTGCGGACAGCGTTGACAGAACTGGCCGTTGGGCGCGAGGCGCAGGCTCTGCAGGGTCAGGCGGCCGCGGCCGCGATGTGGTCCGCGGCCCGCCATGGGCTAGGCGGTCCAGGGGTCGACTTGATAACGCAACGCAGTGTGCCGGCGTTGCACTTGGCACACGCGCTAGTCAGTTGGGTGTGGGGTGCTCTTGAGGAGGTCGGCGATCTGAAATGGGTATGTGAATCGGTTACTGGGTTGGTCAAGCGGGGGATCGGCGCTGAGCGCCAACGACATGCCGCAGTCGGTGGCCCCCAGGCAGTAGTAGCTATGCTCGATGAGCGCACCCTGTCGGGAACAGAGGGTCAGAGCAGAGCACCGGGCATGAATAATTTCCCGGTAGGATGTGGCATCCACGTTGCCGCATCGGGTAAGGGTCGATGGTTATAGGTGATATCTGTTTCGCGCTGCCGGGTCGAGACTCGCGGTGTAGACGATTAGGCTTCCCACCGGC
Source organism: Mycobacteriales bacterium (assembly GCA_041743105.1). Lineage (GTDB taxonomy): Bacteria > Actinomycetota > Actinomycetes > Mycobacteriales > QHCE01 > QHCE01. Next base: position 5,697 of record JBGTNI010000040.1, on the reverse strand, counting down.
TTTGGCGGGACATCGTACTGATTCCAACAGCAGATAAGGCGATTCGCATGGGACTAGCCGCGCGTTGGCATAAGGCAGGCGGACCTACTACCGCACACCGGTTCCGCGGTAGCGCAGCCCTTCTCGCGGTCACTGTCGTCGCGGTTTTATTCACCACGGGTGCCGTCGCTGGGGATAGCCGTGCCACCGTGGCTGCGGTCGACACTCCGGCTACGGCAGCGTTCACTGTGGATGGGAGAGTCACTACCCCCCTGACATTGACCGTTGAGGAGCTGCGTCGGGACTATGAGGGCCATAACGCGACATCGCAGTTCACCAAAGGCTGCGTCACGCAGAACCATCGGTATCGAGGCGCGCTGCTCAGCGAGGTACTAACTACCGCTGGCCCGTCCTTCAATTCGGAAACCGCAAGCGCGAAGCTGAGCTACGCCGTGCTCGTAAGCGCAACCGATGGCTATCAAGCTGCGTTGTCCTGGGGTGAGATTGATCCCGGCTACGCCGGTACTCGCGTGTTGTTGGCCTATGAACAGGACGACGTGCTGCTGACGCGACCCCACTTGATCGTGCCTGGGGATGCGAAAGGTGGGCGCTACGTTTGCGACGTCACCAATGTTAGCTTGCTGCGGCTCCAGCGTTAGTGTCCCTGCTCCTTTCCAATGCATATGTGAACGATGACCCGAGACATCACATTTACGCCCCCGGCGGTGTGGTGGTTTGGGACATAGGAAACTCGTGTCTCAAGTCATAGGAAACCTTCCGGTCAGACTTGGGCATGTCGAAAGCCGGGCTTGTCGTCACCGTTGCGTCACCTCTGCCAATGACGCGGACGATATGAGCTGTGCGACGTGCATGGCCAACGTGCAGAGGTGCTGCAGCGACGATGGCATTATGCTCCCGTATTCGGCGTATCTTGAGCCTACTGGCAGCTTCTGACGCGGTCTGGTGTTCTTTCACCGCTATGGAGTAGATGTAGGGGACGTGGATACTCCCTCATCGCTTCGCGGTCGCGCCGAGACACTGCTTCGGGCACTGGCGGGTGACGCCGCGAGGCTGCGAGAGGACCAATGGACGGCTATCGAGGCGCTGGTGGACAAGCGTCGCCGCGCGTTGGTGGTACAGCGGACCGGCTGGGGTAAATCGGCGGTGTATTTCCTGGCCACAGCGTTGCTGCGCGAGCAGGGCAGCGGTCCTACCGTGATCATCTCTCCGCTGTTGGCGTTGATGCGCAACCAGATCGCCGCCGCGGCCAAGGCCGGGATCCACGCGGCCACGATGAACTCAGGCAATGTGCAGGAGTGGGAGCAAGTACAGGCGGCCGTCGTCGCCGGCGAGGTCGATGTGCTGCTGGTCAGCCCCGAGCGGCTGAACAACCCCGACTTCCGGGACAACGTGCTGCCGAAACTGACCGCGAGCGCCGGGTTGTTGGTGGTGGACGAGGCCCACTGCATTTCCGACTGGGGGCATGACTTCCGACCCGACTACCGGCGGCTGCGTACCCTGCTCGGTGAGCTACCCGACGGCGTACCGGTGCTGGCCACCACCGCGACGGCGAATAATCGGGTTACCATCGATGTCGCCGAGCAGTTGGGCGTAGGCGCGGGCGGGGACACCGTGGTCCTGCGCGGCAGCCTCGACCGGGAAAGTCTGCGACTGTCGGTGTGCCGGCTGCCGACCGCCCAGGCCCGGCTCGCCTGGCTGGCTGAGCGCCTGGCGCAGCTGCCGGGTTCCGGGATCATCTACACCCTCACCGTCGCGGCCGCGGCCGATGTCGCCACGCTGCTGAGCGAGCGCGGCTATCCGGTGGCTGCCTACACCGGCAAGACCGATCCGGCCGATCGGCAGGCCGCCGAGGACGATCTGCTCGCCAACCGGGTCAAGGCCCTGGTGGCGACCTCCGCGCTCGGCATGGGTTTCGACAAGCCCGATCTGGGGTTTGTCGTGCACCTTGGTGCGTCGTCTTCTCCGAGCGCAGTTTACTAATCAGAACGTAAGTAGCTCGACGAGTGCAGCCATTTGACCTGCAAATTTAGCTACTTACGGGCTGACTTAGTAACGATCGGCTCAGTACCAGCAGGTCGGTCGCGCGGGTCGCGGTGTGGACCGCGCCGAAGTGGTGCTGCTTCCCGGGGACGAGGACACCGAAATCTGGGCCTACTTCGGCTCACTGACATTTCCCGACGAAGTTCGTGTCGGGCAGGTGTTGACCGCGCTGGAGCGCGCCGCCCGGCCGCTGTCGACCGCCGCACTGGAGCCGACCGTGGAGCTTTCCCGGTCCCGCCTGGAGATGGTGCTCAAGGTGCTCGATGTCGACGGCGCGGTGCGCAGGGTGCGCGGTGGCTGGGAGAGCACCGGCCATGTGTGGCGCTACGACCGGGAACGGCACGCCCGGGTCGCCGCCGCGCGGAGTGTGGAGCAGGACGCGATGCTCGGCTACCTCGACACCGAAGGTTGCCGGATGGAGTTCCTTCGCCGTCAGCTCGACGATCCCGAGGCGGCGCCCTGCGGGCGCTGCGACAACTGTACCGGTGAGCGCACCGACACCACGGTGTCGGTGCAAGCCGTTGACGCCACCCGTGAACGCTTGTTGCGACCGGGGGTGGAGGTGGCTCCGCGTAAGCAGTGGCCGAGTGGCATGGCGAGCCTCGACGTGCCACTGTCCGGTCGTATCTCGGCCGGTGAACAGGCCGAACTGGGCAGGGTGCTCGGCAGGCTCACCGACATCGGCTGGGGCAGCAGACTGCGTGAGTTGGTCGGCGCTACGGCCGTAGATGCCGACCTGCCGGATTCGGTGCTTGCGGCCTGTATCGCGGTACTCGCCGCGTGGCCGTGGGCCCAGCGACCGACCGCGGTAGTGGAGATCGGCTCGGATAGCCGGCCCCGGCTCACGCGCAGCCTCGCGTCCCGCCTGGCCGAGGCCGGGCGGCTGGAGCACTTGGGCAGCTTTACGTCTGAAGGGCCAGCGCCGCGGCGGGCAAACAGTGCCCAACGGTTGGCCGACCTATGGCGAAATCTGCACCTACCCGGTGATGTTGCAGCCGCCGTGGCTAGCGTCACGGGCCCCATCCTGTTGGTCGACGACGTCATAGACACCGGGTGGACTATGACCGTGGCCGCCCGCCTGCTGCGTGAGGCCGGAGCAGGTTCGGTACTGCCGTTCGCGCTAGGCAGCACCGCCTGAGCACAGAACTAGACGGGCAGTTTCACCCGGTCCGCTGCTGGTTACGCCGGCCGCGTAGTATAGATATACGGCCCGCCCAGTTCTGCCTCGGGCCGATGCATCAATATGTCGACCACCATGCGCCGCGGCCAATATATAAGCCCGCGCCGGGGCAGGACGACCCTTCCATGTTCGGAGCTCTTATGGCGGCTCGCCGCCCCCAGTCCTCAACTGTCGCTGCCCCTACAACTGCCGACCCGTCAACCGCTGAGCCGAGCACCGCTACTGGCTTTGTCGACCTCGGTGTTCCGGAGCCACTGGTTCGTGTGCTCGCTCTAGCCGGTATCACCAGCCCGTTCCCGATCCAAACAGCAACCCTGCCGCACTCATTGGCCGGCCGGGACGTACTCGGCAGAGGCCGAACCGGCTCGGGGAAAACCTACGCGTTCGTGCTACCCGTGCTGGCCCGGCTTGCCCAGAACCACATCCCCCGGCGTCCGGGGCGACCTCGCGCGCTGATCTTAGCGCCCACCCGTGAACTGGCCAGCCAAATCGAGGCGTCCATCGCACCACTTGCTGCCGAACTCTCGCTGAGCACGCTCACCGTTTTCGGCGGTGTCAGTGCCAATCCACAGATCCGAGGTCTCCGGGCCGGCGTGGACGTACTAGTAGCATGCCCGGGCCGTCTCGCCGATCACCTGGCAAGCGGGCACGTGGAGCTGGGCTCGGTGGAGATCACCGTGCTCGACGAAGCCGACCACATGGCTGACCTCGGCTTTCTGCCCGTGGTCAAACGTCTACTCGATCAAACTCTGCGCGCGGGGCAGCGCATGCTGTTTTCGGCAACGCTCGACGCCGGTGTCGACGTGCTGGTGAAGCGCTATTTGTCGAATCCGGCGATCCACAGCGTGGATTCAGCGCAGTCTCCGGTCGCCGTGATGTCCCACCATGTATTGCGAGTGCGGCATGAGAATCGGCTTCCGATATTGGTGGACCTTGCTGCAGCACCAGGGCGCACCATCATGTTCACGCGTACCAAACGTGGCGCGACGCGGCTGGCTCGTCAGCTTGCTTTAGCCGGAGTGGCCGCGGTTGAGTTGCACGGCAACCTGGCGCAGAACGCGCGCACCCGCAACCTGCTCGCGTTCTCCGACGGAAGTGCTCAGACGCTGGTGGCTACCGATATTGCCGCGCGCGGCATCCACGTCGACGACGTGGCCCTGGTGATTCATGCCGACCCTCCCGTAGAGCACAAGGCATATCTGCATCGCTCTGGCCGAACTGCTCGTGCCGGTGCGAGTGGCACAGTGATCACGCTGGCAACCGATGAGCAGATCGCCGACGTGCGCGACCTGGCCCGCAAAGCCGGCATCACGCCTACGACCACGCAGCTGTGCCCGGGAGACCCGCTGTTGGCGGAGCTTGCCCCTGGCGAGCGACGCTTCACCTCGCAGCCGCCCAAGCCAGCTGCGCAGCGTAAGGCCGCACAGCGGACGCCCCGAGGTGACGGTGCAGGTTCACGCCGCGACGGTCGCAAGGGTGGGAGTCCGCGGGGTGGCACGCGGAGCCGGATCGAGCGCATCGACAAGGGTTCCGGCGAGCGATCGCTCTCGGGTTCTCGGCGCGTTCACAGCTCCGGTGCCGACAGCTCCGTACCGGCCCGACGTCCGAGTGTGGCGGCCTTTTCTTCCGGCACTCGGGTCGATCGACGCCGCAACAACGGTTAAATGCGCCGATGTCCTACCGCTCAAGCTTCGCGACGATATGCGGCACCAGACCGGTGAGTTATTCATTAGTGGCCTGCGATGCCCCTGTCAGTCTCGTTTCCTACGTTGTTGAGCGCGTCGAAACCGTGAAGAGTCTGGCCATGCATTCATCCCTGACTAAGGTGTCGGCTTCGGAAAGCTTGGGGGTATCACCTTCCTGCTCGCGAGGAAGGTTGGCCCTATCTTTGCCAATCCGGAACTGCTATTAGGGCACGTGGCAATCGATGAGGTGGTGTCGGGGCGTTTGATTTCAGTCATGAACCAACCGCTGCACATGCCAAGCTCATAAAATGAGACCACGGTTCGGAACGCTCCCCAGCGGATCTGCCACCACCCCGACCACGAACAGCTAGTCCCTAGTGAACTACCCGAGCCGGATTTCACTTAGGTGGAGATATTTGCGCCGCCCACGGAACTCTCGGGCGAGCCCTGTTCAGTGCACCTGGCGCGCGCCTATTCGAACTGCCCTGACCTGCTGGAACGTCTCCAAGAGGTGCTCGGGAAGGTCGAGAAGGTGCCGCTTAAGGCACGTTACCTTCGCGAAAGTTGATCTAGTCACAGTATCGGCCCCTCGTGTGCCGTTGCGAGGGGCCTCTCTCAACTCAGGAGCTGTGACGATGCGTTACACAACGGGGGGGTAGAGCGTCTTGCACGATTCCTTCCGGGTCGGCTTCTAGAGTTGGCGAATGCCGAAACGAGAAGTTCCTCACTCAGGTGACATCGAAGTCCACAGTCTTGCTGCCTGGTTCGATGGAGTCGCAGAACTCTACGAGT
>JBGTNI010000039.1:0-13835 GCA_041743105.1 Mycobacteriales bacterium | reverse complement strand
CCCCGACTGGACTCGAACCAGTAACCCTTCGATTAACAGTCGAATGCTCTGCCAATTGAGCTACAGGGGATCAGATGCTTCAGTGCATCGATGACATTAACCTTACCGCAGCCGGCATCGTCACACCGACCCTGGTGTCCGTCCGCCAGCGGCACCGACATTGCCCAGCACAGGGGGTCGTCGGGCGCGGTGCTACTCCGGTAGACGCGCCGACCCCGCATGTGGCCGTAGGCTTCGGATCGGACTAGATTGTGAGGCTGACGACCACACCGCGCGCGAACACGGGTACTAGACAGCTTCAGCGAGGCGCGTCGCAGCGCGGACATCGGCTTCGATCACATCTGACTGACAGACATCCGGCCCCGACAGACATGGCATTGGCTACGCGATCCATTGGAGGCAGTTATGCGGAACAAGCTCTTCTTCCTGGCAGGCTTGGGCGTGGGATACGTACTGGGCTCCCGCGCAGGCCGGCAGCGGTATGAGCAGATCGCTCAAGCTTCGCGTCGCGTTGCCGAGCACCCCAAGGTCCAGGAGACCGCCGGACTGATTCAGGCGAAGACCGGGGCCCTGGTCAACACCGCTAAAGACGTACTGAACTCCAAACTCGCCAACACCAAGCTGGGCGACAAAATGGGCTGCATCCTCGGCGACCGTGGCGCGCACGCCGCTCCCCAGCAGCCAGAGCTGCCCGACGCCACTACCGCGGCGCCGGTTGCACGCTAGGAGCCTAAGACCGTCTGCCAAGGCCTCGGCAGACGGTCTAGTTCAGCGAGCCGATCGCTTGCTCTCTAAGGCCACGCTTACGCTGTTCTAGCGCGATCAGCTCGCTGAACAACCGCTCGTATTTTTCGGCATGCTCTACTGGATTCACTCGCTGCAGCCGCGATTTGTGCTCCACAATGCTGCGCGTCAGCGCTAACTCCTGTAGCCGTGCGAGTATCACACCTACGTACGTGGGGTCGGGTTCGCCTGGACTTCGCAAGCCTTCCACCGCCAGCTCACGAACCGTGGCCTTAGCGACGAGGTCATCGCAGTGCTCCTCGACGGTCGCTATCCACTGCGCCGCCGCAAGGCCAGAAGCCGCGCCTCCCGCGCCTGCCATCGCGGTCTTGATCGCCGCGTACACGGCATGGGTAAACAGCTCCGGTTCCAGAGCGTCAAACTGCGGCCCAGCCAACGTGGGTAGCTGCACTGCAAGTCGCAGCGCCTCACGCTCCACCGACAGCGCCGGGTCGTTCGGATCGGGTCGCAGTGTAGCGGCGCCTGTTCCGGTCTTCGCCGTCTCAGGTCGAGGCCGAGCTCCCTGGTCACGACTCACCTGCGCTACCGCCCTCCTCACCTGCTCCACTTCCATGCCAAGGTCTCCGGCCAAGCTGCGCGCGTACTCCGGCTTGAGTGCTCGATCCTTAATTCTCGCTACCAACGGTGCGGTGGCGCGCAACGCGGCCACTCGCCCCTCAGCGGTCTCCAAGTCATAGCGTCGAGCCACACTACGCAACGCAAATGCAATCAACGGCTCCCGGCGTGCCACGAGATCGGCGACAGCGGCATCGCCCTGCGCTACACGAAGCTCACACGGATCCATCCCGTCCGGCGACACCGCGATGAACGTCTGCGCCACAAAACGCTGCTCGTCGTCGAAGGCCTTCAACGCGGCTTTCTGACCAGCGGCATCGCCATCGAAGGTGAATATCACCTCACCGCGAAACTCATCTTGGTCCATGAGTAACCGCCGCAGCGCCGCGATGTGATCGGAGCCGAAAGCGGTACCGCAAGTAGCGACCGCTGTGGTCACTCCCGCGAGGTGGCACGCCATAACATCGGTATAACCCTCTACCACTACTGCACGGTATTGACTCGCAATGTCACGCTTAGCCACGTCCACCCCGTAGAGCACGTGAGACTTCTTGTAAATCGGCGTCTCCGGCGTGTTGAGGTACTTGGGTCCGGAGTCATCGTCGAAAATGCGTCGTGCGCCGAAACCGATGACCTCGCTCGTAAGGTCCTTGATGGGCCATACCAGTCTGCGGCGGAAGCGGTCGATCAGCGATCCGGAACGGGCCGTCTTACACAACCCACCAGCCACCAGTTCCTGCTCAGTGAATCCGGCGCGGAGTAAATGCTTGGCAAGCTCATCCCAGCCGTCGGGTGCAAAACCGCAGCCAAAGCGCTGTGCGGCAGCCTCATCGAAGCCCCGTTGACTCAAAAATTCACGCGCCGCATGTGCCGCGGCGCTCCGCAACTGCTCAGCATAGAACGCCGCCGCGGCGGTGTGGGCGACGATCAAACGTTGCCGCTGGCCAGGCTTACGTTGTCCCTGTGAAGAGGCACGACCATCCGCATCGGTGTAGTGCAACTGTATGCCCGCTTTGGCGGCCAACCACTCAACGGCTTCGGTGAACGAAAGTAGCTCAGTCTGCATCACGAAACTGATGACATCGCCGCCGACACCACAACCGAAGCAGTGAAAGACTCCGCGCGTGGGACTGACGTTAAACGACGGCGTGTTCTCCTCGTGGAACGGGCACAGCCCCTTCAGGCTGCCTGAGCCCGCCGAGCGCAACGTTACCCGAGCAGCGACGACGTCGGCGATGGGCGATCGTTCACGAAGCAGCGCGATATCGGCATCAGCGATCCGGCCAGAGGCAGCCACAGCGGTCGGGTCTACTCGATCGTGGCGATGAGGTCGCCCTCTTGAATGACATCGCCCTCAGCGACCGCAATCTGCGCAACGGTGCCGCCAGACTCCGCCAGCACCGGAATCTCCATCTTCATCGACTCCAGAATCACTAACGTGTCGCCGTCTTCGACGGCGTCACCGGCGGCGACCACGATTTTCCAAACGTTGGCCACCATTTCGGCGCGAATCTCCTCAGCCATGCCGTGCCTTTCGCGGATGAGTCATCTAAAGGCGTGTGCGTAAGACCATCAGCATAGAGGGTGGCTCTCCGACGGGTGCTACCGCGAAGGTTCCTGCTGTGAGCTACGTACCGCGGCATCGAGCTTCGCCCGCAGCCGCTCACGCAGACCATCCGGCGATCCCTCGCCGGAACAACAACGGGCGACCAACGCCTTCACCTCTTGCTCAATGCCGTACTCGCGCAGGCACGCGCCGCATTCGCTGAGGTGGTGCTTGATACGTTGCTTGGCCTCCACGTCGCACTCGGCGTCAAGGTAGATGTACACATCGGCGAGCACCTGTTGGCAGGCCACCTCGTGTTGCTTCCCGCAGCTCATGGTCCGACCTCCTGCGTGGTCGAATCAGCGCCGGCCCGGATCACCCCTCGGTCGATGGCGTAGCGCTCCAAGGCTTGGCGAAGACTGCGCCGACCTCGATGCAGCCGCGACATCACAGTACCCACAGGAGTGTCCATTATCTCCGCAATCTCCTTGTAGGAGAAACCTTCAACATCGGCGAGATACACCGCGAGCCTGAACTCCTCAGCCAGATCGTGCAGCGCGTCCCGAACGTCACTGTCGGGTAGCCGATCCAACGCTTCTACCTCCGCCGAACGCAGCCCGGTGGAGGTGTGCGACTCGGCGGCGGCTAGCTGCCAGTCTTCGATCTGCTCGGTCGGACTCTGCTGCGGCTGACGCTGCTTGCGGCGGTAACTGTTGATGAAGGTGTTGGTCAAAATTCGATAGAGCCATGCCTTGAGATTGGTGCCTCGCCGGAATTGGTGAAACGCGGCATACGCCTTGACATATGCTTCTTGCACCAAATCTTCGGCGTCTGCGGGCTTACGGGTTATGCGCAACGCCGCAACGTAGAGCTGATCAAGAAATGGCAGAGCGTCCGACTCGAAGCGAACCTTCCGCTGCTGCGCGGTCTCCTCCGAGATGTCGTCGCCTCCAATAGCGGCGCCTTCACCCGCGGTGCTCTCGATCTCAGAGCTCTGTGTCTCCGAGTTCTGCGTCACTACCCCACCAGCCATCCGCGCTACGTCTGGGCCACGGCGATACTCGCCGAGTCGAGCCGACGATACCGTGTCGCCAGCGACCGTACCGCCGGTGGATGCCCAACGTTGGTAAGTAATGTAAGGCCGACCGACGGCTCTCACTCCGTCGGCGTGGCTGTCAAGAGTTCTACGCGAGGCTGAGGTAGTCACACCTGCACTAACGCACAATGCCCAGGGAACAATTCCCCAGCAGGACCCACTAAACCGTGGAGTACTGCTCGTCATGGGAGGCACGGGTGACGGTCTCATGGCGGGCATGGGTAAGTGAACGACCCGAGCCGCGACCCGAGCCGCGCAGTCCGCCAAGAGTGGGCGCTAGCGTCGAACCCAATGCCGGCTCGGGCACTGACGCGCCACCCTCGACCACCTCGCGCCACGCTACGAGCATGGCGCGACGTTCACGCGGAGTCGTTGCGCCCCACACACCCTCGCAGTCGCCGGCTTCCAGTGCGCTCCGCAAGCATGCTGAGACGACGGGGCAGGAGCGACATAGGGCCATCGCCATGTCGGCTGGCTCGGTGGGAAGCGGGAAGAAGGTCTCCGGATCGACGGTGCGGCACCGTCCTTTGGTGCGCCAGGTCTCGTCGGAGATGGCTGATCGGGCCGCTAAAAACCGCGGATCACGCGCTGCTGCCTGTACTTCGTGCGGTCGTGGCTGTCGCGCGCGGGTCACATGAACTCCAATCGTTAAACTGGCCAGTAACTCTCCTCTAGTAATGGCCAACGAACCACACTAGAAAGCGTTACGGGTGTCAGCAGAATGCGTCCGAAACGCCTCACCGGGCCACGTAGGTTCCGGAAAAACGTCAGGCTGCGACACTAGTGACCATGACTGTCCGCGTCTCTTCCTCAAGCTCGACCGACCACACCGACCCGTGGCCCGCACCGCTCGCTCCTGGTCCAGTGCACGCAACGGTCTCGCTTCCGGGCTCCAAGTCCGCGACCAACCGCGCACTGTTGCTCTCGGCGCTGAGCGCAGAACCCAGCACGCTGTTCTCGCCGCTGATGTCACGCGACACCTCACTGATGGCCGGCGCGCTGCGCGCACTGGGCACCGACGTCGATGCTGTGCACAACCTCGACGACACAGCAACGCCATCCAACTGGCGGATCCAGCCGAGACCATGGACCCACAGCACCGACATCGACTGCGGGTTAGCGGGCACCGTAATGCGCTTTGTCCCGGTTGCCGCCACACTAGCCACTGGCAACGTGTGCTTCGACGGCGACGTTGCAGCCCGAACTCGCCCCATGACGCAGTTGCTGAGCGCGCTACGACAACTAGGCGCAAGCCTGTCGGATAGCGACGGACGGCTTCCACTCACCGTGCACGGCACCGGCACACTTCCCGGCGGCACGGTGACCATCGACGCGTCGGCCTCCTCCCAGTTTGTCTCGGCACTCCTGCTTTCGGGGGCACGCTTCGAAGGCGGCCTCACCGTCCATCATGTCGGCGGCTCGCTTCCCAGCGCGCCACATATCGCGATGACGGTGCAGATGCTGCGCGAAGCCGGCGTCACCATCCGCGATGATCTCCCGGGACAGTGGACCGTCGCGGCGGGACGGGTGCAGGCACCCGATTGGCGTATTGAGCCAGACCTATCTAACGCCGCACCATTCCTTGCCGCCGCACTCGCCACTGGGGGCGAGGTCACGGTCTCTGGCTGGCCACAACGCACCACCCAAGCCGGTGACGCGCTGCGGCAACTACTGGAGGCGTTCGGGGCCGAGGTAACCCTCACCGCTACAGGCTTGACGGTGCATGGCGGAGCACCCATCGGCGGGGTGGATCTCGACCTGCATGACGTCGGCGAACTCACTCCGGTGATCGCGGCTCTCTGCGCGATCGCTACTGGTCCTTCGCGACTGCGGGGCATTGCGCATCTGCGGGGCCACGAGACCGATCGACTTGCCGCACTTGTCGCCGAGATAACCAGCCTTGGCGGCCAGGCAAGTCAAACCGACGATGGGCTGGCTATCTCACCCCGGCCACTGCACGGAGACATATTCGCCACCTATCACGATCATCGGATGGCCCAGGCGGGGGCACTACTCGGACTGGTGGTGCCAGGTCTGGCCGTGGAGAACATCGCCACCACTGGCAAGACGCTCCCAGACTTTCCCGACCTCTGGCATGGAATGCTGGGTGACACAAGCTCTGTGGAACCCGCGTGAGCTCGACACGAGGCAACTCCGCAGGTGAACACTATGCGGCTGAACACTACTCAGACGAACGAGACGACGAGAGGTTCAGGCGTCCCGGGAAGGGCTCCCGGCCCCGGGGCAAGCGACGTCCCGCGCATATCGACGCGGTGCTGGCCTTCGTCGTCGTGGTCGACCGTGGCCGCTATACCTGTCGGCTCCCCGTAGGCGACAACGGCGGCGGCCTAGACCAAGGAACCGGACAGGCCGCGGCGGCTTCCGGACCGTCGAAACCATCGGACCGGCTCATCACGGCGATGCGGGCGCGAGAGCTCGGGCGGCGCGCGATCGTCGTCGGCGACTACGTCGACCTGGTGGGCGATGTTTCCGGAGCGCCGGGCTCACTGGCGCGAATCGTGCGGATCCAACCTCGCAGCAGCGTGCTTCGTCGTAGCACCGAAGACGGCGAGACCGGCGAGCGGATCGTCGTCGCCAACGCAGAGCGGCTGGTGATTGTGGTCTCCCTGACCGATCCGCCGCCACGCACCGGCCTGATCGACCGCTGCCTCGTGGCGGCGCACGACGCCGACATCGAGCCCCTGCTCTGCTTAACAAAAGCCGACATGCCCGGAGCCGATGCAGCAGCCGACCAGCTGCGGCGTTACTACGGTCGGGCGGAGCTCCACTATGTGACGACACGCTACGACCGGCCCGTGACCGAGCTAGCCGACACGCTCACCGATGGGATCAGCGTGCTGGTGGGGCACTCAGGTGTCGGTAAATCGACGCTGGTCAATGCGCTCGTGCCGCACGCAACACGCGCTATCGGTGAGCTAACCGGCGTCGGCAAAGGCCGACACACCACCACGGCGGCGCTGGCGCTGGCCCTGCCGGGAGGTGGCTGGATCATCGACACTCCCGGGATTCGGACGTTCGGGCTCGCCCACATCGATATCTCGACAGTGCTGGCGAGCTTTCCCGACCTCATCGAGGCCACCACGCTGTGTCCGCCGGGCTGCCGCCATCAAGCCGGAGAACCCGAGTGTGGCCTAGACGTCTGGGTTGCACAGAAACGTGCTGAGCCGGAGCGGTTAGCGTCATTGCGAGCTTTACTGAGCTGACAGTGGGGCAAGATTTGTAGCTCGAAAATGGTTACAATCCACCAACCATGGGACTTTTTTCACGACAGCCACGCGCAGAGGTCACCTCTGAACAAACGGTGACCTTGCGATTTCAGCTCCCCAGTGGCCCAGGAGGCACCGCTACCGACACCGACAGCGTGGCCAGCCTCGAAGCAGGCCTGCAGAACGCGATTGCCCACGCACGCGTCGGTGAGTTCGACGGCAGCGAATTCGGCGATGGTGAAGTTTTCCTCTATGCCTACGGCCCTGACGCCGACAAGTTGTTTCGCGCGATGCGTCCGGTGCTGACAGCCTTCGCCCCCCGGCCGGGACAGGCCCTGCTGCGCTACGGCGCCGACAACGATCCCCGAGCCCGCGAGGCGATCGTCGAGCTGTAGAGCTCGGCCCAATCCATTGCGCCGCCTTACTTTCTGGAGCTCCGCTCCTGCATGTTTCGCGGCCATTCTCGACGTTCTTGTAGTGCACGCGGCACTGAAACCATGAGCATCATGGCAATGATCGCGTTGCCTTCGGTGTAATGCTCTTCGTCGGCTTGGTGAGCACTGACGTGCCGTGACAGCGCTTTAGGTGGAGGATAAGGGCTATTGCCTGGTGTCCAACCGGTATAGAAGGGCAGCAAGGGCGCGAGCGCGCCAACGAGCCGCGCCTTGAAGACAGATACCCCGAAGTCGAAGGACCAGTTCTTTTTGAGAGTTTGTTGATTGGTGCTGTGGAGCTCACGGAGCACGACGGTTTCAATGACTGACACGGCAAGCGCTTGAGCTGGAGCATCGTGTCTACCCGATAGCGCCGCAATAACCTGTCGCGCCAACGGAATCTGACCCTCGAAACACTGATGGGTGACACCATGGAGCACAACCCTGCAATCCTCTACCAGCTCTACGCGATGTTCTATCAAACGTTTACTCGACTGGCGCGGTCAGGGGCCTGTGTAACCAGCTCGAAGATCTTCGCACGGGGTACCCACACTAAGGGCAGACCATCCTTGTTGATAATGGTCTCGACCGCATTGATATCGATGGCCCCTAAATTTTCCGGCCAGTTGAGTGGTTTCCGTTTTTTGAGTTCTTTGAAGTCCAATTTAGACAGGGTTGTGGCAATGATCGAGGTCTGTGCTCTCATGTTCACGGCTATTGACTCGAAAGCCTTTGCCGTTATCGCCGCTGCCTCCTCGAGAATTTTGTTTATGCCGGTGAAATCAGGTACACCCAATTCATCATTTCCTATGCCATCGGCGCCGACCTCTGATTTCTTTCTTTTTTCTAGCGGCTGCTCCTGCTGGCCGTCTGATTCGTTGCTCACTGCCTCGCGCTCCTTGTAACTCGGTTTGTTCTATGACAGCTCGACTTCCAAGGTCTACCCCTGCCACGGTGCGAGTATGTTCCGCTCAAGGATGGTGATCGCCGCCGCGTGCGCTTGGGTAGCGACGTCGATGGCGTCTTCGACATCGTCAAAGGTTGGCCCGGCGGTATCGGTGTCTGGGTACTCGAAGCTGTTGCGGGCGCGCCGAATCCGGCTGAACGCCCGGAATGCTCGGACGCTGGAACCCGAACTGAGCAGTGACCGCGTCTTGGACGGCAACATGACCGCCGCGACTGGTCGCGCGCAACCCTTGGGCAGCGAGGAGGCTGGCGGCACTCTTCCGAAAGGCGTCGTAGGTGAGCTGGTACGCGCCAGTCAGGTCACCGATCTCAGCGGCGGCCGATGCGGAGTTGAGATGCCGTCGTGCGTCGTCAAGCAACCGCAAGGCTATTGTCTGATCGGCCGTGACCTGGTCAAGCTCGCTAGCGGCGATGAGCCGGGTGATCTGGTCCCGGCCTGGCTGCCAGCTCATCAGCTAGCCTCTTCGACGATAGGAACGAGGGGCCGACGAGTGACCTCCTGGTGAAAAGCGTCTTCACTCACCTTCCACCATTGCGGTGATCTGATCGTCACATTGACTTCGCGCGCCAACCGCGCCCCGGCGCGTTGAGCCGCTTCATCGAGGGCGTCACGGTCGGGCCGACCGATCACAAGGACGTCGATGTCGTTAGGGGCTCGACCTTCCTGTCCCGCATATCGCGCTGCCCATGACCCATACAGGTAGACCGCCTTAATTCCGTCGATCGCGGTGAGCTCCTCGGCGACCACCTGCCGTGGGCCGAACGAGCGCAACAGTAGCTCCGTCAGCGGACCAGCCAGGGGCGAGTCAGCAGCGGTGACGAGCCGGGTGTTGCCTAGCCGCCGTGAGGTGATGACGCCGGTCTGCTCAGCGCGGGCGACTTCTCGCTGAGCTGTGGCAACCGATGCCCCGACCCGTGCGGCCAGCTCGGTCAGCGTCCACTCGCGGCGTGGATTGAGCAGAACAAGAGTAAGCAGTTCAGCCTGCAATCGGGAGCGCAACATTGGGAGCAGGGGCGGAGCCTGTACTTGCATAACATGCAATCTACATTGCGTGATACGAAAAGGCTATCGGCATTGCGCATCACACCTTAAGACGGATCCGACGCCGCCGGGTCACGACTGTTGAACGGCAACGCGTAAGGTGCCACCGTGGTGTTTGGGTGGATTGTGCTCGCGATCATGGTGCTCGGTTACGGCACCGCCAACTTTTTACAGGGCGTTGCCGCTACCCAGGACAAGGCCGACGAACGGCTCGACCCACGCCTACTGATCCGACTGGCACGCAAAAAAACCTACCTTCTCGGCGTCGCCTTTCAAGCCCTCGGCACCATTACCGCCTTTGTTGCCCGGCGCGACCTGCCGCTGTTCCTAGTGCAGGCAGCTATCGGTGCGGGCATCACGGTAACGGCGCTGCTGGGCGTGCTCGTGCTGAAATGGCAACTCGGTCGCGCAGAGCTTCTGCTCATGGTGATCACCGCGGCCGGCCTCGCCGCACTGATCTTCTCTGCGGACCCAAGCACTGCCAAAGACCCCAGCATCCTTACCGTCGTCGTCCTCGCTGCGTTGGTTGTGGTGTTCGGCGTGGTAGCAAACTTCGCCGCGCGGCTGCATGGCGCGTCCGGGTCGGTAGCACTCGGTGCTCTCGGCGGACTCGCCTACGGGGCATCAGCAATAGCCTCCCGACCGCTGGTGAACGCCGATTCATGGCAAGGCTTCCTGCTCGATCCACTGTTGTACGTGTTCGTCGCGCACACCGTCGCCGGGCAGCTGATCTTCGGCCTGGCGCTGCAGCGCGGTGCCACTACAGCCTCTAGCGCCGCGATGAACGCGATGGCCGCGCCGGTAGCGGTCGTGGGATTGCTTTTACTCGGCGACCAGATCCTGGACGGACGCGAGCTACTGGCCGGCGTAGGCTTTGTGGTTACGGTGGGCGCCGTGATCGGCTTAGCGTTCTACGCTCAACCACAGCGTCACGAGATACCCGCGCACCTACGCGACCGGATGGGTCGCTTCGGCCGCCGTCGCATTACGACAGCGAAGGTGCCGCAGTCGAGCAGCACCGCTGGTTAGGGTGTGGAGTCGATATGACGCAACGAAGCTACAGCGACGATCTCGTGCTCGCTCACCAACTGCTGGCCGTATCGCCTTCGCGGCCAGGTGAGACGCCGTGAGCGCCGGCTGGTTGTATCTTGCTGCTTCCGTGCTCGCATACGGCACAGGGAACTTTCTGCAGGCAGCGGCAGCCACCCGCACTGTCACACGCAGCACTATGCACCCCAAGCTGTTGCTACGACTGGCAGGGCATCGCAGCTACCTACTGGGCGTTTGTTGCCAGATCACCGCGTTCGTGCTGGCCTTCTTCGCTCGGGAGGAGCTTCCGCTGTTCTTGGTGCAGAGCTCGGTCGCCGCCGGGCTCGGTGTCACCGTACTGCTGGGTGTGGTCGTATTCGGGTGGCGTCTCCCCCGCGCGGAGCTCGTCGTGCTGGCACTGCTCGCACTGGGGTTGGCCTGCTTGATCATCTCCGCCCAAGCGAGCCCTTCGAAACCGCTGAGCGCGCCTGCAATCGCGGTGCTGATCGGCTTGGTGCCGGTGCTGGCGCTGCTGGGCACCTCCGCAGCGCGGTGTCGCGGCACTCAAGCATCGGTCGCGTTGGGTTCCCTGGCCGGACTGGCTTTCGGAGCGGCAGCGGTGGTATCGCGTCCACTTGCGGGTGCCCAGTCGTTGTCGGATGTGGTGACCAATCCCCTGTTGTATGTGTTGCTCGCGCACGCCGCCGTGGGACAGCTCCTACTCGGGCTTGCGTTCCAGCACGGGTCCACGACAGCGACCGTGGCGGCCATGGATGCAGCGGGTGCGATTCCCGCCGCCGTCACGGGTCTACTGCTGCTCGGCGATAAGATCACCCCGGGCCTCGAACCACTGGCCGCGCTCGGTTTCATGATGACGTTGGGCGCGGTACTAGCGCTCGTGCGCTACGCCGAGCCTCAGCAACACGAAACGCCCGAAGCGCTAGCTCGCTGGATTCCGCGTCGCGCCCCGGCCCCGGCAGTCGCTACCAGCGAAGCCGCCGCCAAGTGACCGCTGCGCCGGCAATCGCTAGCTAGCGTCCATGAGCTGTCGCTGGCAGCGAGCCGCAAGCTCGCCCCGGCGGCTCGTGGGCACTGTGGCCAGCGCTGGTTGACATACCAGCTCTGCGACAACGCCGGGCGCTTTGGCGATCCGCCACAGAGACATCGGCACCTGCTCCGCGCCGAGAAAAGCCGCCGCTGGCGTACGGGGCCCCAAATAGCCCCGCTCGCCTAAGTCTCCCCCATCGGCACAGTGGCGATATGCGATCCGCATGGCATACACGGGCACACCTGCGTCGATAGCGGCTTGGAAGAACGCCGGTCGGAAACGGCGTTGGTGGCCCGTGGTGACGCCACACGACGTGGTGCCCTCGGGGAAAACTGTTACTCGGCGACCTGCCCTAAGCTGCTGGGCAACGTCGGCTACCGCGGCCGGCAGCAACGAAAGCCGCTCTCGATTGACGTAGAGCGTCCGGAAGCGGCGGGCACACCACCCGACTACCGGCCAGTCGCGAACCTCGTGGCGAGCGAGCACCGACATCGGACCTTAGGCCGTCTGTAGCGCCAGCACGTCTAGCCATGACACGTGATTGGCCACGACGAGCGCACCGCCCGACCCGATGGGGTCAACGTCACCAGATGGGCCGCCTGATGGTTTGACATGCAGGCGCACACCTAGCAATCGCAGCAATATTCGCCCCACGGCGCCTACCGCACGGCGCCGGCAGCTCGGTAGCCACGCCATGACCGCCATGAGCGCAATCGCGGGCAGCAGCACCAACAGCAGACAGGCGAGCCTGACCGCACCGCGTAGCGCGGGCCCCGGCCCTAACCTAGGTGGCGGTAGACAATCAGTTCCACATCCCGCAGAGGCCGCCACGGCAGCTCGGAGTCGATCGGTGGTGCGGCAATGGATGGCAATTCGCTGAGCATGCTCCGAACCCCGACAACGATGAGCTCACTAGGCACGTACA
Organism: Mycobacteriales bacterium; assembly: GCA_041743105.1. Taxonomy (GTDB): domain Bacteria; phylum Actinomycetota; class Actinomycetes; order Mycobacteriales; family QHCE01; genus QHCE01. The sequence goes on along the minus strand of JBGTNI010000039.1, from coordinate 1,163 downwards.
TCCTGCACTGGAGTGTTTGCGAGGCTGAGGTAGTACCGCAGGTATCGCGCCGGCACCTTTGCCAGATCGAGCAGGGCAAAGAAGTCGGCAACCCCGAAATCGGGGTCCAACGCCGGCTCCCCACAGACCACCGCACCGAGTCGTAGATAGCCCCGCAGCAGCGGGGGAACCATGGGCGGGCTCGTACCGCCTGTCGGAAGCCGGCAGGCTGATCGAGGACGCGCCCGCAGCTCTACCGGTGCCATGGCAGAGTTGCTCACGTGCGCCCACACCCCAGCGGCGGTGAGCCCACCGTCCTGTAACGGAACGGACACGCACCCAGCGAGCCAACGATGATCGAACCGCACCATGTAATTTGGCAATGGCAGCCCACAGCAGGTTGATCACCGTACCGCCCCGGTGCTCGGGATGCACACACGATCTACCGGCCTCGACCAGCCGCGGTGCGAGCGAAACGAGACGAGACAGCTCGAATTCGGCTTCGGCGTACCAGCGGCCAGTCAGTGTTGCACCGCTCGGTGGCAACAGCCGATAGGTACCGACCACGGCATCGCTGCGACGGTCCCGAACTACCACGTGTTCGCAGAATTCGTCGAATCCGTCACTGTCCATGCGCGGATACGGGCTATACAAGAGAGCACCGAGCTCATCGGCGAAAACCGAGTACCGCAGTAGCTGACATTCCTTGATGATGAATGGATCGGTAGTAATGGTAACGGTGTAATTCTTGGAAGAAACGACGATGGGCGTGACGGCGTCGGATGAAGTATCGATTGCTGTTGCGGTCTTCTCCTGTGTAAGCATTGCTTTTATGGGCATTGCTTCCCCCAGGTGGCGCGGCGAAGGAGCAGCAGACGTCGAAACTGCTTTCACCATGCTGGTTCGCGATCGCACCGTCAACGAAGCTAGTAAACGATCAGCAAGAGTTACACATGTATTCATCGCTGGGACAACTTGTGCTGGTGTTGCCTCGTGAGACGGTGGACGTCACGGCACGGTTGTCGCGTAAAAAGCCACAATTTTACGGCCAGGAGGTGACGATCTCGGTAATCTCGCGACGACGACCGGTGTAGAAGGGCACTTCGACCCGCACGTGACGGCGTGCTGTCGATCCCCGCAGCTCCCGCATCAGGTCCACAATGCGGTGTAGCTCGTCTGATTCG
>JBGTNI010000038.1:0-52054 GCA_041743105.1 Mycobacteriales bacterium | reverse complement strand
ATGGCTGCGGTGTGAACCGCTCCTGTTGGCTGCGAGATCGTGGCCGCGCTCATTACCCACAACGAGGCAGATACTCGGTTGGTTACTACCTCCGTGAAAGATTTTCTAAAATCTTCTCGTGGCTACTCCAACCAGCGCTTTCGATCCGTATCCAACATCCCTGGGCGAGCGTCGTGTTCGACACAGCCATCGTCTCTGTGCTGCCAGTGCTTCGACAGAAGGACCGGTACCGCCGCGACATTGCGCGCGCAACGCGCCTGCCAGCGACCTATACCGATATGCTGCCGCATCTGGTGAAAGACGATGTCGTGATATCGGAGTATCGACGACCGCGCTAGGGACCGATACGTCCACATAACGCCGCGAGGAAGAATGGCCCATTCGGAGAGCGTTGGCAAGACCCTTCATCGGCGTTTCGCGTTCAAAGCGGCCTTAGCCGCCAACGCTCATGTCTACAAATCTGCTGAAGTGGCCCTGGAAAGCCACGGTGATCACATCGGTGGGGCCGTTGCGATGCTTAGCGACGATGAAGTCAGCCTCACCGGCGCGGGCCGATTCTTTTTCGTAATAGTCATCGCGGTGCAGCAGAATCACGACGTCACTATCTTGCTCAATGCTGCCCGATTCACGAAGGTCGGATAACTGCGGACGCTTGTCAGTGCGCTGTTCGGGGCCGCGGTTGAGCTGGCTCACGGCGATCACCGGCACATTAAGTTCTTTAGCTAGCAGTTTCAGGCCTCTCGACAGCTCGGCCACCTCCTGCTGCCGGCTCTCCACCCGCTTGGCGGAACTCATCAGCTGCAGGTAGTCCAGCACAATCACCCGGAGGTCATGACGCTGTTTGAGGCGGCGCGCCTTGGCGCGCACCTCCATCATGGTCATATTCGGTGAGTCATCGATGAACAGCGGCGCCTCGCTGACCTCGCCGATGCGGCGAGCCAGCTTGGTCCACTCATCCTCGGACAGGCGGCCGGAACGCAGGTGGTGCAGCGGCACCTTGGCCTCGGCCGATAGCAGTCGCATGGTGATCTCGATTTTGCTCATCTCGAGACTGAAGATCGCCGACGGAAGATTGTGCTTGATCGACGCCGAACGCACCACATCTAGCGCCATCGTGGAATTGTGCGTCGGGACCATAGATCGTCCCGCCAAGTATAGGTGGTCGGCATTGTCTACTGTCACGCAGCGCACCGGGACACTCGGGATCGGGCGGACAGCGACGATGTACCGACAACCCGTGCGGGTAGTGTTCTTGGTTAAGCAGCGCCCCTTGTGCGAGATCTTCTTCCGCTCCAGCCGGAATACCTCATCTGCGGTGGAAAAATTTAGTGTATACGCGGTCGAGGATCCCTCTGTTCGTCCCTTGACGCGTTTGGTGGTCATCGAACATCGGTAACCGAGACTTACTATCAGCTCCCTAACGTCGTCTGCTAGGCGGCTATTGGTCACGCTGAACTGGAGACTTCCCGATGGGGTCACCGTGCCATCGGTATCCATCAGACCGGCCAGCAACGCCCGCCGCTGTGCCTCCGAGGCGCGGAGGTATGCCGTTGGAATGTGCTTATCGCCGTACACCCCGCCCGCTCGAAGATAACCAACGAAAGAACCATAGCGGGCGTGACACGGAGCACACCTGCGGCTGCCGGTCCACGAACCGTCCGTAACCTTGCCGCAGGATGCGCAACCGACCCGGTAAACCGGATTATCCTGGTTCCGTGACTTGCCGCCGCAGGACTTGCCACAGGTGAGAACGGCTGGTCCACGAGGAGTGAACCGGACGTCGCACACGATACATTCGCGGTCGCGGACCGGTGGAAGTTCGGGAACTTTGATCGCGTAAGCGATCGGGCCAGCGGCTACTCGCACTGCGAGCCCGTCCGCCTCCAGGTACATGATCATCTCTGGGTCAGCCGTCGTGATCTGGGCGCACATCGAATGACCATCGCCAAGCCAGGCACCCAGCGTGTACGGCGGGATAGGCAGATCGTCCCGGTGCGGCAGCAACAGGGACCTAGTATTCTCCACGGCGTGATTAAGACGACTGTCGGTGGGGTGGCGCAGTGTCTCCGCTATCTGCGTGGTGGTAATCGGCTCATTCGGGGCTGCCATCGTCTGGGAGTTCATTAATCTATTCACCCTGCGCGACAGCACAGCCATGACAGTTTGCCGCGAGTGGCCGCGCCATGCCCGTCGTGCCAAGCGTTCGTTCTGGCGGAAAACTTTCCCGACGGGGCCTACCTCGGCAAGCACGGGATGGAGGATATTTCGGAACTGCTCGCCAGCAAATTCGACTGCCTCGCCGTACGTGATGAGCTGATCTGGGGACATGATCGCTTCTTTATGCGCAGTCGTGGCGGCCACTCTCGCTGTTACTGACCACTGGAGGGTGCGCTTGTTTTCGGTCCGTTGACGGCGGCTAGCGCGGGTGGTTGTCTTCCACAGATGGTCTGCGTCGGCCACAATCACGGAACCATCCGAGAACTCCACTTCGTAGCAGGGGCGACCGTGCATGACTTCGAAGGCATTGGTCACAGTGGTCGGCTTCCCGTCAGCTCCGAGTAGCTGGTCGCCGGCTTTTACCGCACTCATGGTGGTCCAACCATTCGGAGTTGGCAACGGAGTGTCGAGCGCAAGCGCCTTACCGAGACCTGGCCGAGCCGCGACTATGACAAGCTGGCCGGGGTGAAGACCATTGGTGAGGTTGTCTAGATCGGCGAAGCCCGTCGGCACGCCGCTCATCACGCCGCCATGGGCTCCGATGGTCTCAATCTCGTCCATAGCTGGCTGCAACAGGTCAGCCAGCGGTGTGTAGTCCTCGCTGGTACGCCGATCGGTGACGTCGTACACGGCTTGCTGGGCGCGGTCGACGACATCGTCTACGTCGCCGTCGCCCGCTCGAGCGGCACCGTAACCTAGCTGCACTATCCTGGTGCCCGCCTCCACGAGACGCCGCAGCACCGCGCGCTCGGCGACGATGCGGGCGTAGTAGGCGGCGTTAGCCGCCGTAGGCACTAGTGAGATCAGAGTGTGTAAGTACGGCGCGCCACCGATTCTGGCCAGGTCGCCCCGATCACCAAGAGCGGCTGACAGGGTCACCGGATCAGCGGGCTCGCCTCGGCCGTACAGGTCCAAGATGACATCGAAGATGGTGGCGTGCGCCGGACGGTAGAAGTCGCCGACGCGCAGAACCTCCACCACGTCGGCGATGGCGTCCTTGCTCAGCAGCATGCCGCCGAGCACCCCTTGCTCGGCGGCCAGATCCTGGGGGGGAGTGCGATCGAACTCCGACGATTGTGTCACGGCCGGAGCCGGACGCATGTTGTCGATGATCGTCACTCCAGAGCCCCCTAATTGTCGGGTTGCCACTGAGCCATTCGTTACTAAAGTCAGCCCGAAATTAGCTCACTGCGCAGATCCACCTGCCTGTGCTAGTCCAGCTACTAACGCGTAGTACCGGGATACTAGGCGGCTGTGACAACAACGCCCGCGCCGCTCGGCTAGTGCGGACCGTGACCCTACGGCGCCGACATGCACCTACTCAAACCGGATTGTGGACAAGGTTGTGGATGAGGCTGGGGAGAAGCGTCGCCAACCGTGCACAGCACTGTGTACTTGCTGGGGAAAACCTGTGCATCAACGGTGGTATTACCGGCTTAATCAGCGGTAATACCATCCACCTGCTGTGGATAAAAAATTTCTGCCGCTTATTTTTCGGCCGCCACGTCCACCGAGAACTGCGTCGTGACATCGGGGTGCAGCGCCACACTGACCTTGTGAAGTCCAGTGCTCTTGATGGGACTCACCAGCTGGACCCGCCGCTTGTCTAGCGCAGGACCCCCGGCCCGCAGCACCGCCTCCGCTACATCGGATGTGGTCACGGCGCCGTAGAGTCGACCTCCCGCGCCTGCCCGGACCTGCAACGACACCGTCAAGTTGCGCAGCTGTTCGCTTGCCTGGCGTGCGCCGTCCAGATCGCGAATTTCACGAGCTTTTCGCGATCGCTTAAGCTGCTCGGCTTGCTTGGCGGCACCGCGTGTAGCCGTGATGGCCAGCTTCTGCGGCAGCAGATAGTTACGGCCGTAGCCGTCCTTGACGTCGACAACGTCGCCTGCAAGACCCAGAGCGTTTACTTCGTGGGTAAGAATGACCTTCACGTTAGTTCCTAACTCTAATTACAGGCGCTCTCAACGGGGCGTGCTGGTGTAGCCCAACAACGCCATCTCGCGGGCGTTCTTGATGGCCGCCGCGAGCTGACGTTGCTGTTGGTTACTCACACCTGTCACCCGGCGAGCACGAATCTTGCCACGGTCGGAGATGAACTTGCGCAGCAAGTTGGTGTCTTTCCAGTCAATATAGGAAATTCCCGCGGCGTCCAGCGGGTTGGCTTTCTTCTTGATCGGTTTACGCTTCTCGGTTTTGGAAGTCGTTTTGGAAGTTGCTTTGGAACTCACATCGAACTCGCTTCATATTTGGATTACTGGGATGTCTAAGGGCTAGATGCCTATGAAATGCAACGTGCCTAGAAAGGCGGCTCGTCGGCGGCCGGTTGAGCACCCGCAGCCGGGGTAGCGGCAGCCCACGGATCGTCATTTCCAGGCGAGTTGCCACCGAAGCCGCCGCTGCGACTGACCTTGTTTATCTTGGCGGTGGCGCTACGCAACGACGGGCCAACCTCGTCGACTTCAACTTCGAAGACGGTACGTTTTTCGCCTTCTCGGGTCTCGTACGAGCGCTGCTTGAGGCGACCATGCACGATGACGCGGGTTCCGCGCTGCAGTGACTCGGCCACGTTCTCGGCCGCCTGCCGCCAAATGTTACACGTGAGGAATAGGGATTCCCCGTCTTTCCACTCATTGGCTTGCCGGTCGAAGGTGCGCGGCGTAGAGGCGATCCGGAACTTAGCCACTGCCGCTCCGCTCGTGGTGAAGCGAAGCTCAGGGTCATCGACGAGGTTGCCCACTAAGGTGATGCCTGTGTCGCCTGCCATGTCGCTCCTTAGCTAAACAATGGTTACTAACGCTGATCTGGTCGAATGACTTTGGTGCGTATCACCGACTCGTTCAGCTTTAGTTGCCGATCGAGCTCGCTGACCGCAGCCGGCTCGGCTTTGAGCTGCATGACGGCATAGATACCTTCGTATTTTTTACTGATCTCATACGACAGACGTCGCCGTCCCCAGATATCGATCTTGTCCACAGCACCGCCGGAGTCGTCGATCACGGTGAGAAAACTCTTAAGTGAAGGCTCGATGGTGCGCTCTTCCAACTCAGGATCGAGGATCACCATGACCTCGTAATGACGCAAAGACACTACCCAACCTCCTATGGACTGTCGCGGTCACGGAAGTTCCGTGACAAGAGGGTCGCCGTTAGCGGCGTGTGTGTCGCTATATGAATAGCTGTACTAGCGTAGTGTAGTACAGCCGGTGCAGATCGGGCCGCGTGGCTAGTTCGTTCGTGGACAACGGCCACAACTTGTGGCATTAGAGCGCCCGGGTCGTCGCGGATCAGCCACGCAGCACGGTCCTTCGCCGTGCCCTCACAACACGCATCGCCGCGGCGGTCACACCGATCAACAGCACTGCCGCCACCACAATCAGCAACCCCACTTGACCATCGTCGGTGAAGGCAGACAGCGCGCCTTCTGGGGCTGCGGCCTCGTCCGCTGCCGCCTCGTCTGCATCAGGCTGGGCTGCGCGTTGTCGTACTTCGGGCTCCAACAGCCTGTCGACGGTGGGAGCGTCGCCGAACTCCCATTCAAGCAAGGTGGACAGCTCTTTGTTGGCTTGAGACGTATGAGAAGGAGCGGCCGGTGAAGCCTGAGCTGCTTTATTCGCAGCGTCTGATTGCGCGCCGTCCGGCGTCGATCCGGACACAGCAGACGGACTTGGACGAGGCGACGAGACAGCGGGGGAGCCGCCATGTGAAGCCGCAGCGACTCGCACCGTGCCGCTGCTTCGAAGCGCATCGTCTACCACGACGGTATTGACCGGGGTAACCGAAGCGGTGAAGCTCTGGGGGCGAGAACCGCCCGGAAAGTCGTATCGTTGTGAACCACCGGAGGGCAAGGTGCTGGTCCGCCCGGCAACCGCCAGGTTAAGGCTTGCGCCGCTGTCGTTGACGAAGGTCACCACACCGCCGGCGCGTACTCGAACTTCGCTCGGTGAAACAGCGAGGCTGTTCAGCAACCCCAGCAGGTTCACCGCGCCATCGAAACGCATGGTGGCTGAATCAGCGTATGACTCACTTGCCGGTGCGGCGTCGGCGGCCGGTGGAGCCAGTAAAACCAGTGACATCGCCGCGGCCGCCACAACGACTATTACCGGTCGAAACCGATCCGACGCCCTATCGCCAAGGACTCTAAGAAACGACGACTGTGATTGGGACAGCAGGCTAGGCACACAAAACTCTTTCTCCACAAGGAAATCATCGTTGGTACTTGGCTGTTTGGTTACACAGGCCGGCTAGCGGTACGGACCGGCGTAACCCGCACGCCGACCAATACGACAACAGCCCGTAGCCTACGCTACATGCGTATAGGTGCCCATGTAAGTTCGGTTGCTCCTCTCGACGAAGCTGCGGTTCGCGGCGCCGACATCGTTCAATTCTTTCTGAGTAATCCCCAAAGTTGGGCCAAGCCGACACCACGATCAGACGCTGCGGCGCTCGCTGCCAGCGATGTCGCGTTGGTGATCCATGCGCCGTACCTGATCAATGTGGCCACTACCAATAACCGGGTACGCGTGCCTTCCCGGGGGCTACTCACCGCCTACGCAGCTGCGGCGCACGACATAGGTGCGCTCGGCGTTGTCGTGCACGGTGGCCATTTACCCGTTGAGGAGGATCCAGCCGTCGGGGTTGAGAACTGGCGCAAGACCTTTGCCTACGCCGAACGCGACGGTGGCTTTACTACGCGGCTTTTCATCGAGAACACCGCGGGCGGGAAGAACGCTATGGCACGTAATCTCGACCAGTTCGCCCGGCTCTGGGACGTAATCGGGGATTTCGGACCAGGTGTCTGCCTCGATACCTGCCACGCCCACGCGGGGGGCGAGGAGCTCGATACGGTCGTAGACCGCATGAAGGCGATCGCAGGGCGAATCGACCTGATTCACGCCAACGATTCCAAGGACGATTTCAACTCCGGCCGTGACCGACACGACAACCTGGGTAAGGGCCAGATTTCACCCGAAGTCCTGTGTGAAGTGGTCGCCACAGCCGATGCGCCAGTGATCGTCGAAACCCCGGGCGGGCCGCCGGACCAGGCCGCCGACATCGCACTGCTTCGCAAGCTTCTGGCGTCGCGCTCACGTTGACCGCGGTAGCCCGGGTGGCTGGCGATTAGGTGCCTGGCGGGGTTGAGGAGTGGTCCCAGGCGATTCCTGTGGTCGGCGAGGACTCAGCAAACCGCCTCCGTTTTCGGGATAGTAGTCCTCGGGTACGGGTAAATCGGTCAGCTCATCGGGCCCAGGTGGCGGTGTAGCGTCTGGATCAGGAGTCGGTGCCGGAGGTGGTGGCGCGGCATCACCAGCGGATTCGTCACCGATCAGCTTAGGCTCCGGGAATTTCTCTTTCTTCATCCCCGTCAGCGCGCTGTCCATGAACGACTTCCAGATGTCAGTGGGAAGTCCGGAGCCGAAGATGTTCCGTCCACGCTTGTCCACGATAGGACCGTCGGAACCGGAGTTACCGACCCAGACCGCGGTCGACAGCTGCGGGGTGAATCCCGCCATCCATGCGTGCGAGTTCTTGCCGGTGTCGAGGTACTGGTGGGTACCGGTCTTGCCTCCGGCGGGACGACCTCCGGCCAATGGGTCGCCGTTTTGCACCACATGTTGCAGCACCGTATCGACATCGGCGGCGACGTCGGCGCTGAACGCGCGTCGGGTCTCGTTCGCCGCCTCGTACAGGTTACCTTCGCTTTGGGTCACGCTCTGCACGAAGTGCGGTTTTGCATACATACCGCCGCTGGCGAAGGTAGCGAATCCGGCCGAATGGTCAATGACACTCACGCCGTACTGACCGATCCCGATGTTGTTGTTGACCTCGTCTTTGATCTGGTCGATGGGTTTACCGTCGAGCTTGGTGATGCCCGCACGCCCCGCCAACTCAGCTACATCGGCAGCACCCACCTTGGTAGTGACGGCGTAATAGGCCGTGTTGAGCGAGAGCACCGTAGCTTTGTCCAGGGTGCAGTTTGGGCAGGAACTGTTGTTCTCGGAGTTGTTCACCGGCTTCTCCCTGCCAGGAAAGCGACGCGGCGTACGGCCATCCCAGACCGAGTTAATGCTGATGTCCTCTTCCAACGCTCGCGCCAAAACATAGGCCTTGAACGACGAACCCGCCGGGTGAAATGCCTGATAGCCCGCAACGTCGAACTGGCCGAATCCATTGTCGCCACCGTAGTATGCCTTGATTTTTCCGGTACCCGGCTCGGTCGCGACGATGCCGGTGGCGAGGTTGGCCGGTTGTCCCGCCATGTTCTTTTTCACGACGTTGTTCAGCGCCTGCTGCATTTTGGGGTCGATGGTGGTGATAATCCGCAGCCCACCGGTGTTGAGCTGCTGTTCTGAAATCCCTGAGCTCAGCAACTCTGCCTGCACTCGAGTCATGATGGTACCGGTGATGCCCTTGAGACCGGCGTTGGTCTGTGCCTGTGCTTTGGGTTTAGTCGTCGGCAGCTGCATGGTGTCCGCTGAGCTTTTGTCGAGCCAACCTTTGGAGACCATGCCATCGATCACGTAAGACCACCGCTCCTGCGCTCTGGCCGGATTTTCCTCGGGATCCATAGTGTTCGGGCTCTTGATGATGCCGGCGAGCAGGGCTGATTGTTCTACGGTGAGATGATCCACACCAACGCCGAAATAGGCCTTGGCGGCGGCCTGTACTCCGTAGGCGCCACGGCCCCAGAAGATGGTGTTGAGGTAGTACTCCAGAATCTGGTCCTTGCTGTATTCCTGATCCATCTTTCTTGCAAGGGCGATCTCTTGAGTCTTACGAGTAAACGTTTGCTTCTGGGTGAGGAACACGTTCCGGACGTACTGCTGTGTGATGGTGGAACCGCCCTGGGTTTTCTTGCCGCGCACGTTGGCCCAGAGGGCTCGGAGCGTGCCACGAATAGATACCCCGTCGTTCTCGAAAAAACTGCGGTCTTCGGCCGCGACGACGGCGCGTTGCAGATGCTGGGGAATCTTGTCGAGCTTGACCTCTTCGCGGTTTTCCACTCCGAGGCGAGCCAATTCAGTCTTACCATCGGCGTAATAGATGACCGACACCTGCTTGGCCGCACGCAGATCGGGGAGCGGAACCTGCAGTGCGGCGTAACCGACACCCATTGCTGCCACAAACAGCATCAGCAAAGTCAGGCTAATGATCAGGTAGATCTTGCGGCGACGACGCCGCTTGCGCAGCTTCTTCGCCCGCTCGGGAGTGACAGGGGCCGCTGGGCGCTGACCGCGCTGCACACCGGCAGGACGGGCACGTCGCTGTTGCCGATCGACGCCGGGCAAGCCATTGCTGGCAGAGTCACGCTCATGGCTGCGGCGTGAAGCCCGTCGCGGATCACGCTGAAAGTCACCGCGGCCCGACCGACCACCCAGCGGCGGTGCTCCCGGAACGCTGGCGCTACCGCGAGCGCGATCGAACGGCGAACTCATATCCCCACCATGCCTGACTGACTAGCGGTGTCGATAGTCACCCCAGCCGCCCCGCTACGCACCACTGACCAGAGGGGGCCGCTGCTCTGGTGGAATATGGTCCATGAGCAGGAACTTTTCCACCAAGTGGTTCCAGCTACAACCCGCGCAGACCTCGACGGAGTAAACCTCGCATTCGCCAAACCTACGTGCCAGCGCGGGTAACGTTGCAGTGCCACAGGCCTGTCCCGCGTAGTGGCCCATGTCGTCGCCGTAGGCGAAGCAAACCCGCCACAGCGGCTCCTTGCGACATACCGGGCACCTGATCTGGCTGGGCTCCCCGAAAAAGCTTGCTGCCCGCAGCAAATATGGCGATGCGTCGCAGACCTCATATATACCTATCGATCCGCGACGTAGATCGCGTAACACCGCACGCCGCTGTAGCCGATAGTCGATAAGTGGTTCTGCCAGATATCCGAGCCGTTCCAGGGTACGGACAACTGAGGGAAAACCAGTCGGATCGGCTGCCCGCGACGTTGAATCAGTCGTCGTCGACGCTACGCCTTGCCGCGTCGTAGTTGCCGAACGCTCGCCCCCCACCAAACGAAGGTTTCGGGACCGATTCCTCGATGTCGGGCGGGGGGAGTCTCCATCACCGCCATCAAAGCTGTGCACCTCCCCAGCGTACCGGTTGGTGGTGTACAGTCCAGGGAGTAGCTCGATGTATCGGACCGATACATCGTCTGTATCTATCGCCGTGGTGTTCATTGCACTGTTACTCGATCGGGGGCCGCCATGCTAGAGCTGGCAGTTCTCGGCATATTGCACGATGGTCCACTGCACGGCTATGAGGTTCGGAAGGAACTCAGCACCAAGCTCGGTGCGATCCGGGCGGCGTTCTCCTACGGTTCCCTCTACCCGGTATTACGCAGAATGCGTGAAGCCGGCTGGTTGGCCGAAGAAGCACCAAACCCAGCGCAGGTCGCGCCGCCACTGACCTCTCGTCGGGGCAAGGTTGTGTACCGCATCACCGCCGAAGGTAAAGAGCACTTTTCCCACCTCATCGCCGAAACCGGTCCCGACTGTTACGACGACGAGGCGTTCGGTGTCCACTTCGCCTTCTTCGGCAAGACCGACCCGGCGGTGCGCCTGCGCATCCTGGAGGGGCGGCGGCGGCGTGTCGAAGAAAAGCGGGAAGGGCTGCGCAACGTCCTGCATCGGGCGGGTCAGCGACTGGACGGCTACACCCTCGAGTTGCAACGTCACGGACTAGACGCCGCCGATCGTGAGGTTCGATGGCTCAACGAGCTCATTGCCCATGAACTTTCTCCAGCACCGGAGCAACGCTCGCAGCAGTGAGCGTGAGTGAACACCTACCGTGCGGTCAATGCCGCGCGATCGATTGAAGGAGGACCGATGAGTTCGATACGCGTCGCCATTGTCGGTGTAGGTAACTGCGCCACATCCCTGATCCAAGGCGTGCACTACTACTCAGGCGCTGACCCGGCAAAGCGCGTCCCAGGCCTGATGCATGTGCAGTTCGGTGACTACCACATCGGTGACATCGAGTTCGTGGCCGCGTTCGACGTCGACGCCAAGAAGGTCGGACAGGATCTTTCCGCCGCGATCACCGCCAGCGAGAACAACACGATCAAGATCTGCGATGTACCCCCCACCGGCGTTACGGTGCAACGCGGACCTACCCTCGACGGACTGGGCGAGTACTACTCCCAGATCATCACCGAGTCCGATGAGGAGCCGGCCGACGTAGTCGCCGCACTTGTCGAGAGCCGCGCCGATGTACTGATCTCCTACCTCCCGGTCGGATCGGAGCAGGCTGACCGGTTCTACGCCCAATGTGCGATCGATGCCGGGGTGGCGTTCGTGAACGCCCTACCCGTATTCATCGCCAGCGACCCCGAGTGGGCGCAGAAGTTCACCGACGCCGGCGTGCCTATCGTGGGCGATGACATCAAGTCTCAAGTGGGCGCCACCATCACCCACCGTGTGATGGCCAAGTTGTTCGAGGACCGCGGCGTAGAGCTGCTGCGTACCTACCAACTCAACTTCGGCGGCAACATGGACTTCATGAACATGCTGGAACGCAAGCGTCTACTCTCGAAAAAAATCTCCAAGACACAATCGGTAACCTCTCAGATTCCGCACGAAATGGCCAAGGCCGATGTGCACATCGGCCCGTCCGACCACGTGCCGTGGCTCGACGACCGCAAATGGGCGTATGTCCGTCTAGAGGGAAAGTCTTTTGGGGACACCCCCCTCAATCTGGAATACAAGCTTGAGGTCTGGGACTCGCCGAACTCGGCCGGTGTCATCATCGACGCGGTACGCGCGGCAAAGATCGCTAAGGACCGCGGTATCGGCGGACCGATCCTCTCGGCCTCCAGCTACTTCATGAAGTCGCCGCCGGAGCAGTACGACGACTCCATCGCACGCGACTCCGTCGAACGCTTCATCCGCGGCGAGATCGAGCGCTAAGCGAGCGCGTTACTCGTACGCTAGTACCACCCCGTAGTGGTGACTGGTTGTTATCGAGGTACCTATCCAACATATGCACGTGTGTTCGTGTAATAGTTGGGCAGGTTTACGCGACTTCGAAAAAGAGGATTTATGCGTCGCATTTCGATCATACTGGGTGCTCTCATTACGACCTGTCTGCTGGCCACAGGGTGTGGGTCCGAGTCAAGTTCTGACGGTAATGGTAATAGCAGCAGCGATAGCGGTGCCGCGGAGTACTCCGCGGGCGACAAGGTCGCCTCCATAGACGGGATTTCATATCAGGTTATGAATTCCTCAACATCCAGGGATGCCGTCGATGAAATGGGGCTTGGCAAACCTAAAGGTATCTACGTTTTCGTCCAATCCAAGGTCTACAACGAGGGCAGTACCTCACACAGCTTCAGTGAGACAGCCACGAAGTACGTAGCCTCCGACGGCAAAGAACACAAGGCACTCAGCCAGGGCGATCTGAACGAGGTGACACTACCGGCCGGCCTTTCGAAGGAAGTCGGCCTCATATTCGACGTGCCTGGCAACAAGTGGGCCGGTGGCAAGCTTCGGATCGAAGAACCGGGTGGCAGAAGCTTTACTATCGGTCTCGGAATTTAGAGGTTTGTGCTGACTGCATACAACGCTAAGGCGTCCTGGCGTTGTATGCAGTCCATGAAGGTTTGTCGCGCTGTGCCCCAATCACATCGCTAGCCAATGGGCCGTAGCTCGGTAGTGGCGCTGTCGACACCTCGATAGCCTGCTACGTCGCGGCACAGCTCCACATGCCACGGCGCCAGGGCAATGCCGCTTCGCGGGGGCCACCAACGACGCAGGATCGCGGTCGTGAGCGCCCCCATCTCGTTGTGAGGAAGCTGATAAGGGTCCACGAATTCCGCCGAGACAATCCCGTCGGCCACCTGTGGAACGGGGTGTGAGTCGACGTCGAGTAACTCGCCGCGGTACATCGCCCCAAGCACCACCGATGACTGCTTGGGACGGTAGGAGGAGAACGTGGCGATCAGTGGACCAACTGCCGCCTTGAGGCCGGTCTCTTCGTATACCTCACGGACCGCCACTTCTTCGGCCGTCTCGCCGGCTTCCTGACAACCAGAAGGCAGCTCCCAACGCATCCCGCTGGCACGAGATTGCCGAACCATTAGGAGCAGGGCGCCGCGTGAGATGGCTAGGCCAGCCGCCATAGTGGTCCGGGTATGGTTCATGATAGGCAGGCGGGCACTGCCCGTGAATGCATCGCTCATCGCGGCGATACTGCCACAGCGACGGCGTTTGGTGAAGCTCCTAATTTCTAATGGCGGCGCCGATGTGAGCTGCCAGATGCCCTGCCGAGCTTCCGGACAGCGAATCCGATGGCCGCGGAAGCTTCCGCACCAGTACCCAGGCCTTCAAAACCTGGGAGGTCTGGGACTTGAGGAATCCCGACGATCTCGTCGGCGGCCACCGGTGCAGCGACCGTCTGGAAAGCTATTTGCGGCCAACCTCTAACATTCCAGCCTACAAAGGCGCTCGACGTCCACGTACCGGCATAGACCCCGTACCTGACCGCGTCACTGGGAGACGCACCACTTTTAGCCGTGTAAATCCCAGTGGTAACTCCAGATACAATCCCCGCTGCGGCGGCCATCGCGGCCCTAAAGCCCCGGCGCGGCCTGTTTCGGCGGTAGCGTCGGCGATCGTTCACCTCGCAATCCTAACCTCGGTGGCGTCGCCGCCGAGCGTCTTTGGCTAAAAGGTGAAAAGACGTGTGACTTGTTTCGCGGATACGCTTCATAGCGGTTCCAGGGACGATGCTCACCCGCTGCCCGGTGGCTCGATTCCCTGAGACACGGCCCAGCGGCGGAGCTCCGCTTCGGCCTGAGTGCGATCCAGCGGACCGTGATTGAGCCGAAGCTCCTTGAGGTGTTGCCACGCCCGACCGACCAGTGGGCCCGGCGATACTCCCAGGAGTTGCATGATCTCGTTTCCGTCCAGATCGGGTCGCACCCGCGCAAGGTCTTCCTTCTCTTGAAGTACAGCTATCCGCTCTTCGAGTGCGTCGTAGGTAGACGCCAGGATCGCCGCGCGACGACGGTTTCGGGTCGTGCAGTCCGAACGCACGAGCTTGTGTAGCCGGGGCAGTAGCGGACCAGCGTCGGTGACATAGCGTCGTACGGCCGAATCGGTCCATTCGCCGCGACCGAAACCATGGAACCTCAAGTGCAGAAACACCAGGGTGCTTACCGCTTCCACCACGTCTTTGGGGTACCGCATCGCGCGCAACCGCTTACGGGCAAGCTTGGCACCCACGACCTCGTGGTGGTGAAAACTCACTCCGCCGCCAGGCTCGTGGCGTCGAGTCGCTGGCTTGCCGATGTCATGGAGCACGGCAGCCAGCCGCAGCACTAGGTCCGGCGAGCCTTCGGGGCTCTCGGGATCTTCTAACTCGATGGCCTGAGACAGCACTGTCAACGAATGTTCGTACACATCTTTGTGTTGGTGGTGCTCGTCGATCGCCAGTTGCATACCAGGCAGTTCCGGCAGTACATACTCCGCCAACCCGGTATGCACCATGAGCCGCAGCCCGGCAACCGGATCGCTGCCGCACAACAGTTTACTGAACTCGTCTCGAACTCGCTCCGCCGTGACCCGAGTGATCTGCTCTGCCGAAGAACTCATCGCGGCGAGGAGTTCTTCGGTCATCGAGAACTCCAACTGGGCGACGAACCGAGCAGCGCGTAACAACCGCAGCGGGTCATCGGAGAACGAGTCGGTGGCGGCGCCCGGCGTTCTCAGCTGCCGAGCCGCAAGGTCTGCCAGGCCACCATAGGGATCGGTGAAAACCCGTCCAGGAACCGACAGCGCCATGGCGTTCACCGTGAAATCGCGCCGCCTCAGATCTTCGGTAAGCGACGAACCATACGCTACCTCGGGGTTGCGACTGATCCGGTCGTAACGGTCGGCCCGAAACGTTGTGATCTCAACGCGGACTCCGTTGCGAGCAGCGCCCACCGTGCCGAATTCGATCCCAGTGGTCCACGTTGTCTGTGCCCAGCCGTCTAAAAGCGCTATAACCGATTCCGGCCGAGCGTCCGTGCATAGGTCAATATCGTTACCGGGTCTACCCAGCAGTGCGTCGCGCACCGATCCGCCCACGAGATGGAGCTGATGTCCGCCGCTGGCGAAGCGCTGGCCCAGTTGCAGGACTGGAGCCGACAGCTCGACCGCGCTCAACAGGCGGTGCTGCTGCTGCGAGAGGACACCACCAGATGTGGGTTGTACGGTAGCCACAAGATCGTCCTTCATCTCTTTTATGCCACGTAGCGACTGAGCAGGTTACAAGCATGGTGAGGCGGCATCGCCCACCTTTCAGGGTAGGGTGGCGCCGGTGACCCGACATTCTCGCGGCAGTCCTCGGCGCCGCCTTAGTCGAGTCAACGAGGTGTCCGCCGGCGGACTGGTGCTTGACGCCAACTCCGAACCTCTGGCCGGGGCACTCATCGGCAAACTCAGCCGTCGCGGCAGCCTAATCTGGGCGTTACCTAAGGGTAAGGTCGAGCCCGGTGAGACTCTTGAGCGCGCCGCTATACGCGAAATACAGGAAGAAACCGGGATCACGGGCGAGATTGTCGCTCCACTCGGAAGCGTGCAGTACTGGTTCATCTCCAGTGGAAAACGCATCCACAAGACGGTGCATCATTTCCTGCTACGAGCCGTCGGTGGAACGCTTTCCGATGCCGACATCGAGGTCACCGAAGTGGCGTGGGTTCCACTAGCCGGCGTCGCAAAGCGACTAAGTCACGCCGATGAAAGGGCACTCATGGCAGACGTTCCCGCGCTTTGGGAGCAACGCTGATGGCACGAGACATCGAAGAACTCCAACAGCACCCAGCTTCACACGATCGGGCGAGCAGCTTCGGCGCCTTAACCGACGAAACCACCGAAAACGTCGACATCGATCCGTTGCCTGCTCCTGCCAGCTCCGGGACGTCCGGTGTAGCTCGACACAGCAGTGTGATGGCGCTGGGAAGCTTGATATCCCGCATCACCGGCTTCGCTCGCACAGCCGTGATCGGCGCGGCGCTCGGCGCGGCTGTGGTCGGCGATAGCTACCAGGTCGCGAACACCCTTCCCAACATGGTCTATGAGCTGCTGATCGGCGGAGTGCTGGCCTCGGTTGTGGTGCCGCTACTTGTCGGGGCGCGCCGTGACCCCGACGGCGGCGAGGCATATGTACAGCGTCTACTCAGCTTGGCGGTGCTGTTGCTAGGTGTGGCTACCGTAATCGCTGTTGCCGCCGCGCCGTTGGTTACCCATTTGTTAGTCAAAGACGGTACGGAGGCAGATACCCAGCGTCTGGTAACAGTGCTGGCGTACCTGCTGCTACCGGAGCTGTTCTTCTATGGAGTCGCAGCGCTGTTCGGGGCAGTGCTGAACACTCGCGGGCATTTCGCGGCTCCCATGTGGGCGCCGGTCCTGAACAACCTGGTTATCATCGCCACGGCAGGGGTATTCGTCGCACTGCCCGGTCCGGCCCTGCCCACCCCATCCACCATAACCGCCGATCAGGTACTGGTGCTGGGCTTGGGAACCACGTTCGGTGTGGCGTTACAAGCGGCGATCCTCTGGCCGGTGCTGCGCCGAGTGGGATTCCGGTGGCGCTGGCGATGGGACTTCCGTAACGGCAACCTCGCGGAGGCGGGCCGGCTCGCCGGCTGGATGCTCTGCTACGTCGGGGTAAGCCAGATCGGGGTATTCGTATCCATGGCGCTGGCCTACCGGGCTGGACAGGACGGCGGTCCGGGCCCGACGGTGTACAACGCGGCGCACCTGCTGTTCATGATGGCGCACGGCATTATCGCTGTCTCCATCATCACCGCACTGCTGCCACGGATGAGTGCCGCGGCAGCCGAAGGTAAGTTCGCTGACGTCACCAATCAGCTTTCTTTTGGCGTGCGGCTCTCCTCCGTCGTGCTGATGCCGGCGACCGCCGCCTACATCGCGCTCGGCGTTCCCCTCGCCATCGCAGCCTTCCAATGGGGAAATTTCAGCATGGGACGCGCCGAAAGCACCGGCGTAGCCATTGTTGCGGTGGCCCTGGGACTTGTTCCGTTCGCAATCAGTCAACTGCAAACATTTGCCTTCTACGCGATGCGTGACACTAAAACACCGGCGCTGATAAATATCCCCGTCGTTGCGATCCGGCTTTTCGTCGACATCGTGCTCTATCTCAGCCTTCCGACCTCATACGTCGTGGTCGGTCTGATGATCGGTAACGCGGTGTCGTACGTCGTAGCTGCGGGACTGCTGTCGATCGCGATGCGGCGCCGCCTGGGTGACCTACAGCTCGGTCGAGTGTTACAGACACTGACCCGACTGGCTATTGCATCCGTGTTGGCGGGACTGGCCGCATGGAGCATCGCCTACAGCTGTACCGAACTGGTCGGCGGAGGCAAGACCGGAGGCCTTGTGGCCCTCACTATGGGGGGCACCGCACTAGCGATCACCTTCGCTGCAGCTGCCGTTTTCCTTCGCGTTACAGAGGTGTCGCAGTTCATCGACACGCTGGGCCGCAAGTTCGCGCGTCGGCGCGGCCTGTAGCAAACGGCCAGGCAGAGACGATAACCTCGTATAGAGCGGTTCATCACCACCGAGCCATGAGTGCCTGTCTAGCTGACCTGACAATGCAATACATACCCAGCTAACCGTAATCTCATTAGTATGGTCTCGAAGTCGTACGTCGGCTAGGTACGGCCGGCGGGGCCGCGCAGGAGGATGTTGTGACCCAGGCGAGTACGCCAGTGCAAGGCGAGCTCCTCGCCGGGCGCTATCGACTCGACGCGGTCGTCGACGGAAACAGCAACAACGGTTACTCACTGTGGCGCGGAACCGACGACCTACTCAGTCGGGATGTCAGTATCGAGTTACGGGTCCCTGGCGGCGAATTAGCACAAGGGATGTTGTCGGCGGCCAGTAGCGCTGGCCGAATCCAGCACGCAAACGTGCTGGGTGTTTACGACGCGGTTGACGAAGGCGATCGGGCCTTCGTGGTCCGCGAGTGGGTGGAAGGCCGCACGCTCACCGACGTGCTCAGATCCGATGGCCCCTTTGACCCCTACCGCGCAGCGGAACTGGCGCGCACAGCGGCCGACGCCGTCGCAGCTATCCACCGGACCGGTATGGCACACGGGCAACTCGATCCGGGAACGGTTCTTCTGGATGACCAAGGCGAACTCACGTTCACCCATTTGGAGTTATCGGCCACAGTCCCGCCCGAGGAGGATGTAAAAGCCATCGGCGGGCTGCTGTACGCAGCTCTCACCGGAGCGTGGCCGCTGGAGGCATCGGTAGGCTTCCGGGACCTACCTGAAGCGGTTCGAGTCGATGGCAGGCTGTGCTCACCTCGACAGGTTCGGGCGGGCATACCCTCCTATCTCGATGCACTGGCAATGGACCTACTCGATCCGAGCATCGGCCAGGTCAGCGCCGAAACGCTCGCCCAGGAGATACGCCGCTACGACATCGCCGATCCCGACTTAGGTCCACTCAGTACATTGCCGGCAGAGCCAGCACCGCAGCGCGCCAGGTGGAAACGCTTCGGAATCCCGATTGCCGGCATCGCGTGCATCCTCGCGGCGGGGCTAGTGGTCGGTGCTGTGGGACTCCCGGATATCAGCGGCTCCAACTACCCACTCAGCGGCGAATCCGGCAATGGCTCGGATGCTGGGAAGCAGGCGCTACGGCCCGCGGCCGCAAGTATCCTCGACCCCGAGGGAGACGGGTCCGAACTTGCCGGTGCAGCGTTGACTATCGACGGTAAGCCACAGACCGCGTGGCAGCCCGATAGCTATCGCCGAGCTAATTTCGGTGGGATCAAGTCCGGGATGGGCGTTGTCGTCGACTTGGGTAAAGCCACCGAAGTTCGAGAGGTAGAAGTATCGTTGTCGGCCCCGGGCGCTTCACTTCAGCTACGGGGGGCCGCGGCACGCGGCAGCACGATTAGCTCCTACCCCACCCTTGGACAGCCAGTGCAAAACGCACCCGCTGAGGTGACATTTGTGTTACCTCAGGCGGTGAACGTCCGCTTCCTGGTGGTATGGATTACCGAGCTGCCACGTGTAGCCACAGGATCCAATCCGTATCACCTAGGCGTGCAGGAGGTCAAAGTCTACGGCTCGTCCTAAGAGTGTCCGGTAATTGATCGTTCGTTGCGAGGTGTTTCCTGGTCGAGGTTGGCAAGGCGGAGGAGGAGTTCATACTGAATAAGTATGGCCGACGACGACAACGCCGCCAGCCGATGTGCCAGGGAGCGCCGCAGTAGAACAGCATCAATTGCCGGGCGCTCTAAGATCGGGCAGGGAATAGCGGCCTGGACTGAGCGGTTGTTTGGCACGACAGCTCAGTACAAACACGAAGACCAGGCCGATCGTCGAGTGTCACCCACTGGCGCCGCTGGCGGCTACCGGAGGAGTTAACAGCAGTGACCGAACAGGTACGCAACACCATCATCATCGGCTCCGGTCCGGCCGGGTATACAGCAGCGCTGTATGCCGCCAGGGCAGATCTGTCGCCGCTGTTGATCGAAGGAACAGAATTCGGTGGCGCCTTGATGACCACTACAGAGGTCGAGAATTTTCCCGGCTTTCCAGACGGGATCACCGGTCCCGAACTGATGGACGCAATGCGGAAGCAGGCAGAGCACTTCGGTGCACATCTGCTCACCGCAGACGTCAGTAAGGTCTCTCTCGGGGCCCAGTTCGGCGATATCAAGACAGTGTGGGTAGATCAGACTGCCTATCGCGCGCGAACCGTCATTGTGGCTACCGGCTCGGCGTGGCGTCGCCTGGGGGTTCCGGGAGAGTCAGAGTACCTGGGTCATGGTGTTTCTTCCTGCGCGACCTGTGACGGTTTCTTCTTCCGCGATCAAGACATAGCGGTCATCGGCGGTGGCGATTCGGCGATGGAAGAAGCCACGTTCCTCACCAGGTTCGCTAAGTCCGTCACCATCGTTCACCGGCGCGATGCCTTTCGAGCCAGCCAGATCATGCAACAGCGTGCCCTGGATAACCCCAAGATCACCGTGAAGTGGAACAGCACTGTAGAGGAGATCCTCGGTAGTGAGGACTCAAAATCAGTCAACGGCGTTCGGATCACTAACCGGAAGACCGGCCAGACGGAAATACTGCCAGTCACCGGCGTGTTCGTCGCGATCGGTCATATTCCTCGCACCGAACTCGTGGTCGGCCAGTTGGATCTCGATGAATCGGGATATGTGTTGACTCAGGCACCTACCAGCCACACGAATATTCCCGGTGTGTTTGCGGCGGGTGACGTTGTGGATCACACTTATCAGCAGGCAATCACTGCTGCTGGCAGCGGCTGCGTGGCAGCACTAGACGCTGAGCGCTATCTTGCCGCGATGGAACCCGATCCCGCACCGATCACTAAGGAGTGACATGACTACTGCCACTGGCCTGGCAACCGCTACCGAGCAGACGTGGGAGACCGAAGTACTGGGTTCGGACATACCGGTGCTGGTCGATTTCTGGGCGCAGTGGTGCGGCCCTTGTCGAGCAGTAACGCCCGTGCTGGAGGAGTTGGCCAACGAGCGGAGTGAGACAGTAAAGATCGCAAAACTCAACGTCGAAGAGCATCCGGCAATAGCCACGCGATACCACGTGCTGCACATTCCGACATTGTTGCTGATCAAAGACGGCGAAGTCATCGACAAAGCGGTAGGCGCACAACCCAAACCGGCGATCGCAGCCATGCTCGATAAGGCCCTGTAAGCGACCTCCGCGCAGAATCGTGAACGGATGGTAGCCCGGGGCTGGCGCCGGGGCGGTACGCTACGGCGCGCGGTACATATATATGCGGCACCCTTGGGTAAGGCCGTATTGAGTCGATTCCCGGGCCGTAGCGGCTGGAGTGAGGGTTGTGGAGGAGCATGCAGCTCATCAAGCGGGGCGACACGGGCCCAGCCGGCGCGGAAGTACGAGACAGCTTAGTCGACTTGGGTCTCCTGCCTCCTGGTGAACCAGTGCAAGCCGACGAAGTTACCTTCGATGCGGCCTGTGAGTTGGCGCTGCGGGAATTTCAACAGTCGCGCGGCTTGGTGGCCGACGGGATCGTGGGGCTCGAAACGTGGCATGCTTTGGTAGCTGCCCGCTGGCGCCTAGGGGACAGGATTCTCAATCTGTCACTACGCGATCCCATGCTTGGCGATGACGTACGCCAGCTCCAGGAACGGCTCCTTGAAATGGGATACGACGTGGGCCGCGCCGACGGTGTTTTCGGGCCCCGTACCGAGAGAACCCTCGTGGAGTTCCAGCGCGATTGCGGTCTGGTGGGCGACGGGGTATTCGGCCCGGCAAGCATGCAGGCGCTGCGTAAGCTGGGACGAAAGGTCGTGGGTGGTAGACCGCAGTTACTGCGAGAGTCCGCCAAGCTCGATCACTCCGGTCCAGCGTTGTCGGGTAAGCGCGTCGTCATCGACCCCGGACACGGTGGCACCGAGACCGAGCATGGACCTACCATTACCGTCGATGGCCAGCAGTGGGGTGAGGCTCAGCTGTGTCACGACGTCGCGCTTCGGTTAGAGGGTCGCTTCACGGCCGTCGGCGTACAGGCTCATCTGACGCGGGGCTCGGACTCCGATCCGAGCAACCTAGAGCGAGCCAAGTTCGCTAACGAGGTCGGCGCTGATATTTTGATCAGCTTGCATACTGACCGTCACGACAATCCAGCAGCCAACGGAGTCGCGTGTTATCACTTCGGTACCGGTTCAGGCGCCACGTCCACGGTCGGAGAGCAGCTAGCTAGCCTGGTGCAGCGCGAGATCGTGGCACGAACCGGGCTACAGGATTGCCGGATTCACGCCAAGACCTGGGAGATGCTGCGGCTCACCCGGATGCCGGCCGTGCACGTCGAGGTGGGTTACCTCACGTCAACCCTCGACCGGGGACGGCTCGCCGACGCCGCATTTCGCGACCGAGTAGCCGATGCGATTCTTGCCGCCGTGCAGCGGATCTTCCTGCCGCGCGATCTCGATTGCGATACCGGCACCCTTGATGTGCGGCAACTGCGCTCGCTAGAGCTGGCTTAATGGGTGTGCTCCCATGGGCACACCCACTCAGCGCTGATGGTTTCAGTGAATGCCGAGATACGTTAGCGCTTTACGCCCTCGCCCCAATTACGTGTAGGTCAATTGGGAGTTGCCGTTATCGGCGATAGGACAGATGGGGATAACAGGTGTCCCAGGATCGCCAGTTGGAATAAACGTACAATCGTTTTCCGGATTCGGGGCCGGTGGTGAGGCGGCTACGGCGGGCGCGGCCATTGCCAGGACGGCAACCGGCGCGGCGATGAGAGCGGCAACCTTGCCCAGGAGGGAGATCCGAACAGACACAGGGTGGTCCTTTCGAGAGAAAAACAACAACTCGGTGTCAAGATATGACGCCGTCCTACGATGCACGCCGGTTAAGAGGGTTTTGGCCCGATGAGCTGAACCGCGTTCGACCGAAAGATGCCATGATGTCTACGACTGGGTGCCATGAGTTCAGGTAGTTAGGTGTCCCCCGTGCGTACAACGCACGTTCGATCGTCGTCCGGTCAATAAGTGCGCAGATAAATGTAGGAGGTGTGGTGTGGCCGGCACCACACTGGACGACTACACCGATCGGTACGCCGCGCGAGTTCACGGTATGACAGCCTCGGAGATCCGTGCGTTGTTTGCGGTAGCAAGCCGTCCCGAAGTGGTCTCGCTTGCCGGTGGCATGCCGTACACGGCCGCCCTCGATCACGGTCACCTGGCGGAGTTAATCTCCAATGTGCTCGCCGACCACGGCGCCGCCACATTACAGTACGGCGCCGGTCGTGGAGAGTTGCGGTTGCGTGAACTTATCTGTGACGTCATGGCCCTTGAGGCGATCACCGCATCGCCTGAAGACATCATCGTCACAGTCGGCTCGCAACAGGCACTATCGCTACTGGCGCAGGTTTTTCTCGACCCTGGCGACATCGTGCTCGCCGAAGGCCCGAGCTACGTCGGTGCGTTGGGGGTGTTCGCCGCCGCACAGGCCGAGGTGGTGCATGTGCCTATGGACGACGACGGCCTCGACCCCGCCGCGCTCGCGGTCCAGCTGGATCGGCTGCGCATGCAGGGGCGCCGCGCAAAGTTTCTGTATCTCGTGCCTAACTTTCATAATCCGGCCGGCGCGACGTTGCCTGAGTACCGGCGCGACATCATCATGGAGCTAGCAGAACAGCACGATGTGTTGGTCGTAGAGGACAATCCTTACGGGCTACTGGGTTTCGAGACCGCGCCAGGTAGAACGCTACACAGTCGCAATAGTGGTCGCGTCATATATCTTGGTTCGTTCTCTAAAACCTTTGCACCTGGTATGCGCGTCGGTTGGATACTGGCACCCAACGCCGTGCGAGAAAAACTGGTGCTGGTTCACGAGGCGCAGATCCTATGTCCTGCGATGCTGAGTCAGCGTGTGGTGATCGCCTATTTAGAACAATATCCATGGCAAGAACAGCTTAAGGACTTTCGTGCGCTGTACGAGGCTCGATGCGCTGCGATGTTGTCGTCACTGAGGCGCCTTATGCCGCCGGGAGTGAGATGGAGTTCGCCGCGTGGCGGGTTCTTCGTCTGGCTGACGCTGCCACCAGGGCTAGACAGTAAGGTCATGTTGCCTCGCGCACTGGCGCGCAACGTGGCCTATGTGCCCGGGGTGGGTTTTTACGCCGACGGACAGGGCAGCTCTCAACTGCGGCTTTCCTACTGTTTCCCTGACCCCGATCGCATCGTCGAGGGCGTGAGTCGGTTTGCGGCCACACTTGAGCAAGAGCAGGCGACTCAGACATTGTTTACAGATAGCTCTTCGCCAGGGAAAAACCGAGCAACCAATGCAGTTGTGTCCACTGTAGACAATTGGCGACGTTACTCGCCTGGCCCGGAGGTCACATGAACCGCTACATCTGGGTACTCGCCGGTGGACTGTCGTACGAACGTGAAGTCTCGCTGCGTTCGGGCCGACGCATAACGGAGGCACTGCGAGACCAAGGCTACGACGCCGAAATGCACGACGCCGACGGACAGCTACTTGCAAGATTGACTACTGAGCCACCCGACGCAGTCGTGATTGCGCTGCACGGTTCGACCGGTGAGGACGGTGGACTGCGCGCCTTACTCGAGATGACCGGCGTGCCCTACGTCGGCAGCAGCCCTACTGCCAGTGCGCTCGCCTGGGATAAACCGCGAGCCAAGGCTTTGCTTTCCCACTCTGGAGTACCTACACCACGCGGTGTGGCACTTTCCCAACACGCATTCCGGGAACTCGGTGCAGTCCCGGTGCTGGATAGGGTGGCACAGAACCTCGGTTTCCCCCTCATGATCAAACCGGCGCAAGGCGGCTCAGGTCTGGGCGCTGCGGCCGTGAAAACCCGCGAAGAGCTACCCGCCGCCATGGTGGCATGCTTCAGCTACGGTGACACCGCTCTAGTCGAGCAGTACATCACCGGTAGCGATATCGCGGTAAGCGTTGTGGAGCTGGGCGGGGAGGTTCGAACGCTGGAGACGGTAGAGATAGTGCCCAAGGACGGTGTCTATGACTACACCGCTCGCTATACCGCGGGGCATACCACATGGCACGTTCCGGCTCGCCTAGAACAGGCGGCTGCGAAACACGTGATCGAGCTTGCAATACGAACCCATCAAACCTTAGGTCTGCGAGACCTGTCGCGTGTGGACCTGATCGTGGACGAAACTGGGGAACCGTGGGTACTGGAGGCAAATGTCGCACCCGGTACCACGCCCACAAGCCTGCTACCCATGGCCGCCACAGCATCTGGCATCGGCCTCGGTGAGCTTTTTGCCGAGCTAGTAGAGCGAGCCATCTCACGGACTGAGCCGACCGTTCGCGATTAGGTACATGCGCCGCTGAACTGTCACCCGCTCAACCAGCCCGAAGCAGCTCACAGCTTGAAAACCTGCGCTAACCTGGCTACAACTTTGCCGATGAGCGATAGGTGCATGCTACTGCGCAGGTGCGGCGCTACCGTCGATACTCGCCACGATACGACTAAGGTCTTCCACGGTGGCGAATTCGATGACGATCTTCCCTTTCCGGCGCCCCATGTCCACTTTTACGCGAGTATCAAGCTGGTCTGCGAGTCGTTCGGCTAGATGGTCCAGGCCTGGCGCATGTAGTTTGCTGCGCTTGCGCTGCTCCGGCGACTGAGTGGGCTCCGTTGGGTCACGCATCGCCACGATTTCCTCCGTAGCCCGGACAGAAAGCCCTTCGGCGACGACCCGGTGGGCCAGCTCTTCCTGAGCTTTCGCGCTCTCTAAAGCAAGGAGCGCTCGAGCGTGCCCAGCTGACAGCACTCCGGCTGCCACGCGACGCTGTACCGGTGACGGCAGGTTCAACAACCGCACCGTGTTACTGATCTGAGGACGACTACGTCCGATGCGCCGCGCCAGCTCGTCATGAGTGACGTCGAATTCGGCAAGCAGCTGCTGGTATGCCGCTGCTTCTTCTAGCGGATTAAGGTCGGCACGGTGAATATTTTCCAGCAAGGCGTCGCGTAACAACGCGTCATCGCTGGTCTCCTTCACGATTGCCGGAATAGAGGTTCGGCCTAGCGCCTGACAAGCTCTGAAACGCCGTTCGCCCATGATGAGCTCATAGGAGTGTTCGCCGGACTGGCGGACCACGATCGGCTGCAAGACCCCGACGATCTCAATGGAGGCTTTCAGCTCCTCCAGTGCGGCTTCGTCGAACACGGCACGTGGCTGCTTCGGGTTGGGGCTGATCTGGTCAATCGGTATCTCTCGAAACGTGGCACCCGGCACCGGCGCCAGATCCACGTCGGTGCCTCTAGGGGCCTCGTAGGCAGCTGGATGGCCTTCAGGCCGCGATCGGGGTGCGACAGCCACCATGGAAGAAGCTTCAGCGGAGCTTTCAGCTAGGCCCTGTCGTTCTTCTCGGACAGGTATCAGGGCGCCGAGACCCTTACCAAGACCTCCTCGCCTGTTCGTCATCTTGTCACTCCTATTTACTAATCAGTGTGAAGGTAGCTAGATAAGTACAGCCTTATGACCCCGAAAATATAGCTACTTTCGGGCTGACTTAGTAACGGACCACTCAGTCGCACCTCGACGAGCTATTTCTTTAGCGGCCGCAACATAGCTGGTTGCACCCCGCGAACCCGGGTCATAGGTAATGATGGATTGGCCGTACCCCGGCGCCTCGGACATCCGAACACTTCGGGGAATTACCACGTCTATTACCTCTTCTTTGAAGTGCTCTCGAACTTCATGGGCGACCTGATCCGCTAGCTTGGTGCGCCCGTCGTACATGGTCAGCAAAATCGTCGAAACGCGTAGTTTCGGGTTGAGGTGTTCTGCTACCAACTCCACGTTGTGAAGTAGTTGGCCGAGCCCCTCCAGGGCGTAGTACTCACACTGAATCGGGATAAGCACCTCCCGTGCCGCCGTCAAGGCGTTCACTGTTAGAAGGCCTAACGACGGTGGGCAGTCGATAAAGATGTAATCGAAGTCCCGATGCGCCTCTTGGAGTGCGGCGTCAAGGCGCCGCTCCCGTGCCGCCACTGAGACTAGTTCAACTTCAGCCCCAGCCAGGTCGATGGTGGCAGGTACGCACCAAAGATTCGCAATTCCACTGACAGGCTGTAGCACTGATTCCAGTGGGGCATCTTCCACGAGCATGGTGTAGCTGCTGGGCATCCCAGAGTGGTGGGCAACATCCAACCCAGTGGAGGCATTTCCTTGCGGGTCAAGGTCGATTACCAGAACTGTTAACCCGTGAATGGCGAGTGCAGCACCCAGGTTCACCGCCGTGGTGGTCTTTCCTACTCCACCCTTCTGATTGGCGATACAGATGACGCGGGGCGTCAGCGGCCGGGGCAAGCTGTCACCCTGCGGGTTGAGTACATCCACCGCCCGACGGGCCTCATGAGCGATCGGAAGGTCGTCGAATGTTTCACGTGAACCATTCGACGTTGACACCTCCGGAGGCGGAGCAGGGATGGCCGCCACTTCGCTTCGTCGCGGGTTGATGACGTCACGCGTCATGGATGTTTCACGTGAAACCGCTTCCCGTATCCGACGTTGCGCCCCGTCTGAGGGATTCGGGGTTGTCTTAAACCTCGATGGCGGTTCACCAGTCATGGTCACCTCTCGTATCGCTTGCCCACATCATTGCGCACCGAGTTGTCGATATAGCCGGCGGCCATCTCCTCGCCTTCGAGTGTCCGTGTTTGACCGTCCATTGCCGCGCTAGAAATGCTGGCCTAGTCGAGGATGGCGCACCGGGGGAGGCGTTCATACTTGAAGAGCATGGGCACAACGACAATGTAGCCAGGCGAAGTGTCAGGTAGCGCCGCAGTAGAACAGCATCAATTACCTGACACCGCTAGGACTTCGTCAACTCAATCACAACGGAAGGGGAATCTAGTATCCCCTCTCCGCAGCGAACCACACGAGCTGCTGATACCCGATTTTTGCGCAACGTGGAGTAGGCGGAGTTAAGTTCCGCTTCAGCGCCTTTTCCTTTAATAGCCAATAATCGCCCACCCCGGCGAAGTAGGGGAACGCACCATTCCACAAGGCGCTCCAGAGGCGCCACCGCGCGTGCTGTAACGACGTGTCCAGAAACATCAGCGGGTCCAGCTTCGGCCCTGCGCCGTAAAGTCTGGACATTGCGCAAAGCTAGCTCACTCGTTACATACTGCAGAAAGGTGTGTCGTCGCAGTAACGGCTCAAACAACGTCACGTAGAGATCCGGACGGGCAATAGCGAGTACAAGTCCGGGTAGGCCCGCTCCCGAGCCAACATCGATGATTTTCCTATCCCGTGGGATCAACTCAGCTATCGCTACACAATTGAACATATGCCGATCCCATACCCGAGGCGCTTCTCGAGGACCTAGTAGGCCGCGAGTAACGCCCATTGTGGCCAGGATCGTGGCGTACCGTTCGGCGAGAGGTAGCTGCTCGTTGAACATCTGCTGGGCCATAACGGCCAGCGAGGGCGAAAGTTCACCAGCGCCCCCTGATGGGTTCAGCGGTACGTCACTAGGCATGGCTGTCGCGGCCGGCAGGAATGATCACCACTCGCCGGTGAGGTTCATCGCCCTCTGACTCACTGGACAGTTCCGGATCGGCCGAAACAACGTCGTGCACAATCTTGCGTTCGAAAGGATTCATTGCGGCCAGGCTGATCGGTTCACCAGAGGCCAGGACATCGGCCATGATCCGCTGGGTAAGTTGCTTCAGCTCCGCGCGACGCTCCCGGCGAAAGTCACCGATGTCGAGCATAAGACGGCTGCGGATGCCTGTCTGCTGTGCCACTGTCAGACGAGTCAGCTCTTGCAGGGCCTCGAGAGTAGCGCCGCGCGGACCGATGAGCTTACTGAGCCGGTTACCCACCACCGCGACCATCGCACGCTCTCCCTCAACATCGAGGTCTATGTCGCCAGCGAAGTCCAGGATATCGAGTAAACGCTCGATATAGTCGCCGGCGACATCGCCCTCATGAATTAAGTCTCCTGTGTCCACAGTGGAATTATCGCTGCCGATTTCTATCCCGGGTGCCTTCGCGACATTACCGGCAGGACTTTGCTCCATCAATGTTCCCCCTCCAGCTGCTGTAACTCACTAGATTCTGCCGCCTTTGCGGCGCGATTTCGACTTCTTGGACCCACCCTTGCGACCTGTATTGCCCGACTTATCGCCAGTTCCACCCCGATCTACCCGCTGGCTACCAGACCCAGTGACTGCCGCTCCTGAGGTGGCGACAGCGGTAGCTTCATTGACATCTGCCTTAGCATTTGTCCCCGCGCGGGAGGGATCGGCACCGTTCTTCTGGGGTGACGTGAGCTTCTCACGGCGAGGTTTGACACCTGGTTTGGGCGCGAGCGCCTTAGCCTGGGCGGTAGAAACCTCCTGCGGCTTAGACTCTTCCGGATGCGGCATCTTCTTAATCACCCAGAACTGCTGCCCCATTGAGAACAGGTTGTTCACCACTTGATACAGCACCACACCGATCGGGAAGAAGAAACCGCTAACCAAGAGCGTGAGCGGTAGCCCATACAACATGAACTTTTGCACGGTCTCTTGGGCGTTAGCGGTGCTGTCATCGCTAGCCGAGGCGGCTGCCTTACTCCGCGCCATGATCTGTCGCGCAGTGATGTATTGGCTGATCACCATGATCAGCACCAGCACTCCGGCTACAAGCTGAACACTGCTGCGCTCACCTCCCAGGCCGGTCACGAAGCTCTCGGGGGAGTTGAAGGCAGCACCGATAGGGGCGCCGAGCAACTTGGCGTCGGACGCGGAATTAAATTGCTCTACCGACCAGCCATACTGCTGAGTCATCGCCCCAACAGCCTTGTCGGACTCGGGATTGATCTGTCGTAGCACGTGAAAGATCCCGAAAAAGAACGGCAACTGGAGAAAAGCCGGCAAACAGCCCATAAGGGGGTTAGAACCGGTTTCTCGCATCAGCTTCTGCATCTCGATGCTGGCTGATTGGCGGTCGTTCTTGTGTTTTTCCCTAATCTCACGCATACGCGGCTGCATCGCCTGTAGCTGGCGCTGCGACTTAATCTGCTTGACGAAAACCGGGAAGAGCAGCACACGTAGGGTTATCACTAGGAAGATGATCGCCATGATCCAGGCAAAGTCGCTTCTGGCGCCAAAAACTAAAGCCCAAAGCTCATGCCACCGCAGCAAGATCCACGAGATCGCGATGTAGATCCAGTTCAGATTGAAGTCCACTTAGCTGACTCTCCCAGTCATGCTCGTGCTACTAATTCGAGAACTACTCGTGTTGCCTGCTCGGTGCCTACTCGTACTAATTCGGTTTCCGAACACACACGCCTACGGTTCGTGCAGGCGGCACAGGGTCGTACCCGCCCGGATGGAATGGATGACACCGGCTCAGACGTCCAATCCCTAGCACCACGCCACGAATAACGCCGTGCTCTTGCACCGCAAGCACCATGTATTCACTGCAGCTGGGATAGAACCTGCACCGCGGCGGTAGTAGTGGTGAAAGGTACCGCTGGTAGCCCCGTACTGCCGCTACGACCACACGCGCGCCCCTCACGACGATACCCTGATCGACTTCGGCACCGTGTGCTGCGTAAGAGCGTGCGCCGATAGATACGAGCGCACGTGAGCGAGTAGAGCGTCTAGTTCAACGTTGAGCTGCTCGCTACCAGCATCAGCCGCTGTCGGCAACGTACGTATCACCACGTCAGTGCCAGCGGGCAGCTCGGCGAGGCGTGATCGCATGATGTGGCGCAGTCGCCGCGCTAACCGATGTCGTTGTACAGCGTTGCCGACATTGCGGCTGATTACCAGTCCCAAGCGCGGCGGGCTCGCTGACCTCTCCGGGCTAGCATCGATGTACCAATGCAGTACGAGATTGGGCTGCTGAGTTGCTCTTCTACCAACCGTATGCCGCTTGCCGCCCCGCATCACTTGGGAAAATTCAGAGGATCGCCGTAGCCGGGACGTCGCGGGAAGCACTTTTATGTCACCTCAACCGCACGTAACCGTGTCTAACGGCCGGAAGCTGAACGGGTCAGCTAAGCTCCCACAAGCGTTAGGCTGACAGTTGCTCGCGCCCACGACGACGCCGCGAGGCAACGATGGCCCTTCCGGCACGGGTACGCATCCGAAGCCGAAAGCCGTGCTTTCGTGCTCGCCGACGGGTATTAGGTTGAAACGTCCGCTTGCCCTTGCTCACCACAGTCTCCGATAAAAGCTCGTTAGTACGCCACTG
Source organism: Mycobacteriales bacterium (assembly GCA_041743105.1). Taxonomy (GTDB): domain Bacteria; phylum Actinomycetota; class Actinomycetes; order Mycobacteriales; family QHCE01; genus QHCE01. The sequence goes on along the minus strand of JBGTNI010000038.1, from coordinate 21,098 downwards.
CAATGATCGCATTAGCGGCGGTGTGGCCGCACATCGACCCGGAACCGCCCCCGTCCATGCACCTTTGCGGCCAGGTCGTGGAACCTAACACCGACTGTAAAGACTGTGGGATGTGTGCAGGTGTACACACCTACGAAGAGCACGTACACAGCTGTGGATAATGGTGTGGATTACCGCTGAGCTCGCCATAATCGTTGCAGCCGGCAGTACCTGCCACGCGTCTGTCCACAGGTGCGGGCCTCTAGGGAGCGGAGAACTCATGGCTGAAGACCACAACGCGTTAGAAGCCGTCTGGGCCGAGGTCACAGAAAATCTGATTAACGGGTCGCTGAGCCCCCAGCAGCGTGCGTGGATCAGGCTCACCAAGCCCCTAGCCCTCATAGAGGACACCGCGCTGCTAGCGGCTCCGAATCAGTTCGCCAAGGACGCATTCGAAAGTCGGCTTCGGCCCATCATCACCGAAGCAATCTCGCAACAGCTTGGGGCAGCGGTTTCGGTAGCTATCACGGTACGAGCTCCTGAAGAAACTCCCTCATCTGATCAGGTGAGGGAAGCCGCTCAAGCAACGCCAGAACTGCCGGATAACCCCGAATACATGGATGCCACCGACGGAGACGGTGCTGACGACGGGCGAGTGAGCCTCGGCGACAAAACCTCCAACCGCAAGCGTAGAAACCAGGCCGCCATGGCCCACGCCGACTCAGCGCAGCTCAATCCCAAGTACACCTTCGACACCTTCGTTATCGGTTCATCCAACCGTTTTGCGCATGCGGCAGCCGTTGCGGTCGCCGAGGCACCTGCTCGCGCCTACAACCCGCTATTCATCTACGGCGGGTCCGGGCTGGGTAAGACTCATCTATTGCACGCGATCGGCCATTACGCCCACAGCCTGGGGCATGCGCGCAGTGTCCGCTATGTCTCCACCGAAGAGTTCACCAACGACTTCATCAACTCGCTACGCGACGACAAGGCTCAAGCATTCCAACGCCGCTATCGCGACGTGGACATTCTACTCGTGGACGACATCCAATTTTTGGAGACGAGGGAGCGAACCCAGGAAGAGTTTTTCCATACTTTCAACACGCTTCATAACGCCAACAAGCAGATCGTGATCTCCTCGGACCGTTCGCCAAAACAGCTGTCGACGCTGGAAGATCGACTAAGAACACGTTTCGAATGGGGACTTCTCACCGACATTCAGCCGCCCGACCTGGAGACTCGTATCGCGATTCTCCGGAAGAAGGCAGCCCAAGAAAGGCTGGCAGCACCGCCGGAGGTACTGGAGTTCATCGCGAGCAAGATCTCCAGCAACATCCGCGAGCTCGAAGGTGCCCTGATCCGGGTGACCGCGTTCGCCAGCCTTAATCGACAGCCGGTGGATCTCGGGCTTGCCGAGGTGGTACTCAAAGATCTTATTCCTGAAGGTGGTGATCCCGACATCACCGCAGCCACGATTATGGCCGCCACCGCAGAATATTTTGGTCTTACAATCGATGAACTCTGTGGCTCGTCTCGCTCTCGGATCCTCGTCAACGCCCGGCAAGTCGCAATGTATCTCTGCCGTGAACTTACCGACCTGTCCCTTCCCAAGATCGGACATGCTTTCGGCGGGCGAGATCACACCACGGTAATGCATGCCGACCGCAAAGTGCGATCGCATATGGCCGAACGTCGCTCGCTGTATAACCAGATCGCTGAACTCACCAACCAGATCAAGCAACGTTCCTCCCGCTGAGGGTGCAACGCGTGAAACTAAGAAACTATGCCTTTCAACTCATGTGTGGGAAACCTTGGGGACGCAGCTGTGCACGTCGGTGGATAACCAGACATATCCTGATTGGCCCTAGCCGTTACGCACACCACAGTTCTGTAGCCTCACCACATCGTCCCCAGGACGTCCACAACTCGGCGCGCTAAGACACCGGGCACAATGCCGGAGGCTCCACAATGTGCACAGCAGCTATGACTACTACGACATATATCTATTCCCAGAAAAGTTAACCCACAGTCTTTGCAGCTGGGCACAGCAGAACTATCCAGTGAGAAATCTACGCAGACCACCTCGCCACGACAGACACACTTCCGCAAGTTCTAAGCTAGGGCGCGGTGTCTTGCTCGAGGCGGACGCCGCACCGCGTAGTCGAGGCAGAAAGAAGCGAGGAATGAAATTTCAGGTTGACCGTGACTCGCTAGCCGACGCCGTAGCTTGGACGGCCAAAAGCTTGCCGAGCCGTCCGACTGTGGCGGTGCTCGCGGGCATCATGATGGAAGTACACAACGACCGTCTCACTATCGCCGGCTTTGACTATGAGGTCTCCAACCAGGTCAGCATCGACGTCACTGCGCAGTCGAGTGGTCAAGTACTGGTCTCAGGCCGTCTCCTTGCCGAGATTACGCGGGCACTCCCTGCGCACCCCGTGCACTTGCGTGCTGCAAGCGGCCATGCGGAGATCACCTGCGGATCGGCGCGGTTTACGCTGCCGACACTTCCGGTTGAGGACTACCCGGCGTTGCCGGAGATGCCTACCGTTGCCGGCAAGGCCGACGCCGAATCCTTCGCCGCCGCGGTTCGTCAAGTCGCGGTGGCCGCCGGGCGGGATGACACTCTTCCGATGCTCACCGGCGTGCACGTAGAGATCAACGGTGCCCAGCTGTCGCTGCTGGCCACCGACAGATACCGCTTGGCGATCCGGGAACTGGCGTGGCTGCCTGGCTCGGTCGATGACCACCGCTACGCGCTGGTTCCGGCACGAACCTTGGCAGATACCGCCAAAACCCTGGCGGGGGGAACAGAAGTAGCGATCGCACTATCAGAGAGCGCCTCGGACACCACCGGTGGTCTCATCGGATTCTCCGGCGACAGTCGCCGCACCACCACCCGGTTACTCGATGGTGAGTACCCGAAAGTCCGTTCCTTGTTACCCGAGAGCTACAACGCGCAGGCACGACTTGGAACCGCCGGTGCCATCGAAGTTGTGAAGCGGGTGGCGTTGGTTGCTGAGCGCAACGCACCGGTGCGACTGACGTTCAGCGACGATCTCCTCACCATCGAGGCAGGCGGTAGCGACGAGGCGCGGGCCAGCGAGTCGTTACCGGTCGGCTACGACGCCGATGAGTTATCGATTGCATTCAACCCTGACTATCTACTCGACGGGTTGGGCGCTGTCGAATCCGACACGGCCATGATTTCCTTCACAGATCCCTCGAGGCCCGCGGTGATCGCGGCCTCGAGGGGGAACGACGAGGCGGGGTGGACTGAAGATACCGGCTACCGCTACGTGCTGATGCCGGTCCGCATTTCCGCCTAGCAATAGATTCTTGCCGGCGCCGTACGCGGTGCCTACGACCATGCCGTGCTCGCCCTGCTCGGCAAGCCGTCGCAGGGCGTCCTACACGCGGACCTGTCGCCTTGCCACGAGCCGTAGGCGGGTGGCCTCCCGTGGTTTTGGCAGTAACCTATTGGTGGATGGGGTGGGTCTAAGACGGCTCAAGTACATGCGGGTGTTATCGACTATTGAAGGGGATCTCACGTGGAGCTTGGCCTCATTGGCTTAGGAAAAATGGGCGGGAACATGCGCGAGCGGTTACGTCGCGCCGGCCACACTGTCGTGGGGTATGCGCGTACTCGAGAAGTCAGCGACGCCGACAGCTTGGTCGACATGGTTTCGCAGCTAAAGCAAAGCCCACGTGTGGTGTGGGTGATGGTCCCGGCTGGAGATATCACCCACACGATAGTCACTCAGTTGTCTGAGTTACTACACCCAGGTGACATCGTGATCGAGGGTGGAAATTCACGGTTTAGCGACGACAAGGAACATGCGCAGCTACTGGAAGCCGCGGGAATTGGCTATCTCGACGCGGGAGTTTCCGGAGGTATCTGGGGATTAGAGAACGGCTACGCGGTCATGGCAGGGGGTGATGCCGGCCACGTCGCCACTGTCCAACCAATCTTCGATGCGCTCTGCCCATCTGAAGGCGGCTTCGTTCACGCCGGAGGCGTGGGCGCCGGTCACTTTGCGAAAATGGTGCACAACGGCATCGAGTACGGTCTGATGCAGGCCTACGCCGAAGGCTACGAGTTACTGGCGGCCAGCGAACTCGTCACCGACGTTCCAGGGGTATTGGATAGCTGGCGAGCGGGCACGGTGGTGCGCTCCTGGCTGCTTGACTTGCTGGTCAAGGCGCTCAACGAAGATCCCCAGTTCGAGACAGTCGCTGGGTATGTGGATGATTCCGGTGAGGGACGTTGGACTGTAGAAGAGGCGATTAACCATGCCGTTCCGGCGCCGGTGATCGCGGCGGCGCTATTTGCTCGCTTTTCATCCCGCCAGGTCGATTCGCCGGCGATGAAGGTAGTAGCGGCGCTAAGACACCAGTTCGGCGGCCATGCGGTGGCCAATGTCTAGTGTCGTCAGCTGAGAGGTCGGTGCAACCAGTTAACGACGCTGAGGCTGACGCTGAGCAGTTCGTTTCTCAGTCGATCCGAATGTAGCTAATTTCCAGGCCACAAAGCTGCACTGGTCGAGCTACTGACGCTGCCGATCAGGAATAGATTCAGGAAGGGCGTGGCAAAGGCTATGTATTTGCAGCGTCTTTCCCTCACAGATTTTCGTAGCTACACAGCCGTCGAAATCGACCTCATACCGGGCGTCAATCTTTTCGTCGGACCCAACGGCCAAGGCAAGACAAATCTGATGGAGGCGGTCGGCTACACCGCCACATTGGCCAGTCACCGGGTGGCGGGCGATACTCCGCTGGTGCGTAGCGGAGCCAGCAGCGCGATCGTGCGATGCAGCGTTTGCTCCGGAGACCGAGAATTACTGGTGGAGCTGGAGATCATCCCGGGTAAAACTAATCGAGCGCGGCTCAACCGCTCGCCGGTGGCACGTGTCCGAGCCGTGCTAGGGGCGATTCGCACGGTGTTATTCGCGCCGGAGGACCTTGCGTTGGTGCGAGGAGATCCCGCTGAGCGCAGACGATTTTTAGATGGGCTTCTGATCGCACGATTTCCTAGGTTCGCAGGCGTACGCGCTGACTATGAGCGGGCACTCAAACAGCGCAACGCGTTATTGAAAAGCGCCGGGGCGAGGCACCGTAGTCGCCGCCATATGGATACCGGCGTGGAGACTACGGGCGATCTCAGAACCCTCGACGTGTGGGACACGCATCTTGCGCGACACGGTGCAGAGCTGCTGGCGGGTCGATTAACCACAATGAACGCGCTGGCGCCCTATGTCGCTAAGGCGTATCAGGCGATCAGCGAATCTTCGGCGCATGCCGCACTGAGCTATACGAGCTCATTGAGCTCTGCCATGCGGGAGGCTGCACCGCAGGATTGCGCGACGGGCGGTGCCTCCGATGGACTACTGAGCACCGACAAGGATGTGCTTAACGCACAGCTACTGGCTGCGTTGGCGGCGGTGCGAAATAACGAACTCGAACGAGGGATCACGTTGGTCGGTCCACATCGAGACGATCTTTTTCTCCAGCTCGGCGAACTTCCGACGAAGGGATACGCCAGTCATGGCGAGTCGTGGTCGTATGCGTTGGCGCTTCGGCTGGCTTCCTTTGAGTTGTTGCGTGCCGAAGGCAGTGAGCCGATACTGATCCTTGACGATGTCTTCGCTGAGTTGGATAGTCAGCGTCGCGCCCTGTTGGGTCGGCTCGCGGCCCAGGCTAGTCAGGTATTGGTCACTGCAGCGGTGGTCGAGGACGTCCCGGAGTCACTACTGAACGCTGGTAGCGAGGGCGCACGGTTCGATGTCGCAGATGGGCAGGTGCGTCGTGTTTACTGATGCGGAGTCTACTGATTCGGTAACCGAAAGCAACGGTTTCCCTTGTGCGGTGGACCAGACTGTCTCGCCGAAGCCACCGTCATCCGGCCGCCCCGGTCCCGCATTGGCACGGGCCGCGATCGACGCGGCACGTGGAACCAGAAGCCAACGCAGATCCCGAGAAGCGCGGAGCGGGGAATCAGACGTAGGGGCCGGCGGTACCCCATCCCGCCACGGTGGCTATTCCGGTGCACGTGCCGATGAGCGAGACCCGCAGTTGTTCGGCTCCGAGATCACGCGACTGTTTCAGCAATACGGCTGGGAACGGGCCCATACACAGGCCCGGATATTTGGGGCATGGGATCAACTCGTCGGCGCTGACCTTGCGGCGAAGTGCCATCCGGTGTCGCTACGGGAAGGTGAACTAGTCGTCGCCGCTATCTCTACCGCCTGGGCAACCCAGTTGCGCATGTTAGCCAGGAGCATGTTAGTCGGTTTACGTCGTGAACTAGGTACCGTTGGTGCAGGTGCCGATCTGGTGCGGGTCATTCGAGTTCACGGCCCAGTGCGGCCCAGTTGGAAACACGGCATGCGCTCAGTGCCGGGACGGGGTCCACGCGACACCTACGGGTGAGGCGAGGCAGTTGGCCCAGTCGCTTGGTCGGGTGGAAAAGATCCTGAGTGGAGCTGACCTAGTCGGCGCAAAATGTGCTGCGAAAGCTGCGCAAGTGGCGGCTTCTGCCACCTACAGTGCTTCGGCGCGATGATCCACTGTGCCACGTGACCGGAGACCGTGCTGGGCGGCAGAGGGACCCACGAGCCCTCGCGGTGTAGTACTACCCGATGCCGGGTGAGTTCGTCGAGGGTATCTGACGACAGCGCCTCGCCGGTCTGCGTGAAGATAAATATCGTCGACTCGTTCCGCTGTGGTCCGGTCCGTTGGTCTGTGGTCGAGCGGCCGGCGGTCGAGCTAAGTATCGCCGCCGGGCTGTGGAGAGATGCGATGCTGCCGTTCGGCCAGATAGCCTCGGCCGCGGTGGCGTCAAGTTCCATAACATCGCAGGTGATGCCCGTAGGCATCAATACGGCATAAGGATGATTTCGCCAGCGGGTGCGGATGTCCTGGTCGCTTGTGAGAGCGAAATCGCAGAGATTAGTCGGTGGACTCAATGGTGAAACCAGCCCGGTATCTAGTGCGCCGGGGTGAAGCCCTCCACTGACACACCCAGGGATGTCACAGATGTGTCTGCCTACCTCCGAGCACCACCAAGCTCCAGGAATCACTGGCCAGCCATGTCGCGCATAGTCCCGTGCGGCGCGAAGCAAACTAGAGCGCACGTGTCGCTTCCTTACGCGCGCACGTATGCGTTGCGCGAGGTCAACAGCCATACAACCCCCAATAAGGTCGCCTAGCAACCCTAAGAACAATGTGGTTGACGTGGCGAGCCCCGGTGCCCGCAGATCCTTACTGAGAGCCGATCGCCACTAAGTCAGCGATAGGTAACTATCTATTTACCACAATGGCAAAACCATCGGGTCTACCGCCGATTCTGCGGGTTGTGGCCAGATACAAAACGATAACGATGCCGGCTGAACCGCCAGCCGAACCTAAGAGGTCGCGCGGAGAGGTAATGTCCTCGCTACGAACGACCTACCCGCGCCACCTCTTAGCGAAGGACCATCAATTCCGCGTGTCCCCCTACGGGGAAGTGATATAGACGGCGCTGTGGGCTTTTCAGGCGGGTCAATGCAAAGGTATACCGCCGCTACGGGCTAGACTAGAGGCATCACCTGTGCATGGAGATAGTCCAGAGCCACTCTCCGTATTCGCAAGCTCTAGGCCTAGCGCTTTGCGTGGGTCACCTATGCCGTCTCGCGACGTGAGGAAGAGGGTTCATCCGTGGCAGCTCAGCCGGCTAGCGGTAAGTCGAATTACAGCGCAAGTTCGATCACTGTGCTGGAAGGTTTGGATGCGGTACGCAAACGACCGGGCATGTACATCGGTTCCACCGGAGAACGTGGACTGCACCATCTCGTCTGGGAAGTAGTCGACAACGCCGTCGACGAGGCGTTAGCCGGGTACTGCGACACCGTCGAGGTGGTACTGCTTGCCAACGCCGGTGTTCGCGTCACCGATAACGGTCGCGGTATTCCGGTTGACCTACACCCTATAGAGAAGCGACCGGCAGTCGAGGTCGTGCTCACCACACTGCATGCCGGTGGAAAGTTCGACGGCAATTCCTATGCCGTCTCCGGTGGACTCCACGGCGTGGGTGTCTCTGTGGTGAATGCGCTCTCCAGCCGGCTAGAGGTGGAGATCTACAAGGATGGTCGGGTTTGGAGCCAGCCCTACGTCAACAGCAAACCGGCCGCGAAGCTGAAAAAGGGTGGACCTACTACCCAGCACGGCACTGTGCTGACGTTCTGGGCTGACGAGCAGATTTTCGAGACCACTACCTACAGCTTTGAATCCATCTCACGCCGTCTTCAAGAGATGGCGTTTTTGAACCGCGGCCTGACTATGCTGCTGCGGGATGAGCGTGCTGCCGACACCGATACCGAGGCTGCCCCCGATTCCGGTGCCAAGCAGCGGGAAGTGGTGTACCAATACAAGAACGGCATCACCGACTTCGTGCGCCACCTTAACGCCAAAAAGACGCCCATCCACCGGTCGGTGATTGAGTTCGATGGAGAAGGTAGCGGCATCGCGCTTGAGGTGGCGATGCAGTGGAACGAAAGTTACTCCGAGTCCATCTACTCCTTTGCCAACACGATCAATACCCATGAAGGTGGTACCCACGACGAGGGCTTCCGTACTTCGCTGACCACGGTTGTGAACCGGTATGCCCGGGAAAAACGTCTCATCAAGGATAAAGACGACAACCTCACCGGAGACGACATTCGTGAAGGTCTTACCGCGATTGTGTCGTTGAAGATCACCGACCCGCAGTTCGAGGGCCAAACCAAGACAAAACTCGGGAACACCGAAGCCAAGTCCTTCGTACAGAAGATCTGCAACGACTGGTTAGCCGACTGGTTCGAGCGTAACCCCAGCGAGGCTCGACTCATTGTCACCAAGGCCACGCAGGCGGCACGCGCCCGGGTCGCCGCCCACCAGGCCCGCAAACTTGCCCGCCGTAAGAACGCGCTGGACTCCAACTCCATGCCCGGCAAGTTGGCGGACTGTCAGTCCACCGACCCCCGAGAATGTGAACTGTTCATCGTGGAGGGGGACTCCGCCGGAGGCTCGGCCAAGCAGGGACGCGACCCGCGCATACAGGCGATTCTACCGATTCGAGGCAAGATCCTTAACGTAGAGAAGGCCCGTATCGACAGGGTCTTGAAGAACAATGAGGTGCAGGCGCTGATTACGGCGCTGGGAACCGGAATTCACGACGAATTCGACCTAGAGAAGCTGCGATACCACAAAGTGGTACTGATGGCCGACGCTGATGTCGACGGCCAGCACATCACGACGCTCCTACTTACGCTGTTATTCCGCTTTATGCGGCCCCTGGTGGAGTTGGGCCATGTGTATTTGGCGCAACCGCCGCTGTACCGGATCAAGTGGAACAAAAAGGGCGACGACGTGCAGTACGCCTTCTCCGACCGGGAGCGCGACGGGCTGATCGCGCTGCGTCAGGAGAAAAATCCGAAGGTTAAGCCAGACGATATCCAACGCAACAAAGGTCTGGGTGAGATGAACTACCCCGAACTATGGGAAACCACCATGAACCCGGGCAGTCGCACGCTCCTGCGGGTCACACTCGACGACGCGGCGACCGCCGATGAGCTATTCACCGTACTGATGGGTGAAGACGTTGAGTCCCGCCGGTCGTTCATTCAGCGCAATGCCAAGGACGTCAGATTCCTTGATATCTAAAGATTCTTACGCCCACCTTGTCCACAGTGTCCACAGGAATATCCACAGCTGAATCGATCGTGGAAGGTAGGTCTAGTGACTGTTACCACCCCGCCTCCGAACACTGCCGCCGAAGGCGACCCCGGCGGCAATGTAGAGCCCATTGGCATCGAAGTAGAGCTACAGCGTAGCTACCTCGACTATGCAATGAGCGTCATCGTCGGGCGAGCTCTGCCCGACGTGCGGGATGGCCTCAAGCCCGTGCACCGCAAGATCCTCTACGGCATGTACGACGGTGGTTACCGTCCCGATCGCGGCTACGTGAAGTGTTCCCGTGTCGTGGGCGACGTGATGGGGCAGTTCCATCCCCATGGTGACAGCGCTATTTACGACACATTGGTGCGGATGGCCCAGCCGTGGTCGCTGCGGCACCCGCTGGTTGACGGTAACGGCAACTTTGGTTCACCGGGCAACGATCCCGCCGCCGCAATGCGGTACACCGAATGCCGGCTCGATCCCCTGGCAATGGAGATGCTGCGCGACATCGACGAAGACACCGTCGATTTCAGTCCCAACTACGATGGCCGCTCCCAAGAACCCGATATTCTACCCAGTCGGTTTCCTAATCTGTTAGTAAATGGCTCCGGCGGTATAGCAGTGGGGATGGCCACCAATATTCCGCCACATAACCTGCGAGAAGTTGCCGACGCGGTGCATTGGTGCCTTGCCCACCCTGAGACTGGATTATCTGAGACCCTCGAGGAGCTTCTGGGATTAGTCAAGGGGCCAGATTTCCCGACCGGCGCGTTGATCGTCGGTACCTCGGGGATCGAGGATGCCTACCGCACGGGACGGGGTTCGGTGCGGATGCGGTCGGTAGTCGACATCGAGGAGGACCCTAAAGGCCGCACGCAGCTGGTCATCACCGAACTGCCCTACCAGGTCAACCCGGACAATCTGGCTGAGCGCATCGCGGAGCTGGTAAAAGAAGGCAAGCTTGGCGGTATCGCTGACATTCGCGATGAATCCTCTGGTCGTACCGGTCAACGGCTGGTGCTGGTACTGCGCCGAGACGCGGTGGCAAAAGTGGTGCTGAACAACCTCTACAAGCACACCCAGCTACAGGATTCCTTCGGCGTCAACATGCTAGCGATCGTCGACGGTGTGCCGCGGACGCTGAACTTGGCCGAGATGGTCCGTTACTACGTGGCACATCAGATCGAAGTCATCGTTCGACGGACCCGATACCGGTTACGCAAGAAAGAAGAGCGTGCCCACATTCTGCGCGGTCTTCTCAAGGCACTCGATGCTATCGATGAGGTGATCGCTCTGATTCGGGCTTCGGCGACGGTCGAAGAAGCCCGAGCCGGTTTGATCACTTTACTAGAGATCGACGAGATTCAGGCCAACGCGATTCTGGAGATGCAGCTACGGCGTCTAGCCGCGCTGGAGCGGCAGAAGATTGTCGACGAATACGAGCAGCTGATGCGCGACATCGCCGAGCTACAGGCAATTTTGGCCAGCGACGAGCGGCAGCGACAACTGGTAGGTGACGAACTCACCGAGATCGTCACCAAGTACAGCGACGCTCGACGCACCAAGATCGTGCCGTTTGACGGCGATGTCTCGATAGAGGATCTGATTGTCCGCGAAGATGTGGTAGTCACGGTGTCACGTACCGGATACGCCAAACGCACCAAGCTTGATCTCTACCGGTCACAACGCCGCGGCGGGAAGGGAGTGCAGGGTGCCGGCTTGAAGCAAGACGACATCGTGGCGCACTTCTTCGTCTGCTCTACTCACGACTGGATCCTTTTCTTCACCAACAAAGGTCGGGTATATCGAGTCAAGACGTACGAGCTTCCCGAAGCCAACCGGAACGCGCGTGGCCAGCATGTGGCTAATCTGCTTGCCTTCCAACCAGATGAACACATCGCCCAGATCATTCAGATCCCCAATTACGCGGTGGCGCCATATCTGGTGCTGGCCACCAAGCGTGGTCTGGTGAAAAAGACCGCATTGACAGACTTCGACTCTAGCCGGCAGGGTGGCATCATCGCGGTGAACCTGCGCGATGACGACGAGTTGATGGGAGCGGCACTCATCACCTCCGACGACGACTTACTGCTGGTCAGCAAGCTTGCCCAATCGATCAGATTCAAGGCCAGCGACGACGCGCTGCGGCCTATGGGCCGTGCCACTAGCGGCGTGATCGGAATGCGCTTCGGTAACGGCGACGAGCTACTGGCGATGGAAGTCGTCCAGCCCGGCATGGATGTGCTAGTGGCTACCGAGAATGGATTCGCTAAACGGACTCCCATAGAGGAGTACCCAGTGCAAGGACGCGGTGGTAAAGGCGTCATCACTGCGAGAATCGTTACCAAACGCGGTAGTTTGGTGGGTGCTTTAGCCGTATCGAGCGAGGACGAGCTGTTCGCGATAACGTCGAACAGTGGAGTTATTCGGACACCGGTGAAACCGGTTCGCCGCACCAGGGATCGAAATACCATGGGCGTGAAGCTGATGGATCTGCCCGCCGGAGTCACGTTGGTGGCTATGGCGCGTAACGTCGATGAGCCTGATGAACAGGATGGATAGATGAGCGATGCTAAAAGCGGCTCCGACCCTGGCGCGAATCGGCCGGTTGGCGCCGCTGTAGCTACCGATGCGCAGCGGTCCGACCCTGCCTCATCTTCCCCTGCCCCAGCTTCCGACGAGGCAGAATCGACAGCGACGTTAGGTTCTCGGCCAGCCGATCGACGTCCGACTGCACCGCCTTCTGCGCCCACTCCCGCGTGGCCTCCGCTCACGGCTCCCGCCGCCGGCAGCGCGACACGCGGGCCGGGCTCCCCACCGCCACCTCGACCAGATTCCAATGGTGCGGCCGCTAAGCCTGCGCCATCGCCAGTGGGTGCTCCCGTCGTACCGAGACCCTCGCCGCGCCCGGTGCCGGGTCCGATGAGCACTCCAACAGGTCCGAATTCGCATGCGTCGCTACATTTAACTGCCGACACTGACAAGTTCCAGTTCAGTGAGGCAGTCAATCAGGCGCGTCAAGCAGTGGCTGCCGCAGCAGGTCGGGGACCACGTCGTGCCCGACTCCAGCTGAAGAAGGTGGATCCATGGTCGATGATGAAGTTCTCCTTCGCAACCGCTTTTGTGTTGTTCGTGATGGGAGTAGTCGCCTCGACCATCTTGTACACAGTATTAGATGCCATGGGTGTTTTCGATAGCTTGAACGAGACCATCACATCGCTGACAACCAGCGATGAGCAGGGCGCGGCGGAAGGGTCACCGTTTACGATCGACGCTAAGTTTGTCATCGGCGGTTCGGCGCTGCTGGGTGCGGTGAATATGGTGTTGTTTACCGCCATGGCAACCCTGGGAGCGTTCATCTACAACGTCTGTGCCGATCTTGCCGGCGGTATCGAGCTGACGCTGGCCGAGCGCGAATAGTCTCGGCCGATGGGGTAACCTATGCCTCGCATATGGGGCTATAGCTCAGTCGGTTAGAGCGCATCGCTGATAACGATGAGGTCGTTGGTTCGATTCCATCTAGCCCCACGAGTTGGATGCGCGGACTGTGCTTGTGCTCTCCGCAAGCACAGTCCGCCTCGTTATTACTGCTCGCCGGAGGCTCGCTCCTGAGGGGGCTTTGCCACCCTCAGACTCCCCCTAGCTGTGGTTGCGGTCACAGGCTGTGTAAGTATCAAGTACGAACACTCAGCCAGAAGGCGGTATTGTAAATGTTGAAACGCTTAGCGTTACTGGCGGCGGTGTCTACGGTCGCGCTCGTGGTGGCGCGGAAACTGCGGGCGGCGCGTGAAGAGCGAGAACTATGGCAGGAAGCCATGAAAGCTCCCAAATTTTCCTCATCGGCAGCAACCACGGTAACAGCGCAGTAGTACGGCGCTGCCTCCTAAGTCACCTGATCAGGGGACGTAGCTCAATTGGCAGAGCACTGCCTTTGCAAGGCAGGGGTTAGGGGTTCGATTCCCCTCGTCTCCACCGGTACAAACGATGCCCCCGGCAGTTCTAATCCGGGGTGAATGTAGCCAACATGGCGCTCACATGGACGGCGACCAGCTCGGTGTGCGGCTACCTCGGCGAACGCCCGTCCCGATCACCATATCGCCCGGCTGGCTGGTCAACGGCGCCGCCGCGGGTTGATCTAGGCAGCCACGACTGGGTGATTCAACACGGAAGAGTTCTCGCTGATCCCACTCAATGGGATGGCGGCCTAGCCGTGAGGTGGCGCAACGGTCGGGACTCGGACGCGAATCACATACATTTCGGTTACGTGGGCAAAACCGTGGGCTTTCCAAGGGATTTCTTGCAGGCGGGAGCGGACGACGAGCCAGGTGCGGCCGGAATAACCAGGCCGACGTGATCAGCGTGGACATCGGCGTCCAGCTATTGAAGAAGCACGACCCAGACCTCAAACCCGAGGATATCCGGCGTGCCATACTCGATCACGTCGACGACTACGAGCGAGCCATGAAGGAAGATCTCGAGCTGCGGTTCCTCAAACCGTGGGACAACGGCAGGTGAGGTGTCATTACCATCGATCAGATATCTCGCCGACTTGCCCTTCTGATTGCGTTTGCCCTCATCCCAGCGATCACGGGATGTGAGCAGGTGGTGGGACCTGGTGCGGCGTCCAACCACCCTGCCGAAGCCGAGCGGCTACTCGTGAGCAATCCCGCTCTGCCCGCCTCGTGGGAAGTGCTCGCTGGTTCGTCAGGCGAACAACCGGAAAAGCAAGCCATCGCGTGGGAGATGACGGTCGACTCCGCCGACTCTCCACGCTCTGACCAGTGCGATCCGAACGGGCTGGAGCGCGTTCGGATCTGGAACGATCAAGGTGAACGCTGGCGGGAGCCTGAGGTTCTGCAATTCGTGTGCACCTACTCCAGCCCCGAGGAGGCCCGCACGTCCTACAGTTCCGTTTCGGCTTTCGAGGCGGCCGGCGAGAACTACCCGAACTTTGACGGCCAGACACCCGAGGCGGGATTGCGCCCCTCGCGGTGGGATCCGCGATCGGTGAAGGCTCAAGACGCCGAGGTGATGTGCGCCGCCGGCTCGCCATCCGGACTTTGCTCAGTCTGGATGTATCGAGGGCTGTACGACAGACACATTGTGAGACTGCTCTTCAGATCATCCAGTGGAGGCATCCGCTCGGACGATTTCCTCCAGCTGGTTCAAGACGTCGACGAAAAGGTGAACGAAGCCAGCCCTTGACTTCGTCGATGGGTGCGATGCTTCTGGAGTGACGCGATCATGCTGCGAGTTGGTAGTTGTCGCGGTATCGGGCGTGGTGGATGCGGCGGTGTTCTTGGTTGACGTGGCCGTGCCAGTAGGTGTCGAAGTCACCGTTGGAGATGATTGTCATAGCCGACAAAGGATACCAAGGAGTGAAAGCTCACCTCCGCATCAAAAACCCTAATTCCGCGAACTATCCAACATCGAAAACATATTAACCAAGAACACGCTAAAGTTCGCGCACCGGTAGAACGCGCTATCGCACATCTAGAATCATGGAAAATACTTTCCACATGTTACCGAAGCGCCGTCAAAAAACTCGACAAATACAACCTAACAATACTTGCCCTTAGAAATATTCCGGACAGAACAATAACACTTAAGAATCAAGTACAATGTGAGCATCTGGCTTAATGTTTATCGTCGAGCGACGGCTGTTTCATCGACTGGCGCGACGGTCGGGAGACCCGCATCGTGACAAAGGGCGACTGGGCCTAGAACTACGGCGAACAATTCGGCTCGAGATAGACGCGTCGGCGACCGCTGCTGAGCGCGTAGTGTGGCATGTTCACGTATTCGCTGCTGAGGACCCACGTCAGAGCGTGAGCTCGTGAAACTGCCGGAGGAGTCGAAGGTGACGTCCTGTCCAGCCAGCTCCGGTGATTGCGTGATCGATCCGGGTATTAGCATCGTCTCTGTCTCATCGACCTTCGGAAAACACTGGTGGATCCTGTTGACCTAGCGTTTCTCCTCGCCGGCATGGCGGCGTTGCTGGCCGGTTTGCTGCCACGGCTACTTGAGGGCCGTCCCTTGTCGTTGCCCATCGCCTTCCTGGGTTTGGGCATGCTGGTGTTCGCGCTTCCGAGCGAGCTACCGGTACCCGATCCGCTGCGGTATGCGGGAGTCACCGAGCACCTCACCGAAGTCTGCGTCATCGTGGCGCTGATGGGCGCCGGACTCAAACTGGATCGCCCTATCGGGTGGCGCCGATGGTCTTCTACCTGGCGGTTGCTCGCGGTCATGCCCATCACGATCGTCATCACGGCGCTGCTGGGCTGGTGGTGGCTTGGCCTGGTCCCGGCCGCGGCGGCACTATTGGGTTCCGTTCTGGCCCCCACCGACCCGGTGCTTGCTTCGGATGTGCAGGTCGGCGAGCCCAGCGAGGATGAGAATTCCGAAGATGAAGTCCGGTTTGCGCTTACATCCGAGGCTGGTCTCAACGATGCGCTGGCGTTCCCGTTCGTCTACGCCGCCATCGCGATGGCGGCCGCAGGCGCGCATCCTGCCGGGTGGCTGTTGCACTGGCTCAGCATCGACGTGGCCTACAAACTTGCTGTCGGTCTCGCGCTGGGGATCGGCACCGGATGGGCGCTCGGAAAGCTGTTCTTTCGTCCCCGCCGCGATACCTTTAGGTTGGCCAAACATGCCGAAGGCTTTGTCGTACTCGCTGCGACCTTCCTCGCCTACGGGCTGGCCGAAGTCGCCGGCGGATATGGATTCCTGGCCGTCTTCTTGTGCGCCTGTTCTATTCGTGCCGCCGAGCGAACCCACCGCTACCAGCATGTACTACACAACTTCGCCGAACAGATCGAACGTCTTCTCACCGTGTTACTGCTGGTGTTGCTCGGCGGGGCGGTGGTGGGTGGGCTCCTGGCCCCCTTGACGTGGGAAGCTGCCGCCTTGGGGCTGGCACTGTTGGTGCTAGTTCGCCCGGTTACGGCATGGTTTTCGTTGGCTCGCAGTGGCGCAAGCCCAGGCGAACGTGGGGTGATTGCGGTCTTCGGGATCCGCGGGATCGGTTCGCTGTACTACATGGCATACGCCGCGAGCTCGGCAACTTTTCCCGACGTGGACCTACTCTGGGCTATCGTCGGATTCGTCGTAGTTGTCTCAGTGGTAGGTCATGGCATCGCCGCAACACCGGTCATGCAGCGTATCGATCGCAAGATCGCACAGGAGAGTGTCGGGTGAAGAGCAAGCTTCACTACTACAGCGCGCTTGACACCGTATATTTTGGCCACGACACCGCCGCGGAGGTATATGCGACTCGTGCGGTCAGCGCCACCGGAGTATTGATGCTCGACATGCTCATCGGCGGCGCCACGCCGCTGCTGTCGCAGACCCAGGCATTCGATAACGCTTTGCTCCTGGATCAGCTTTCACAGCCGTCGCCCGACTGCCGGGCGCTACTGCGGTTGGTGCGCAACAACCGGCTACAGGTGCGCATTCTCGACACTCCTGCGTTGCGGCAGCGATCCCATCATGCGGACCGGTTCACTTTGCTGAACGCGTTCTGCTCTGCCCTGGCACAACCGGAGTTCAAACTCTCTGCCTGGCCAGAGCTGAAGGAGCCGGAGCTCCGGGCATACGTGCTGCACTGTTTGGACTACGCACCCGAGAAGATCACGCAACTGACCGACAGGCGTATCGCGGCCCGGCTGGAGGGGTTGATCGAGTTCGATCTCAGTCTTCGACAAAGCTCAGCTATCGAACGCACACCTCCGGTGACCGGATCGGGTCTTGCAAGCCGTGTGAGAGCCAGCTTGACCGCGCTTGTGGCCGGCAACCCGAAAACTCTGCGGCTAATAAACGCGCTCCTCGCCGATCCTCGGCTTACCGAATCAGCCGGTGGCGATCGCAGGTCCACTTGGTATGCCGCACTCGATGAGCAGTTGGCACGCGACGATGCCGTTACTGGCTCCGCCTACGACCCCGAGCGTGCTCGCATGGAGTTGAACATCCGTGGCGTCATCGATGGCGCCTACAACAGCATTGTCGCGGACTCGCTCGGCGCAAGCGGCGCTTTTACGCTCTGCCCCACCGAAGCGGTGGCCGAAGCGCTTGCGGCGAGTCACCCCGAATCCTCGAGCGCCGGACAGCTCAGCTCGCTGGTACGAGATGCCCGCCGGTCTGTCTGGCTCACGTGGAGCAAACTGGATGAGCTGCTGCCGGATTTCGATCACATGGCCAGTCCGCAGCGTCGCCTGCAATATGTGCTCGACGAACACACCACGTTCGTGGGCGCCAACGAAGTAGACCGCCGGGCCGGTCTTGCGCTGAAAGTTGCGCTGCCTCACGCCGCCGCTAGCATTATGGTCGGCATCGCCGCCGGCGGGTTAGGCGAATCTGTGGGCGGCGGCTTCGGTGCTGCGATCGGCGCCGGGGTTGCCGGCATGTTGTCGCTGATGGCGGCGCACCCGGTCGTTGGACGCTGGCAAGCTCGCTGGGGCGCTAGGACCCGCAGCAAGGCTGCCGCACAGTGGGAAGCGACCGTGGCCAGTGGCACCGCCTCGCTGCCGGGCATGATGGAGCGATGAGCGACCAACGCCCTGCTGAGATGCTTACTGATGGTGTTACTAATCGGGACGAAAGCAGCTCGACACCGCAGCCTTGTGACTTGGAAAACGAGTTGCCTTCGGACCTACGTCATGACGAGCAGCTCGGTATTACCCAGATAGCCGCTCGACAGGTGTTCGAGAACGACTTCGTCACTGTCTTCGACGACGATGTGCGATTCCCCGGCGGCCGTACCGGCCATTACCTGCGCGTAGTGGAAGCCCAGGGTCGACCTGGGGTAGCGATGCTCGCGACCTGCCGAAACCGAGTCGCGATGGTACGCACATTCCGCTACACGTTGCAACGGTGGGAATGGGGGATTCCGCGTGGGTTCGGGCAGGACGACGATCCAGTGCGTTCAGCTCTTGCGGAGCTGGAAGAGGAGCTGGGCGAACAGCCCGATCGAGTGGAGATCCTGGCGACCATGACACCCAATTCCGGGCTGCTAGCCACTAGCGTCAGCGTGTTTTCGGCCAGTTACTCCAGCATGCCGGTGACGCCAACCGATACCGCAGAGGTCTCTGCGGTGCGCTGGCTCACCTGGAACGAACTGCTTTCCGAAGTGGCCGCTGGGCAGATCCGCGACGGCTTCACCCTTGCCGCTGTCGGCATCGCCTACAGCAAAGGACTAGTTCCCACTACGAGCGACGGTCGGTAGCCGCGAGCTCTACCATCGTGGAATGCCCCACTCAGCTAACCTGACCGCAGCACAAGCACCCAGGATCGCGCTTGCACCCGATCCTCCTCGGATCGCGGTTGCCCGAGGTCTAGGTGAACGCGATCCCGCGATCGGACGGCGGATGGCGGGGGTAGTCCGCAACGCCGGGGGAGAACTCGTACCGGTGGCGCAGGCCACCGGACTGGTGTGGTTGAGCATCGGCGAGTCGGCGCCGCTGGTGCGGTTGTTGGATGAGTACCCGAACATTTCGTGGGTGCAGCTTCCCTGGGCCGGGGTAGAAACCTTCGTCGGGGAGCTGGCTAGGTACGACGTTCGGTTTACGTGTGTCAAAGCTTCTTACGGCGAGCAGGTTGGTGAGCATGCCTTGGTGCTGATCCTGGCCTGCCTTCGCAACCTCATCGAACAGGCCCGCCGGGCCGCCTGGCATTTCGTCGAACCGCGTTCCCTGTTCCGACAGCGTGTAACCATAGTGGGTGCAGGTGGCATAGCCACCACGCTGATCAGTCTGCTTAAGCCGTTTGACGCCTCTATCACCGTGGTGCGCCGTAGCGCTGAGCCGCTCGACGGGGCGCACCGTACCGTCGCCGTTGCGCAGCTGACCGACGTGCTGGGCGAGACCGACGTTCTGGTGCTCGCGCTGCCGCTGACACCGCCGACCCGCCACCTCATCGGCGAGCGTGAATTGGCATTACTGCCACCCGGGGCGATAGTGGTGAACGTGGCCCGCGGTGAGCACATCGACACAGATGCTCTGGTCGAAGCGTTAAACACCGGGCACCTGTCGGCCGCCGGGTTAGATGTCACCGATCCCGAGCCGCTACCGGAACAGCATCCGCTGTGGGCCTTGGACAACGTCACGATCACCTCGCACCGCGCCAACTCATTGGACTTCGCGGTCGACAAACTTGCCGAGCGGGTGCACCAGAATGTGCGGTGCCTTGGTAGTGGTGCACCCCTGATAGGGGAAGTGGACTCGGCCGCAGGCTACTGAAACGCCACTGGCGCCGAACACTTACTCGCCCTCTAAGACAGCGTCCGCGTGGCGCTCGGCGCTGTCGGCCTCCACCGACACTGGGTCGTGGACGGGCTACTGAACTCCACAACTGTAAATCCGCCGGGGTCTGGTATACCTGTGTTCACTATGATCCCCGCTTCCCTGTGTCAGCGTTGTCCTGGCTACTGCGAAAGCGCCCCGCTCTGATCAGATCCGTTCTCAGCCGCTTTGTCGCCGGTGGAATCGCGGCTGCTGTGCTACTTCCGGCGCATGCCTGGGCGCAGTCCCCCAAGGACGACATTATTCTCCAGCCGGGTGGAGGTAGGATTCCGCCTACAGTCATCGAACCACTGCGGCTTCCGGCCATGCCGCTACGAGCGCAAGACCGCTGGATTGTCGACTCGACCGGCACACGCGTCAAGCTCGCCAGCGCCAACTGGTTCGGGGGTGAATCGCCCGAGCACGTCGTGGGTGGTCTCGAGAAAGCCTCATTGGACCTCAATCACCCGTTGGTTGCGTGGACACGGCTTCAACTCCTTCCGGTTGCCCTGGTCCAATGAGTTGGTGGAGACCAATCCGAATCGATCACCCGTTATCTCGACGAAACCGACGCCGATTGGGCCTACTGGCCGCTGAACGGTACCCAATCGGAAGGCTACAGTCGACAGCATGGTTCGGCGGAAACGTACGGTGTACTCGACGAGAGCTGGCTCCGCGGTAGTAACGACCTGGTGCTAGCGCGGCTGCTCAACGTCCAGGGCGCAGAACAGGGACCCGGTATCACGCGCTGTCGGGAAACCTCTAGGGCTCGCTAATTAGCTGCCGTCTGAGGGTACCGTTACCACCGGAGGGTTCGGGTTGGCTCGCCGCATGGCCGCCGCGGCACTCATACTCACCAGAATGCTGATAGCCAGCGTAGTGATGAGGTTCACGAACGCGGTCCCAATTCTCTCCGAGAGAGGCTGGTTACTGATCAGCGGTAGCAGGAACAACACCACGATCGTTACTCCCGCGATCCAGCCGAAGAAGGTCCGTGGTCGTGGAGTGCCAAGCAGCAATAGACGCATAACCTCGGTGGCGGCGAGCGCGAGAATGACCGCACCAATCAAGTAGAGCAGTAGCGACACGACGAACCATCCGCCGTCGCTACCCAGGATGGGAATACGCGCCACGCCGCGAACCATCAAGAAT
>JBGTNI010000037.1:0-8731 GCA_041743105.1 Mycobacteriales bacterium | reverse complement strand
GTAGCGGGGGATGGTGAGGCCGCCTGCGCCGAGGTGGAGTGCGTTAATGGGTGTGCCGTCGGGCCGGAAGGTGTCGAGTACGGCGGCGATGGCTTGGACGTAGGAGAATCGTAGGTACGTTGGGTCGGCTAGATCCACATACGAATGCTGCAACGTGTCTAGCTCCAGTATCCGACCGGTCGCGCGGTCAGGATCGGCAAGTACCCGCGCGCAGTGATAGCGAGTTTCGACATCGCAGGCGGCGGGGATGACAGCGGTAGCGCTTCCCGCACAGATCCCAAGCACCAGCAGGCTCGCCGTCAGGGCAGGTGCGGTTGAGCGCCACAGTAGCACCGTTAACAGCATGCCGCCGACCAGCAGCAGGATACCCAAGCCGGTGAGAATCGTGGTCACCGAGAACAGCGTAATCAGCACGAAACCCGTGCCGAACGTGGCAGCGATCCCACCCAGGGTGCCAATACCCGACAGCCGCCCGACCACGGTGCCGGTCTCGGCGAGGTTGGCCAGCCGAAGCTTCACCACCACCGGGCTGATCGCCGACAGCACCGCCGCCGGTGCGAAGATCGCGATCCCGGCCAGCGTGAGTACCTGCGACCGTGCATCGGCGCCGCCCCATTCGCCGAAGCCTCTCACCAGCGGAGAAATAGCCAAGGTGAGGGCGCCACCCGCCAGAAACAGTGGCCCTAGCAGACGCTGCGCGGTGAGGACATCGGCCGCTCGGCCGCCCAGCCATGCACCGATTGCGATCGCGGCCAGCGCAACGCCGATCACCGTAGTGCTCATCTGAAGAGTTAGCCCCACGTAGGGTGCGAGCAGTCGCAAGCTCACGAGCTCTATGACCAGCACCGATCCCGAGGAGCCGAACACCAGCGTCGCCGCCAGGTTCGGACCTATCGTGCCCTTGGCGCCGGCGGTTACTTTCACGCTGCCCGGTAACCCAGGAGCGTCCTTGGAATCCTTCGCGATCGGTGGCGTCATGCCTAATTGCCGCCGGGCTGTTCCTCCGCGCCGCTGGCCGCCGACTCGTTCGGCGACGGTTGATCCGGAGCCTTCACCGGCAGCGCCACCACCGGAAACTGCGAGCTTCCTATCGCAAAGACCGCCACCTTCTCGCTGAGCGCCACCGGTAGCAGCGCCGCCCCGTCACCTCCGGGCATCTCCCACACCACCTTTTTCTGCATCGTGTCGTAGGCAACTGGACGTTGATCGTTTCCGTAGCCGTATGCCACGCCCTGCGGACCGATCGCTTTGATAGCCAACGCCTCAGGCAGCACCTCAAGTGCGGTCTTGTCTTTTAGATCGAAGACCGCACGTCCTACCACCAAATATCGGCCATCGATCGACAGGTGGGTGCGGGTGATCTCGTTATCGAAATCCACCATGTCCCTGAACTCGGCTCGTTCGCTGACCAGCAACACTTTGCCGGTTTTTGAATCGTGGACCGCGATGATCGCTGGGCGGGTGTTGTCGAAACCACCTTGCTCGACAGTGCCTTCCGGCGCCCACTCGGCTATCACGTACTCACCGCGCACCCCGACGAACCTGCTGGCAAGGGCGTCCGCACCTTTGGGGACGTGATCCTTAGCGTCCCACAGCTTCTGGCCATCGGCTGAGCGCAACCCGAAACGGTCGGTGCTGGTGAGGGTGCGGAGCTGCTTGAAGCCGACCACGACGTTGCCGTCTTGCGTGACCGCTCGCGGTGTCTCCGTGGATTCGGCCACGAAACGATCCTTCGGGCTGAACTCACGGCCTTGTGCCGTCTCCGGATCCACCACCAGGTACTTGTCCGGCTCGTCGATGCTGCCTTCCTTGAACAGCAGCACCTGGTCGCCATCGCGTGCGGTATCGTTTTCGTCGACGATCGGTCTGAAGTCCCCGACCGGGGCAGTGTAGGTGCGAGGCTGCACGACGCCCGAGGAGTTCACCGGATAGAACCGCAGCATGGTGCGGACGCTAGCCGTGTCGACGGCGCTTGCCCGCTTGTGCTGGGCGGTAGCGGCGACTACGTAGGACGCTTCGCCCCGGGTGAGCACCAGCGGGTACTTGGCCTTATCGAATAAAGTCTCATAGTCGCCCTCGCGAGCTCTCTCATCGCCGAGCTCGATGGGCTGGCTCTGCCACAGAGTTCCGCCATTGTCGATGTCGATGGCGTGCAGTCCGAGCTCGCCGCGAGATGCTCCCCACAGGATCAGAGTGTTGCCTACCTGGGCAGTGCTCTCTGCGTTGTTGCGCCAAACGCAGCCATCGATGTCTACGGTATCCGGGAAGTTCACGGCGCGACCGGTTGCGGGGTCCTTATCGCAGTCGCGAGGCTTGGGAGCAGGCTCGGGACGCTGGTTGTGGTTGCCGCCCTTGGCGTCGTAGAAACGACCCTCGTCGTTGGTCGTGCAACCGCCGAGCAGCGCCGCCCCGATCGCCAGCATCGCGATGACGCTTTCAATGCGTGGTCGGGACCGCCACGTGCCGGTGAAGCGCTCGTTGTTCACGCGAGAACCCTTCCCTGTTGTTCAAACGGCTCAGTAGCTAGATCCAGCTTTTGAACCACATACGGGAGCGCCATTCCTCGTAGGAGGTGACGACGCCGGTGTAGATGGGATAGAAGTACGCAAACGCCACGATGACCAACACAACATATACCCCGACGACCAGTGCACCCGTTAGTCGCCGGGAGGCGCTGGCGCGTGGACCGCCCAGCACGAGACCGAGCGAGAGGGTGACGGCCAGGATGAAGAATGGCAGCGCTGGAAGCGCATAGAAAAAATACATGGTGCGATAGGGATAGAACATCCAAGGCACGATGGCTCCGGCTGCACAGGCCAGTATCGCTAGCGCACGCCAGTCGCGGTTCACCACGCCGCGCCACAGGCACACAGCGCTGGCGAGCAGGAACGTCCACCACAGCATGGGATTTCCGAGCGCTATTATCGCCGAAAAGCAGTTCGCCGCGCCACACGTGCCAGCGCTGTCGCCGTAATAATGCACCGGTCGCCCTAGATACAACCAGCTGGAGGGCGTCGATTGGTAAGGGTGCGGTGTTATCAAGTGAGTGTGGATTTCGTAAACCTCATGCTGGTAGTGCCACAGGCTGACCAGGGAGTCAGGTAGATACCAGACTCCTGCCCCGTTTTCCTGCGCCCAATGGCGATTCCAGCCGCCGTCGGTGACGAACCATCCGGTATAGCTGGCGAGGAATACCAGGACGGCGATGGTGGCGAAGCCAACTATCCAGCCGGTCTCCCAGCCGATCACGTCACTGACGGGGCGTCGCACTCCAGCGCAGCGACGTGCCTGTATCTCCCATACGACGATGAGGAGCAGGAAAATCGGGAGGAACCAGACTGCGCTCCACTTCACGCCAAGTGCACAGCCCAGCAGCGCCGCTGCCGCGATACGCCACCATGGCCAGCCGCGCCAGCCCGGCTCGCGGCGTATGCCGCGACCCAGACTCCTTCCGGTTTCGGTGGCCGTAAGGAGCGCGGCATATATCTGGGTTCGCCGTTGCGTTCGGTCCAGTACGAGGCAGGCAAAGCTAGCTAGCACAAAGAACATCAGGAAGATATCCAGCAATGCCACGCGGCTGGAGACGAAGTGCAGGCCGTCCAGTGAGAGCAGCAGTCCGGCTATGCAGCCGAGCAGGGTTGAGTCGAACAGTCGGCGACCAACTCGGCAGAGGATGAGCACCGACAGCATGCCGAAGATGGCGGCGGAGAAACGCCAACCGAGACTGTTGTATCCAAACAGCCATTCACCCAGTGCGATACACCATTTCCCTAGCGGAGGATGGTGTACTAGTTCCGGCCCGGTCCCTTGCTCATTGAGTTCGTAGCCGCTAGCAAGCAGGTCATGGGCGTCTTTGGCATAGAAAATTTCGTCGAAGATCTTACGCGGTGGGTGCGCGATGTCGACAATCCGGAGTACTCCGGCCAGCAGCGCCACTGCTCCCGCCCAGTACCAGGAACTAATTCGATCGACCGGATTCCACGGGGCTAGTTTGTCGAGGGCGAGGTTTGTGGCGCTTTCGTGCACGATGCGAGCCGCCGAAGGCTCGGCTGCTGCGGGATCGGCCGTCGGCTGCGATCCGCGTGTTGCCACGCGTCGATGGTACGTCGTGCCCTATCTGGCGACATCGTGTGCCATGTTGTTCTGGAAACGGGACCGCATCGTTTCGGAGAGGACAACATGGCACACGATGTCACTGTGGCCGGTCGGCTTATTCTCGCGGCAACCCCGCTCGGTAACCCCGGCGATGCCTCTACTCGGCTTACTCGCGAACTCGCAACCGCCAACGTCATCGCCGCTGAGGACACACGCCGACTGCGCCGGCTCGCTGCTGACCTGAACGTCACTCTCACCGGGAAGGTGTTGTCTTACTATGAGGGCAATGAACGTTCCCGCGCGCCGCAGCTGATCGACGCGCTGCGTGCCGGTCAGACAGTGTTGCTTGTCACCGATGCCGGTATGCCTAGCATTTCCGACCCTGGCTATCGGTTGGTGAGCGCCGCGATCGCGGCCTACGAACCCGATGAGATCGCCATCACCGCGCTCCCAGGACCGTCTGCCGTCACCACCGCGCTTGCCCTGTCGGGATTACCGTGTGACAGATTTTGCTTCGAAGGCTTCCTACCCCGAAAAGCCGCGGAGCGTCGCAGCCGACTCGCCGCGCTGGCGGCAGAGCCGCGCACCATGATCTTCTTCGAAGCGCCGCACCGCCTGGCTGACAGCCTTAACGCACTCGCGAATGAGCTCGGTCCGGACCGTGAAGCGGCGGTGTGCCGGGAGCTGACCAAGACGTATGAGCAGGTGTTACGCGGCCCACTGGAAGAACTCGCGCAGTGGGCGAGCGACGGGGTTCGCGGGGAGATAACACTTGTCGTTGCCGGAGCGGGTAATCAGACCGCTTCAACCGACAGCGATTCGGTGCAGCGCTGGATGGCGCGGATACGACTCATGGAGCGTCATGGCGTCAGCCGGAAGCAGGCCATCGCTGTGGTGGCCGAGATAGAAGGCGCGCCTCGACGCCAGGTGTACAACGCGGTGGTTTCGCAGCGCTTGGCAGGACAACCCGATGAGGGGTGAATATTAGGATGACGGGAAGTTGCCGTCCCTCGTCCGGCCAGGTGCGGGCCACCTAGATCCGGCGCCCGCTACTACGCTGTCGGGCTATGACCGCCGACAAACCTCGCCACATCCTTACCGCTCTCGCATGGCCCTACGCCAACGGCCCCCGCCACCTCGGCCACGTCTCCGGCTTCGGTGTGCCCGCAGACATCTTCAGTCGTTACCAGCGGATGGTGGGCAACAAAGTACTGATGATCTCCGGCACCGACGAGCACGGCACGCCGATTCAGGTGCAGGCCGACAAGGAAGGCGTCAGTCCGCGCGAACTGGTGGACCGCTACAACCTGGTGATCGCCGAAGACCTGCGTTCGCTCGGCCTGTCCTACGACCTGTTCACCCGCACTACCACCCGCAATCACCAGGCCGTGACGCAGGAGATCTTCCGGGGTCTGCACCGTAACGGCTACATCTTCTCCCGTAGCGCCCTTGGCGCCGTCTCGCCGTCGACCGGCCGCACACTGCCCGACCGCTACATCGAGGGCACCTGCCCGCTCTGCGGCTACGACGGTGCCCGCGGCGACCAGTGCGATAACTGCGGTAATCAGCTTGACCCGACGGACCTGATCAATCCGCGCAGCCGTATTAACGGGGAGGCGCCGAAGTTCGTCGAGACCGAGCACTTCTTCCTGAACCTTCCAGCCTTCGCCGATGCGCTGGGTGCCTGGCTTCGCGGTCGCACCGACTGGCGCCCTAACGTGCTGAGGTTCTCGCTGAACCTACTCGCTGACCTGCAGCCGCGCGCGATCACCCGCGACCTGGAGTGGGGCGTGCCAATCCCGCTGCCGGAGTGGGAGAACCGCAACGACAAACGTATCTACGTATGGTTCGACGCGGTGATCGGCTACCTCTCGGCGTCCATCGAATGGGCGCATCGCGTCGGAGAGCCGGAGGCTTGGCGCCTGTGGTGGGAGAATGCCGACGCCTCGTCGTACTACTTTATGGGCAAAGACAACATTACGTTCCACGCGCAGATTTGGCCCGCCATGCTGCTTGGCTACAACGGCACACCGGGCAGCACCCCGGGCGAGCTGGGACGTTTAAGTCTTCCCACCGAAGTGGTTTCCAGCGAGTTCTTGACCATGGAGGGCAAGAAGTTCTCCTCCTCACGCTCGGTGGTGATCTACGTCCGCGACTTCCTGGAGCGCTACGACGCCGATGCACTGCGCTTCTTCATCACCGTTGCCGGACCGGAGACCCAAGACACCGACTTCACGTGGGCGGAGTTCCTCCGCCGCAACAACGACGAGTTGGTCGCTGGCTGGGGCAACTTGGTGAATCGGTCCATCTCCATGGCAGCCAAGAACCTCGGTGAGATCCCGGCCGCTACCGCGCTCACTGACGCTGACCGAGCCCTGCTGCAAGCATCCCGACAGGCGTTCGGTGTGGTGGGATCGTTGCTGGAGCGCTGCCGATTTAAGGCTGCTATCAGCGAGGCTATGCGTATGGTCGCCGAGGCCAATCGATACCTGTCGGATCAGGCTCCGTGGAAGCTATCGGCCGATAGCCCGACCGAGACTGCTCGCCGCGACACGGTGCTGCATGTCGCGTTGCAGCTGGTCGACGACTGCAAGAGCATGCTCACCCCGTTCTTGCCCCACTCGGCGCAGCGAGTCCACGAACTGCTGGGCGGAACCGGGGTGTGGGCGGCACAGCCCCGCATCGACGAAGTTACCGAAGAGGGCAACGCGTCCTCACCGTACGCGGTGATCACCGGCGACTACGCGGCACAGCTCGCCACGTGGCAGTCGCAGCCGATCCCGGTCGGCCGGTCGTTGGCTCCACCGACCCCGGTGTTCACGAAACTGGATCCTTCGATTGTCGACTCCGAGCTAGCTCGGCTTGCGGAGCACGGTTCGTGACCGAGCAACCTCGCGCGTCCAAGGAGCAGTCCGCGCCTCCTGCGCCCGAGCCACTCACGGTGCCGGTGCTCGACAGCCACACCCACCTTGACTTACAAGTTGGTGCCTTGACGGCCTCGTTGGAGGCTGCTGCGCAGGTGGGTGTGCACAGGATGGTTCAGGTAGGTACCGACGTAGCATCGTCGCGATGGGGGGCCGAGCAGGCAGCGCGGTACGCAGCGCTGCGCGCCACAGTGGCGCTTCACCCCAATGAGGCGCCGCTGGTCGATGATCTGGATGCAGCTCTTGCCCAGATTGACGAGCTTGCGACGCGCAATAATGTGGTCGGTATCGGCGAGACTGGGCTGGACTATTTTCGCACCACTGAAGCCGGACGTCCGGCGCAGCATGCGTCTTTTCGCGGTCACATCGAAATCGCCAAGCGGCACGATAAGGCGCTCATGATCCACGATCGAGACGCCCACACCGACGTGCTGCGCATCCTGGACGAGCAGGGCGCACCGGAGCGGGTGATCCTGCACTGCTTCTCCGGAGACGCTGAGTTCGCGCATTCCTGCGCGCAGCGCGGCTACTTCCTTAGCTTTGCTGGGAACATAACGTTTACTAACGCCAAAAAACTGCAAGCGGCTGCGGCCGTGGTTCCGCTGGAGCTGCTACTCACCGAGACCGACGGGCCGTTTCTGACGCCGGTGCCGTATCGCGGCAGACCCAACGCGCCGTATCTGCTCCCGATTACGGTGCGGTACTTGGCCCAGCTGCGCGAGACAGACCTCGACGCGCTCTGCGTGGCGCTGTGGACCAACGGCGAGCGAGCGTTCACGTAGCAGATTCGCCCCATTTCAGAAGTGGATCCACAGTCGGATGCGTAAACCACCAAACGGTGGATAGCTGATTATCCCGTTGGTGTCGCCGTGGCAATGTTCGGTTTCTCCTAGCCCGGCTACGCGTCTGAAAAATGGCAATTGCTCGTTCTTTCGCTATGCCGTCACTCGATCTTCAGTCAGTATTGAACTGCATTCACGGGAGGCATGATGAACACTCTTGATGAGCATGTAGTCGTCGCATCGCCGAAGACACCCCACCGCCGCTTCAGCGCGGTGGCGGCATTCTTCGATGCACAGAATGACGAATCCACCTACTGGCTCGCCGATCCGGCCGGCGGTGGTGTGGAGCTTCCAGCTGAACTGTGGGGCCTGCTGCGTGACGCGGCGCAGGCGCTGGCCGGCGAACGTGGTGTCACCGTTGGATCCGTACCTGCCACCCTGGGCCTTCAAGAGGCCGCAGAGTTTGCCGCCATTCCACTACCGACGTTGCTGCAATGCGTTTCTGATGGTTCTATCCCGCTGGCGGAGAACCTGGTCGGCGCCGATGAAACCGATACGGTCGCCCTCAAGGATGTGGTGAAGTTGCGGGAATGGCTGCATCGGCAACGCGACGCTGCTGAGCAGAACCTAGCCTCCGGCGCTCCGATTTCTTTGGCGTCACGGCAAAACGAGGGCTACGCATTGTCGGCGGCAGCGGATCAGGTCGGACCGGTCTCCGTTTCATCGTTCTATCCCGAACCGACTATCGGCCCCCCGCCGATCTCGGCGAGCCCGGCCCTGTCGTCGGTCTCTGTACCGCCAGCTTCTGTACCGCCCGCGGCGATGAGCGCGGAGTGGCAGAATTTCGAGGACACCGGTCATTGGGTCGCCCCCGTGAGCCCAGTGACCGGGCACAATCCCGCGCCTCCCGCGCCTCCCGCGCCTCCCGCG
>JBGTNI010000036.1:0-5580 GCA_041743105.1 Mycobacteriales bacterium | reverse complement strand
ACGCATGTTCCGGTATTCTTCTGCGATCCACACTCGCCGTGGCAGCGAGGCAGCAACGAAAACACCAACGGCCTGTTGCGACAATACTTCCCGAAGGGGACGGACCTATCGGGGCATACTCAGATCGAGCTCGACAGCATCGCTGCGAAATTGAACAGGCGACCACGGCAAACGTTGAACTTCAAAACCCCCGCAGAAGTACTCGATCAAGTACTCAACACTGGAGATGCACTCACCAATTGAGACCGCCACCGCTACCGCATCTTGCTGCTGAGCGAGTCGGATAGCGAACACACTTACCTACTATGGCAGTAAGCCGCGAGTAAGCACACGCAACTTACAGAAGGATGAAGGGCATGAACTATCTCGATACCTTTATCGCGGTGGCTCCCGACTGCCCTGTCGACAGTGCCATGGTTCCCGTAACACGGAGCGGCAAACCCACCGTCGCCCTCATTCATTACGAGCTTCTAGTTGCCCAGCCATACCGGTACACGCAGGAGGACGTGCTCTTTTATGGCAGCATGCGCTATAAGGCAGTCGACGTGAGCGCTCCGGCGCAGCGGGAGAAATGCCGCGTGGAATTCTTCGCTAAGCCACACGCGTGCTTACGCGCTAGCGCACTGGGCAAGCTTTACGGCTGGGGAATTCACTTCAACGCTGAAGGCACAGCCGCCTTGTACGCGATGGAGTCACCGGAGTACGAGAGGTATAGCCAGAACGCAGACGGTTCGGTGAAGGTGCTGCGAGCGCTTCGCTCTTCGAGAGCTTAGTTCTTAGCTTCGAATACTCCAGAATCTATCCTGGCGCCAACGGTTGATGACGGCCAAGGCCAGCAGTATGCGAGCCCAAATGACCAGTCGCCGTCGACTTCTACTGGCAACCAGCGCGCGTCGTACCCAAACGCTGTTTCCTCGCGCATGAGGAAAGCCATCAGATCGTCGTGAACTTCGAGCTTAAGGAGAGTGCCTTGCACCCACTCGTTACCGCCCGGAAACAGCACGGGAAATCGGCCGGATCGGTGCCAATACAGTCTTCCTCGAACGCGAGCTGCGGCCTGGGAAACAATATAAGAACGGATATGTTCTTCCAGTCTCCCGACCGCGGTCAATTGTCCATATACGAACAAATCAAGCTCGCTCATGCCTGTACCGTCACACACCTCGACGGGTAGCGGCGGATGTACCTCAAGGCCAATCCCCACGTCACCGTCACTGTTAGCGATCACGAAGTGGCATCCTTACGACTCGGCCATCGCAGAGTTGGGTCACGGTTGACTCTCCTTTGTACTACTAAGGTTGGGTGGATCGGAAGGCGTCGGCATGTTCGGCGACCCACTGGTCAAACGTCCGCGTCGGCCGGCCTGTGACGTCCTGCACGGTCGGCAGCACGGTGTAGGAAATCTCCGGAGGATGCGCTCGGTACTCGATGACGAAGTCTATGACTTCCTCCTGGAGACCGGCAGCGCGGATCTCCTCACGGGCCTCATCCGCGGTCTGCTCCACGAATGTGATTTCACGGCCGATCAACTGACCAATCCGTCGTGCGACGTCGACCGGCGATAGCGCCTCGGGTCCGGTCGGGATTAGGGTTTTTCCGGACTGCCCGGCGTCGAGTAACGCTACGACAATGACGGCGGCGACATCGGCTTCGTGCACGAGGGCTTGGGGCTGCGTCGCGAATGGGGCGCGCACAGCACCTTCTCGGCGCATGACTTCGGCCCACTGGAGCTTGTTGGCCATGTATTCGACCGGACGCACGTGGGTCCATCGGAGACCAGAATCAGCGACCGCCGCCGCGACCGCCAGCTCGTCCTCGGTGCCGGTCAGCACCGTGAGGGTACGCACGCCGGCCGCGATGCAACGGCGAGAATCTCCGGAGTGGTCTGAAGCGGCATGTAATCGTCGCCAGCAAGGCTCATTAGCTGCAGGCCGGTGACCCCTTCGAGTGCGGGCCCAAGCGTTTCGGGTGCAGTGAGCTCACCACCAACGATCTCGACTCCCGCAGGCATGGTCGCACCCGCTGGATTGCGAGTGAGTGCGCGTACTGGCTGGCCTCGCTCGGCGAGCTGATGGACGACGTGGCGGCCAATGGTCCCGGTCGCCCCGGTGACAAGGATGGTCATTATCGGCTCCTTTGCGATGGACATGACTGGATAGAACCGACGGTAGGAGTTCAAGTGCGCTGGAGGTCAAGGACTTCGAGCGGTCGGACGAATCAGCGCTGCAGGACGAAAGCCCGGCGCTGCTCAGCGGCCCGGTGTAAAAGTCCTCGTTGGAGCGGGCCGGTTCAATCGAGTAGAATCTCGCTGGTCAGGCGGCCCGCACTGACGCGCGCTGCTAGGGGTGTCCCGTGAGTCGGTGCACGCCCACTCGTTGTCAGTTTTACCTTCGCCACACGTCCGATGTGCGATCTATCTGCTCGGGGTCGAGCAACTTCTATTCCCCAACACTGCGAGAAATAGTTGACGGAAGGTGTCTTCGCCCGTGTCGCGGAGTAGGCCAGTGACGGTGGCGGCACGTTCCTGGTCGGGTGTGTGAACAGGACGCGCGGGGGCATGCCGTCGGAGCCGACCCAGCCGGAGGTGAAGGAATCGCGGTAGGTACGGATTTGGCGCGGCGCCGGGGAATGATTTCAGTTCCGGCGTCTACTTCCAGCCACCAGCACTGACCCAATGTGCCGGTTCGCGGAGCTGGTACCGCCAGCTCCCTGGCATTCTGGAGTGCCCTGCGCAGGTGAACGCGAGTGGGAAGAGAGGTGACGGTCATGCAGGTCCGACCGGTCGATCCGAGGCATACAACGTGGGAATTGGACGCTCCGGTGTTCCAGGTGACCTTCTTCCGGCATGACCCCGCATACGCTGACGTGCCGCCCGAATCAATTGGCTACGAATCCGAGGAATGGGAGCTCACCGGCGGAGACGTGCATGAGGCCCTCGCCTGAGCCACGGAGCATGCCGGCCCGGACCTGACCTGGACCCTCCACGTCGCTGGTCCGCCATCGGAGAGTCCCGGATTGATCTGGTTGACGGGCATTGACCCCAATGCCGCCAATGCCCCGACCGCCACGTAGCGATTCACCGTTCCTGACGGAGCCGGGGAACAGTCTCCCAATCCGCGATCTTAACCGGGATCGTTCACCCAGGCCTGGTTACTGAAGGCGCGTGACGGACCCATGGTGACGATTCCGGGAGGCCCAACGATCTGACCGGAGATGTCGCCTTTATACCATCCACTACCACGGACCTTAGTAGGCCCTACCATAGGCGTGTGGTACGTGGTGCCCCCACCATTGACCGCGACATCCTGAGTTTGGTCACTTTTCGGCTCGGTGCTGGAGGACCTAGTGGCGGTCCGGAGGGAGGCGGCGACCCGTAGACCGACCCGAGAGTGTTCATCCTGCCCACAACACCGGCAACGGCAGCACCTACGGCTACATGTTCTGCATGGGCCACATGAAACACACCTGCGACATGGGTCTGTCTCATTAAGGGTGTTTCCGAGGGTTTCATCTAGTAGGTTTCTGCGGCCAGCCAGCGGTCTGCGAAGGTGATGGCGAATGCGTTTAAATGCGGGTTTCCACCTCATGGTCCATCGGGTTTGTCCACGACCGGTGGAGTCGAGGCTTCTGGTGACACGATACAGGCGTTTCAACGCGGCTTGCTCGGTCGGGAAATCCAGAGCCGCACGATGGCGCCGTATTTGGTTCCCCACCGCTCGGCCAGTTCTTCCAACGCTGTTCTGGCAGCAGCTGCGTTCGGGGCGGAGTAGATCGGTTTGACGTCCCGCTTGAGCGCGTCCCACTCGCACTTGGACGCGAGCCGGAAGTGTTACGGATCAGGTGGATGATGCGGGTCTGCACCTGCTGTGAGCACACGTGCAGGCCCGATCTGCTCGACCCGACTGAATACGAGCGAGGCAATGTCGACTGCCTGCTTATTGTGCGTTGGCTGGATGCTCGATTGGGCAGATGCCGCTGCCTGCCGCCATCACTGGGCCAGCACCCCGATATACAGGAGCACACCGTTCGCCACCGCGCACGGCGGTGTCGAGCCCGTGGAAGTTTAGGTGGAACGCTCCGTCGGACAAGGCCGAGGCGTGTGGGAAGTTTTGCGCTGAACAGGTAAGACGATCGGGAACCATGGATTCGCCACTGTACAAGCCTCCGTCGTGGTAGTCAACGACGTTGGAAATCGACGCTATCAGACGTTGGAAACGTTGCCATCGGTGTCTAGTCGGGCAATGGCGGCGAAAGCGGCACCGCCCGGACGGGCTAGGCTCCTGTCGCGAAACCAGCCGCACGACAGGGAGGCCGAGCTCGCGTCGCGGCCGGTGATGCCGAAGCTGTTTGTGGGCAAGCGATCTGCGGACAGACGGGCCGGTCAGGGGCGGGCGGTCCGCTCCTGACCCACAATCATTGTCACCACGGCCTTTTACGGAGAACGCCAGCTCATGACCGACACCCGGGCCGGTCGCCGGGAGCGGGTGGGGTTGCTCGTACTCGCGCTGCCCACGCTGCTCATCGCCATGGACATGACCGTGTTGTACCTGGCGGCGCCGAAGTTGGCCGCAGACCTGAAGCCGTCGGGCGCGGAGTTGTTGTGGATCACGGATATCTACGGGTTGGTCATAGCCGGTGCGTTGGTGCCCGCCGGTGCGTTGGGGACTGGATCGGCAGGCGGCGATTGTTGCTGGTCGGGGCAGCTTTGTTCGGCGTGGCCTCGGTCTTGGCCGCATAAGCGCCCGCGCCGAGCTGCTGATCGCGGCGCGGGCGTTGCTCGGCGTGGCCGGAGCGACGGTCATGCCGTCTACTTTGTCCCTTGTCCGGGTGATGTTCGCCGACGCCGGGCAGCGGGCGTTCGCGGTGGCCGTGGTGGTGGCCAGCTTCTCCGTGGGCACGGCTGCGGGCCCACTGCTCGGCGGGTTACTGCTGGGCTATTTCTGGTGGGGCTCGGTGTTCCTCCTCGGTATCCCGGTGATGATGCTACTGCTTGTGGTGGGGCCGGTTCTGCTGCCCGAGTACCGCGACCCGGCAGGCGGCCGGGTCGACCTGTCAGCGCGGCGCTGTCGCTGGTGGCCCTGCTGTCGGTGGTGTACGCCGCCAAGCGTGTCGCCGAGAGCGGGTTCGACGTCGTCGTTGTCGTCGCGGCCCTGGTGGGTTTCGCGCTGGGATTCTTCTTCGTGCGCAGGCAGAACCGTTTGGACGACCCGCTGCTCGACCTGGCGCTGCTGCGCGACAAGGTGATCAGCACCTCGCTCGGCGCATACCTGCTCGGCCTGCTGGCGATGGGCGGCACTCAGCTGTTCATCGCCTTGTATCTGCAGGAGGTCCTGGGCCTGTCGCCGCTGGCCGCAGGCGCGTGGATGGTGCCCGCGGCGGTGGGCACCATCGTCGGTTCCCTTGCCGCACCGGTGATGGCGCGCCGCTTCCGTCCCGGGATCGTGATCACCGTGAGCCTCGCCGCCGCCGCGTGCGGTTTCGCCGTCATCGCACAGACCGGTGTGGACGACCTGCCCGTGCTGATGACCGGCTACGTCGTGGTCGCGCTCGGCCTGAGCCCGATGATCGCCTTGTGCACCG
>JBGTNI010000035.1:0-3999 GCA_041743105.1 Mycobacteriales bacterium | reverse complement strand
AACACTCCTATTCGTGCACGTGGTGGTAAATCCCGCCAAGCTCCACGTGCATGAAAGATTTCATAACCATGCAACTCCACATCCTTAGGAAGGTTGTACGAGCGAGCGGCTTCTGCTGCCACGCGGTTTAAGTCGGCCATCAGCGCCACTGCTGCTGGTCCATCGACAAGCAGCGCTGACATGGCCAACTAGTCTTTGGTATATGACTCATCCACATATGCCAGCAGCATGGGTGAAGCATAGGCCCTAAATATTGGATTCTGCCGTCAGCCGGGATTGGTTCTTAACCAGCACCACGATGTGCTCTGGCATAGATGTCATGCTGGCTACCTAGACAGTTCGTTAGTCTTGTTCGTCCTTCTCCACATCGCGCTCGAACCCGTCGGGCGGGTTCATGAGTTCCCAATCTGAATTTTCATCCAAGCACCATCCGTCTTTGCCGATAGCTTGTTCAACGTTGCGTCGAGTCACGCCAGGAGCATACGTATAGGGTGACCCGCCCCCTCTGGGCCAGACGGTAGCGGACTGGTTGGACAGATCCACTTTGACACGACCCCGCTGTATCTTCCTGTTCACGATGAAGGCACCCTCACTCTCAGGAATAAGCATCAACCACAGCCTAGCGTCAGAGGCACGTCAAACCCTCTAAACGAAATTTCTACAACGACCGATCGTGGGACCAGGGGTAACTAGTCTCGCCTTGCCGAAGGTATACCTATGGTGTTGTGCGCATGAAAAGGATTCAGGCTGCGGTTTACCTCGGTGTTTGTCGTGGAGCGGGTGACGGGAATCGAACCCGCACTATCAGCTTGGGAAGCTGATGTTCTGCCATTGAACTACACCCGCAATTGCAGCAGGCTCAGTGGCACGCTCTACCCAACCTGGCCTACCTGACGTCGGCTCACTCTACTAGGGTCGGCAGCCATGTTGCTCAGCGATAGCGATCTGACCGCGGAGATCACAAAAGGCCGCCTAGGCATCGAGCCATACGAGCCTGGCCTTATCCAGCCGTCTAGCATCGACGTGCGGCTGGATCGTTGGTTCCGGGTTTTCAACAACTCCCGGTACACCCACATCGACCCTTCGCTGCAACAGGACGACCTCACCGCACCGATTGAGGCCAAAAACGGGGAACCGTTCGTGCTACATCCCGGCGAGTTCGTGTTGGGCTCTAGCCTGGAACTGCTCACACTTCCCGATGACCTCGCGGGTCGCCTTGAAGGAAAGTCCTCGCTGGGCCGGCTCGGTTTGCTGACCCACTCCACGGCTGGCTTCATCGACCCAGGATTCTCCGGACACGTCACCCTGGAACTGTCCAACGTGGCGAATCTACCGATAACCCTCTGGCCCGGGATGAGGATCGGTCAGCTCTGCCTGTTCCGGCTTTCCTCCCCAGCATCACACCCTTATGGCTCCCAGATATACGGCTCGCGATACCAAAACCAGCGTGGACCCACGCCGAGTCGCTCCTGGAAAAACTGGCAGGTCTGGCCTACGGGCTAGGTCGGCGTTGTGCTCTTGCTGCTCGTCCGTTGGCATTCCCCTCGTTTATGCCAACAAACCTTGGTTCAACTAGCCTTCATTGCAACTGAAACGCCATTTCGTTGTAAGTTTATTGCCATGAAGCCAGTGGACTTTCAAGCTCCGGACTTCGGCCGCGTTGCTCGTCGGCCAGGTGACCCATGGGCATTCTGGTACTACGAGCCGGCGCCTATGCCTCGCTATCTGGCGCTGGATCCAAATACGGTGCTCGCCCTTTCGGAGGCTGACGCCGGATTGGGGTACCTACA
This sequence comes from Mycobacteriales bacterium, assembly GCA_041743105.1. Lineage (GTDB taxonomy): Bacteria > Actinomycetota > Actinomycetes > Mycobacteriales > QHCE01 > QHCE01. Next base: position 2,209 of record JBGTNI010000035.1, on the reverse strand, counting down.
AGGGCTGGGCCGACTGATCCCTGACCCGCAGCTACTCATAGGGCCATATGTCAAGCGGGAAGCGCTTGCAAGCTCACGTATCGAAGGAACGCGGGCATCGCTGGCCGAGGTGTTACAAGCCGGGGCCGAACCGGACGAGGCTAAACCGCTCACCGAAGACGTGGCCGAGGTGGAATGCTATGTCGACGCAACGTATCGAGGTCTGGAGCTGATCGAGACTCTTCCGATTTCGCAGCGCCTCATATTGGACGTCCATAAAGTTCTGCTTTCCGGCGTCCGTGGCGAAGACCGGCTGCCAGGGCAGCTTCGTAGTAGCCCAGCATGGATCGGCTCGCCGACGGATAGCCCCGATACCGCCGTCTATGTGCCTCCGTTGCCTGAGCATCTCGGGGAGCTGCTGGCGGACTGGGAGAGGTTCGTCAACGATCCCAGCCCTATGCCTGTACTTGTCCGTTGCGCCCTGATGCATTACCAGTTCGAAACGATCCACCCGTTCCTGGACGGCAACGGCCGAATCGGGCGACTCCTCATCGGTCTACTTCTCCACTACGAAGGTCGCCTTACCACACCCCTCCTCTACTTGTCTGGATACCTTGAGCTCCACCGCCGGGAGTACTACGAGCGGCTGCAGGCGGTACGTGAGCGAGGCGAAATACAGCAGTGGCTCCAGTTCTTCTTCACCGCAGTGCAACGTCAAGCTATGGATAGCGTTGACCGAGCTGGAAAACTTGTCGGACTCCGAGAGCGCTATCTCGCGGATGCCGCACGCTCGCGCTCCCGGATTGGAGAGCTGGCTGGTCTTTTGTTCGCCAATCCGTTCGTCACTGTTGCGCGAGTGCGGGGCGCTCTGCACATCACAACCCAAGGCGCACGAAACCTGATACAAGAGGCCGACACTCGTGGTTGGCTACGAAAGTTCGCCGTGCGGGGTAGAGGTGGGCGTACTTACTGGCTCGCGGACGAGGTACTGGCGATCATCGATGCACCACCGGAGTACGTCCGGAAACAACAAACCGGCGATACGCCTCGTCGCGCTAAAGCCTAGCTAGCTGCTCAGCCACCGCTTTCGGGCAGGACGCTGCGGTGGAGCAGGCGGGCGACGTCGATGACCTCGACGCCATCTGCCGCTCCCTCTGCGGCGCGGGCGCTCACGCCGTCACCGAGCATGGTGAGACAGAACGGGCACCCCGTGACCACCGCGTCGGGCTGCTGAGCCAGGGCCTCGTCGGTGCGTTCGGTGTTGATGCGCTTACCGATGCTCTCTTCCATCCACATCCGCGCCCCGCCCGCCCCGCAGCAGAATGAGCGTTCGGAGTTGCGCGGCATCTCAGTGAAGCGGGCACCCGGAGTAGCCGCCAGAATTTCACGAGGCGCATCGAACTCCTGGTTGTGCCTTCCCAGATAACACGGATCGTGATAGGTGACATTGTTATCGAGGGGCCGCTGCGGCACGAGTCGGCGCTGCTTGATCAGGTCGGCCAACAGCTGAGTGTGATGCACAACGGTGAAGTCGCCGCCAAGCTGCGGGTATTCGTTGGCGATGGTGTTGAAGCAGTGCGGGCACGTCGCGACGATCTTCTTGACCGCCTTGCTGTTGAGCAGCTCGACGTTGGCCTTGCCGAGCTCCTGGTAGAGGTACTCGTTGCCGATCCGGCGGGCCGGGTCACCGGTGCAGCTCTCCTGCGAGCCGAGTACAGCAAACGAAACGCCCGCGGTGTAGAGCAGCTCGGCGACCGCCTTGGTGACCTTCACCGACCGGTCCTCGAGCGCACCCGCGCAGCCCACCCAGAACAGCCACTCGACGTCGTCCGGGATGCGGCGGTCACTGATGACGCGCACCTCGAACGGCATGTCCGCGATCCAGTCGGCACGCTTCGCCGCGGGCAGGCCCCACGGGTTGCCCGCGCTCTCGAGGTTGCGCAGCATCACGCCGGCCTCGCTCGGGAAGCTCGACTCGATCAGCACCTGGTAGCGGCGCATGTCGAGGATGTGGTCGACGTGCTCGATGTCGACCGGGCACTGCTCGACGCAGGCGCCGCAGGTGGTGCACGACCACAGCACGTCGGCGTCGATGACCGCGCCGTCGCCGTGCGGGTCGTACGCGGCCAGGTGCGCCAGCGGGTCGTCGGCGTAGCCGGTCTCGCCGATCAGGGTGCGCTGGGCCTGCTTGGTGGTGCCCTCGGGCAGGTCGGCCCGGGCGTCCTCGGAG
>JBGTNI010000034.1:0-2380 GCA_041743105.1 Mycobacteriales bacterium | reverse complement strand
CACACTCGCCCACGACAAACTCGGCTTCCAAGACAACACCCACACCGGCAACGGCATCACCACCACCATCGGCGACGCCCGCACCATCACCACCACCCAACCCACCAACACCTACCACACCATCATCGGCGACGCCTTCGGCGCCGGAACTGTGCCACTACACCTGCTCACAGCACAGTTCCTGGGGGAGGTTCATCGAGTGCTCACAGCAGATGGCGTATATCTGCTAAACATCATCGACGCTCCGCCGCTCACGTTGCTGCGTTCCACCCTCGCCACTGTGAGCAGCAGATTCATCCACACGGTCGTCGCGGCGCGACCCGGTAATCTGGCCGGCGTGCTGCGCGGGAACTTCGTGATCGCAGCCAGTGAGGCGCCGCTTCCGATTCGGGCGCTGCTACGGCGACTCACGCGTTGCGACCCGCCACAAGGTCTGATGGCTGAGCCTGATCGACTCCGCGCCCTGATCGATGACGCATCGATACTCACCGATGAACTCGTGGCCTTGCAACCGTGAATGCTTCCCTTGAGGGGAATAGCAGAATGCATCGAGCCGTTACACGGCTAGACCTACGATCCGCGATGTTACTAGTACCACACGGAGAGGACCGCCTACCGATGAGCGATTCCGCACAGCGCACCACTGTTGACTTCTGGTTCGATCCCATCTGTCCCTGGGCTTGGGTGACGTCCCGATGGATTTTGGAAGTGAAGAAGGTCCGCGACATCGACCTAAACTTTCACGTGATGAGCCTGTCGGTGCTCAATGACGGACGCGACATTCCCGAGCAGTATCAGGATCTGATGCAGCGAGGCTGGGGTCCGGTGCGCGTGGTGATCGCCGCAGCGCAGCAACACGGCCAACAGGTGGTGGCCGACCTCTACACCGCGTTAGGAACTCGTATTCACAACCAGAACAACGAAGACTACTCGGCCGTGATCGCGGCAGCGCTCGCCGACGTAGGCCTACCTGCAGAGCTGGCAGAAGCCGCAAACTCCAGCGAGTATGACGACCAGCTCCGCGCGAGTCACCACGCCGGAATGGACCCAGTCGGTACCGAGGTGGGCACGCCGGTGATCCACGTCAACGGCGTTGCCTTCTTCGGTCCGGTGCTGTCGAAGATTCCGCGCGGAGAAGATGCCGGAAAGGTATTCGACGGCGCTCGGTTACTCGCAGGATTCCCGCACTTCTTCGAACTTAAGCGCACCCGCACCGAAGAACCAGACCCTTCCTAGCAGACTGGTTGGCCCATTATAGTACGCGTAGTACAGTTGAGGTATGGAAGCGACTACCCGAGAACTCAACCAACAGACCGCGAAAGTTCTGGAACGAGTTGCCCACGGTGAGACGGTCACGGTGACAAAGAACGGCCGACCGGTGGCCGTAGTACGCCCATATGGCTCTCAGGATCCGCTAATATATCCGTTCCGCACCGATCCAATGGGGCGTGACAACAACATCCCCACCTTCAGCGGAAACCCAGACTTCGCCGAACGGGTAGACGACCACCTAGTCGGATTCGGCAGCGATGAGTGATCTGCCCGTCGTCATCGCCGACACGTCCGCGCTGATTGCTCTGTTCAACGACGGTGACAAACACCATGCAGCGATAAGAGACCACTTCGCCCGCGTGGGCCATCTCGTAGTATCTCCATGCGTTCTCACTGAGCTCGACTACCTCATCGCAACCCGACAGGGATCTCGGTTCGCGAATGCGACGCTAAGCTACATCGCCTCGCGCGCCGCAACCGGTCGATGGGAAGTACCTGAGATCGGCCCACACCTCCTTGCTGCCCGTGCGGTCCTGGACGGTTATCCAAGCATCGGCCTCACCGACGCCGTGAACAGCGTCCTCGCTCAGCGATTTCACACAGATGTGATCGCAACGTTGGACCGGAAGCATTTCCGAATGATCCGGCCTCTGACTCCGCACGATACCTTCCGTTTGCTCCCGGACGACCTCTAGCGGCGTGACGACTTCAGCCGCTGGTCACTCGATGGTCGACGATCCGTGGAGCGCGGTGGAGCTACGCGCAGCTGCCATGTCCAGCAGAGTGAACCGCACCCGCGAAATGTTGAGCTTCTATGTGCTCCCGGGACTGACGGGACGGATCAGACACGTCAGCCGCGCGGTGCAGGTGCGGCGATCCTGCTCATCGGTGATCGCGATCTCGTAGGTGGCAATCGTGCCGCCCAGATGCAGCGGCGTAGCCACGCCCGTGACCGTGCCAGCCGAGGCCGCCCGGTGATGGGTGGCGTTAAGTTCCACTCCCACTGCTGTGGCCTCGGGTCCGGCGTGCAAAATCGCCCCCACCGAACCGAGGGTTTCGGCTAGCACGCAGGAAGCTCCGCCGTGTAGCAGCCCGTAGGGCTGCGTAT
>JBGTNI010000033.1:0-53839 GCA_041743105.1 Mycobacteriales bacterium | reverse complement strand
GAGCCACGCGGCGTGGCGCTTACTGCGCCCGCGCCGCGCCGCGCCGCGCAATGAAGCACCGATTGCAGCAGAAAGCTCCATGACCGGCGCCACGCGTGACCTCGTACAGGCCTGCGGCCTGGCGCTGCTGACGCTGACCATCCTCGCCCCTGCGTTTCACCCGTGGTACTTCCTGTGGCCGCTGGTGTTACTGGCAGCAAGCACTCGCGGCGTCCCCGGACGAACAGTCGCCGCGGGCACGGCAGCGGCGCTGTGCTTTCTGGTGCTTCCAGACGGCTATAACCTGGCGCGCTCGACGATGACGGTGGGAGTCATAGCCATCGTGGTCGCCAGCGTCGTGGCCGCAGGCATCCTCGTGGCGATGATAAGACGTACCGGCAGGTACGGCACGTGACACAATCGCTGCATCTAGCAGTGAGCCTATGGTTACTACTGAGTCGATCGTTACTAAGTCAGCCCGTAATTAGCTAATTTGCAGGTCAGAAGGCTGCACTTGTCTAGCTACTTACGTTCTGATTATTAATAGGCCTAGCTGTCACAGCGCGAGCGCCTGTGCCCGCCGCTTCACCTCACGCGCTTTGTGGCCGTGGAGCGCATCCACTGGCTTACTACCCAGCGATTCGTCGGGGGTGAATAGCCACCGCAGCATCTCGTCCGGGGTGAATCCGTCATCGCGCAGCACCACGAGTAGGCCCGCGATGTGGTCGGCTACCCGCTGGTTGGTGGTTACCAGCTCGCCTGGCACGTACAACACGCCATCGCGGCGCTGCGCGAGCAGCTCCCCATCGGAGATCATGCGGCGCACCCTCGTAAGGCGCAGATCCAGGCGTTGCGCCACGTCGGGGACGGTGAGCCATTCGTTAGAGGAGATCGGCGGTTCGTCGGTCACGGATGCAAACCGTACACTGGCCGTCGTGAACGTTACCGCGACTGACCCCATGCAGGGAGCGCTCCTGGAGCAGCGCTACCGGATTCGGGGCAAGATCGCACAAGGCGGCATGGCCGCGGTGTACGAAGCGTTCGACGAGCGACTTGAGCGCATCGTTGCCGTGAAGGTGCTGCATCCCTCCTATGCGGCCGATCCGGTCTTCGCGAGCCGCTTCATGCGGGAGGCGCGCTCCGCCGCCGCACTCAACCACCCCCACATCGTCGCCGTCTTCGACGAAGGCAGCCACGGCGACACCACGTTCTTGGTGATGGAGAAGGTAGACGGCACCACGCTGCGGGGCGTGCTGCGGCAACGTGAACGCCTGAGTCCGGCCGAAGCGCTCGGCGTTATGGAGCCAGTACTGGCCGCGCTTGCCCAGGCACACGATCGCGGCATCGCGCACCGCGACGTCAAGCCGGAGAATGTGCTGATCTCTCCCAGCGGAATCGTGAAAGTAGCCGACTTCGGCCTAGCCAGAGCTGTCGAAGACAGCCACCAGCTCACCAACCGCAACACCCTGCTAGGAACGGTCGCCTACCTTGCGCCCGAGCAAATCGCCGACGGCCAATCCGATGCGCGAAGTGACGTCTACGCGGCCGGGGTCATGCTCTATGAACTCCTCACCGGGGCAAAACCCTACCCGGGAAAGTCCGCGATGGAGGTGGCGTACCAGCACGTCAACTCAGACATCCCACGCCCATCGGAGGCAGTGCGGGAGCTTCCCAGCGCTCTAGATGCACTCGTGGCGTGGGCTACCCGCCGGGACCGCAATCAGCGGCTGGCCACGGCAGGCGCATTTCTCACCGCACTGCGACAAGCTCGCCATGACCTCGGCATCATTCCAGCGCTGGTCATGGCAACTACGCCCACAGCCGAGCCACCGGCGGCTTCCGATCCAGCGCAGACTTCTAGACCAGCACAGACTTCTAGACCAGCACAGGGCGGCGGTACTTCAGTGATGCCTCCGCTGGGCACCCAGGTGGGGGCGCCGCTGGGCGCCCAGCCACCGCCACCCGGGATGACACGCGGTGTGGCCGCACCGGGCAACCACGCACCGAGCAGCCACGCACCAGGTCACCCTCAAGGGCCGGTTCCGCCGTATCCACCGCTCATCCAACCGACAGCGATGCACCATGAACAGCAGCGCAAGCGGAGGATGCTGGTCATGGTGATCGCCGGGGCCGTCGCGCTGGCGCTATTGGCAGGTGGCGTGATCTGGTGGCTGGACACGAGAAATGACATCGCGGTCCCACAACTGGTGGGTCTGAGCAAAGCCGAAGCGGAGCAGGCCATCTCCGATGCCGGCCTAAAAGTGGTGTATGGCAAGCCCAAGTTCTCCGACACCGTCAGCGAGGACGTGGTGCTAGACCAGAAGCCCCAGGACGGTATCCGCATCGACGAAGGCGACGCGGTTACGGTAGTGCTGTCGCGGGGGACGGAGAATCGGACCGTGCCAACGGTGAAAGGTAAGCCCGAAGCAGCAGCAGTCAAGCTGCTGCAAGCCGAGCACTTCAAACCTGTCCGCAGTGAAGAAGAAAGCCAGGACGTGGCCAAGGGCAGCGCCATCCGAACCGAACCCGCCGCGGGAGCTCCGCTGAAGGCAGATTCAAAGATCAGGCTCGTGATCAGTAAAGGCAGGGGCTCGACCTCAGTGCCCGACGTGGCCGGCCTGAGCAAAGCTGACGCCGAGGCCCTGCTAGCCGATCACGACCTGAAGGCGACGTTTACCACTGAGTCTTCGGACGAAATATCCGCTGACAGTGTGATTCGTCAGGAACCGGCACCAGACTCCACGGTCGAGAGGGGCAGCGAAGTGCAGCTGGTGCTCAGCAGCGGGCCCGAGCGGGTCAGAGTGCCAAATGTGCGCAGCCTGACGTGCCGAGAAGCCCAAGCAGCCCTGGAAACAGCGGGCCTGACGGGGAGCTGCCGGGGAAGCAACCAGGGGAGGGTTTTCTTGCAAACGCCCACAGCGGGAAGCTCTACCACCAAAGGAAACAATGTCACGATGTTTGCCTTCTGACGGTGAGAGTCTCCCGCCGCCAGCTATGAGCTGCACCACTTTGGATTGCCTAACCTAACTCATGCCGGGAACCTAGTAGATACACCTCAATCTGATGGGTGATAGTTCGGCTACTCACGCGTTCGATCTGGCGAGATTGGTGAGGCATGTACGTCTGCGTCTGTGCAAAGGTCCGCGAATCTGAGCTCTGGGCGGCTATTGCCGCCGGTGCCCGCAGCACCGACGACCTCGCGCAGCGCTGCGGCGCCGGAACTGGTTGCGGCTGCTGCCTGCGCCGCGTCGCCAGTATGCTCGGTGAGTCCGTCAGCTCCGATCCCGCCACAGCGGCAGCTACTTAGACCGGCGGAGTTAGCCTTACCTGAGCTAAAGCGCCTCTGCACCGCAAACTACCCTGCAAGCTCATCACATTGGTGTCTACGGATCTTCCCGTATCACACCGTACTACGAGCCCAGGGGCACGTCATGCAGGGTGACCAACAGGTTCTGGAGTTTCTGAACGAGCAACTCACCGCGGAGCTCACCGCGATCAACCAATATTTCTTGCACGCGAAAATGCAGCAGAACTGGGGGCTGAGCAAGCTCGCGGCCCACACCAAGGCCGAGTCCCTCGATGAGATGCGCCATGCCGAGATCATTACAGACCGCATTCTGTTTCTAGCGGGACTTCCGAACTATCAGCGCTTGTTCGCGGTGCGCATCGGTGAGACGGTGAAAGAGCAGTTCGAGTGCGACATGCTCATCGAGCAAGAGGCCGTCGACCGGCTACGGCGCGCCATCGATCACTCCCGATCGGTCGGCGATGTCACCTCGGCCAAGCTGTTTGAGGAGATCTTGGCCGACGAGGAGCATCACATCGACTACCTGGAAACCCAACTGGAGCTCATCAGCAAGCTGGGCGAACAGCTCTACCTCGCGGGCCTAGTGGAGCATCCCGAGGCCTAATCGCAGTTGGGTCGCCGGAACGGTACAGCGGTCAACGCGATCAATAGCTCACTATCGTCATTGGCAGCAGCCCGGTTCGGCTTACGCATCCCACAGCCCTGGCATTCGTGCAGCAGTACATACTTGCCCCGCTCATAGGTTGCAGCCAGCGGAACCATCAACGAAGCACAGTCGGCAGCACGATCACCCGGGGCGATATCGACATGCCGTGACCACAAGCAGCTCGGGCAGTGATTGGTGAACCCCGATCCGGTGACTGCGACGCCACAGTTACCGCATCGAAAGTCCTCCACCCGGCGCTGGAAACGCACCTGATGTGTCATTGACATCCCCATCCAGAGCGTCCGCCAGTCGGTTCCTGCCAAGGCCGCAGGAGCCGACGCCTACGAAGGTAGGTGAGGCGACGAGAACGCCGGCAGGGACTGACTGGCACTAGCCGCGCAGCATGTCGGCTACTAGGTAGGCTAGCTCCAGAGACTGCTGTGTGTTCAACCGTGGATCGCACGCCGTCTGGTAACGGTTCACCAGCTGTGCGTCCACGATGTCTTGCGCGCCGCCCAGGCACTCGGTGACATCCTCACCGGTGAGCTCGATGTGGATACCGCCCGGATGGGTCCCTAGGCTGCGATGCACCTCGAAAAAGCCCAGTACTTCGTCCACGATCTGGTCGAAGTGCCGTGTCTTCAACCCATGGGAAGACTCCACGGTGTTGCCGTGCATCGGGTCGCAGTGCCAGACCACGAGGTGGCCGCTGGCGGCCACCTTTTCCACAAGTGCTGGCAGCACCTCGCGCACATTGCGGCTTCCCATCCGGCTGATCAACGTCAGCCGGCCGGGTTCGCCTGCCGGGTCAAGCCGCTCCACCAGCTCCACCACATAATCCGGAGTGGTGCTGGGTCCCAACTTCACCCCGACGGGGTTGGCCAACCGGGAGATGAAGTCGATGTGCGCGCCGTCGAGTTGGCGAGTGCGCTCGCCGACCCAGAGAAAGTGTCCGGACAGGCCATAGGGCCTACCGCCATCCAGTCGGGTCAGGGCGTGCTCGTATTCCAGGATCAACGCCTCGTGGCTGCAGTACAACTCCGTGCTACGCATCTCCGGATCGTCGACGCGGCAGGCGCGCATAAAGCCCAGCGCTCGGTCGATCTCGGTAGCGATCTGCTCGTAACGGGCACCCGCCCGTGACGTGCGAACGAAGTCCTTGTTCCAGTCATGCACCGCATGTAAGTCGGCTAGGCCTCCGCCGGCGAACGAGCGCAGCGTGTTCATCGCGGCCGCAGCGTTGGCATAGGCGCGGACCATCCGTCGCGGATCCGGGGTACGCTCTGCCGGCGTGGCACCGATCCCGTTGATCATGTCGCCTCGGTAGGACGGCAGGCCAAGCTCGTCGATAACAGCCGACCGCGGTTTGGCGTACTGTCCCGCGATGCGGCCTAGCTTTACCACGGGCAGGCTTGCCGCGTAGGTGAGCACGATCGCCATCTGTAGCAACGTACGGATGACGCCGCGCAGATGCGGCTCGGTGTTGTCTTCGAAGGTCTCGGCGCAATCTCCGCCTTGCAGCAAAAACGCCTCACCGCGGGCCACTTCGCCCAGCCGCCGGCGCAGCCGGTCTACCTCGAATACGGCCGCGATCTGTGGCACCGTCGACAGCACATTGACAGCCTCGGCCAGCTCGGCCGCATCGGGCCATTCGGGCTGCTGGGCAGCTGGTAGAGATCTCCAATTTTCCAATGCAACAGCTGAATTAGTCACCGCATCAGCCTACTCCGGGTCCACCGAGGCATCCTGCGCTCCCCGCGGTGCCGGCATCGATCGGAGAGCTCCGCTACCGATAGGAGGTGCACGGCCCTCACGGGAGCTCTATCCGAAGAAGACCTCAGCCTCGGCATAGCGCTCCTGTGGAACCGTCTTGAGCTCCCGGATCGCCTCCTCCAGCGGTACTCGCACGATGTCGGTACCGCGAAGTGCCACCATCTTGCCCCAGTCCCGATCGTGGGCAGCGTCGATCGCGTGCAGCCCGAAGCGGGTAGCAAGCACCCGATCGTAGGCGGTGGGCGAGCCGCCACGCTGCACGTGGCCGAGCACCACGGCACGCGATTCCTTGCCGGTACGGGTCTCGATGGTTTCGGCCAGCCACGAGCCGATACCGCCGAGGCGTACGTGGCCGAAGGCGTCCTTCTCGCCGCTGGCCAGCACTTCGGCGCCGTCGGCGGGTAGCGCCCCTTCTGCTACCACGATGATGGGCGAGTACTGGGTGGCGAAACGGCTCTCGACATGCTTGACGACCATGTCCACATCGAAGGGGCGCTCGGGTACCAGGATCACATTCGCGCCGCCGGCCAGGCCGGCGTGCAACGCGATCCAGCCGGCGTGCCGGCCCATCACCTCGACGACGAGCGCACGGTGATGGCTCTCGGCAGTGGTGTGGAGCCGGTCGATCGCCTCCACACAAACAGTGACGGCGGTGTCGAAGCCGAACGTGTAGTCCGTGGCACCCAGATCGTTGTCAATGGTCTTCGGAACACCGACCACGGGAAGGCCTTCGTCGGTGAGCCTCTTGGCAACGCCCAACGTGTCCTCACCACCGATCGCGATCAACGCGTCGATTCCATTGGCGGCAAAGTTCTCTTTGATCCGCGCCACCCCACCGTCGACCTTGAACGGGTTAGTGCGCGACGAGCCCAGGATGGTGCCACCTCGCGGCAGAATTCCGCGCACCTGCGGCACTGAAAGGGGTCTGGTGAACATTTCCATCGGTCCACGCCAACCGTCCCGAAAACCGACGAATTCGTGTCCGTATACACCTACGCCCTTGCGGACTACCGCCCGAATCACCGCGTTTAGCCCCGGGCAGTCTCCACCGCCGGTCAGTACCCCAATACGCATGGGTCGCTACTCCTTCTCCACTGACGTGTCGTGACACGGCACAGCTTGCCACCACGTCACACCACCGATTGCTCGGGGCGGGGCTGTAAGTATTCCAACTGCCTCAGCTCTATAACTGCCAGCGCCGCAACACCCGGAAGTAAACCGAAACCACAGGGCCGTAACATGACTCACGACAACGCCGGTCGGCGACCCAGCTCGCCAGTCCGGTCAAGAAACGCTCCCGGCCGGCGGTATCGACTCGCCGCCCTCGAGATCACACGGCTGAGGAAGGGGACGAAATGACCGAGGACGCACGCACGCTTGCCGCAACCCTGTTTCCACAGGTTCGACCTGCACGCTACGATCTCGCCACCCCTCCCCCGCCGCCACTGGCCATATCGAGACGTTCGATGCGCGGCTATTCGCCCCGCCTGGCAGGCACCAACTCCACCGTGGCCACGCTCTCAACGCCTGTCCACCAACGCTAGACGTCTGCTACCTCTAATTCGTCAAAGCTCGCCTCAATCGGCATACGGATCTGGAAGTATCACAGCCACGAGACTCATACTCCGGCCCACCAGGTCATCTTTACGATCGCACTGGGTGGAGAAACCAGTCGGTAGCAAGGAGCAGGCATGCAGCGGAGCGGTCGGCGTCTGGACCCCCAGCGTCTCTCGACCGCCCATCCCGTCCACAGCCTGGTGGACGGACGGCGCCGCCTATCGCGTCCACTGGCACAGGCTCTTCCGGCCGACAAGCCTTACTTCTCGGCGTGGACACCTAACCGCTCGCGCACCGTGGCGAAGTTGCTAGCTGGCCAGCTCACCTGGGGCGCCGAGCCCGAAGCGGTGCGGCATGACCACAACGCGATCTTCCGACTCGGCGATGTCGTTGCAAAGATCGCCAATCCCGAGTATGCGACACCAGACGAGGTGCAGTGCCAACTCGACTTCGCGCGAACATGCCACGATGGTGGCGCGCCTGTGCTGGCGCCACTGGAGCCAAGGGTGCGCATCGTCACCCAGGGCGGCGAACAGTTCGCCGCCACGCTGTGGCCGCACATCCCGGAGGTCGATAAGCCGGCTGACGGGTTTGCGGTCGGCGAGGCCTTCGCGACCATGCACCAGATACCGCTAGAAGCGGCAGGCATGGCGCTAAAGCCGGTGGATCCATGTGGCCTCATCGCTCAGCGGCTCGCCCTCATCGAGCCGGTGCTGACCGAATCGGAGCGAGCACTGCTACACGAACGACTCAGTCAGGCCTGCGAGCTCTGGCGCGAACTCGTCTCCGAACATGGATTACGGCAGGTGCCGATCCATCTGAACTACCATCGGGGCAGCATCACCGCTAGCCCGCTATATGACGGCACGGCCGGCCCGTGGATCTTCGACATGGAGCATTCAGGTATCGGTCCGCCGGAGGCCGACCTGCATCGGGTGCAACTGGGTGTGGATCGGTTCGGCGCTCCCCCCCGTACGGTGGACGACTTCCGGGCTGGATACGCCTGCGTGCCGGGTGCCCCGGAGCTGAGCACCGACCCGGCGGTAACTCGGAAGCTTCGCGGAGTCTGGGAGCCACTCGTCATCGCCGAGCGCTGCTCGGCGATCGTGTACAACAAGCCGGCGCTGGAGGCAGAACTCCACGTGCGGGTGGCGAGCCTACGCTACGAGCCGGGCGACCCAGCCGCGCCTCGCTGGACCCACCAGGCGGAGTGAACTGTCCCCGGTTTGGTGCCGCTTCCTATTGAGTTAGGAAGATGTGTTTATGCCAAAGAAGGTTTCTGAGCAGACGCGTGACTGTGCGGTCCGGTTGGTACTCGATCATTTTGATGAGTATGAGACGTTGAGTGCCACTGTCGCGCGTCAGATTTTGTGGCAGGACGATTGAGTCAGTCCTGTAGGAGAGTCAGACATGGGAAAACCCCCATCAATCCCGGCTGAGTAGAAGGCCCGGATCGTGTTGAGTGTGCTCGCTGGCGAGCAATCGATTGCTGAGGCCACGCGTCGCGAGAAGGTCTCCGAGCAGTCCATCGGCCGGTGGAAGGCGGAGCTTCTTGAGGCCGGCAAGACTGCGCTGGTGGCCGGCAGGTCCGGACCGTCAAGCCGGGGAGCAGCTCGAGGCAGAAGTCGCCGAGCTGACCCAGGCACTCGGTGAATCCGCCGACCTTTAACTTACTTTTTCGCATGACGCGCTGGATGGTCGACCTTGTCTGTTTAGCGGGAAAGTGCTCGGATGGCGGCGTCGAGTTCGGGGTCGCGGTCGGCGTCGAGGTTTGACCGCTGGAACACCAGCCCGGTGGGAAGGTCTGGTGCGAGCCCGACCTTTTCGAAGGCCATTCCGTCGGTGGTGTAAACCTCGTTGGATAGGCCGAAGAGGGTGCCGTTGGGCAGAGTACGGATCAGGACGTCGGAGAAGACGCCCTGAGTGTTCTCACCGACGCGGGTCACCTGCGGCCGGCCGAGCAAGGCTTGGGCGAAGGTCTCGGCCGCGCTGATGCTGTAACGACTGGTAAGCAGCGCGATCGGGCCGGTGTAGATCGCGTCGGTGCTGGGTTCGACAGTGATCGGCTGACCGGTGGTGAACCGGCTGGGGTCGATGGGGTCGTTGCGCGCGGTCTTCACATAGGCGGTGTAGGGGGTGCTGGCGAGCCGCGAGGCCAGGGCCACGCCGAAGACGTCGGATCCGCCGTCGTTGAGACGTACGTCGATGACCAGGCCGGTCATCGGTGTGCCCAATGCGAAGTCGAGGGCGTGGTCGAGTTCGGCGAGACCCTCAGATGTCCGGTTGCTGTCGGTATAGTCAGCGAAGCTGGCGATTTCCAGATAGCCGACCCCGTGGGGCAGCCGGCCAAACGAAATCTTGCCGTCGGCGAAGGACCGCCGCGGCCCGACCAACCGGTCGTCCAACCGGTCGTCGACAATGTCACTGACTCGCTCGCGGTCGGAGCCGGTGAGCGGTTGCGGATCGGGCCGCTCTCCGCTGAACTCCAGGTCCTCTGAGTCCAGATCGACGAAGGTGTGGGCATCGTGGAGTGGTCTGATCATCTCGACGAACAGGGCGTGCAGCTGCTTCGGCGTGGTGGTCTCGGTGATCCGCGGTCGAAACCTCTCGCGCACGACGTCCCAGTCCACCCCGTGCAGAGCGAAGAACGGGTAGTGTTCGCGAAAGGTCTGCCAGAAGATGTCGAAATTGGTCAGCGCCGTGTCGGCGTCAGGTTCTGTGCACACCTGCGGAGCGGTAGGTGCCCGCCGAAGCATGATGTCGGAGATGGCCCCGTCCACCCGTAGCCGCATCGCATCCGGGGATCGGCCCGCCGAGATGGTCAGCAGCCCGGAGTCGACGTCCAGGACCTGCGATGACCGCTCCTCGTCGACGGTGAATGCAGCGACCGCACCCGACGGGGTCTGCGCCGATCGGCCGGCCACGGCGACTCGGGTGCAACTGATCTCCGTGGTCTGCAACAGACGAAGCTCGGCGCCGCGAAACTCGACCAGCATGCCGTACCCGTCCGACCGCCAGTACCCGTCGAGATCCGCGCCCTCTCCCACACGGCCCGCCTGCCGACCGTCTGATGACGTGCACACGGCAAGCAACGCAACGGTCACAAGCACGGACACGCTCCGCAGCACGGGCCATCTGCCTGGTGCGCGGCGCCAGTACGCCAGTCTCCTCACGGTGGTCGACGACCTGATCAATCGCCGCACCGCGAGCCTACGATCTCGGCAATTTGCCGTTGCCGCGTCTCCGCGGTCTTAGTGTCCGCGATCGAGTCCATGTGCCGCCTGCTAGGGACAAGGCTTCGAATCGCCGAGTAACCGATGGGTCCGCGTCGAGCGCCTCGGCGAGGTTCGCGGGGACGCTCGCCTCGCGGCTCTATGTCGAGCTCGAAGTCGGCGTGAAACCGGTCGCCCACTGCAACCCCTCTCTCGTACGGTTCTCCGCGTTGAGCGGGAACATTAACTCTTCGCCGTAGCCAACCACCGCACTGCGATAGGCATGGCACCGATCGCCTTGCGGACACATGGCTTCTTGCCCGAACCAAGCACCTCGACGACCTCGATCGCGACCCGGAAACCGGTCGCGGTCTTACCCTCGGGTTCTATTGTCGTGACAAACCCAATGGGATTGATTCTGGCTGGGCGACGCCTACCGATTACAGCCCATCGAGACGAAGCAAGCAAGCAGAAAGTTACGAAGACATTCGTCCGAACTGTCCGGGGTTTGGTGCCGCTTCCTATTGAGTTTAGGAAGACGGATTCATGCCAAAGAAGATCCCCGAGCAGTTGAGGGACTCGACCCCCGACGCCGATGATCACTGCCTTCATTGATCAGCAACGCCATTTAGGTCGTGGAGTCGAGTCGATCTGCAAGGTCCTGACTGAGCAGGGCTGCCGGGTTGCTCCGCGGACCTATCGGGCACGGAAACGTGCCGAACCGACCGCCAGGGAACGCGCCGACGCGATCATTGTCGACGCGCTGCTGGCGACGGCCGGGACACCGGAGGGCATGTATATAAAGGAGGCTCCACGGAACTCTTGGGCAAGTACCACCAGCCGAGTTCGAAAACAACTACTACGCCGAAATCACGTCACTCCAACCGGAGCTGACACCCGCATAAAAACGGCAAGAAACCCCGGACAGTTCAAAGAACACCACAGCAACTAGCCCCACAGACACAGAAGGTTAATACTCAAGCTCAGAGTCGCTAGGGCAGCTTCCAGTCGACGGGTTCAGCGCCCTGCTCAAGTAACGACTGATTCGCGCGGCTGAACGGTCGAGAGCCGAAGAAACCCCGATCGGCGGACATCGGGCTCGGGTGGGTGCTCGCGATTATCGGGGTCCGCCCCAGCAGCGGTCGTAGCGACTGCGCATCTTTGCCCCACAGGATCGCCACCAGGGGCGTTCCACGTCCCGCTAACGCCGTGATCGCGGCATCGGTGACCTGCTCCCAACCCTTCCCCCGGTGCGAGGCCGGAGCCCCCGGCCGCACGGTGAGTACCCGGTTGAGCAGCATCACGCCGTGTTCGCTCCACGGCGTGAGGTCACCGCTGGAGGGGCGAGGATGACCGAGGTCGGCGGTGTACTCGGTAAAGATGTTACGCAAACTTCCCGGCAGCGTCCGAACTTCCGGCGCGACTGAAAAGGACAACCCAATCGGATGCCCCGGTGTGGGATAGGGATCCTGACCGACGATGAGCACTCGCGTCGCGTCCAGAGGGTGACCAAAGGCCCGCAGCACGCAGTCCCCGGCGGGTAGATAACCACGGCCCTCGGCTATCTCGGTGCGCAGGAACCGCCCCATCGCGGTTATCCCTTCGGCAACTGGCTCAAGCGCCTTGGCCCAGCTCGGATGGATCAACTCCGTCAGCGGTCGTGCCGTCATGGGTATCAGTCAACCAGACGCAACCAAGCCGGCATCTCTCCCTTCGGCTCTGCCCTCCCCCGCGGCGCCTGGGTCAGGGAAGAGGCAGTGGGGATTGAGCAAACCCATCGGGTCCAGCGATGCCTTGATGTGCCGGGCAGCCGAGATCTCAGAGTCACTCCGGTTGAGATGGAGCCACGGCTTTTTGGCGGTCCCGATGCCATGTTCGGCCGAGATCGAGCCACCGAACTGCGCTACGAGGTCGAATACGGCCCCGTCGATGTCGACTGCTTCCGGGGCGTGCACCACACTGACGTGCATGTTCCCGTCCGCGATGTGACCGAAACGTATGGGTACCGCGGTCGAGGAAAGAGCGTGGATCGTTTTCGGCACTGCTGCCGCGAATTCAGCGTAAGCCGCCAATGGAACCGATACGTCGAGCTTCCTCGGCGTCCCCGCCCGGTTGATTGCCTCCGTATGACTTTCCCGATACCGCCACAGCCGTTCGCGGTCGGCCGCAGCCGTGGCAAGAAGAACCCTATCTGGGTCTACATCAGCAAGCGCTTCGATCAACATTTCCGTTGGATCGGTGCGATCGACCGCTTCCACCAGCACATACACGGGCAAGGCCGTTTGGAACGGCAGCGGCAGCCCTAAGTACTGGTGAAGCAGTTCGACACCCTCATGAAGAAATAGCTCGACCGCCTCGACGGGAGGCACGAAGCCCCGCAGCAGTCCGGCTAGCCCCACCGCCGACGCGATATCGGAGAGCGCAACCAGCGCTACCGTTCGGCGGGTGTAATGCGGCACCAACTTCAGCCGCGCCCGAGTGATTACCGCGAGAGTGCCCTCCGAACCCGCCAGGAGCTGATGCAGTCGGTAACCGGTGTTGTCTTTAGTCAGCCCGCCGAGGTGAGAGATGATCGAACCATCGGCGAGGACAGCTTCGACCCCTAAGAGCTGTGCGGCCGTATCGCCATAACGGATCATGCGGAGACCGCCCGCGTTCGTGGCAATGGCCCCACCTATGGTGGCGCTGTCCCGAGAGGCAATGTCAACGCCGAACGTGAGCCCGTGCTTACGCGGAAGTTCGCGCAGCGTCGCAAGTGTCACACCCGCTTCGGCGGTGATCTGCGCAGATTCGGAATCGATAGGTTCAAGGTTGTTTAACTCTCGGAGACTGAGAACTACCTCGCCGTGCAGCGGGACTCCCCCACCGACAAGCCCGGTGTTCCCACCTTGGACAACCACGGAGATTTCTTCAGTCGATAGCAGTCCCAGTAGCTGCGCCACCTCGTCCGTGCTCCGAGGGCGTAGCACCGCGGCGGTCTGACCGATGAACCGGCCAGTGAAGTCGACGCAGAAGCCCCGCGTCGTTTCAGGGGTCGTCAACACGTTGTGGTCGCCGACAACAGCGCGGAGCTTTCGCAGCACCCGTTCGGCTATCTCCGCCACTCAAACCTCCGCCACGTCGTACCTCCGCCAGCTCACGGTATCTTGGACGCCGAGGGCATGACTGGGCAAACTACTCGAAAGGCGCGTCCGTGTGACACCGGAAAGACCGAGCTCTGCCAGTACCCACTGGCCCGAAGAATATCGGGTGTTTCGTTACCTTTCGTATCGCTTCGACCAATATCAAGCTGTTTTTGAATACGAATTGGCTGGTAAAAACGACAGCCTGCGATTTGTTGAGACCGTCGAGTTCCCGCCTCCGTCCTCCCGTCCCAGTTCGCAAGCGCTGGAGGCATTCCGACGTGTAGTCGAGCTGTTGTATTTGATAGCTGGCATTAGCTACTACAAAGTGGCAGCGCCGCAGCGTATCGAGATACTGTCCGTCCCCTTCCCAGCGGGGATCGAGGGGTATCTCCGGAACCTGTATGCGCACGGGCTAGGCGAGTTCGCCTTCACCAACAACCTGCCGCGGGCTTTGCGGCCGGAGCTTGTCTCGCTAGGCCCGGCCGACCAACCACCGTTGGAACTCCCGTCCGCCCTGGACACCCCTCTCGTCGCGGTGGGCGGCGGAAAAGACTCGATTGTCTCCCTAGAGCTGTTGCGACAGGTCAACGTCTCACCAACGCTGTTCTCGGTAAACCCCAACCGTGTAATGCGGGAAGTGATCGACGTATCTGGAACGCCCGCGCTAAGCGCCAAGCGAACCATCGACAAGCAGCTTTTTGAACTAAACAGGCGGGGCGCCTATAACGGCCACATCCCGGTGACCGCAATAAACTCACTCATCGCTGTCGGGACATCGGTACTCCACGGCTTGGGTCCAGTAGTGATGTCCAACGAGAGATCGGCATCGTCGGCGAATCTCACCTGGCGCGGTCAAGAGATTAACCATCAATGGTCCAAGAGTTTGACCGCGGAACGAGAACTTGCTGACGTACTGGCAACGCAGCTAGGCACCGGGGCCAGGTATTTTTCGCTCCTCCGCCCACTTTCCGAACTTCACATCGCCAAAATTTTCGCCAAGACCACCGGGTACGACGCCGCCTTCACCAGTTGTAACGCCGTATTCAAACTGGAGAACCCGGCGACGGCGTGGTGTGGGGATTGTCCGAAGTGCCGTTTCGTCTTTCTCGCGCTAGCACCGTTCATGACCAAGGATCGCCTGACAGCCATCTTCGGGAAAAATTTGCTCGACGACGTACTTCAGCTGCCGGGATACCGCGAGCTGACCGGCTTGGTCGGCCAGAAACCTTTCGATTGTGTTGGCGAGATTTCCGAGTCACTCGTCGCGCTGCAGCTAGCCGCTAACAGCACCGCCTGGGGAGAAGAACCGGTGGTTAAACAGTTGATCTCCGAAATCCCACCCCAGAAGCTGCCAACGCCAGAGCTGAGCACCGAGATCTTTACGCCTAGTGGAGCGCACTTCATCCCCGGCGAGTACGCGAAGATACTCGAATGCGTGTAGGCGACCTGGCGGGGCGTCGCGTCGCAATCTGGGGAACCGGGCGAGAAGGTACCAGCGCAGCTCGCGTGCTCGCCGCGGTTGGTGCGTCATCGCTGGTAGCAGTGGACGAGAACTCGGGGCGTGACATCGCAGGATGGCAAGAGGCAGTAGGACCAGCCGTCCCACTACACATCGGCGAAGCCGGGTTTACCGCGTTAGCCACAGCCGATGTAGTGGTGAAGTCTCCGGGAGTGCCACGGGTTCATCCATGGTTGACAGCTCTTTGCGAACGCGGGGTTCACGTCACCAGCGGAACGGCGTTATGGATGGCCGAGCACGGTGATCACACAATCGCCGTCACCGGCACCAAGGGGAAGAGCACCACGTCGGCTCTCATCCATCACCTGCTCAAAGCCCTGGGTTTCGACGTCAACTTCGCGGGGAACATCGGCACGCCGTTGTTGGGCACCCCAGAGGCAGCGTTGCACGTGGTCGAACTGTCCAGCCAGCAATGCCAGAGCCTAGAAAACTCGCCACGCTGGGCAGTGGTAACTAGCCTGTTTCCTGAGCATCTCGACTGGCATGGCAGCGAAAAGCAGTACTACCAGGACAAGCTCAACCTCATCGCCCATAAGCCACGCGCCATTGTGATCAACGCGCTCGACGAACGACTCGTCTCGTGGATAGATAACGCCAATTTAGGGGTGCCGGTTACTAAGGCCGGCTCAGCGGACTCTTGCCATACCGGTGACTACCCCGGCGGCGGAGATTACTTTTACCAAGGTCAGACCCCGCTGTTTCCGCGGGAGACATTGCCTTTACTCGGCCAGCACAACGCGCGGAACCTGTGCGTCGTGCTGGCGCTCCTCAAAGAACTGGGCATCGATTGTGTCCAGGAACAAGAACGAATCGCGACGGCCGTGAAAACCTTCCGAGGCCTAGCGCACCGACTACAGAACATCCCCGATCCGGCTGGGAAGCTCACTTTCGTCAACGACAGCCTCTCCACGGCTCCGCAATCCACGGTCGCCGCGCTGGAATCATTCGACAGCTGCCCGGTCACGCTGATCGTCGGCGGGACCGACCGGGGAGTGGACTACATGGTGCTCAGCGATTACATAGCGAACACCCGAACCGCCCCCACAACCGTACTGACGATCCCGGACAACGGACCTCGGATCGCCGCCTTGCTACGCGGCGTACCAGGTATCCACGTCGAGGTGGTACCCGATCTCGAAGAAGCCGTGGCTAGAGCGCGGGCGCTGACCCCCCGCGACGGAATTGTGCTGCTGTCACCGGCTGCGCCGAGCTATGGAAGGTTCACCGATCACGCACACCGCGCCGCGGTGTTTCAACGCGCGATCAACGACACTGCTTGAGTTTCGGCATAGAGCGCTCTTACAGAGCCCGGCACATGAGGGGCTGCCAAGGCCGCAGGAGCCGCCGCCTACGACGAACGTGGAGCAAGGCGGCTCATGAACATCGGAACACCGGCAGCGTCTCATTTGCCGGAGCCTCTTAGTCGTCACCGGGCAGGTGAGCCGCTTATGACGTCGAACCTCGCCACCGGGTATTCGCACAGATCGCGGCAAGCGCCGCCGCTCCCGCCGTGGAGGTACGAAGCACACCGTCACCCAACCGAACCGCTACCGCGCCGGCCGCGGTGAAGGCGGCAAGCTCATCGGAGGTGATGCCCCCCTCCGGTCCGATCACAATGACGACATCGCCGCTACGGGGAAACGAATAGTTAGCAAGCCGATGTTCGGCCGAGGAGTGCAGCACCATCACCGCAGCGCTGCCGGAGAACCGCCGCACGACATCGACGGTGCCAGCCAGCGGCGCAACCGTCGGGAAGTACATCCGGCGGGATTGCTTTGCTGCTTCCCGCGCGACCGAGGACCAACGATCGTGGGCGTTACGAGTCTTATTCTGACCGCCATCCTTGCTGGTGTCGTCCCATTTCACTATGCAACGCTGTGCCGCCCACGGCACAATCTCATCCACACCGAGTTCGGTAAGCAGCTCCACGGCACGTTCGCCGCGGTCTCCTTTCGCCACGGCTTGCACGGCAACCAATCGCGGTGACGGCCGCGTAGCCGTCTGCGTCCGACCGACGTGAAGTCGTAGCGCATCCCGTTCGGCAACTGTCACGGTGGCCTCGGCGTGCCGGCCCCGCCCGTCTGTGAGTATTAGCGCCTCACCGGCCCGTAGCCGACGCACGCGTGCGGCATGGCGGCCTTCGGGACCGTCGAGCAGTGCTTCTCCGGTTGGGGGTACCGGGTCAGCAAAAAACACCGGCCTGCTACTCCCGGTGCTGGTGATCCCCGTGCTGGTGGCCTCAGTGCTAGTGGCCATTGAGAGCATCACGCATTTTCGACAGGAAGCCACCCGATTGCCGGATCGGTTCGGGGTGCTCCTCATCTCGTAGCCGCGCCAGCTCCCTGATCAGCTTCTCCTGTTCGCCGTCCAGCTTGGTCGGCGTTTTAACCTCTAAGTGCACATGCAGGTCGCCCCGCCCCGTGCTACGTAAATGTGGCACGCCGCGGGCTCGCACCCGCACGACGGCACCGGATTGCGTTCCGGCCTTGATGTCGATGGCTTCCTCGCCGTCTAGGGTCTTCAGCGTCACCCGAGCTCCTAACGCGGCGGCGGTCATCGGCAGCGATACCCGGCAATGCAGGTCATCTCCCTTGCGGGTGAACACGTCGTGAGGACGCTGCTGCACTTCGACGTACAGATCTCCGGGTGGGCCACCGCCAGGGCCAACTTCGCTCTCACCTGCGAGTCGAATACGCATCCCGTCTTCAACGCCGGCCGGCACCTTCACCCGAAGCGTTCGCCGCTCTCTCACCCGACCGTCGCCGCCACAGGTCTGACACGGGTGAGCGATGATCGTGCCGAAGCTCTGACAGGCCGCACACGGCCGGGCGGTGATCACCTGGCCCAGCAGTGAGCGCTGCACACTCTGGATTTCACCACGCCCCCCACACGTGTCGCACGTGTGGGGATGAGTTCCAGGGGCCGTGCCCGCGCCCTCACATACGGCGCAGACCACGGCGGTGTCCACCGCAATCTCGCGGTTAACGCCGAACGAGGTCTCAACCATGTCTAGGTCGAGCTTGATCAGCGCGTCGGCACCTGCCCTGGTGCGTGAGCGTGGACCGTGGGGGCGAGCACCGCCCCCACCGAAAAAGGTGTCCATGATGTCTTGGAAACCCATGCCGAACGGCCCGGCACCCGCATCGCCGTTCATGCCCGTCTGCGACAAGGGGTCGCCGCCTAAGTCGACGATCTCGCGCTTGGCTGGGTCGGAAAGCACTTCATAGGCCGTGGAGATCTCCGCGAACCGCTCTTTGGCCTGCGGATCGGGGTTCACATCGGGGTGCAGCCGGCGCGCGAGCTTGCGATAGGCGCGCTTGATCTCTTCAGGCGTCGCATCGCGCTGCACTTCCAGAAGGCTGTAATAATCCTTGGCCGCTGTGCTCATAGCCTCACTCGTCACTTATGTCGTTTGCACCACAGTTGTCGCTTAGAGTGTCCGGTAATTGATGCTGTTCTACTGCAGCGCTCCCTGGCACTTCGCCTGGCTGCGTTGTCGTCGTCGTTCATACTATTCAGTATGAACTCCCCTCCGCCTAGCCAACCTCGACCAGACCAGCACCCCTAACTTCAGTGCCTCACTACGAACGATCAATTACCGGACACTCCTAGTCGTCCGCCAACACCTGACCCACGTACCGCGCGACCGCGCGTACCGCGCTGATCGTGCCGGGATAATCCATCCGGGTGGGACCAAGCACTCCGAGCCCAGCGTAAACGGTGTTTCCAGAACCATAGCCGGTACTAACTACCGACGTTTCGCGTAGGCCCTCGACATGATTTTCCTCGCCAATGCGGATACACAGCGCGCTGGGCTCGTTGAGCTCCCCGAGCAGTTTCAGCAGCACCACGTGCTCCTCGAGGGCCTCCAGAATCGGATACACCGAACTCCCCAGCTGCCACGAGTCGCGGGTGAGGTTGGCCGTACCGGCTAGCATAACGCGCTCTTCCGGCTTCTCTAGCACCGTCTCGACAATAACTGCTGTCAATGCGGCCATGGTCCGTCGCAGTTGCGGGGGCATCTCGACTACCAAGGGCTCCACCGCTATCGGCGTATTGGCTAGTGGTTGGCCTGCCAGCGCGGCATTGATCGCGTCGCGCAGCACGCTGACCTCTGCTGGCTGCAACGGCTCGTCGGACTCCACGGTCCGCTGCTCGACGCGCCCGGTATCGGTGATTAACACCACCAGCAACCGCTGCGGCAACAGTGGCACCAACTCCACGTGCCGAACGTTGCTGCGGGTCAGGCTCGGATATTGCACCACCGCCACTTGACGGGTGAGCTGCGCGAGCGTGCGTACGGTGCGCGCCACCACATCGTCGAGGTCCACGGCACCTTGCAGAAATTGGCTGATCGCCCGGCGCTCCGCACCTGACAGCGGTTTCACAGTGGAGAGCCGATCCACAAACAACCGATAGCCTTTGTCGGTTGGAATCCGACCCGCACTGGTATGAGGCTGGGAGATGTAACCCTCGTCCTCCAAGGCCGCCATGTCGTTGCGGACCGTGGCCGACGACACCCCAAGATGGTGCCGAGCCGCCAGCGCCTTACTACCCACGGGCTCGTTGGTGGAGACGTAATCCTCCACGATGGCTTTCAAGACGTCGAGTTTCCGATCATCTAACGACATGCAACCTCCCTCGGTGTCGTAGTTCAGGGCTTACCAATCAACACGAAAGTGGCTAGGCACATACAGCGTTTTGACCTGCCGATTTGCTACTTCCGCGTTGGCTTGGTAGCGATCAGCTCAGCGCACTCGATAGTGTCGAGTGCCAAGCATACGTCGAGAGCATTCTTCCGTAGGCTAGCGCGCATGACTGAACTCATCACCTCCGAAGATCAGCGTTGGAGCTTGATCGCTCACTACGGCGCTGCCGTAGCCTTGGTGCTCACCATAGGAACATGCGGTGCGTTGGCGGGGCTACTCACGCTGTTCCTCAAAGGAGCTTCGCCAGTGGTGCGAGCGCATGCCGTGGAGTCGGTCAACTTCCAGCTCACCTGGGGCTTGTTCACCACACTCGGAATCATTGCGGGCCTGATGACGTCCTGGACCTGCGTGGGCCTGCTATTCGGGTTCTCGGCGCTGCTGTCAGGCGGATTCGCGTTCGTATTCGCCATCATCGGTGGGCGCAATGCCGCACGCGGGATCTTGTACAGATATCCCGTGAGCTTCCGGGTTATTCAGTGACGCGTGTTGTAAGCAGCGCGTATCGCGGTTGGCGCGGCGATCAGCGGCGTTCTCGTCGTCCCGCGTAGCCCACTACGCGACTCCTCCTCGGCCTTGCAGCTCATCCACGCCATTCCGCGCTCCGCTCCCCATTCCAGTTGGCCAGGCTTCAATCGTATTTGAGAATTTGGCCGAACTAGGGGGCCAGCTGCGCGAGCACGGTGTCGGCCAGTAAGCGACCGCGCAGGGTGAGGCGGGCACGGCCCGCGTCGTGGGCGGCGCGATCGAGCAGCCCGTCGATCACCGCGCTTTGCGCACCACGCCGGCCGCGATCGTCGAGTTCGGCCAGCGGAAAGCCTTCGACCAAACGCAGCCGTAGCATGAGGTCTTCGGTGCGGCGCTGTGAGATCGTGAGCTGCTCACGGGCGTGCGCCGGCGAGACTCGGGCAGATAGCCGGGCCGCGTACGCCGCCGGGTGCTTCACATTCCACCATCGAACCCCGCCCACATGGCTGTGTGCACCTGGGCCGAACCCCCACCAATGCCCACCGCGCCAGTACAGCTGGTTGTGCCGGCAGCGGTCCGCCGGAGAGCGGGCCCAGTTCGAAATCTCGTACCATTGCAGCCGCGCCTCACCCAACATCTGTTCGGCCACCCGATAACGGTCGGCAAGCACGTCGTCATCGGGCGGCGCCAACAAACCCTTGCTTACACGGCGCGCCAGCTGCGTCCCCGGCTCCACGGTGAGCGCATACGCCGAGACATGGTCCACGCCGGTGGCCACAGCGGTTCGCAGCGATGCGCGCCAGTCGGCTTCGGTTTCGGTGGGGGTGCCGTAGATGAGATCGAGGTTCACGTGTGAAAATCCCGCCGCCCGCGCTTGCGCCACCGCGGCAACAACGCGACCTGGGGTGTGACGCCGATCGAGAGCGGTCAACACTGTGGCTACCGCCGACTGCATACCCAACGAGATGCGGGTGAAACCGGCCTCGACCAGCGCGGCAAGGCTCGCCGGGTCCACCGACTCGGGATTGGCCTCGGTCGACAGCTCCGCGTCAGGAGCCAGCCCGAAGACACTGTCGAGCTTGCGCACAATCGCCGCAAGGTGTTCAACTGGAAGCAACGTCGGCGTCCCACCCCCGAAGAACACCGTGTCAACCATGGGTACCTCGGCCGCGCCGGACGGGTCGAGGACCGCCGCAGCGTGCTCGATCTCGGAGAGCACCGCCGCCAGGTAGGAGTCAATGTCCGAGCCCGCACGGGACGCTCCGGACACGGCACCTATACCCCGTCCCGCGACGGTGCCCATTCGCTGCTCCGCAGAGATGCCCAGCTCGCCCGGGGTATAGGTGTTGAAATCGCAATAGCCGCAACGCGTAGCACAGTAGGGAACGTGCACGTACACGCCGAACCGATCGGTGGGCTGGGGTTGTGCTGCACAGCGTCCACAATCACGACGTAGCGCCCGCAGCGCTGACTCGGGTAGAGCACCAT
Source organism: Mycobacteriales bacterium (assembly GCA_041743105.1). Lineage (GTDB taxonomy): Bacteria > Actinomycetota > Actinomycetes > Mycobacteriales > QHCE01 > QHCE01. The sequence goes on along the minus strand of JBGTNI010000033.1, from coordinate 32,059 downwards.
TGACAGGCACAGGTTCGCCATCGGGCAACGCAGCGGGCATTGCATTAGTGTGCAAGGTGTGGACGAGCTCGCTGCAATCAGCATCGCCGGCGCGGTGGCAACAATCACGCTGGATTCTCAGCACAATCGCAACGCGCTGTCGAGCCAGCTGATCACGCAACTGACCGCTACGTTGACGGAATGCTCTCGGCGCACCGACCTGCGCGTAGTAGTACTCACCCACCGGGGGCCCGCGTTCTGCTCAGGGGCGGACCTCAAGGAAAGCATCGCCGGTCCACCCCGCGCCATAGCGGACCTTCCGGCGCTGCTCGCCGTGACATGGGAACTCCCGATCCCCTTGGTCGCCGTCGTATCGGGGGCGGTTCGCGGGGGCGGCTTCGGGCTGCTGTGTAGCGCCGATATCGTGCTGGCCTCCCCTGAGAGCAGTTTCGGTTTCAGCGAAGTTCGTGTGGGTGCGGTCGCGGCGATCATCTGGCCGCTAGTTTCGCGGCGTCTCGCCCCCTCGGCACATCACCTACTGCTCACCGGCGAGACGTTTGACGCCCGCTACGCCGCACGGATCGGACTGGTCACTGACGAGGTCCCCGCAGACCGACTCGATGCCGAGGTCGCGCGAACGGTCACCTCCCTGTTGCAAGGCGCGCCGAACGCGATCGCCAGCGTCAAAGCAATGACGCGGAGCCCGACGCCACAGCTTGCGGTAGATGGAACGCTACGTCAACAGCTGCGCCCTTTCGCCGCAGCGTCGGCTACCGCGTTCGCATCCAAGGAAGGGCGGGAGGGGGTCGCCGCGTTCGTCGCCAAACGCGTTCCCAACTGGGTGGTGCAGCCGCCACAGACTGAGCAAGGGAAACCGCTCTGACCGTCAGACCGATGACTCTGCTGAAACCCGGCAGCTGACGGTCCGACTTAGCAGCTACTAAGCCGGCACCGGCATGCTGAGGTGGGCACGAGCGAAGCTCAGCGCTCCGGCGAGCTCGGCCTCCCGCTGCTGCCGGCTGGTGACCGTACGGGTAGTGACTTCGATGGCTACCGCGCCGGTGTAACCCCGCTGGGTAAGCTGCCGCAGCAGCTGGCCACACGGCTGATTACCGCGACCAGGCATCAGATGCTCATCGCGTCCTTGGCCGGTACCGTCCCCAAGGTGAACGTGGTTGAGCTGAGCGCCCATCCGCTCGAATATGTCTAGCGCGTTGGTCTGTGCGACCGCAGCATGCGAAAGGTCCAGCGTGTAATTACTGAAGCCTCCGATCACGCTGGGGTCCCAGTGCTGGGAGTAAGGGCACCATTGTCGGGCTCTGGCTCGCAACGGAAACATATTCTCTACCGAAACCGCAACACCGTAGTGCTGCTCAAGCTCGTGCACTTGTTCGGTAAAACCACGCGAGTAATCGCGCTGCCAGCGAAACGGCGGATGCACCACCACGGTGGATGCACCCACTCGCACTGCGGCTTGCACCGCCAGATGCAATCGCGTCACCGGGTCACGTGACCACACTCGCTGCGAGATGATCAGGCACGGCGCGTGAATGGCGAGGATCGGCATACCGTAACGATGCGAAAGCTCGCTAAGCGCATCGGTGTCCTGGCTCACCGGATCCGACCAGACCATCACCTCGACGCCGTCGTAGCCTACAGCGGCGGCGATTTCGAAGGCGGCAGCGGAACGTTCGGGATAAACCGAAGCCGTGGAGAGCAACACCGGGATATGGGTCACGCTCCACAGAATACCGGCGCGCCGATGTGTTTACGCGTCGAACTTGTACCCAAGGCCGCGCACGGTGATGAGGTGACGCGGATTGCCCGGATCTGGTTCGATTTTTCCGCGCAGTCGTTTCACATGCACGTCGAGTGTCTTGGTATCACCGACGTAGTCGGCGCCCCACACCCGCTCGATCAGCACCGATCGGGTGAGTACTTTCCCTCTGTTCCGCAGCAGTAGCTCCAGGAGCTCGAATTCCTTGAGTGGCAGCGAGATGTACTCTCCGGCAACGGAGACGGTGTGGCGGTCTGGGTCTAACTGGACCGGGCCACCTTCCAGGGGACGCGGTGCCTTTAGCTGGTTTTGAGTCTGGGTTCGGGTCTCGGCTTCCCCGCGTCGCCGCAGCACTGCCCGCACCCGGGCGACGAGCTCATGCTGTGAGTAGGGCTTGGTGACGTAGTCATCGGCACCGAGCTCCAGTCCCACCACCTTGTCGATCTCGGAATCACGCGCCGTCACCATAATAATCGGCACGTTGGAACGTTGCCGCAGCGCGCGGCAGACCTCGGTACCCGACAGGCCGGGCAGCATCACATCCAGCAGCACCAAATCGGCGCCATCCGCGGCGAAATTCCGCAGCGCATCTGGTCCCGTCGCCGCCACCGAAACCTCGAAGCCTTCCTTGCGCAGCATGTAGGAGAGCGCGTCGGAGAACGACTCTTCGTCGTCTACCACCAATAACCGCGTCATGGCGCTCCCTTCTTCGCGACACTCTCACGATGACTACCCTGTTGCGCGGCCGGTAACCGCAGCGTAAACGTCGATCCCGATCCGGCAACACTCCAGACGTCCACACTGCCACCGTGATTGCTGACGATATGCTTCACGATCGCCAACCCCAAGCCGGTGCCGCCGGTAACCCGGGAACGTGCCTGATCGGTGCGGTAGAAGCGTTCGAATATACGGTCCACATCTGATTCGGCTATCCCGATGCCTTGGTCGCTGACGGCGATTTCCACCTGTCCGTCGCGCCCCCGAACCGCGACGGTGATCTTGGCCTGCTCAGCGCTGTAGGCGATGGCGTTGTTTACCAAGTTGGCGATCGCGGTGCTCAGCTGCCGCTGACTGCCAGTAACGGTGAGCCCTCGCTCTCCACCAGTGACGATGGCGATGTTCTTGTTCTCGGCCGCGACGCGGGTGCGGTCGATGACTTCAGCGATGATGCGCTCTACGGCGACCACTGACGTCGCGGGCTGAGGCTCTGCACCCTCCAGCAGCGACAGTTCGATCAGCTCGCGTACCAGGTGAGCCAGGCGCGTCGATTCGTGCAGGGTGCGCTGAGCGAACCTGCGAACCGCTGCGGGATCGTCGGTGGCGTCTAGGATGGCTTCCGCCAACAGGATCAATCCGCCGACCGGGGTCTTGAGTTCGTGGCTGACGTTGGCCACGAAGTCGCGCCGTACTTTTTCCACCTGCCGCAGCCGTGTGACGTCGGTGATCTGAACGGCGACCTGCCCGCCGGGATCCAGCGGAGCAACCTGCACCCGCACCGCCATGGGGTCAGAACGTTCACGGACGAGATCGATCTCGTCGTGAATCACTTCGCCGAAGTGGCGTGCCCGGCCGACGAGGGCCAACAGCTCGGGCTGCACCACCCGTCGACCGCGCATGATTCCTAGCAACCGCGCCGCGGGATTGGCCAGCACCACCACATCGGCAGAGTCCAGCACGATAACGCCCACACCGAGAGAGTCCAGGCTGCGACGAGTGTGATCGGTAGCGTCGCCGGGCAGTGAGTGCGTGCGGCGAAGTAGCAGGCGGAGCGCCAGCGGGCTCAACAACGCAATGATGGCGCCGACGGCAACTCCGCTCAGCAGCGCCAGGGCTAAATCCACACTGCTAGATGCTAGAGGCCCCCTCAGGTAGCCGGCTGCTTGGCTCCGGTGCGTACTTTGTGAAGGAGCGCTCCGATGATGTCAGTCAGCGTCGAAGCCAGGTCGGGATCAGTCAGACTATTGTCCTCGGTGAAGGCGTCGTGGGCTTGACCGACAGGTAATTCTTCGTCGACCACATCCGCGCCGATTCTTGTCAGTATTTTTCGCAGGTCCGCCTGCGCCCAGACGGCACCGAACAAGCCCGTAGAGGCACCTATGACGGCTACAGGCTTATTGCGTAGCACGTTGTCGGGGAAGGGCCGCGATGCCCAGTCCAGGGCATTCTTCAGATGCCCAGGGACTGAGGAGTTGTACTCCGGGGTGGCGATCACGATGGCATCAGCTGTCGCGATCGCCTCGCGTAGTGCCGTCACGGCTTGGGGTGCGGCACTGTCAGCGTTATCGTGGTCAGCGTTATAAGGCGGGATCTCGGTGAGACCCTCGAACACATCGAGGGTCTCACCGGAAGGCAGGTTTGCTGCGGCTGCCTCCAGCAGCCGCCGGTTGTGGGAGCCTCGTCGGAGGCTCCCACACAGGCCCAGGGTGACCATTGCTGTCAGCTCTCCTTAACGAGCTCGACGTGGGCGCTCAGTTGCACATCGTTGCCGAGCGCGTCGCCGCCCTTGGGTAGCGGGGCCTGCCAGTTTATATCCCAATCGCGACGGTCGACGGTCGTGCTGAACTCAACAGCGGTGCGTGCGCCCCCGTAAGGATCCTCGACCAGCGGCTGATAGGTGCCGGTGGCGGCGAAGGGTTTGGTGATTCCCTTGATCGTAAGCTCACCACGCAAGGCCGCGGTACCGTCTTCGCCCAGTTGGACGTCGTCGGAGCGGAAAGTGATCTCCGGATGGCTTCCCGCGTCGAAGAAATCGGCACCGTACACGACATGCTGGCGGAACTCCGGCGGGTTTTTGATCGAGACCGACTCGACCCGAACCGCACCTTCGAGCCGAACGCCTTGTTCATCGGCGACAGCACGAAGGTCGAAGTCGTCGAAGGAAGCACGATACAGGGAAACGTTCATGTGCTTGACCGTGAAGATAAACGAGGAGTGCACTGGATCGGCGACGAACACGCCCGTAAACGGCTGCGTAGCAACAGACATCTGAGTACCTCTTTCTACAATAATCTGGTTGAAGTGGAATCTCCTCCGAATGTGTACACTAATCGGAATAGTCTCCGTTTGCAACGGTGCTGGAGCGACCTCTCCGGTGCTTTCGTCGCCTAGGGCAAGAAACAGGGGGTGTGACGCCGTGGAGCCCAGAGACATCCAGACGCAAGGCAGGCTGACTTTGCCCGTTCTCGGGCAATCGCCGGCCGAACGGGCGGACGCGGCACGTAACCGGCATGCTCTTCTCTCCGTTGCCCAGACGATCCTGGCCCAGGGCGGAGTGGATGCCCTGTCCATGGACGGGCTCGCCGCGCAGGCGGGCGTCGGCGTCGGCACGGTATACCGGCGGTTCAAAGACCGTGCTGGTCTCGCCTACGCCCTCCTCGACCATGGGGAACGATGTTTTCAGGAGGCGTTCCTCTTCGGGCCACCACCACTTGGCCCCGGTGCGCCACCCGCCGGGAGGATCCGCGCCTTTTTGCACGCTTACATCGACCGTCTCGAGACCCAGGCACAGCTGCACCTTTTCGCCGAGTCCCACTCACCAAAAGCTCGCTATCACAGTGGCGCCTACCAGACGCACCGCGCACATCTTGTCGCGCTACTCACTCTTGCCCAGCGCAGGATCGACGCGACCTACCTTGCCGACGCACTGCTGGCCGTCCTCGGCGCCGGACTATTCCTCCACCAACGTCGAGAACTCCACCTCAGCACCGACCGGATGAAAGCCGGTCTGGACCAGCTGGTGACGTGCCTCGCTCCCGCTGGGCCCCGGAGAAGTTCCCGATAACTAATCCCAGGCGCGGAGTAGTAACCACGGTGACGACACGCTGTAGTGCTCATGCCGCCCCGAAGACCTCGACCGCTGTGCGTACGCGCAGCTCTTCCAGGGTGTCTGCCTGCCGACGCGCTCGGGCCGTCAATTCGTCAAGCCGTGCCGCGTCGAGGCGGTCGTCACGGTCAATCAGGGCGCGGAGGGTGCACCACAGTGACGCTTTACCCTCCACACCCAGCCGTAACGCCTCCAGCTCGACCAGGTTGCTCAACGGAGACCTGTGTAGCAGGCGACCGTTGAGCTTTAAGCGCCCCACCTTCTCAGCCGTCCAGGCCGCGTAGACCTTGTAACGCCGAGCCGGGACCCCGAGCGCGGCCATTATCTCCAGCAACGCGACACGGTCCTCAACGATTTCAAACGCGATTCGTTTCAGCGTCTCGTCGGTCTTCGAGCTTGGGTGCGACCTCGCGGCGCGGCGAGCTAATTCGACCCCGCCGGTGGCCCCAGCCAAATGATCGTTGAGATAGATACCGAGCAAGGTCGACTCAGAGCCGGCCGTACCTGCCGTGTTTTCGAGCTCTGCCATGGCACTCCCATCGAAACGTGCTCTCCGAACCCTCACGCCACGATAACCCTGGCAGATGTCCGCCGGAATTCAAGTCAGGACAGGAACGTTGCAGCGAGAAGGCATCAGCGTCGAGCGCGCAGGAACCCGTGCTGTCGTTATCGAACCATTTCGCCACCGACTGCTACTGAGCTTGCGTAGTATCCGGGGGTCCGCGCGAAACTACCCTGGAGAACAGCGTCATCGGCAGCTGTTCCTCAACGGCATCCCCGCACGATCCCAGTCAACGTTTGTGAGGAACACAGTGAATCGACCTTGGCTTCGCATTGGGGTGCTGCTGGTGCTGGTTGGGGCGCTCGTGGCGTGCCAAAGCACACCGCCGACGCGCGGATCGGGGCTGCTGTTGCCAGGGTATGACCGCGATGTGCGGCCGAGCAATGACCTGTTCCGCTTTGCCAACGGCACCTGGCTGCGCAATACCAAGATCCCGGCCGAGCGATCCAGGTATGGCTCGTTCGACATACTCACCGATCAATCCGAGAAGAACCTGCGAAAGATTGTCGAGGACAGCGCGGCACGGGGCAGGAAAGCCGGCTCGGAGGATCAACAGATCGGTGACCTCTACGCCAGCTTCATGGACACTAAGCGGCTCAACGCGCTTGGTACCGCGCCAATCGCCGCCGCGCTCAACCGGGTTGACAAACTCGCCGGCGCAACTGACCTCGTTCGGTACTTCGGCGAAAGTACGACAACAGGCCTCTCGAGCCCTATCGGGCTCACTATTGACCAGGATGCTAGGAACGCCGCTGCCTATCTACCTTACGTCTCGCAAAGCGGGCTCACTCTGCCTGATCGGGACTATTACCTTAAACCTGACCAGAAGTTCGCCACAGCCCGTGAGCAATTTCGAGCCTACATTTCCCGTGTTCTCGGCCTTGCTGGCGTCCCCGACGCAGACGATGCCGCCGGCCGCGTACTCGCCTTAGAGAACCGTCTCGCCGAGGTCCAATGGACCGCCACGCAGAACCGGGACATCATCGCCAGCTATAACAAGTACAGCGTCGCCGACGCGACCGCCCGCATGCCTGGGCTCGACTGGAATGCTTACTTAAACGCAGCTGGGATAAGTTCGCCTGACTTTGTGGTCTCCCAGCCAAGTTTCTTCACCGCGCTGGGTGCCACGGTGAGTGATGTGCCACTGGAGGACTGGAAGCGCTATCTGACGTTCAAGCTCGTCGATGACTACGCCCCTTACCTCAGCGAGGCATTAGTCACGGCCTACTTCGAATTCCACCGCCGCGATCTGGCGGGTCAGCAGGAGATCCGGGCACGCTGGAAGCGAGGTGTCGCGGCCGTCGACGGTGCGCTCGGCGAGGTACTCGGGCAACGATACGTCAAACGGCATTTCCAGGCAGATGCCAAACGGCGGATGGACGAGCTGGTGAACAAGCTGATTGACGCCTATCGCACGTCGATCGACGGGCTGGATTGGATGAGCGACGCGACCAAGGTTGAAGCTAAGAACAAGCTCGACAAGCTCGCGGTGAAGATCGGGTACCCGAAAAAGTGGAAGGACTACTCAGGTCTGAAGGTCATCCGTGACGACCTGGTGGGGAATATGGAGCGCTCGGCCCGGCTTGAGCATCGACGCGAGATCGACAAGCTCGGTAAACCGGTGAACCGCGACGAGTGGTTTACGACCCCGCAGACGGTGAACGCCTTCTATAATCCGCTGCTCAACGAGATCGTGTTCCCGGCCGCGATTCTGCAGCCACCGTTTTTCGACGCGAAAGCCGACGATGCGGTCAACTATGGGGCCATCGGTGCGGTGATCGGTCACGAGATCAGCCACGCGTTCGATGATCAGGGCAGCAAGTTCGATGGCGACGGGAACCTGCGCAACTGGTGGACGAAGGAAGACGAGAAACGGTTCACCGAGCGAACCGCCGCCTTGACCACGCAGTACTCGGCCTACGAGGCGCTGCCCGGTCAGCAGATCAACGGAGAACTCACTTTGGGTGAGAACATCGCCGATCTGGCCGGACTCACCATGGCAATGCGGGCATATCGGCTCTCACTCGGGAGTAAAACAGCGCCCAAGCTGGACAGCTTCACCGGCGAACAACGCTTCTTCCTGGGCTGGGCACAGGCATGGCGGAACAAGATTAGGGATGAGCAGCTGCGCTCGTTGCTGCTGGAGGATCCACATAGTCCAGCGGAGTTCCGCACCAACGGCGTTGTGAGCAATCTGCCGGAGTACTACGCGGCGTTCAACGTCAAGGAAGGCGACACGTTGTTCCGCCCACCCGACCAGCGCGTCAAGATCTGGTAGCGGCTGGGTCACCGTGCGGCCTCGTGCGTATCCTCACCTAGTCCTGTCCGGCGATAGCCCGTGACATTTCTTCGGGAATATCTATGGGCTCCATGCCGGATTCGGTGCGGCGCAGACAGACAGCGGTTTGGGTGCCACGGGCGACGCGTCGCCCATCGCGCCGGAAGTCGAAGCTCATCGCCAGCCGATTGCCGTGCATCTCGCGCAGGGTCATCGAGATTTCGATCTCGTCGAGCGCGAAGCACTCGGCGTAGTACTCCATGTCGCAGGACATGGTCGCCATTGTCAGTTCCCCAGTTCGCAGAGCTTCCACCACTCCGGGCGCGTGGTCGGCGAGAAAACCTTCCCTGCAGTGGCCCTGCCAGTGCAGGTAATGCGCGAAGTAGACATTGCCCACGAGATTGGTCTCATCGAAAGTCACCCGATGACGGTGATGGTAGACGCGCACGGCTCAACTCCGATCGATCGTGGCCACCGCGACCACGAGAGGATCGGCCCAACTAGTGGCCAGCCGGGCGGTGGTAATTCTGATCTGCCCCGCGCGTAGCACGACCATCGAATCCTCGGTCACCTCGTCGATCACCAACGACTGATCCGAACGCTCGCCCAGCGAGGTTTCGCTCAATGCGCGGCGGGCACATCGAACCCTCGTCGCGGCGGCGTCAAGCCCTTCGGCCGCTTTGTTGGCGACGGCTCGAACAAGGCGAGTGTCCAGCTCGTCCGCGTTGGGCGACACCATCTCCCAGTGCACGCCGACAGGAAAGGCCGACCTAACGACTACCCCTTCCGCCGACGTCACCAACTCGACATTGTCAGCCAGCCCACACTCGATCAACCGCCTGCTGAGTATCGGTCCCACCAGCTCAATCGGTATCGGCTCGGTCCAGTTCCGTGGTCCGAGCGCCCGCAGTCGTAAACCATCCCAACGCGCTACCGCATGGCCGTCAGCGTTCACCACATCGACATCGAATACACAGTCGTCTACGGTGTGGTGTCGTTCCGTGGCAAGCACTCTGAGCATGCCGCTCGGCTTACGCCACACGGTCATCCGGTCGGCAGCGACCGGTACGGCGCGTCGATGTGGGAGGCAGGCCAGCAACACGTGCAGACTTGCGTCATGCGCGCCGGGATCCCCCAGCAACAGACGCTGGTCATGAAATTGCGAGAACCACCGTGAGCGGGCATCGGCCTGGATCCAGGCCGATAAGCCAAAGGCGGACAGATGTTCGTATCTGATTACTCGGCGAAACCGGCCAGTATGGAAGTAAAGCGGACCGTAGAAGGCGTGCGGCTGCGCGGCGGAGGGCGGGATCGCGCCGTCGATTCGGGAAGGCTCCGGCTGTGCGGAACTCATGGTCGCAGTGAATCGGTCGGCGGCGAAGCCGTCCGCATCGTCACGCAGGACGACGTCCACCTCGTTCCGGTGCGTGGCTAGCGCGGCGATCCGCATAGTGCGGGAGTCCAACTCGTCTACTGTGACCGGAGCATGCAGCTCAATGTCAGTGAAGGAGTAATGGTCGAGTTCACCAACAGCCGCCGCGGCAGCCTGAGCCATCGCCTCCAGACCGATCGCCGCGGGAAGCACCGGGACTGTCTCGATCCGGTGTTCATCGAGGTACGGGTCGCTCCCCAGAGAGATAGACGTCTCTATCACCGCCTCCACCCCGGCAGTCCGGATCGGCATCTCGTCGCAGAAGCGCAAGGGGCGATGGACCGGTCCTTCGACGGTCAAGGTCGGTCCGGCCGGGAACCGTCCGGTCACCAAGAGGGTTACTGGTGCGTGCTCGTCCTTCAGCGCTGCGATCATTGCTTCGGCGCCCGCCGTGGGCGCGATCGGCACGATGCCCTGGGCGCGAAGGTTGTCGAGGACACCCATCCGCGGCCCCATTCCGATCTCCGACCAGGCCGACCACTCCAACATCCTGCTACGGCACAGTGGAAACCGGCTGCTCCACCCGAGCATCTCGTGCCGCATCCAGTCGTTCGCCACGCAGTATTCCGACTGCCCGGACAGACCCCGCCGTCCGATGATCGAACCGAAACCGACCACCACTCGCAGCTGGGTGCCGATCTCCGCCAACAGTGTGCGCAGCCCACCGACCTTCGGCGCGACCATCGCCTCAAGGCTGTCCGCCGTCACCTCAACCATGGGTCTCGGCACGTTCACACCAGCACCATGCAGGAGGCCCCGCACCGGACCAAACGCCCGCAACGCGGCAAGCGCAGCACGTACCTGGTCCCGATCGGAGACATTGCATTGGACATAGTGAGCATGTGGACCCAGTGCCGATAGCCCGGCTTGGACCGGTGGATGATCCACCGGCGAGCGACCGAGCAGGACCAGAATGCATCCGGTACGGGCGGCGAGTTCAGCTGCACAATAGGCGGTGATACCGGTGGTTCCACCGGTGACCAGACACACATCGCCGGCGTCGAGAGGTATATCCCCTCTACCACCCGACTCCCGTGTATTCGTACCGATCCGGCACACGCCGCCATCGGGGTCGACCCGCAACTCCTGGTAGCCGTCGAGAGCGACAGATCCGAGGTCGAAGTAACTTGCGTCTGGGGGCAGCTGGACGACGGTCGCCGCGCAGGAGGGTAGTTCGACGACCGCACTGCGCGCGAGCGCCGCTGCCGCTGGATGGCCATGGTGCAACACGGCCAGGAACGCGGGACTGTCCTGGGCGATGCGTCGCAGCATCGCGGCGACCTCTGGCACACCACCATCGAGCAAGATGGCCAGCCCGCTGCGTCCCTCCGAACTGCGGCGAGCGGCCGTTTCGTGCAGCCAATGACCTTCGGGAGCATGTACTGTCCACTGGACATCTTCCAGGCGACGAGCGGAGTCACCGACTGGCTTCCAGTCATGTTCGAACATCCGTACCCAGTCTCGGACACCGGCGAGCGGGGCGTCCCGCTCTGGTGTCGCGTCCGGCCCGGAAGCCAGTAGTTGCGCGGCCTCGCCCACGCTCGCTGCGGCCATCGACATCGGCATGGCGGGCATGGCCTTGCCGAGCAGGCCAGAAACTTCCGTCATCACATTGGCCAGCTGCAGCGAGTTCAAGTGCAGATCGCCTAGGAACGAACTATCTGGTTGGATCGAACGCATCGGAAGTTCGAGTGTCCTGCTGAGATGTTCCCGCAAAACCTGCAGCGGATCGCCGTCGGAAACCAGCGGCGGCTCGGGGCTTTCGGGAACCACCGCTGGGCGCTCTAGGAGAGCCCGGGGTGGCGCTGTCGTAGTTTCGCATGGATTGGTCAGCAAGGAAATCGGCGTATCGAGGCTGAGCGTACGGTGCATGCGGCCGTCAAACCACGGCGTCAGGTCACCTGCACCGACCGCCACGATCGCGGCGGTCGCCAGGGCATGCCGCCCCGTTGCACCGCAGTCCATCGCAACCGCTGGAACGTTTACCCCACAAGCGCTTGCGAGGTTAGTAAGGGTGGTGCCAGGCCCGACTTCGACCAACAGATCACATCGCCCGGCCAGCAGCTTCAACGCTTCGACGAACCGGACCGGCAGGGTGAGCTGCTCGATCAGCACATCTGCTGGGTTCCCGTGCAACAGCTTGCCGGTGACAGTGGAGAACACAGACAGGCTCGGTTCCCTGATGCCAACCTGCCGCAACCAGTGTCGCAGGGGTTCCCGTACCGGCCGCATCGCCTCGCTGTGGAAACCGTGCGATACCGGGAGAACGATGGCTGGTATCCCCGCGCGGTGTGCCTTTGCCACGGCTGCACCGATGACGTCTTCGCGTCCCGAGACGGTGGTCTGAGTGGGCGCGTTCACCCCGGACACCGTGACGTCGAGACTCGAAAGCAACTGATGCGTCCGGTCGACGTCGACGCCGATACTGGCCATGGTCGTGCCCGGTTGGCCGTGCTCTGCCATGAGTCGGCCGCGTTCTGAGGCGAAGAGCAGTCCTTCCGTGGGGCTCATCGCTCCCGCCCAGACCAACGCCGCGACCTCGCCGACGCTGTGGCCGACTGCGCCGACCGCCTGACAACCCATCGCCGTTAGCCAGGCCAGGCCGGCGAGAGACTGGCGAATGATAGCCGGCTGCGCAACGGCGGTATCGGTGTCTCCGTCGCGGATCCGTAGTCCGCCTGGCACCGGCGGTACGTCCAGTGGAGCCGCCCAGCAGTCGAGTTCCGCACGTACCGGCGCGGCCTGGCCTGGGAAGAGCACGCCGACTCGACCCTGGGACCCAGAGCTCAGCACGTATCCGGATTCGTCCACCAGCACGTGCCCGTCCCAGCTGGCGATCCGCTCGCGGGCAGCCTGTGCCAACTGCGAGAGGCGCTCGGGAGTGGCGGCGACCAGAGCACACCGGACCGCCTTATTTGCCTGGTTTACCTGCCCGCTTTGGTGCTCCGTCGCGGCCAGGTCACCTAGCTCCGCGCTGCTGAGCGTGGCTGCTCGCTCCGCCATCAGGTGTAATCGCGCGCCGAGTTCGTCGATGCTGTCTGCCGTCAGCAGAACGATTTCCTGGGGAGGCGATGGCCGACTCCATGCCTGTACAGCGGTAGGTAAGGAAGTCACCGGATGAGCGGGACTCCCCTCCACTATGACGTGCGTGTTGATCCCGCCGAACCCCATCGACGACACGCAAGCACGTGGCAACGACGTCGGCCATGGTTCCGGCTCAGCCAGGATGCGCAGCGGAATGTCGCGCTCGCGCAGAAGTTGGTGTAGCTCGCGGCAGCCGGTGGTCGGCGGGAGCACACGGCGGTGTATCGCTAGCGCCGCCTTGATCATTCCGGCGACACCCGCCGCGGCCTTGGTGTGTCCTATGTTGGCTTTGATGGACCCTAGCGCTGCCTTCGCCGCACCCGCGCCACGAACGTGACTCAGTGCCGTCAGCTCGACAGCGTCGCCGACCGCGGTGCCAGTACCGTGTCCCTCAATTAAGTCCACGGAGTCGGGACCGATCTGCGCCATCTCATATGCTCGTAACGCGGCCTTTACCTGGCCGGACTCCTTAGGTCGAGTAAGGCCGCCGGCGCCGTCGGATGAGGTGCCCCACCCAATCAACGTGGCGTAGCAACGCATGCCGGCACGTTCGGCGTCGTCGGCTCGAACTAACGCAACTACGCCACACCCTTCGCCGGGGAGGAATCCGGTGGGAGCAGCGTCGTAGATCCGCATCTCATCGACAGCGAGGGCTCCCATCCTGGCGAAGCCCACTAGCTCGAACGGATCGAGACTGAGGTCGACCCCACCGGCCAGTGCGAAGTCGAGCTCGCCTGCCGCCAACGCCCGACACGCGGCCATCACCGACAGCAGGCTCGATGAACACGCACCATCCACGGTGTATCCGGTGCCGTGGAAGTCGAAATAGTTGCACACCCGGCCCGCAATCGTGTTGGCAAGTCCACCGGCGAGCGACTCATCGCTCGGAACCGGAAACGGACGCTTGACTAGGTCTTCCATCGCCGAGATGGCTCGCGCGATCTGCTCGTCCGATATCCCGGCCTCGGCCATGGCGGCTGCCGCCACGCGCCCCACGAACGGCCAGCGCAGCCGCAACTGTGAGGCCCGAGCGAACTCGCCGGTGAGCGTATTGCCCAAGATCACACCCACCCGATCCCGGTCAAGGCCCTCGGCGTCTGGGAAACCCGCATCCACCAAAGCTTCGGCCGCAACCTGCAGCGCTAGCCAATGGGTGTGGTCGACCGCTCGATATAACGGGCCGGGAACCCCGAACCGCTCGCGATCAAAGCTCCAGCCGCGCAGCAGCCCGGCGTGGGTGACATATGTGGTGTCAGGCTCGTCCTTTGAACCGTGGTAGGCCTCGCCGAGCCGGTCGGCCGGCAATCGACGGAAGCCGCGTCGGCGGCCGAGCACGGTCTGCCATAACTCACCCGCATCGGTGGCGTCTGGGTAGCGACACGCCATCCCGACGATGGCTATGCGCGGTGGCCGCGTCATGTGACACGCTCACGAACCGCCCGATAATAGGGCGCCGCGATCAGCACCACCCCGCGCAACGCACAGGTGATCACTAAAGCAAAGAACAACCCGAAGCTCACGCCCGAGACCACGAGGATCCCGTAAACCGCGGCTGTGGCGATCCCGAAGATGACCTGGTTGCGCGGCGAGACTGGAGTCGTACCAGGGTCGGTAATCATGTAGTTAGTGAACAAAATGAACGCCAGCCCGGTCATTGGTAGCAGGGCGGCGAGCAGTGCGTGGTCCAGCAACGCCCAGCGCACCAAGGCCTGGGCCACGAATCCGCCAACCCAGCCGAGGATCAGGGGTGTCTTGCCGGTGAGCTTCAGGTTCAGCATCGTGCCGAACATCAAGATGCCCAGCGGCAGAAGCCAGTCGAGCGCACCATGGGTGAAGCTGGTGAAGTGGTACGGCGGGGCAATGCCGACCCATGGAAACAACAGCAGAGTAAGCGCGATGCCGGTGTTCGATGGATTGAGCACATGCCGCAGCTTGCCGCGGACCGGCACGCGCACCACGTATTTCGATCCGTTGGCCACCGCGACCGCGAATATGTACGGCCATAGCGACGAGTTACCCCACAACAACATCCCGGAGGCGAGCCCGACGATATGCGCCGGGAGTAGGAAGATGACCATCGCACGCAAGCCTCCCGCGAACTCCGGTCTACGGCGCAGCGCCCACGCGTCCACCGCTTCGAACATGATCGCCGCCGCGTAGCTGGTGAGCGCGGCGACGATCGGGGTGATCGGCGCCTGCTCGAACCCCAGCAGCGTGTAACCGAGGATGTTGAAAATGGTGATCGTGGTGGCGAACCTGGCCAGTGCCTTTACTCGACGGTCCGCGGACGGAGACGCAG
This sequence comes from Mycobacteriales bacterium, assembly GCA_041743105.1. Lineage (GTDB taxonomy): Bacteria > Actinomycetota > Actinomycetes > Mycobacteriales > QHCE01 > QHCE01. Next base: position 16,825 of record JBGTNI010000033.1, on the reverse strand, counting down.
TGGCGGTCAGCGTCGGTTGCTCGACCTGTTGGTCGAGGGAGCTGTCGGAGGTCGTCGTGGCCGGGACTGTCGCTGTCATCGGAGCACCACCGTTCCATCTGGCTTAAGCAACACCGTTCGGTGTCCTGGCTCGACCTGGATGCGTGCTGTGTGTAGGCCCGCGGTGTCCCTCCAGGTGACGGTCGCCGGGACGGAATCGCCGTGCGGCAGCGCCAGGTGGATATCGGCCGAGGAAACCCCCGTGTGACCGTTGGCGGGGTATACCTGCGCCTTCTGCGGGTGCGCTGGGTGATCCAGTTCGATCTGCGCGCCGATCGCGACCACGCTCGCGCCGTCGGTGACGCCGGGCCTGACTAGCCGCACGTCGGCAGCCGAACCACTCTCGGGGGCGGTGTTGAGTAGCACCATCGAGTCTTCCCACTGGTTGGCTACGACCATGTCGAGTCGGCCGTCGCCATTGACGTCACCTAACGCCAGCGCCCTGCTGTTGTCCGGGAAGGAGATTCCCACCTGCTTGGCCAGGTCGTAGTAGCGGCCACCCGGACCGACACCCCAGAATCGGTTCGGCTCCTTACCTGACAGGTCGTCGCCAACACGGAATTTCGGCCACAACTGGGGGTATCGCAGCAGCTCGTCGTTGCCCGTCGCGAGTTCCTGGACGATCGGCCAGCGGTTTACCGTCCCCTTGAGGAAGCCGTTGGCCTGCACGATCTCGTCGTCGCCGTCGTTGTTGAAATCGCCCGCCTTAATGTCCCAACACCATCCGCCCCGCGCGATGCCGAGTTTCTCGCTACGTTCCCGGTACGGCATCCGACCACGAAGCAGCTCCTTACCCGATCCATCGGGGGCAAACGCGAAATTGGTTTCATGTAACGCGAATGGCGTGGTGATATTGCTGACCATGATCGTCGGAAGAGCGTTTCCATCGCGATAGGTGAAGGCCACGCCCATGCCCTTGAACGAGTCGTATCCGAGCACCTCAGACTTGGGCGTGATCAGGTCGCGCTTGCCTTTGACCTCAGTCAACCGGACCGAACCCGGCGTGGAATGGTTCACCAGCAGCTGGTCTGGACCGAAGTCGTTGGCTTGGTAGATCTCCGGGCGACCATCGCCGGTGAGATCCTGCATGCCGGTGGCTAGCGTCCAGGAGGCCGCCGCGCGCTCAGACAACGCGGCGCTGGCATCGGTGATAAGCGGCTTTGTATGTGGCCTCCCGCTCGGCTTGGTCAGCAGGATTCGGTTGCGCCCACCGTTGCGTGCCAATGACATCGAGTCGTTCATCGAGATGCGGGGGTCATCGTCCGCGGTCGGATCAAGGATCCTCGCGCCATCGGGAAAATAATTACCGACCAGGAGGTCGGCGTACCCGTCGCCGTCGATGTCGCCAACGTTGACGGTGGTGGTGTTCCATACTTCCCTGGACTCGATCAACTCGGTCGCGTGGAAGCTCTCTCGGCGTGGTACAGCGGACTGGCCGTCGTTGACGAACAGAACCGGCGGTCGGCCCGAGTAGTAGACCAGGAAGTCGGTAGTCTCGTCGGCGTCCAGATTGACGGGCACGCATCCCATCGGCGCCATAGTCGAGTCGTGACGTAGCCCATCAGGTGCGAGTGTCACAACCGGGTAGCCACTCGTGCCGTCGCCAGGCACGGCACGTAGCGTCACGGAATCGTCGCGTGGGTCTACCAGACATACGTCGGCGGTACGTCCCAAACCTCGCAGGTCGGTCAGGGCTGCCGCTGCGCCGCTCGCCGAGATCCAGGCCGCAATGTTGCGGAGGCTGGGCGCGACGGTGCGTTGTGTACGCGCCCCAGCCGGCGCAGAGTTCAGCGGCGTCGCGGTAAAGCGGTACTGCGACGCCAATCGCTCGGCCTGCTCGGAGCTGAGACTTGGACGGACGACCAGCACGCCGAGCGTAGCGCAGACAATCAAGACGACGGCTATCGAGACAGCCTTGCGCGCAAAAGCGGGCATCGCTCGTCGCCTCCCTCTCGCTGTCAGCAGTGTGTATCGATAATCGACCGCACCCGGGACTTCAGTTCTAGATAAGCCCCCACGTCAGGGGACTCATGCAGATCCTTACCCGCCTCCTCACCACGAAGACAGGCCTCCTGCGCGTTCATGCCAAGCGCCTGAGCGCACGCACGTTCAGTATGGTGGGGCACATTCCCGGCGCGAACTCGCGCAAGGGCCGCGAACACCACGCCCTGCGCGAAATACGGGGAATACCTCCCCGCCGCGCCGATCAGCCGCTCGCGGCAGGCGTCGTCGATGGCTCCGGCGTAGGCGCAGGCAAGCCCTACCCCGGCCCACAGATGCGGACGGGCCGACTTGGGAGCTTCCGCGATCACGGCCTCCACACCGTCGGGATCGGCGGACTGGACGAACCACAGCGCGCGGCCGCAGCCGGCGAGCTTGGCCTCCCACACGGCGCTGGGTGCTCTTCGTGCTCGGTGGAGCAATGCCGGTATGCCGCCGAAGTACACCTCACCGAAGCCGTTGCCATCCAAGGCCAACCAGCGAAAAAGTGGTGTGCGCGGCAGCCGCACCATGGCCGAGATCCGGAGCGGAGTGAACCACCAACCCGCACCGATATGCACAAGATGGACGTATCGGTCGCCGGCTCCGGCTAGCAGGCGAGCAAACGCCTTGGCCCGCCCCGCGGTGAACAAGTCGAGCAGCGCGGCATACTGCGCCGCACCCTCGTAGGCGAATCCCCTTTGATCCTCAGGGATGTCGCTGAGCGCATCGTGGGGGTTCCGCCATCGGGAGACCTCCAGGTTAAAGCCGGTCAGAAAACTACGACCTGCCGTCTCGAGCACGGCACGAGCCTGTGGCCGGTCCAACCGGAATCCACGCTTGTCGAATTCGGCCATGGTGAGTGGTAACCCCAACAGCGAACGACGGCCTGGGGGAGAAGCCGAACCATTCGTAGTGGTTGTGTTCGTCATGGCCGTCCAAACTACTGAGCATTCACCGCCTTGCGGCACAGGTGGCGTGGGGATCGGGTGGAAAACCGCTACTTACTGGCTTACCACTGCCTCTTACCAGGTGCAAACGGACATCGTTCGCCGCTTCCCTCGCATTGCTGCGAACACTGCTAGGAACGTGTAGCAATCATCTGCCGCACTCGGGACTTCATCTCCACAAATGCCTCGACGGCTCTCGCCTCGAGCAGTCCCTCTTCGGCCTTGCCGGCCCAAGAACTGGCATCCGCGGCGCTCACATCGAGCACTTGGGTACAGGCGCGTTCGGTGTGGTCGGGTACGTGCCCTTGTCGAATTCGCGCTCTAGCCGCGAACACCACACCCTGCGCGAAATGGTCGTAATACTTTCCCGAAGCGGCGATCAGCCGCTCGCGGCCGGTGTCATCGCTACCTCCGTTGTAGGTGCATGCCAGACCTACGCCAGACCACAGATGCGGTCGCGCCAGGTCGGGGGCCTCCGCGATCACGGCCTCCAGCCCTTCGGGATCAGCGGATTCCGCGAACCACAGCGCGCGGCCGCAGCCGGCGATTCTGACTGCCCACCTGGTGCCCGGGGCCTTCCGTGCTCGGCGGAGCAACGCGCGAGTGCCTCCGAAGTACACCTCCGCGAAGCCGCTGCCGTCCACGGCAAACCACCGCCACAGCGGCGTGCTCGGCAAGGGCACAGGGCCGCGAATGCGGAACGGAGCCAATACCCAGCCCGCACCGATGTGCACAAGGTGGATGTAACGGTCGCCGGGACCGGCTAGCAGGCGAGCAAACGCCTTGGCCCGTCCGAGGGTGAGCCGGTCGAGCAGCGCGGCCCATAGCGCCGCGCCCTCATACGCGTATCCCCGTTGGTCCTCGGGAATTTCGCTCAGTGCATCGTGTGGATCCCGCCAAGAAGAGATCTCCAGATTCAAGCCGAGCACATGAGAACGGCCGGCCGTCTCGAGCACCGCACGGGCCGCCGGCCGGTCCAACCGAAACCCTCGCGTGCCGAAGTCGCCCAGTGTGAGGGGAAACCGCAACAACGAACGGTTCCTTTTGCCAGTAGTTGTTGAGTCGGCCATGATCGTCCAAACTAAGCCATCGGCTGCCGGTTCAGCGGTACGGAAATCCGGGTGAAAAAGCCGCTACACCCTTCTGACTTACCACTGCCTTCCGTTGTGTGCAAGTCGCTGAACGGACACCTTGACGGAAGGAACAGACCCGACGAAAATGTTTGTGATCCTGTGCTTCGGTCTCGGCGATTTCGCGGTTCACCCCCGGGGCATACACTCCAACGGCGACCGATGGAGAAAAACCTCATGGCACACATCGATCTAGGCGTAGACGAAACCCGATCTCCTGGGATCAACGGGCTATTGCAGTTCCGACCGGAAACCGCCAAACCGCTTAGTGAGCTAGCCGAGGTACTGCTACGCGGTCGGAATTCACTCACGCCCGGGGAGCGCGAGTTGATAGCCGCGTACGTCTCCGGTCTCAACGAATGCACCTTCTGTTGCGCCTCGCATTCGGCATTCGCCGCGGCGCAACTCGACGCCGGCATGACCCTGGTCGATCAGGTGCGCACCAACCTTGACACCGCACCGATCTCCGCGAAACTCCGCGCGCTGCTACGCATCGCCGGGGACGTGCGCGAGGACGGCCGCAAAGTCACCACCCACATGGTGGAAGCCGCCCGCGCGCAGGGAGCGACCGACATCGAAATCCACGACACCGTGCTGATCGCGGCCGCGTTCTGCATGTACAACCGTTACGTCGATGGGCTCGCCACCCTGGCGCCCAACGACCCACAACGCTACGCCGAATCAGCCCAACGCATCGTCGACCGCGGCTACCTGCCCTGATCACTCCGCGTTGGTATACCTGAATCCCCGGGCACGGAGCGGCCTTTCACTTGGGTGGGATCACTGCATACCTGGCCCTATGCGCCTATGGTCTTTCCCGGCCTTCTCCACTCGGCCGGCGGAGTGGAGAAGGCCGCGTGGCGCTACCCTGGCTCTCCTCCATTCGGGGAAATACTGTCTGGCGTAGTTACCGCGCGACCCCCTCTCTGTTCGGGCCCAGCGCGGTGGCGTAGGCGACTTCTAGTAACCACGGGTCCGCCTTTGACCCCACAGCAACAATAATGAATCTCCCCATCGAAATGTCATTGACGTTGTCGCCGAAGGCGAGTACATCATGCGGATCTGTCAGATTAAACGGGTCCCGTTGTAGCAGGCCCCAGATGATCGATCCCTTTTCCGCTTTTGCCGGCCCACACTCGATATTGCCATTGAGGGAACGCGTGACGGTGAGCCGATCGCCGGAGGAGTGCCCGTCGGCGTACTCCTGGACAGCTGTACGCAACCTGATATCAGCGCCCTCTTTCCAGCCGCCTTCCTCGTGCCAACAACATGACCCTTGACAGCGGACGAACAACTTCATGGGGTCTTCGGTAACCGCAACCAGCGGATTAGGCGTTTCTCTCCTGGATGACCAGCGCCAGCCAAAACCGGGATGCGCTGTGACGATGCCACCCGGCGTAGCGTCGTGCTCAACCGCTACAACAACCCGATGCTCGCCTTCCTGTAGATGCTTCACGATATCGGTGGCGAGGTCGCGCGAAAACCGCATCGGATCGGCGACGTGCCCGGTGCGCACATCGTAGATGCATCCGCCGTTGTTGCAGACAACATATTCCAGGCAACTACCCTTGCCTTCCCGGTCAGGAAACAAATCGCAGATCATCTGAATGTCTCGTGGAGCTCGGCCGGTTGCTAGGATCACCGGTACCCCACGCTCATGCAGGTACTGCACTGCCTCCAGCAGCTCAGCCGTGACCTGAAGTCTCCCATCGACGATGGTCAGCACTGTGCCATCCAGATCCAGTACCACCGCTTTCGGAACCACTTTGGGTGCCCTCAGATAGCCAGGTCGATCAGTAAAGCTGGCCACAAGCCCAGTGTGGCAGAGTTTCGTCAATAATGAGCGATTTAGCCAATAATGTACCGTATCGACTAGAAATTGACATTGACACCACCACTCAGGGTGTTATCGATGAAAGGACCTTGATGCGCGATAGCATCTAGCACGTCAATATGTCGGATCTTCTGGGTGATTTGATCCATATGTCGGTTATCACGCGTCCGGATGCTGTTGCGGGTTCCGTGGTGAAAAGTTCAGGGGCTTTACGGTTTGTGTGGTTGGAGATCACTGGGAAATGCCAGCTGTCTTGTGTGCACTGTTACGCGGACTCCGGCCCCAAGGGCACCCACGGTGTTATGGTCCGCCGGGACTGGGAGCGGGTGATAGATCAGGCGAGTGATTTGGGCGTGTCCGCGGTGCAATTTATCGGTGGCGAGCCGACGCTACACCCGGAGCTTCCCGCACTGATCCCCTATGCGCTATCGCGTGGGCTTGACGTCGAGGTGTTCAGTAACCTCACTCACATCAGCCCTGGACTATGGGAGGCCTTTTCACAACCCGGTGTCAACCTGGCTACCAGCTACTACTCCGATAGAGCCGAAGAACACGACACAATCACCTACCGTCGGGGCAGTTTCGAGAAGACAACAGCCAACATCGAAAAAGCAGTGAATTTAGGTATTCCGCTGCGCGTTGGTGTCATCGGCATCGAAAACAGCCAACGGGTCGATCAAGCCTTGGGTAAACTCAAAACCATCGGCGTGGACGGACACATCGGCGTCGACTACCTCCGCCAAGTAGGCCGAGGCATACGCGAACGCCAAGCCGACATGACACAACTATGCGGCAACTGCACCAACGGAGTACTGGCTATCTCCCCAGCAGGAGAAGTATGGCCCTGCGTATTCTCCCGCTGGATGAGCGTTGGCAACGTTACGCAGCGCAGCCTCGCCGAAATCATATCGAGCCGACAATACGCCACCACTCAAACAGCCCTGGATGATCACTTCGCGAGGCGTAACCTCACCTTCGACAACCTACCCGAGCACACGCACGGATCCCCTATCCCTGCTGAACTCAGGAAGCCTATGCCTGGCGGCCCCAAGCCACCATGCACTCCTCCTCCTACTCCATGTACGCCTTACTGTGTGCCGCGCACGGGCCCATCTCCAGAACCAACTAGGCCTCAGCCTCCGCCACCGCCTCGGCGTCCGTGGTGCCCGCCCGGCCGTTGGTCATAAGCGGATGCCCCTTCGGTCACGCAAACCGCGTTCTCCCGTACGGCCCCGGAGTGGTGACGTACCATAGCTGGGCTACCGAGATCAGGGAGAGTCCCCACCGAGTGCGTCGTAGGAGTCATCATGGCCGATCGAGGTCGCGCGGTCCCACACGGTAAGCGTCACCATCTCACCTAAGGGCGTCCATGGCGCAACCGACGTCAGTCACGCTTTGGATGTGCTCCATCGGCGGACTGTCGGACTCCGATCTCGCCGAGTTGACGGAGCTGGTGGCTGAGCCGGAGCGGCACGTTGCTGCGCGCATGCGCCAATCGGCAGACCGATCGGCCGTGCTCGCCGCCCACGCCCTGCTGCGGGTCGCGATCGGCGATGCACTCGGTGTCAGGCTCGACGAGCCGTACACTCGCCGCTGCGGGCGTTGTGGCGGCACCGATCATGGCAAACCATCGCTGCCGTCTACCGACGTGACGTTCAGCATCTCCCACACACGCGGCATGGTTGCTGTGGCGTTGGGGCACGCCTCGCTCGGCGTCGACGTCGAAGCCGTGAACAATCGTGTCAATTGGCTTGCCATAGCTCCCGCGAGCTTGACCTACCGAGAACGTCATCGGATCGCGGGGCTCCCCAAGGCCGAAGCGGCAGGGCTAGCGCTGCGGCTATGGGTACGGAAAGAAGCTGCGCTCAAATGCACCGGCTTCGGCATGGGCGTTGACATGACGGAGATCGACATGCTTGGCATTGGGGTCCGCGGCGGCTGGGGCAGCGTTGTCGGGTCGCGGGTGTGGGTAGCGGACCTATCAACCTTGGACGGCTATGTCGGCGCGGTCGCCGGACCGACGAAGTTAGATCGAATCGACAAACGTCATCTCGTGGGAAGCGAGCTAGTCGCGGCATCGCGCAACTATCGTCGAGGCCGGTTTCCCATCAGTTGAGCGCCAGCCCACCATCTATCGGTTGAGCTGGTGTCTCGCCAGGCGTTGGTGGCGCAATGCACTTCGCCGCCGCCAAGGTGAGCCCAGAAGAAGTCCTCAACCCAGTGCACGTTCACTCCGGTTTTGGCGAGTGCGGTTTCGGTGGCCGCCTTGAAGAGATCTCGACCGTTGACCACTGGCCCGTGCGGGTCGGGTGCCGCGAAGTGCTTAGCTGTCAGAGACAGGCCGTTGGGGATCCCCGGAGTCACCGCGCGGTATCCGTGCATGTCCTTGCTTTCGCGTGCCTTCTCGAAAAGCACCGGCACGGGGATCAGATCGGTCGATCGCAGCCCAGTTTCGGCGAGCATGACCGAGATCTGCTCGTCGATATGTTTAGCGGCCGCTTCGTTGTGGGTCATCAGTTCCGAGTCCTTCAGTACCTCGTTCACGGAAGGTTTTTCAGGCGAGCGGGTATCGGCGAACAACTTGACGTTCCCGGCGCCCTGCTCTTGCGCTTGTTTGAGTGTCCGCGCCGCGAGTCGCGGATCGGCGACCATCAAGGTCCAGCCGAGGGAGTTCTTAGCCGGGACCACGTGCATCGTTTCGTCGGCGTGCCCCACCATGAGCCAGGAGGTATCGATGACGATAGGTGGTTGATAGCCTTGGCTTTCGAACATCCGAACGAACGCTTGATCCGGCTTGCGGCCGGGGTGCGAGCCGTAGACCACTCGACCGTGGGGGTACGTACCGTAGGCCGGGAGCGATTCGATGTTCCCACCCATGTTGAGTAGATCGTCTCGGAATGGTCGGCTTTGATCGGTGAATTCTTGGACTACTCCGACACCTGGCCCGCGCAGATCCCGGAAAACCATCCGGCCGGCGGGGCGAAGTGTGCGAACAACAGTTCCGTCCGGCTTGGCGAGCTCCCAGAGATTGGCCGAGCGGATAGCGATGCGCATCGCCTGGGCACCGTTAGGTGCGGGCATGCTCACGGTGGCCGGTTCGAAGATGTCTTGCCACCACATGTCTTTCCACCACTGCTGCGTGCCCTTGATAAAACGCGTGGCCGATCGTGGCAGTTGTGCTTCCTCCGCCGCGTTGACCAGAGAGTATGCGAATAGCTCCCACTCGCCTGGGACGTCCGCGCGCCCAGTGGAGACGGACTCGCCCTCAACGGGGAACCCGGGCCCGGTGTTGGGTTGAGCAGCGAAAACCGTGGTGGCTTTCTGTAGGTCGTTCTGCAGCAGCATCGGTGCAACTTTCAGCTGCACCCGATCGGTGCCTTGTCGACCTCGATCCTCGACCGTCAGGGTCACGGTCACGGTCCCATCCCATCTGGCGGGGTCTCTGATGACGTCGCGTCCCTCAACGGCCAGTTCGACCCCGGAGCGCAGCTGCGCTACCGACAACTCGCCGTCGGTTTCCGGGAGAAGGGGGACGAAGTTGCCGTCACGGCGGATGAAGATGCGTACGTAGTTCTCTTCTCCCGGGTTCAGAGCCAACCGTCCCGACGCCGTCTTACTGAGACCTGGTTGCGCCCCGATCTTCATGCGAGCCAGGTCGGCAAGGTCTTCTGGTCCGTTGACGACACTGTCGGCGGCGTCGTGGCAGGCAGCCAAGGTTCGATCGACCTCGGTACCTAGCGCGTCCATGTCTTCCTGGCTTACGCGACAGCGTCGTTGGTCGTCGTCGAGGTTGGGTAGGAATATCGCGCCGCGTTCCTTGGTCTGAGTTTCCTCGCCGATGTCGTCACCGTTACCGCTGAGCGAGACCCGGCCATCCCGGTTGACGTCTGCGCGTAAATCCGGGACGAGTCGATCGACCGCGAAGGTAGGTGTCGATACCAACAGGCCGGCCGCGATTGTCAGGATGCCCGCAACCGCCCCCCGACGCTTAGCTCTGCGTGACCTCATCGTCATCCTCCGTCGATCAACTAAATAGCACCGCTGCGCTATTTAGCACCATAGCGCAGTTGTGCTATAAATCAAGTCATGCCGAAAATCGTCGATCAACAGCTCCGCAGACGGGAACTGGGAGAGGCCGTACTCCGAGTTATCCAGCGCGATGGAATACCCGGCGCCTCTCTCCGCGCCGTCGCGAAGGAAGCCGGCCTCTCGATGGGCGCACTACGTCATTACTTCGCAAGTCACGCTGAGATGTTGAGATTTTCGTTGTACCTTGTGGGCGAGCACATCCAAGCGCGGTTGGCGTCGGTGTCACTGGCCGGCGATCCCCGACAGCTCGCCGAGCAGATGATCGGTGAGCTACTCCCCACTGACGACCGGCGGCGCGCTGAGGCGCAGATATGGCTGGCCTTTATCGGGGCCTCGCTCACCGATTCCAGCCTTCATGCCTACAAAAATGAAGTCCACGACTGGCTGCGTTCCACGCTTGAGCAGGTTATGCAGCACCTCGACGACGCCGGCCTGCTCCGACCCGAGGTAAACCCCGAACTCGAGCTGACACGGCTTCACGCGTTGGCGGACGGGCTTGCGTTCCATGCGGTAACCCGACCCGAGCTGATCTCGGAGCCCATACTGACGTCTGTGCTGGCGCATCACCTCGACGAACTCTGCGGAGCGTCTCAGGCACCCCGCAGTCCTCGTTGATCTGGACGCTCATGACGTTGTGGCACTGGTCCTACGATGCCGACGGTACCGTTGCATGCCACCCAGGATTGTGTCGAGAAGTAGAAAACCCAGCAAACTCCAGCCCAGCAACGGAATCGCCCACCCGATGACGGCCACGGTGACAACTCCAAGGACCAAGAGCCCAAGGTGCATTTCTCGCCAGGCGCCGCGGGACACGGGCGGGCCAAACAGGCCCTTACGGTCAGCTCTGGTGGGTCGACGCTGCCACCATGAGCGATATCCCCAGAAGATCATGCAGAGTAAACCGATTGCGATGACGGCAAGCACAATCTGATTGGTGATTCCGAACAGCACGCCCATGTGTGCTTGTACCCCAAGCACACTGAGCTTGTCCACTATGGATTTATCTGACCAGCGGAGGTAATCGGTGACCGTCCCGGTCGCAGGATCGACCGCTACCTGATCCAGTCCCACCGGCCAGGTTTTGTCCGTCTGTGCGACCACCCATGCCGTTTCGGATCCCGCGCTGGGACTTATCTCGACCGGTCCGTTGAGCCCCCTGTCTCGAGCGGCTCCTAGCACCAGCTCGATCCTTGTCAGATCAGGCTTACCAGCCGAATCCGAACCCCCAGCCCCAGGTTCATCGACCGGTGAACCTGGGGTCCGACTTGTGCCGGATAGGGTCGTGTCGAGCTCCGCGGTGCCGCTGTGTAGCGCTGCTTGGAGTGCATCAAACCGAGCACCCGCATGCGCCGACCAAGTCAACCCAGTCACACTGAGCACCAGCAGCCCGATTGCCACCCACATCCCCACGCTGGCATGCCAGCTCCGAGTTCGGCGAACTCCCTTGTTCGCCGTTACATCGGGGAACAGCGCGCGGCGAAGTCGGCGTTTTCCTCGTTGGTGGTTTAACCACAGCACCAACCCCACCAACACCAGTACCCACAGCCAACTTGCCGCCAGCTCCGAGTAATGCCGCCCGAATTCGCCCAGGTGGAGATTGCGATGCAGGTCATCTAACCAGGTGGTCAACGGAGTGGAACCGAACCAGGTGGTCAGTACCCCCCGTACCTCACCGGTGTACGGGTCGACGTAGGCAGTGCGCTGTTTTTCGCCCAACCCCGGGACGTGGAAGGCTACCTCGGTGGTCCCATCGGTTTTGTTCGGCGGCGATATCGATGCCAGCGAACCGTCCGGGACAGCTTTCTGCGCGGCGGCGACTTGCCTGGGCCATGTCTGCGTCTGATCTCCGACCTTGGTTACATGGAACTCCTCGTGATAGACGAGATCGTCCAGCTGCGGAGTGAGGGTGTACGCGAGCCCCGTCAGGGCTGCGATCACCAGCAACGGCGCTACCAGAATTCCGGCGTAAAAATGCAATCGCCGCAACAGCGGCACCACCGATCGTAGCGGTGATCGCGTTCTAGAGGTTGGCCTGCTACTCAGGTCAGTACCGTATGCGGCCTGATCCGGGTGCGGCTGAGAATTGGTAGCCCGCGCAGTCGTGGACAGTAGCTGCTCCTCGGCTATGACGCGTACCCGATGAGAGCGCGCGCTGTGAGACCGACGAGCGCCGTCGGTCAACCGATTACTAATCAGTACGAAAGTAGCTAGACAAGTACAGTCTTCTAACCTGCAAATTAGCTACTTCGGGCCGACTTAGTAACGATCTGTTCAGTAGTCGGCGGGAGCGCCTGGATGGTTCCCAAGGAAAGTCGGCGGAGATTTATTCACGTTGGAGTTGCGGGGCTCAACACCACGCCGGCTGGAAGCTCACACCGGCACCCCAACATGCCCTCGTCTCTGCCTACCAGCGACTCAGGCGCACCATCGTTCTGAGCTTCGCGGTGCACATTGGGCTGTCACGGCCCGTTACCGACCTTGGTTCTTCACAGCTTCGACTGCCGCCGCCGCGGCGGCAGGATCGAGATACTCCCCACCCGGGACAGTGGGCCGCAGCGCGGCATCCAGCTCGTATCGCAGCGGAATACCCGTTGGAATGTTGAGACCTACAATGGCCTCATCGTCCACCCCGTCGAGGTGCTTGACCAAGGCGCGTATCGAGTTGCCGTGCGCTGCGACCAGCACGGTACGTCCAACCAGCAGATCGGGAACGATAGCATCGTACCAGTACGGTAAAGCCCGCAGCAGCACATCTTTGAGGCATTCGCTACGGGGCCGGGCCTCGGGCGGCAACGCGGCATAACGAACGTCGTGGAATTGCGAGTACTCCGCGACGGGCTCTAACTCCGGCGGCGGAACATCGTAGGAGCGCCGCCAACGCATGAACTGCTCGTCACCGAACTGCTCGCGTGTCTGCTTTTTGTCCTTGCCCTGCAACGCGCCATAGTGCCGTTCGTTGAGCCGCCAGCTCCGGCGAACCGGCACCCAGTGCCGGTCACACTCGCCGAGCGCGATCTCAGCAGTGCGGATGGCGCGACGCAGCAGTGACGTGTGCACCACATCGGGTAGTGCGCCAGCGTCGACTAGTAGCCGCGCACCGCGTCGGGCTTCGTCTTCTCCGGTCGCGGAAAGATCTACATCCACCCAGCCAGTGAACAGGTTCTTGGCGTTCCATTCGCTCTCGCCGTGTCGGAGCAGAATCAGTGTCCCGGGCGAAGTCGTTGTCGAAGTCGAAGAGACAGGTGAAACAGTCATGCGCCTAAGCCTGCCAGAAACACCATGCTCCGCTGCATCCGATGTCGCAACGACGTTCATCATCGACCGAGGTTGCGCTCGGCATAGTCACGCATGATCACCACCGCGGTAGAGCGACAGCCGGACTCGGTGAAATCTCCGCGTGGCTCATAGCCGACAGTTACTACTCGGACGCCGTCCCGAGCGCTGACCGAACAACTGTCCACAGCCTCGTAATAGTAAGCTTCGTCGACCCCCGCAATGTCATCGATCTCCCGACGGCCAGTTCCGTGCAGATCCGAACCGGCCGCCTCGCTTTCAGAGCGATAAATGATGACGGAGATGTAGTTGCCGTCATCAAATGTGCCCCACAAGCATTCGCTTCGAGGCAGGTCCATATCGAGATCGTCGAGTTTCGTCAGCTCGCCGGCGCCTTCTAGTAGCCGCAGTGAGCTCTCCGACACCGCATCGCAGGATGGAATAGCGCGGCTAGGCCGCTCGCCGCCAGATACCCATGAACCGCGCTCGTCGTCCCCGCAACCCGCAGCAAGCAGTATGCCACCCAGCGCAAAGATCGCCACAAGCCGGCGACCGAACCCATAGGTGACCAAGACACGTGGGTAGCTCATGGCGCTAGCCTGCCAGAGGGCGCCAGCCCCCGCAGCACGGTGTCGACCAAAAACTCTAGCTCTTCGTCGCGGTAAACCCGTGCCCGACTCACATTGCATGTCAACGGTGGCGACCAGAGTAGATCGGTGACCAGCTCGACGTCAGCGTCGCTACGGATCCCGCCGGAGTGAATGCCGCGTTGCAACACGGCTGCGAAGATCGCACGGCGCGGCCGTACGACCCGGTCACGGAACTTCGCCACCAGCTGCGGACAACACTCGCCCTCGGCGACGATACGCGGCGTAATGCGGAGCGCGAGGTTTTTGCGCGGCTGGTCCCGCATCCGGCGCAGCAGCGCGAGAAGATCGCCGCGCACTGAGTCCCCGGGCGGCGGCGCCGGCTCGCCTTTCATGTGCACCAGCGCGTCGACGATCAGGTCGTCCTTGCTGGGCCAGCGGCGGTACACCGTGGTCTTCGCCACGCCCGCCGTGTTAGCGACCGCTTCCATGCCGAAACCGTGTACACCATGCGACGCCAGCAGCTCCAGGGTTGCCTGCAGTGCCGCCTGCTCGGCCTGCGCGCTGCGAGGCCGACCCGGTTTCCGGACGAGTGGCGGCGATACCACTTAGCTCACCCCCGCTACCTCTGACTCTTTCGAGGTCGGTCCACTGTCTCGCTCCGGAGGTTTACCTGGAAGATAGATCGCCACCAGTACCGCGCCGAGTAGCACAATAGTCGCCGACCATAGCGATGCGGTGTGCATGGCGACAATGAAGGCGTCCTTAGCCGAATCGATCAATGCGGGAACCTGCTGCAGGAATGTCGGCGGTAGCTCACCGGCTTTGACTGCTTCGTTCGAATTGGAGACCGCATTCAGGGTGCCTCCGATCGACTCGCCCGCATCGTGGCGCTCAGCCTCCGGGAACGCGTTGACCTTCTCGCCAAACGACGAGCGATACGACGCGGCAAGTACCGAGCCGATGATGGCCACACCAAAGGCGCCGCCCAGCATGCGGACGGTGTTGTTCACCGCGCTGCCAGCACCGGCCTTCTCGCGCGGAATGGTGCTCATCACCGACTCAGTGGCCGGAGCCATGATGCTCCCCATCCCCAGCCCCAACACGAAGACGATTACCTCTACCTGCCAAATGGGGGTGTCGCGCTCCACGAGGTAGTAGGCGCCCATCGTCAGCGCGGCTGTGACCATACCGGCGGTCACCACAACCTTGGCACCGAACCTGCGAACCGCTCGTACCGAGCCCGTGGCCGCGATCAACAACCCCAGCGCAACCGGCGCCACCAAAGCGCCTGCCGGTAGCGGATCGAAGTCACGCACAGCCTGCATGTAGAACGTCATGTAGAAGATCGAGCCGGACAGGGCGAAGAACGTCAACGTGATCGCGGTGACCGCGGCGGTGAACGCCGGTTTCTTGAACAGACTCACGTCCAGTGCCGGATGGCTGCTGCGTCGCTCCACGATAACGAATGCCGCCAACAACACCGCCCCCGCAACCAGCGGCCCGGCTACGCCCAGGCTGGTCCATTGCGTGCTGCTGCCCCCTTCAATGATGCCGTACACCAGCGCCGTCAAGCCGGCGACGGAGAGTACGACTCCGATCGGGTCCAGCTGCTTGGGTGCGGGATCGGCAGACTCGGGAACCAACAGCAACACCAGCGGCACCGCGAGCAGCACGACGGGAACGTTGATCAGGAAGATCGATCCCCACCAGAAGTGCTCCAACAGCAGCCCTCCAGTGATAGGACCGATAGCGACGGCCAGACCAGCGAAGCCGGCCCAGATGCCCAGCGCTTTCGGGCGTTCCGATGCGGAGAACACATTGGTGAGGATCGACAGCGTCTGAGGCTGCACCGCCGCGGCACCGATACCCATCAGCGCCCGACTCGCGATCAGCAGCTCCGGTGAGGTTGCGAAGGCCGACAGTGCGGACGCGGCGCCGAAGAGCACCATGCCGATCACCAGCAAACGGCGTCGGCCGTACCGATCGCCTAGCACGCCCGCGGTGAACATGAGCCCGGCGAAGACCAGCGTGAAGGAGTTGATCGCCCATTCCAGCTGGCTTTGGGTCGCGTCGAGGTCTTCTTGTAGCACCTTCAGTGCCACGTTGAGGATGGTGTTGTCGAGAATGACGACGAGTAGACATAGCACCAACACTGACAGGATTCCCCAACGGCGGCGGTGCATGGTGGTGGCGTCCATGGGGTTGGCGTGCAAGGTTCACTCCGGCGGTAACGTCGACTTTCGATACGGGGGTGTATCGATATTCGCCAGAGTAGCGGAGAATTTTAGATAAGCAAGGCAGGTAGATACGCAACGCTGCCGTATCTACCTGTTAGGCGGGTCACGCCGCCCATGCCGAGGATCCACGGTAGCCCGCCGCGGAGCGGGAACGAGGGTAGTAAGGCGTTGCCGGCCCACCCGCGCCTTGGAAGGCTTTGGCCTGTCTCTTCATATGCTTCCGTATCCTCATCGCGCCCGCCCTCTTGCGAGCTTCGTCTAGGTCTCCGGGAGCCATGCGATTGAGCGTCCTCATTGCCGTCCATATGAGCGCGCTCTTCATGAGGGTAAGGGGATCGTATTTCGGGTCGCCTTTGCCGTCGAACCCGCTCATCTTGGAAAGACTCGGCACGCCTACGCCGTCGTCTAGCCTATTCATGCTGACCTCGCCAAGCCCAAAAAACGGGAAGCCCTTAGAAAAGTCAGCCATCGGTGTGCCTCGCAATCCCTTAACTCACACCAGCGTAACTGACCGACGCCCTCCCTGTACCTACATCACCGCAATCCGATCGGCCGCGGCTAGCAGGCGCGCAGCAACTCCGGACGAGGAGCCTGCGCAAGCCGCTCATACAGCGCCAGCAGTCCGTCCACGGTCTGCTCCCACGACAGGTCGGCCGCACGGCGGACCGCGCCCAGCGACAAGCGTGCCCGGCGGCGCGGATCG
>JBGTNI010000032.1:0-37182 GCA_041743105.1 Mycobacteriales bacterium | reverse complement strand
GTCGGGCAGCGGCAGCCCGGCGGTGGTGTTCCTACCCGGCGCCGGCGGGGTCGGCCTGGACTACTGGAACGTCCACGCGCGCGCCGCCAAGGTCACCACGAGCGTGGTCTATGACCGGACCGGAACGGGATGGAGTGACCGAATCGACACACTGCCGACCTGCGCCGAGGTCACCGACGAGCTGCGCGGGCTACTGCGCGCCGCTGGCGTGCCCGCCCCCTATGTGCTGGTCGGCCACTCCCTCGGCGGCCTCTTCGCCCGGCACTACGCTACGCGCTTTCCCGACGAGGTGGCAGGCCTGGTCCTGATGGAGACCGACCATGAGGACTACAACGCCTACATGCCCCAGGAGTTGAACGAGATGCGGGACGACTGGGACCCCGACCAGGAGCTGCCCGACGAGCTACCGGAGGAAGCCGTCCAGCTCTACCGCGGTCTGCTCGCGCAGATGATGGCGGACTGGCCAAAAGAGATCTGCGAGCCGCTCATCGACAACCACGTCAGCCCCGGATGGATCAAAGACGGCTACAACGTGGTGCCCCATCGCGACCGGTTCCTCGACGAGATGCGCCAGGCGGGACCGCTGCCCGACGTGCCGCTGATCCTCCTCACCGCCATGGATATCGACGACTTCAAGAAGGCAGTGCTCATCGGCGAAAACGAGCAGCTGCTGCGCGAGGAGATCGATGGCAAGCGGCGGCTCTACGACGCACTGGCCGCGTCCGTCCCGCACGGCGAGAACCGCCTCGTCCACGGCGCCGGACACGCCTCCATCCCCTGGCGCCGTCCCGACGCCGTGCTCCAGGCGATCCAGGACCTACTCAGCAGGTGACCACCGAGAGCCACTATGTCACCCACGTGAGACACACACTAAGTGGCGCCACTAGCTGGTACGGCTAAAGTGCTGAGCATGTTCGTGCTAGCTATCGATACGGCCACTCCGGCCATAACCGCTGGGATCGTGGAGGTTACCGACGCTGATTTTCGCGGTGCGGCCGATGGGGTCACGGCGCCGGTGACCTTGGCGCAACAGGTTACGGTGGACGCCCGTCACCATGTGGAGTCGCTGCTGCCTCAGATCCAGCAATGCCTGGACGAGTTGGCACTGTCCGGCTCTGACCTGGCAGCATTGGTGACCGGGACGGGTCCGGGGCCTTTCACCGGATTGCGGGTAGGTATGGCTACCGCCCAGGCGTTCGCCGACGCTTCCGGTCTCCCGCTGTATGGCGTGTGTTCGCTGGATGCCATCGCGTACGCGGCGCTACACACTATGCCTAAGCACCCTGCGTCCGGCAGACTTGCGCCTGAGCACCATGTGGGTGGGCGAGCAGCGGTGCGGCCGCCCGAGCGGCTCCTGGTTGCTACCGACGCTCGCCGCGCAGAGGTATATTGGGCGATCTACGCCGCCGACGGTACTCGGCTCAGTTCGCCCGCTGTGGATACCCCGGCTCGGCTGCGCGAACTGTTCGACGGCGGCGAGGTCTGCCCCACGTGGGCAGTCGGGGAAGGCGCCGTGACTTACGCCGAAGCTCTAGGGCTGCCGGCGCATGAGCCGGCCTACCCCAGCAGTTCTGGACTGGTGCACGGTGCGCTGGAGCGAATTCTCGACGGCGCTCCTAGCGAGCAGCCTCGACCGTTGTATCTCCGCCGTCCCGATGCAACACCACTGAAGTCGCTCCAGTTAGCTCGATCCAACACCGTGCCTGCCGCAACGCCGGCGACGGTGCCGCCCGGCGAATGACCTGCGCCGTATGACCTCGGGTCGTTGGCCGCAACTGACGCCGCTGCGCTGGTTCGATATCGCCGAACTGCTGCCCATCGAGCGGGAACTCTTCGGCGACGAGCAGTGGAGCGCGGCGATGTTCTGGTCGGAGTTGGCCGCAGCCGCGCAGCACGGCACCCGCTGGTATCGGATTACCCGAGACGATCTCGGGAAGGTGCTGGGCTACGTCGGATTGTGTGCTTATGGCGACGACCATGCGTGGCTACAGACACTGGCGGTGCGACGCGAGGCTCAGCGCCGCGGGGTCGGTCGAGGGCTACTGGCTGCCGCGCTACAGCACAGTAGCCAACTCGGGGTAGCAAGCGTGATGTTGGAAGTGCGTGCCGATAACGACGCCGCACAGCGACTGTACGCTCTGCATGGCTTCGATGTCATCGGCATACGCCCTGGCTACTACCAACCCAGCGGTGCCGATGCGCTCGTCATGGAAAGACAGTCCGGAATCTAACTAGGGGCGGGCGCTCTAATAGCGAATGGTCTAATCGACTTTCATGCTATCGAGGGCTTGCCCACAGCCGGCCTCGACCTTCGCCGCGTCAGCGCCCGCTAGCTCACAGTAGAAGTACACCAAGCGGCCTTGTGTGGTCGGTACATAGTGATAGACGCCGTCGTAGTTAGCAGTTTCAGACTTCAGCCGTAAACCTTGTTTGCCGTCGACTTCGACGGAGCTAGAAGCTAAAGGCTTTTGAGAAGAACTTTGGAGGCGCTGCGATACGCCTTGTTCTATCTGCTTCAAATCGGTCGTACCCAAATCGACCACCGAGACAGATATCACGCTGCTGCTGGTCCCTCCTTCGGGGGCGAGGACGGACTGAAACTCGCCCACCTTCGGAGCTCGGTCGGCGGCATCCTCAAAGCCCTTGGGCGATTTGAACGAGTACGGGGCGCCCTGGGGTTGGATGAGTTGGCTAGATAACGCTGGATCTTTGTCCGCACCGGCGTCTTTGCTGCGATCCTCTGAGCTCTTTTTATCGTCGTCGCCAAACAGCAGGAAGGCACCTACGGCTGCCGCCACCAACACCACAACGACCACCGCAACGATGCCGGCAATAAGTGGGGTCTTGCTCTTTCGTGGTGGTTCTGGGTAGCCATATGGCGTGTGTGCTGGCGCTGCGAATTGCTCGGCTGGATTGCCTGGCGCGCCATACGGGCCTGGCGTGCCATATTGACCGGCGGGGCCGTAGGGTCCAGGTTGCTGATCGGGTGGTGGGTAAGCGTTCATGCGGCCAATCTAGCGGATTGCCGAGTCGCAGTCGGCAACGGATGGCTTAGAACTTGCGAGGATAGGTTGGAGCGATAGTGATGGCAGTGCAGGCGCAAGGACCGCTGGTCCTTGGCATTGAAACCTCCTGCGATGAGACTGGTGTGGGCATCGTGCGCGGCAATACGCTACTGGCCAATTCCGTGGCCTCCAGCATGGAGCAACACGTGCGATTCGGCGGAGTAGTGCCTGAGGTCGCCAGCCGTGCTCACCTGGAGGCGATGACTCCGACTATGCATCGCGCGCTCGATGCCGCCGGAATCAAGCTTACCGATGTCGACGCCATAGCCGTCACCGCCGGCCCCGGGCTTGCCGGAGCTCTCATGGTCGGTTTGGCCGCCGCCAAGGCCTACGCCTACACCGCGGATAAGCCACTGTATGGCGTGAACCACCTCTGCGGCCACGTCGCCGTGGATACGCTCGAACACGGTCCTATCCCATCCCCGGCCATGGCGCTGTTGGTCTCGGGCGGTCATTCGTCGCTGTTTCTGGTCAACGGGTTCTCACACGAAGTGATCTCGGTGGGGACCACCATGGACGATGCGGCCGGCGAGGCCTACGACAAAGTGGCCCGTCTGCTGGGCTTGGGATACCCTGGCGGCCCTGCCGTGGACTCCGCCGCCCAGGGCGGCGACCCAACGGCGGTGGCGTTCCCCCGCGCGCTGACCGCGCCGAAAGATCGACAGCAGCATCGCTTCGACCTTTCCTTCTCCGGCCTCAAAACTGCTGTAATGCGGTACCTGCATGCCCAGCGCAGCGCCGGCGTACCCATTGCGCTGGCCGATGTGACTGCCTCATTCCAGGAAGCCGTGGTCGATGTGCTGACAGCCAAGGCCGTGGATGCGTGTCAGGTGTACGGCGTTTCGACCCTGATCGTCGCAGGGGGGGTGGCGGCGAACTCTCGGCTGCGCGTCCTAGCACAGCAGCGGTGTGACACCGCTGGAATCACGTTGCGTGTGCCGCGGCCCGGCCTATGCACCGACAACGGCGCTATGATCGCCGCCCTTGGCGCACAACGGGTAGCGGCAGGCTGCGCACCCTCCTCATGGCAGATTGGTGCGAACTCGTCGCTGCCGGTAACCCAGGTGCAGGTTTACTAATCGCAACGTTAGTAGCTAGACAAGTACAGTCTTCTCCACCTGGGGAATGAGCTACTTTCGGGTCGACTTAGTAACGAACTGCTCAGTAGGAGAATCAACATGATTGTGCGGATGTGGGAAGCCGCGGCCCATCCCGAAGCTCACCAAGACCTCCTTACCTGGGTATGTGACATTGGTGTTCCCGAGCTTGAGCATGAGCTGTCCTACATCGGCTCGCAGGTATACACCTCTACCGATCACCGTGTGGTCGTCGTCTCGCAGTGGCGTTCGCAGCCGGCCGACCCCCACTCGCCGCCGACCTTCTACCTGAGGCGTAAGCCGCAGTCGTGGGACTTCAGCCCGGTCGATCGCTAAGAGTGTCCGCGAACTTCGCCGACGTGGTTCTGCTTGGAAGGAGCGTTGTGAGTTCACACGCCGCGCTAGCACTCGCCTTGACGGAGTGCTAACGGGGCGAATAAGGTCGCATCGACTGCTCGGCACCGCGACGACGGGCAGTTTTCCGATCAAAACGAAGTAAAACGAAAAGTTAAGCCCAAGCAAACATCACCCCAAAGGGGGAGGATCGCACTGTGACGACCGCTACCAAGGTCACCATCAAACCGCTGGAAGACCGCATTGTGGTGCAGGCCAATGAGGCCGAGACGACTACGGCTTCCGGCATCGTAATTCCCGACACCGCCAAGGAGAAGCCGCAGGAAGGCACGGTTATCGCCGTGGGCCCCGGCCGCTTCAACGACGACGGGGACGAGCGGATCCCGCTCGATGTCTCGGTGGGTCAAACCGTGCTGTACTCCAAGTACGGCGGCACTGAGGTCAAGTACAACGGCGAGGAGTACTTGGTGCTCTCCGCACGCGACGTGCTCGCTGTTGTCGAGAAATAGTTCGTCTCGTAGTGAGCTTTAGGGCCGCTCTGCAACCGTAATATTGCGGTTGCAGAGCGGCCTGCTCGCTGTTGTAGCCGCTTTCCGCGCACACCCCCCATTGACACCCGTTGCCCCATCACGCATGTTGCTTAGTAAGAATGCGGTATATAGGACACACGTCGCCCCAAGCCGCCACGTAGTGTTGTGGGCGCTGACCGGTCGGCCCAGAGACACTAGTGTGATCGGTTTTGTTAGCTATCGCCGCCGTCCGTCACGTAACGGCCTGACTCGGAGTACCGATATGTATCACGAGAGCAGTGAGCTCAGCATGAGCACGCTGGTATCTCGTGCTATCGCAGGCGACCAGGCTGCCACAGGCGAGCTGTTAGGTCAGATCCGCCCCATGGTAGTTCGTTACTGCCGCGCCAGGTTAGGCCGATCTGGTGGCGGTTCTTTTACCACGGCCGACGATGTTGCGCAGGAGGTGTGTGTGGCGGTGTTAGGCGCGCTACCTCGCTATCAGGACACGGGACGGCCGTTTTCAGCGTTCGTGTTCGGCATCTCGGCGCACAAGGTGGCAGATGCCCATCGCAGCGCCACTCGCAACAGGATGCAGCCCTACGAGGAGGTACCCGATACCGTTGCTCCGGCCGATCATGGCCCGGAAGCCGCAGCGCTAGCCTGGGATTCATCGCGCCGAGTGCAGACTCTGCTCTCGGCCCTACCGGAAAGGCATCGTGACGTGGTCATGTTGCGTTCCGTGGTAGGGCTTTCCGCCGAGGACACCGCGCAGACACTAGGGATGACGGCAGGTGCCGTACGAGTCACGCAGCACCGCGCGCTGAGCAAACTGCGACAGCTGTTGAGTACCACTGCGGAGGTGACCGCGTGACCGGTGCCGACGACATTCAGCGGTCCAACCGCCGGCACGGTGGCGCCGATGCCAATTCCGTTAGCTACAACGGCGCTCAGAATTCAGATGCTGTCGACGAGGTGGCTCTGTTACGCGATGACGTATTGCTTGACGCGCTGGCCAAAGGCGTGTTCCCCGCCGAATACGCCGATGATCCTATGGTGGGTGCGCTGTGGACCTGGCGAGAAGATGTAGTTCACGGGCCGATTGAGGCCGCGCCACTCGGCGCTACCGCAACCACACTGGCGAGCACCCGTCGCGCAACCCGTGTGTCTGGCCGGACGGCTCACATCGGAGATAGCGTCGCGGCTGATGTTGCATCGCGTCCGGAGCGCCGGGATGGGTCACGGTTTCGCGTGCCTCGGTTCAACATAGGTCGCCGGCTCGCGATCGGGTTCGCCGGCGCCACCATCGGTGCGTTGTCGCTGGGAAGCGTCGCTGCCGCGAATTCCGCGCACCCCGGTGACCTACTGTGGCCCTTGGTGAGGGTGGTGGATGGTCAGCGGGCGCAGTCATTGGAGGCACGCGAAGAGGCCTTCGACAACCTGCATCAAGCCCAGAACGCGGCGGAGCACAACAACCCGGAGAGCGCGCGCGAACACCTAGAGCACGCGCTCGGCGATGCCGAGAAGGTACGCGACAAAGACGGGAAAGCAGAGCTCGCCCAAGAGCTAGCGAAACTCAAATCGCAGCTGGCCGATTCCACAGACCCCAAGCAGCCCACTCCGACACCTGATGATTCTGGTTCTCCTAGCCCGTCCCCGTCCCCGTCGCCATCGCCGTCGCCCACTGAGTCCCCGAGCGAGTCCCCTTCACCGTCGCCGAGCGATTCCCCCTCGCCCAGTGCCACCCCCAGCGAGTCACCGAACCAGAGCCCGACCAGCAACAGCGCAGCGCCACCACCATCGGACACTCCTTCGCCGCTCTAGATCGTGCGGTGTTCTAGTTAGGTACACCTTCTCGGTTGTTTCTTAAGATATAGTCACACCGATGCTCAGGAAGTGGCTATATCGCATACTTAGCGGTTGAAATCGATGCGCCGATTCCTAGGAGGGGCCACGATTGGCGCGGCGAGAGACTACGGTGTAGGAGTGCACGACGAGCCACTCGATCCGTTCGCCGGAGATCCCGGCGATCCCACGTACGCCGTGGAAGAGCCAGGCGAGCACACCGCCGCGCTCAATCCTTCCGAGCGCCAGGACGTACTGGACGATCTTGCCGACCTGGAAGTCTTCGAATCGCTGCTCTCGCCGCGGGGCATCAAGGGTCTCGTGGTGGATTGCGAGGATTGCAAGATCCCGCATTATTTTGCCTGGGATCTACTGCGCTCGAACCTCAAGCAGCTGTTGGAAGCGGGCCGCACCCGGGTGCATGAGCCGGCTTTCAACCCCGACCCCAATGATTATGTTTCGTGGGAATATGCCCGTGGCTATGCCGATGGCACCCAAGACGCGCTCGAAGAGTAAGTATTTCCTATGACGTTTGCTTCCGATTCCGCTTTTACTTCTGATCCTACTTTTGCCCAGGCGGCAGCATTCCGGGATATCTCGTATGAGGGCCTGCCGTACCTAGGGTTGGGTCTGACCTTCGACGATCTGTTGCTGCTTCCGGCGCAGTCCTCGGTGCTGCCCAGCGAAGTCGATACCACTAGTCGGTTGAGCCGAAACGTCTCGGTGTGCATGCCGCTGGTCTCCTCCGCGATGGACACCGTCACGGAGGCCCGAATGGCCATAGCCATGGCCCGACACGGTGGGATCGGCGTGTTGCACCGCAACCTACCCATCGATGAGCAGGCGCAACAGGTGGACTTGGTGAAGCGGTCCGAGGCCGGGATGGTGAGCCATCCAGTGACGTGTTCGCCGAACGACAGCTTGGCGCAGGTCAATCAACTGTGTGCTCGCTATCGCATTTCGGGCGTCCCGGTGGTGGAAAGCAGCAACGGAACCGCCGGCTCCGACCCGATACTGGTGGGCATCGTCACGAACCGGGACATGCGATTCGAGTCGGATTCGACGGTCCTGGTGCGTGACGTCATGACTCCGATGCCGTTGGTCACCGCCGCCGAGGGCGTCGCCGCGGCGGACGCGCTGGACCTGCTGCGTCGCCATAAGGTCGAGAAGCTGCCGTTGGTCGATAAGGAGAATCGGCTTCGCGGTCTGATCACTGTAAAAGACTTCGCTAAACGTGAAAAATACCCGTACGCCACCAAGGACGCCTTGGGGCGCCTCGTCGTGGCCGCTGCCGTTGGAGTGGGCCCGGACGCATACGAGCGTGGCCGCCAAGTTGCCGATGCCGGTGCCGATGTCCTGGTGGTCGACACCGCGCATGGCCACACCGTTGGTGTGCTGGAGATGGTGAAGCGGCTGAAAGCCGACACCGTTGTCGATGTCATCGGGGGCAATGTTGCCACCCGCGAGGGTGCACAAGCTCTGGTCGATGCCGGTGCCGACGGCATCAAGGTCGGTGTTGGTCCGGGCTCGATCTGTACCACCCGGGTGGTGGCTGGTGTAGGCGTTCCGCAGGTGACCGCGATCGCTCAGGCAGCGTTGGCCGCCCGACCGGCAGGTGTGCCGGTGATCGGTGACGGCGGCCTGCGCTTCTCGGGCGATATCGCCAAGGCCCTGGTCTCCGGTGCCGACACCGTCATGCTCGGGTCGCTACTGGCGGGTTGCGAAGAAAGCCCCGGCGAGCTGCAGTTCATCAACGGCAAGCAGTACAAGACGTACCGGGGGATGGGTTCGCTGGGGGCTATGGCCTCACGTGGGGGCGCCAGGGGATCGGGAACCGCGTATGACGACGCCGGCGTTGTTGGAGACGCTATCGACAACAGAGCTGCAGCGCGGGGAGGCCAGTCCTATTCCAAAGACCGTTACTTCCAGCACGACGTGTTCTCCGACGACAAGTTGGTGCCGGAGGGTATCGAGGGGCAAGTGCCCTATCGCGGGCCGTTGTCCGCGGTGGCGCATCAGTTGGTCGGCGGGTTACGGGCCTCGATGGGCTACGTAGGCGCGCACACCATTGCCGAGCTCAAGCAGCGCGGTCGCTTTATCCGTATCACTGCTTCGGGCCTGTCGGAGAGTCATCCCCATGACATCGCGATGACCGTTGAGGCACCGAACTATTCTTCCGACCCAAGCTGAGCGGTTGGATAGGAATCGTCAGGAGTTGTCATGGGTGAACTCATCGAAATCGGCATGGGCAAGGCAGCGCGAAGGGGGTATCACCTCCGTCAGGTGGCTATCATGCCGTCGCGTCGTACCCGTGACATCGATGAGGTCGCCACGGCATGGCAGTTGGATGCGTTCACGTTCGATATTCCGATGATGGCGCACCCGTCCGATGCCACTGTGAGCCCGGAAACGGCGGTGCGGCTCGGCCAACTCGGCGGGCTGGGCGTGCTCAACGCCGAGGGTCTGTGGACCCGTTACGTCGAACCGTTGCCCATGCTGGCCAAGCTGGCTGCCGCGCCAGACAGCGAGCGCACGGCCTTGGCGCAGCAGATATACGCCGAGCCAATCAAACCGGAGCTGATCGCCGAACGCATTGCTCAGATGCAGAGCATTGCCGACACAGTGGCCTTCCAAGGTGCGGCTTCCAATGCCGCGGCGCGGATTCCGATCGCGGTGCGGGTATCGCCGCAGCACACGCTGGAGTATGCGCCGGTGGTGGTAGCCGCGGGGGTGGACGTTCTGGTCATTCAAGGCACCATCGTCTCGGCCGAGCACGTCTGTGGTGCGGCTAATCCGCTCGATCTCAAAGAGTTCATTGGCGAGCTGGAAGTGCCTGTGGTGGTGGGTGGCTGTGCGAATTATCAGACCGCGCTGCATTTGATGCGCACCGGAGCAGCCGGGGTGATCGTGGGTATGGGTGCCGACGCGTGGACTACCAGCGATGACGTGCTAGGTATCCGGATCCCGATGGCGACAGCGATCGCCGATGCGGCTGCGGCTCGGCGGGACTATCTAGACGAGACCGGCGGGAGATACGTGCACGTGGTGGCCGATGGCGATCTTCACACCAGCGGCGATATCGGGCGCGCGATCGCCTGCGGCGCGGATGCGGTGATGTTGGGAGAGCCGTTGGCGGTAGCCGCCGAGGTGCCAGGTCACGGGGCGTGGTGGCACCCCGCTGCCACCCATCCCAAGCTGCCACGAGGGATGATCGCCGACGCGGTGCCACGGTGGCCACGTGCCGACCTTGCCACCGTGCTGCACGGCCCTTCCGATGAGGCCGGCGGCACCCTGAACCTGTTCGGGGGGCTGCGCCGCATGATGGCTAAGGCCGGCTATCGGGATGTAAAAGCCTTCCAAAAGGTCGAGTTGGTGCTAGATATCTAAGAGGCTCCGGCACATGAGACGCTGCCGGTGTTCCGATGTTCATGAGCCGCCTTGCCTACCTTCGTAGGCGGCGGCTCCTGCGGCCTTGGCAGATGACCTATTGGCGGACGTTCTAAGGAACATCAACATGGCACAAGATGTCGTCGAGTTCCGGATCGACTATCCTCGTGGATCGCTCACCCAGTTGATCTTGGGTCTTGCTGAACTGGCCTACCGTCTTGCTGGATGGTGACATCGGGCGGGGTGGGTGGCTGTTGGCTGGGCTGTTTGCTGCGCCCGACAATGTAGCCGATCACACCGACGATCGCGGTGATGGTCAAGATGACCGCTAGGGCGATCATCGCGCCCCGCAGATCCGGTCGTTTCCACGACATGCCTTTGACCGGCGGAGGTGTCTTGCGGTGTACCCGAACCCTCCCGGTAGCTCTTTGCTCCTCCACGTCGACCCGGGTTCCCACGGGAAGGAAATCAACGGCCGGGACGACGATCTTAAGCATCTGCGATCCGTCCTCGGTGATGTAGCGAATGCGCGTGTCGTAGTGTTTTGTGACGGCGCCGTGTTTTGTGACCGCACCGTCGGTGCCCGGCTGCCAGATCGCGATTGCGGCACTCACCTCGCCGGGGTGCATCGTGAACCTGTGTTGCCCGCCACCAGGTCCGCCAACACTGTCGAGACCGCCGGATGTGCGCGATGACAGTACGTTCGATGACCCCGCCGAGTCGGGAGTCGTCTCGTCGGCGTCGCGCACTCGGGGGATTGCCGGAAGCTGATCCACATCGTCTATGGTGACGTCCGGCATTTTGGGATAGCGCTTACGTACCCGACGTGGATTTGTCATAGCTGTCACCACCAGCACTACGCATAAGAGGTCGAGCGGCCTTCATTGAGCCGAGTCTACTCAGCCGGCCCATGGCGGGAGCCGAGCGTGAGGTGGGCACTTTGCTAATCGGACGAAAGTAGCTCGACGAGCACAGCTTTCTGACCTGCGGGCTGAGCCGATGCTTACTCCAGCGGCCGCTGGAGTAAGTGCTACTTTCTCCGCTGGTTCAGTAGCGAACGGCTCAGTATGCTTCCTACCCGCCCCGAGTGCAGTAATCTCTTCCCATGGTGTCAAATCCAAGCGTTGGTTCACCCCCACCGACGGGTGACCAAGGCAAACAAGGGCAGCAGCCGGTGTCGTCGAACCCTGGTTCAAGCCAGCCGCCACCACCAAGTGCTCCAGCATCCGGCCTAGCGCAGCCCCCACCGCCTGCCGAGCAGCCTCGACAGGCGAGCTCTGACTATCCGCAGCAGCCACCGGCTCCACCAACGCAGGTTGAGGGGGAGATCGGCGAAGTTGAGACAACATTTCTCACTGGCCCCTCCGACGCCGCTCTGGAGGATCAGCGCGAGCGGCTCCGGCTGCTGATGGACCGCGGCGCCCTGGTGGTGCTGTTAGTCGCTGCCATTACGCTTTTTGCCGCGGTGGTGAATACGCTACGGGGCAACTTCACTATTACGCACTGGGCCTTTCCCCTTGTCGCCGTGTTGATGGGTATCGGACTGTACTTCGGTGCCGAGCGCATGGCTAACCGTCCGCAACACGCCGTCGAGGTTCCTGCCGACTTGTCGCCAGTGCTCAATGACCTGACCATTGCACGAGGTGAAGTGATCGCGACCGCGCCACGCGTGCTCAATCCCGATGAGCTTGCCTCGGTGCTTCAAGATGCCCAGGAGCGACAGAAGGCCGCCTTCGACGCCGCAACGGAGACCCTCAAGGCCATTCGGGCCGGTGACATGGAGCGAGCGTCAGCGCTGGGTACCGAGGTGTACCGCCATACCGATGTCATCGAGCAGGTGCGCGATGACCTGCAGCAAGAGTGGGAGAACTCAGTGGCCGTGCCGGAAGGCTACCTGGGTGACATCGATACCCCAGATGGCTACTCACAGCAACCTGCAACGGCCGATCCGGGTTATCCCACCGGAGGCTACGCCGCGCAGCCGGCGGCGGACCCTACGCGTAGCTTCTGGTCGCGTCCTGGCACCCAGCCTTCGGCGCAGCCACCGTCGACGCAGCCGCAATCGAGTGGTAAATCTGACCCCTAGATTTGGGATATTTTCATCCGATTGGCCGTATTGATGGAAAGTGGCCGTTCAGCGGAGATCGTCGGCTGTTACCGTGGCGCATACTTGAGATTAGGTGTTTGTGAACTGTCTTAGCTATGTACCGCGGAGGGGGTGACGCACATGAGTAACGGTGGCGATAATCGGCAGCGGCCGGGCCCAGGCGGTTGGGCGCCGTCCTCCGCCCCCGCCTCGCAAGGGCACGCACCGGGCCAGCCGACTCAGCAGGGCGCACCTTGGTCCGCCGCTCCCGGGGCTGTCCAACACCGGCCCGGTAGCGCAGTCCCTGCGCATCCCGGCCAGTCTGGGCCAGCCAACTACCCCATGTCAGCCAATCCCATGCCGACCTCCGCGCCGACGCAGTATGGCCAGCGACCCTTCAGCGCGCCGGCAGGCCCGTCCCAGGGACCGTATCCGCCGGTCCGGCAAGGCGCGCCGGGCAGTGCGCCACCCGGGTACCCTCCACCTGCCAGTGGTCAGGCTGGATTCAGTGGATACGGTGCTCCGCAAATACCCGGAGCGCCGGGTGTCTTCATGCCGCAGCACCAGCGCTACCCCGAACCACCCGAGCCGCCGCCTGGTAGCGACAAGCAGCGTGGCAAGAAGAAGCGCTCACTCTGGGATGCCTTCATGGGCGACCTGGGCAAGAACAAGCGGAGCGGTGGCGACGAGCCACCGGGTTCTGATAAACAGCGCCGCTCCGGTAAGGGGCGCCGCTCCGGTAAAGATGGAGGTAATGGGCCGCTCGCCGCGTACGGCACCTTGGACCATCGGTTAGACATGTCAGCGGGCGTGCAAGCACTACCACTGCCGGGCTTTCGGGTAGAAGACGGCGTGGTGGTGCCCGACGACGCGCGACTGCGCAAGGCTCGGCGTCGAGGTCCGGGTATGGGCGGGGGACGCTGGCAGCGGTTTGCCTTTCTGACCGCCATGCTACTGGCGATGACGCTACTGATGGTGCTTGGCGTTTCGCGTCTGCTCGGTGGCGGGTTAGGCAACGACCAGAAGCTTCCGGCCGGATTGAGCTTTCCCCGCGAAGCCGCCGCAGGTTATGTGGAGCGGCTGAGTAAGGCCTTCTTCACGTGGGACGCCGACAATCCACAGCAGCGTCAGCAGGTGCTTGACACGTATTACCCGTTCTCTAGTGACGGGCAGTACGGCTGGAACAGCAAGGGTAAGCAAGAGGTTCGCGATATGCCCGTGACGCTGCGCATGGATGTCGACAGTGACGAGCGGGCTACCGTCACCGTTGGGATGTCAGTCGTTATGGAGCGCGGTGGCGCCGGCGAGCGGACGAGCTTCCTGTGCGCCACGACGTCGGTGGTTGCCAAGAGCGCCGATGCGCTGGCGGTCGACTCCTACCCAGCACTGGTGGCCTGCCCGACACCGGCCGACGTCGGCGTGAGCGACGAGCAGCCTGAGTCCGACAACCAGAACAGCCAGGACATCAAAGCGCAGGTGGACAGGTTCTTCCAGGCCTACGCCGATAGCGACGTCGGGGCGTTGCGGAACATCACCACTGGCGACAAAGTCACCGATGGCCTGGGTGGTGGCCGCGTGTTCGATAAGGAAGAAGGAGTCGAGATCACGGTTTACGCGCCGAAGGACGACGCCGTCACAGATGTGCGGGAGGCGCGTGTGGCGGTGAAGTGGTTGCAGCCCGAAAACGTTGGGGGCTCCACGAAATCCGAGTACCTCGTCACCGTAAGAAAGGTCGATGGGGACTGGAAGGTCTCGAAGCTACGGCCAGCACTGCCGTCGGCTGAGTTGCAGCCGGAGCTAGATGCCGAAAATCGCGATGACCAACGCGAGTCTTCGACCCCGTCTACTGGAGCAAACAATGACAGGTCGCAGAACACCGATGCCCAACAGGGTGAGTCACCGGCTTCACCGGCCGGTGGCGGATCGTAAGGGGATGGTCTAGGTGTGCCGTGGTGAGAGCGTGGCTGGGTGTCGGCGTCGATTGCGGCGCACTAGGTAATGAGGAGAGGGAAATGTTATTTGAAATTGCGTCCAACGTCGCGGCGGTTCCGAGTACCGATCTGGTCAACTTGGCCAAAGAGGGGCAAGCCATCGCTGAGGACATCAGGACATTTGTCGCGCCGCTCGCGGCGATCATCATCGGTGTCATGGGCATCCGCTACTTGGTAGGCGACCAACGATCCCTAGCGGGATTCATCGGCTTCTTGTTGTTGGGCATCGTGGTCTATGCCCTAATCAGGTGGGGTGACCAGATCCTGAATTCGCTCGGTGGCGTATTCCGAACCTGGGTGGAGTGACACCCGAGCCGACAGCACCAGCCCCGTACCGACCGTGCCAAAGGAGGAGCGATGCTGGTCCGTACCTTCACAAGCACGTGGAACCTGCGTACCAAAATCTACGCGTTTGAAGACGTTAAGGTTCCGATCAAGGGCGGCATCACGGTGCCGCAGATCCTCGCCGGGCTCGGTGTGGCGATCGTCTGGGTGCCGCTGTGCCTCATTGTTCGGATGCCAGACTGGATCGGAAACCCCGGCGTTTTGGTGGGGATCATGCTAGTCCCTCCGGTGGTTGCGCTACTGAAGGCCGATACTCCGGTGGCGCACGAGAAAACCACTGAAGAATGGATTACCTCGTGGCTCACCCGTCGCAGTGAACCACGACGATTCGGCGCGTTCGGCGCGGTTCCGGCCGGACGTAAAGTGGTGCTGACAGCTGCACATTGGGTGCCCCGCTGGGGACGAGAGGAATGGCTGGCTTCGCAGGAGAGGAGTAGGGGCTGATGGGTGGTTTTATTGCCCTGGTAACCATCTTCCTGTTCCTTGGCGTCGGCGGATACGTCTACACCGAGTGGCAGAAACGCGCCAAACTTCAGCGCGATAAGCCCGCGTTGCCGCACCGGTTGTCACTGCGCTATCTCGACAACACGGTGCTGCTGTCCGAGCACGAGGCATGGACCTATCTGCGACTGCCCACGGTATCGGTGGAGTTCAAGACCGCCGAGGACTGGGACCGGCTGATCACCGCATTCGCTCACGCTCTTGCCGGCCTCACCGACTGCCGCATTCACCTCAAGACAGCGTTTCGCGGCTACAACATCGCCAAATGGGCCGAGCAGCTCGACAAACGAACCCATCACCCAGCACCCGGCTGGTCGGAGCTACTGGTCAAGCAGCAGGAACATCTCTGGTACGAGCAGTTCATGCAGAAAGAGGTGTATCTCGGCGTCCGACTAGGCTACCGCAACAATGAGGCGTCGAACCAATTCAAGAACGCCGTCAACACCATCAAGAACGTCTTGAATATCACCGCTGATGCGCTGCTGGGTCAGGACGACGCGATTAACGCCAAAGAGATCGCGCGCTGGCATGCCGCAGCGGGCCCGGTCCAGCGATTGCTGCGTGGCAGTGTCTACCAGGCGGTTCCGGCCACGTCGGACGAAGTCGCGTGGCTCTTCCGGCACCATATGCATCCGGAGATGCCGGCCCCACCGCCTCCCGCCCGTGAGGGGCAGCCGTGGGGGCGTGGAGAGGTCCAATCGCTGATCGAGGGCCTGATAGATCAGACCGATGGCCCGTACTACCTCAAGATCACGCAGCCGAACTGGGACTTCTTGAACCAGCAGCGGGCCCATGAGCGCAATCCGCAGCTGACTCCCAAACCCGACACCACATTTACCTCTTACACCGCCACACTGTGCGTCAGTCGTATCCCCACCGAGATGGACACCTGGGACGGCAATCCGTGGATTCATCATGCCGAAGATCCTGGCCTGGGTTTCGCGGTGGAGTTCTCCGGTTACTTCGACATCACCACACCCGCCAAGGCAAAAAAAGACGTGGAGAAACAAGTACAGAAAGTCTCCGCGCAGCAACGCCACATCGAGCAGGCCGGTGCCGAGGTGCCCACCCGGGTCGCCGATGCGTTCATAGCCGGTAAACACCTGGACTCTGAAGTAGAGCGGGAACGCAAATTCCTGGTCTATGGCGCGGGTCGGCTGCTAGTAACCGCGGAGGACCCCGAAGAACTGACCCGCCGCTGCGAGACGCTGATCGAGCACTACCGCGACATCGGCATCGATGTGGTGTGGACGCCCAACGATCAGCTGCGATTGTTCATCGAACAGTTCCCCGGCGACCGGCCGCGGCTGAACGTGCGCGCCTACCGACAGGTGCAAGAGCTGGAAACGGTGACCTCTGGCTTGTTCACCGCCTCGAACTCCCTTGGGGATGGCGAGGGCCCGTACCTGGGTCGCACCACCGGCCGGAGCCAAGAGATCGTACACTTCGACCCGCTGTACGCGCCGCGTAACAACAAGCCCCCCGGCGTCGCGATCGTAGGTGCTCCCGGCGGTGGAAAGACGTTCACCACCCTCACCTCCGCGTACCAGACCGCGATGCGGGGTATAACCACCGTGCTATTGGACCCCAAAGGGGACGCCAAGGGCCTGGCCACTATCCCTGGTTTGAGCGATGTCCGCATCTTGGAGCTCGGCGGCCGGATGGCCGGCCTGCTGGACCCGTTCT
This sequence comes from Mycobacteriales bacterium, assembly GCA_041743105.1. Lineage (GTDB taxonomy): Bacteria > Actinomycetota > Actinomycetes > Mycobacteriales > QHCE01 > QHCE01. Next base: position 20,316 of record JBGTNI010000032.1, on the reverse strand, counting down.
CGCTGTCCGAAAGTCGGGAGGAGGGCACGCTGCTGGCGATGGAGACCATGCGGTTGCTACTCGGTGGGGAGATGACGTCGGATCGGGAAAATGTCATCGTCTCGGCTATTCGCTACATCGCGCTGCATCCAGAACCCAACCTGCGCAAGGTGGTGGAGCTACTGCTGGCCGGTGGTGTGGAAGGCCTGAACCCGACCGGTACGCCGTACAACGACCAGCAGACCGCGGTGGCAAAATCGGCCGGAAACCTGCTGGAAGTCATCTCCGAGTTGCCGTTGGGTAACCTCTGCTTCTCCAACGCGCAATCGCAGGTCAAGATCGCCCAGGGCCGACTCACCATAATCACCCTGGCGGGACTGACGCTGCCGTCGGCAGCGACTCCGCAAGACCGCTATACCTACGCGCAACGACTGTCGGTGACGTTGTTGTATCTGGTGACGCACTACTCACGGTCGTTGGTCACTGACCCGCTCTACACCGGGCCTAAGGCACTGATCATCGACGAAGCGTGGGCGATCACCCAGACCGCCCAGGGTGCGCAGCTGGTCGCAGAGGTCTCGCGTCTGGGGCGTTCTCGTAACACCGCACTGATTCTGGTCTCCCAGAACGCCGGGGATCTACTGGCCGAAGACGTCAAGAACTGTCTGACCACCATGTTCGTGTTCCGGTCTGAGGATCCCGCGGAGATCGCGGCAGATTTGGAACTGTTACGAGTATCCGATAACGCCGAGCACCGCAATATCATCGCGAACCTGCCGACCGGAAAGCACTCCGAGTGCATCATGCGCGATATCCGCGGTCACGTCGGCACCATGCGCGTGGACATGTCCTACCTGCCCGACGTGGTCACTGCGTTCGACAGCACCCCCGACGACGGAAGCGGACGGGTCCAGTCGGCAGCCCGTCGGATCATCACCGACGAGAGCGGAAGAATCCTTGGCGTCGTCGACAGCGAGGCGCAGGCGCAAGCCTTGCGTGCCTCGCTGGCATCGCAGGGTCCGGCCGGCCCGCCCGCAGGTGGACCGATGCCTGTGGTGCCACCATCGCCTCTTGTGGCGCCCCCACCGGTTGCGGTGCCACTACCCAGTAGCGCAGTTCCTAGCGGCCCAGGTTCTAGCAGCTCGGTGCCCGGTAGCGGCGTGCCGGCAGTGACATACGGTCCACAGCCCGTCATGCGCTCGGCTCGTGCGGGCGTGATGCCAAGCTCCATCCCCCCCGCCGAACGCATGGGTGCCGCGGCCTCACACGACACCGCCTCGAACGACTCTGTCTCTAAAGACGCCGCCTCACACGACACCGCCGCCTCACAAGGCACGGTGTACACCAGCTCACGCCGGGAACCGACGGCCGAGGATGCCAAGCCGGCCGAACCAGCGCCGCCGCGCAAGAGCGCCGCCGCGCCATCCTGGTCGGCCCGAGAGTAGTCCAGTCATGACTGCCACCGCGCACCGTAGACGGTTGGCGAGAAGCGATCTTCGAGTCGTCTCCGCCAGCGGCATTAACGCAGCGTTTACGGCAGAGCTCAGAGCTGAGCAGCTAGCGCAGACAGGGCATCAGGCGAGCTGGCGGAGCCGCAGCCGCGGCTGGCCGGGCAGCTGGTGGTATGGCATTCGAGCTATTTTTTGTCGCAGCCGCAGGAACGGCAGATACAGGCTACGGACTAGCGTCGTTGTCGGGTTGCTGTGTGGTGTGACCCTGTCGGCATACCTACTCAACGTCGACGGAGCGCTGGAGCCACAGAACCAGGTAGTTGGAAGCTCTGCCACGGCCTCGGCGGGCTGCCCGTTCATTCCGCTGCCCGACACGGTTCCCCTCCCTTTCGCTGACGATATAGATCTCCGGCCGTTCAAGCAGAGTTTGAACAACTTCTGCGATGCGGTGGGAAACGTCGCCTCCAATCTTGCCGATGCGGTAACCCAGCGGATCAAAGACGGCATATGGTCCGCGTTTCATACAAACAGGTTTTGCTTCGGCTCGCGGGTAGCTCTATCGCCCGAAGACCCCGACCAGGGGATCAATAGCCTGATGACCCGGGGCGTCGGGTTCGTATTCGGCGTAGACAAGGTTGAAACCGGCACGACGACGACGTGGAATCAGTACGGAATCGCCGGTGCCAGCTGGAATACCTATTTCGTGGATTGTTACGACAGCCGGAACCTCGTCAATTACGCGGCGAACTTCATCTTCGGTTTCGCTAAAGTGTTGGCGTTGGTGGCTATTCTGCTATTTCAGCAGACGTTCAACAACCAGATCGTCGATTATTTTTTCGTGCCGCAGGGGGATCCGCCCGCACCGGAGTCCGCCATCGACTCGATTATGAAGAATTTGAACGCCGAGATCTACGTAGAGTTCTTCGCGGTCGCGGTCGTTATTGGCGCGAGCGTGTTGCTGTACAACAACGTGCTGCGCGGCGTCGGATCTACCACCGCAAAGCGGATCCACAAACCAGACGCTCCGGGTGCAGATGCGCAAGGGTTCATCGACATACCGGGTCCATATGTCCGCGGCAGCGGGCTATCCGACGCGGTAAGCAAGATCGTCATCATGGCAGCCGTCGCGGCCTTTGCCGTGCTATTCGTCAACTACGGCAGTGGTTTCGTTCGGGATGCTAACGCTTACACCAATGAGATCGGAGCAGGGGTGCTCTCCGCGCTGGCGGGCACCGATTGCAAGGACTCCAGCGGTGCCGCCGTGGCCACGACGCCATACGACTGCGCGGCACAGACGATGTACGACGCGCTGATATTCCGGACCTGGGCCAGCGGGTACATCGGTGAGCTCGAGGTATTGAACAATGAGGCCGAGACCAAGAGTCGGCGCGAACTTGCTATGAGGATGCTGCGTCAGAATGCCTACAGCATGGCCGAAAGCGCGGAGATCGCGAACCCGGCCACCAGCGCGCAACGCCGACAGGAGCTGATCGACGCCAAGCAGAACGACCGCCTCGCGATGGTGAAGGGCTGGGGTGTGAAGTTCATTGCCAAGGACGGTGAGGATGCCACCAGAACGGTGAACGGAGAGCTCGTTGACGAGTTCGCCCCCGACTCTTGGCGTCCGCACAATCATGTTCAAGCGGTTCAGGAAACCTACTGGCAGCAGTGGAGCGGTGGTGAGGCCGGTCAGCGTATCTTTGTCGCCGGCTTGGCTTTGCTAGCAAGCTTCACTCTCGGTCTGGTGATAATCGCCATCGCGGTGGCATATCTGGTGCTTGAATTGATGACGGTGGTGCTGGCGATGGTGGCGCCGATGGTCTTCCTCATCGGGTTGATCCCCGGTTTCGGCTTCCGATTGTTGCTGCGCTGGGCCGAGACATTCATGCAGCTGTTCATCAAGCGGATCGCGCTGGTGTGTTTCGTTGGTGCTTTGTTGGCGATGCTGCACATCATCTTCGCGCTGGCGCTGGTGTGGTGGATGCAGGTGGTGCTGGTCATCGGAGTGGCGATGGTGGGTCTGAGCTACCGTCATCAGCTCACCAGCTGGGCGTCGGCGGGGATGACCGGGGTCGGCTCCGCGGCCGGAATCGCCACCGGCGGCGTCGCCGGCTTGATGCAGGCCAGGCGGTCGATCAAGCAGGCGCGCGAGGGTTGGCGCTCATCGCGTGACTTGGCGCTGAGCGAGCGTTTCGGGGTGGCCGGCCGCTCGGGATACGCCGCACTCGACCGACCGTATGAGACAGAGGACGTCGAGTATCTCCCAGCCGCGCAGGGTGTGAGCCGACCCTCGCGCGCGAGGCAACCGCGGGCGCAAGCGCCGCAGCGCTATCAGAGCAGTTCGGTCGGAGCACAGTACCGCCAGGGGTCCAATCGGCGCGGACAATCTTCGCCGTACCCCGCCCCGAGGTCGCCGACCTCCGGGCGGCGCGGGGCGGGATACGTTTACCGACCAGAGGGCCAATCGGGCTTTGACGATGACTTTTCAGCTCGAAGGAACTATCGACGCGAACGAGTGACGACATGATGAGCCGACAGCACGCGCAGCACACGCCGACCGATAGCACCACTCGGCGCCGGCCAGTGGGGGGAGCCGCGCTGCGTGTCTGCGCTCCCATTGGCGTCAACGCCGCCTTCGTCGCGGATGTGAGTGCGCTACGCCAGGACGCCGCGAGGGTGGGCGTCGCCGCGCGGCTCCAACGCGTATCGTTGCGTCTGCTGCCGAAGTTGGGTCGGCGTCTCAAGCTCGGGGCCGTGCTGCTGGCCGTCGTTGCCGCGGTGCTGCTGGCCAACCTGAGTGTGGCACCCCGTACAGACGCTCCGGTGGGATCGGCACCGGTAGCGCAGGCAGCCTTCCCATTCGATGACTGCGGGTTCATGCAGTTCGCGTGCGACGCGATCGAGGCTTCCATCAACGGTGTCAGTCAGCTTATTTCCAAAGGCTTGGAGCTGATTGTCGGCGACGCGATCAACCCCAACAATTTCTGCGACCGCACCGAGATGCGTCCGGATCGTCCGGATACCGGATTCAGTGGCTTTGTGCTGGGTGCCGCGCAGAATCGCAGCGAATTCTTTGAAAGCTACAACACCAATGCCGGCACTACCTGGTCCAGATACGGCGCGGCTGGCACCGAATGGAATACCTACTTTCTCGATTGCCTCTCTACCGCCAACATCGTGAACTACGCCGCCGATGCGGTATTCGGCTTCTCCAAAATCGTCTCCGTGATCGCGATCGTGGTATTTCAGCAGACATTCAACAGTGGCATGCTCAATATCTTCCTGGGCGGTAGTCCGCCGCCGGTGCAGGAGATCATCGATAGCCTCGAGGCCCAGATCTACCTGAATCTGGCTGCGCTGGCGATTGTGATCGGTGCGCTCGTCATGGCCTACCGCGCGATCATCAAAGGCTTCGGTCTTGCCGACTTCTTAAGCAAGTTCTTGGTCATGGTGGCGGTCTCGGGTTTCGCCGTGGTGTTCTTCAACAACGCCATCCCGTGGATCAAATGGGGCAACGAGCAGGTCAACGAACTAACCAATACCGTCATCACCGCATTACGTGGAAACGAATGCCGGAACGCCGAGGGCAAGACGATTACGCTCAAACCAGTGGACTGCACGGCGGAGAGCATCTACAACACTCTGGTGTACGTACCCTGGGCGAACGGCGAAGTGGGATCGCTCAGTTCCACCAATAACCGGGGAGATACCGCCGAGGAGAAACGAAAACTTGCCGCGAGGATCCTCGATCAGCAAGCGTTCACCTGGGCCGATGTGGCGGGTGTCGATTTCGATATCGTCGGCAGAGACACCGAAACTGAAGAGGACTCCTTTGGCGGCGGAGTCAACGAGGCGCTGTTGGATAAGGCGAAAAAGAAGCTCGAAGATCGCGACACGATGGTGATAAAAGACTGGGGTGCGAAAGTACGGCCCGAGGTCGAAGACGACGGCAATCCGGCGACACCGCTTCCCCCGCCCAATCCTGCTGATCCCCAACAGTGGCCGGAGTTAAACCCCGATGGAACAGAGGGCTACTCCAGCGTCTTCACCATGAAACAGAGCCAGAGCATCTGGCAGATGTGGTCGGGCGGCCAGGGGGGTGAACGTTTCGCTATCGCCGTGATGGCGGTGATCGGGGCTCTCACGTTCGGGTTGATGCTGATCAGCATCGCGGTGGCGTATCTGGTGCTACAGATCGCCACGGTGATGTTCGCGCTCGTCGCGCCGCTGGCGTTCCTGGTGGCGTTGGTGCCGGTGTATGGCATGCGGGTGTTCTTGCGCTGGGCCGAGTTGTTCTTAGGCACCTTCATCAAACGGGTTGCGATGGCGGTCTTCGTCGCGCTGCTGCTCACGCTCTACCAGGTGATCCTGGACACCGATGGGGTGCCGTGGTGGCTGCAGATGGTGCTAATCCTGGCTATCGCGATCGGTGGTGCTAGTTATCGCAAGAAACTCACCTCGCTTTCCACCCTCGGATTCGGCGGGGGTAGCGGCCTGGGCCTTGGTTCCTCGGCGGCCAAGGTTGCCGCGGTGCAGAGCACGTGGCGGGAGAACAGGTGGATGAGCCCGCTCGATCGAGTAATTACCGCCGGTCGAGCCGGCGCGCACGCCGGCTCTGGCGGTAGCGGGGTGCGGTCGGGCAATTTAGTCAACCAGAGTTCGCAGGCCTACAACCGGCAACAGGCCGCCGCGGCTCGGGGTGCGGGACGCTCCGGCGCATATCAGGGCTACGCGCCGGCCTCGGGTGGGCGTCAGTACGGCAGCTACCCGGTGGGCGGTCCGGCTGGACCTAGGGGCTATCAACCCACAGGCGGCGCTTATGACGACCGAAGGCTTCAGCGGCAGGTAGACCGCTTGGAAGGAGATGTGCGGGCCGTAGGCCGTAGCGGCCCCGCACGAGGCACCGCCAGACCGGCGGCTTCGAGCCGTGGAACCTACGAGCCCCATGTTCCCGACAGCGGAATACAGAGAGTAGAGGTAATACCTCATCACGATCCCCTTCGCGGGGCTCATCCGCCGCCCGTAGCTTCGTCACGAGGTAGACGTCCCCGCAGCGGCGACCGGGGCATGGGCCGGGGAGGATCTGGAGGCGGTTTCGGGGGTGATGATGGCTGATGGCTCGGCGACGTGAAGACGCACGGCAACCGCACCGGGCAGTGCGGCGGCGCGGAAATCTCGCGCTCGACTGGCCCCGGCGGCTACCAGCGACGCTGCTGCGCGGACTGCGCAATGGGGTTCGTAGCGGCGCGGCTGGCCTGTGGCGCCGAGCCCGTGGGCTTCCTCGTGCATGCGTAACTGGTTCGATTCGGCTGCTGCGCCACAGCGTCACTTCTCAGCGCACCATCCGGCCCGAACCGATCGGCCCCCGCAAACGCAACCTGCGACGAATCTACTCCATCGCGTTGATTGGGGTCGCGATATTGATCGTGCTGGCCCGGATCAACAACGCCGAAGGCTTTACGACCGCGTTCTTCGTCGCGTTGTTGCTGGGGCTGATATTTATCGCCTGGACCGGGTACCGCAGCGCGTTGGCCACGGCGGCCGCGATTGGTTGGTGGTTAGCCACCACGCCGCTGGTGTCCCTAGCGGCGGCCGCGGGCTTGCCGTCGCAGGAGGCGCTGCTGCGCGCGGCTACCTCCAACGAGGCCGTCATCGGTACCGGCATCGCGGTCTGGGTCTGTGCGGTGCTGATGCGGTCACGCCGCACGTGGCTCACCATCATGGTCTGCTGGGCCATCAATGTGATCGCAATACTGGCCACCGCTTTCGTGGCACCGCGATTCGCCCTCGCGGGTGGGTGGGTGGCGATCGCGCTGTATCTAGCCTGGCGCGCCGGGTGGCTACTAGCCGCTTACGACCGGCTGACGGGCCGATCCCGGATGGGACGGATCTTCGAGATAGCCACCGAAGAGCAGTATGAGGTGTATGGACAGCTTACCGAGCTGGGAAGCAGCTTCGTCCGGCTCTATCAGCTGGCGACCCCCCCCGAGTTCAAACCGGCGACGACGTTGGACGCCGTGGTGGTCGGACCCACCGGCCTGTTTCACGTCACTGCCGTCGACGGGCTTGGTCGTATCGCGGTGAATACCAGCGAACGCCGGCGCGTCACGGTGGAAGGTGCCTCTATCGACCCTGAGCTCGCCGACATCGCCCGTACCGCGCAAGCGTTGGCTAGGGCGCTGCGAGTGGAAGTGGTGCCCCTGGTGGCTATGTGTGGCTCCACCTTCCCGGAAGGAACGCATGGATTGATCTCGATCGCGGTGACCCTGCCCCGCCGTTCCGCTACCGGCTCTCAAAACACAGTGCCGCATCAGAACTCAGAATCTGGACAGAACCCAGAAGCCGGGCAGAACACCGATGTCGTACCGCTCACGCTGATCGATGCCGAGCTGCTTGCTCGGCGGATCTCCTTCGGCTCACCGGTGTACACCACAGGCCAGGTGCAGCGGATAATTCATCGCGCCAATACGACGCTCTGGCCAGCGGCCGGCGCACAGGACCGTCGGATCACTCGGCTACGCCGGGGCAAGGCGGCTCCTGCCACATTCACGCCGGGCGTCGAGGTCGAATGGATCGACGAATCGGGTACCTGGTCCGGATGGGTATGTGTGTCTCGGGTGACCGTACTAGATGAGGTTCCTAAAGGCCCAGTCGCTAGTACGCTTTCAGTGAAAGACAATGTGGTCTGGATCGTGGCAAAGACAGAATGGGACCGGGCGCGCGGTGAAGGTCGTGATCCCGATCCTGAGCTGGTACAACCCGTGGCGGTGACCGCGCTGCGGTTGGCTAAGAGCTTGCGCCGATAGGTCGTTCGTAGCGAGGCGTTTCCTGGTCGAGGGTGGCAAGGCGGAGGAGGAGATCATGCTGGATGCATGGGCGACGACGACAACGCCGCCGGGCGAAGCGCCAGGGGGCGCCATAGTAGAACAGTTACCTATCGGCGCAAGCTCTAGACCCAATGCTCATCAGAGGAATCCGGCGGGAGATGGGGCATCGTGAATCTCACCAACAACCCGAACTACAACCAGAACCAAGGCAGCGGGATGGACAGTGCCGCTGTGGGGATCGTCGGCGGGGCAATCCTGGGCCTGCTGGTGCTGGGATATGTGCTGAGTCTGCTGTTCTGGTTCTCCGGTCAGCTGTCGGGTCTGATCTGGGGCGGAAACTGGCCAGCCGCCTCCCCAAGCGAAGCGGTGGCCATCTTCGTTGGGTTGTTCTCACATCCGGGCGATCCAGCCGCCGCGTGGCCGGTGGCGGCGCGCGGAGACGTGGGACCAACCGCGCTGGTGTATCTGCTGTTCTTGATTCTGTGTGCCCCCATTACCTGGGGAGCGGTGCTGGGCGGCCAGTATGCGGCGCGGTTCCGCCGCCGTCGGGAAAACCGTATCTTCCGGCTCGGTTTTGCCGACGGCGGTGAGGTTCGCAAGCTGTTGTCGGCGCACGCGGTGATCAAGAAAGCAAAGTCGGTACGGCCGTCCTACAAGGGTAAGCGCAATATCAATCCGCAGGAAGTCGGTTACTTTCTCGGTCGCGATAGCAGATCTCGTCGCAAGCTTTACTGCTCGGTAGAAGATGTCATGCTCGTGGTGGCGCCTCCCCGGCAAGGTAAAGACGTTCACTTCTGCATCCCTAACATCATCGATGCGCCGGGACCCTGCGTTGCCACCACGACCCGTGCCGACATGTTCGCGGCCACCGTCACCATGCGCGAGAAGATGGGGCGGGTCTGGGTCTTCGATCCCAATGACATGACCAGCTGGCCCACCCAGCTCCGCTGGTCGCCGGTGAACGGTTGTCAAGAGCCCCTCGTCGCGCTCAACCGTGCCGCGGCCTTCGTCGCCGGCGCCGGCGTCGGCGAGGGTGTGCAGAACGCCTCATACTGGACCGGTGTGGCAACGGCCATCCTGCGTTGCTATTTTCTCGCTGCCGCCACGTCGGGCAGGACCATCACAGACGTGGTGCGGTGGTCGACGCAGCCCTCAAACCCGGAGCCGATTCAGATTCTGCGCAAGATGGAGACACTGGGCCGGGCGCCGCAAGGGTGGGCCGGTGAACTCGAAAGCGGTGCTTCGGCCGATGGCGAGACCCGAGGGAATATGTGGGCCGGTGTGCGGCGCGCGCTGGACTGCTTCGCCGATCCCAGGGTGTTGGCGGCGTGTTCGCCCGGGTCGAACGAGGTCTTCGACGTTGCTACCTTCGTTAGCGGCCGCAACACCCTGTACGTGCTCGGCAAGGAGAAGAAGAACGGTAGTGTCGCCCCGCTGGTCACCGCCATGATGGAAGACATCTTCGACCAAGTGCGTCGGATCGCCAGCCGTATGCCCAATAGTCGCATCGATCCGCCGCTGACAGTCGAGCTCAACGAGGTAGCCCACATCGCGCCCATGCCCAACCTCCCTGGCTACATGGGTGACTCCGGAGGTTTCTCGATCGCACTGCATGTGTACCTGCAGTCGCTGGGCCAGGCTCGTGGGAAATGGGGTAACGATGAAGCTGCCGTAATGTGGGACACCGCCGCCATCCGCGTCGTAATGGGTGGTTCGGGTTACGTCAACGACCTCGAAGACATCTCCCGCCTACTAGGTGAGGTCGATGAGAAGACTAAGAGTGTCTCTCGGGGAGCTGGTGGCAAGAGCACATCCTACAGCAAGCAGAAACGTCGGGTACTCACCGTCGACGAACTTCGAACACTGGAGTTCGGGACCGCGCTGGTGATTGCCCGCGCCGCCCGCCCGGTCGAAGCCAAGTTGACGCCCTACTTCAAGCGCAAGGACGCTAAAGAGATCGGGGTGGGTCAGGCCCGGGTAGGCAAGATCATCGCCGACGGTGGTGGCGACGAGGAGAGCGTCGAGGACCTTCTTGCCCCTACCGGTCTACTCGCTGCCGCCGCCGGCGGCGGCAGCGGTGCTTTTGCCGGAGCAGGCGGCGGTGGCTACGGCGGCGATGGCGGCGGCGGTGCCTACGGTGGTGGGGGCGGCTATGGTGGCGCCCCGATGAGCGCGGGGTATGGAAACGGCGCCCCGAACTATGCCGCTGGACAATACGGCGGCCCGCCGCCGGGCCAGCAAACCCCGGCTTGGGCATCGACGGTGCCGAATGAACCACCGCAGGCTTGGCAAACCGGCCCAGGTGTCGGAGGGCCGCCGCCTGGCGCTAGGACTGTGGAACAGGCACCTGGCCCTTCGGGCTGGGGCGGCTCCCGCGTGTCGAGCTCTGATGCTGCCAACTTCGATGCTTCAAACAGCGCGGCAGGCTCGGTGCCCGGCCAGCCGGTACCGAGCCAGACGTCGCCGATGTTCCAACCTGCTGCGCAGTCGGCTGAGCCCATGCTCCGACCGGCTGACGCACCTGGTTGGTCTGCGGGCCAGCCGTCGTACCAAGCCACGGCACCGCAGCCGAGCACGTCTACGGCCGGCGCACAGCCTCTACCACCCGGCGCGCAGTATCCGGCCTACCCACCGCCACCGGCCGCGGAGGCCCCGTCGCAGTTCGAACAGCGGCCGCAGGCTACTACGTTTCCGCAGCTCTACCAGCCGCGTGATAGTGAAGTTGGTTACGCGGCCGGTGCCGACGCCTATGCGTTTAACCCCTACGCTGCCGATACCAACGGTGGCGTTATGGCGCCCAATCCCTACCAAACCGCACCTGCGCAACAGTACGGCGTGCAACAGTACGGTGCTGGGCCGTACGGCGAGGGTGCCCAGCGTGGCGGCGAGCAGCCGATGGGGCACGGCGGTGAGCCAGCGGTGCAGCACGTGTATCCGGCTACCTCCCCGAGCTCGGCTGTTTCGCCTAATCCGACTACACCGCCAAGTTCGATGCCGGACGCACAGCCCGCACAAGCGCCGCGACTGCCCGCTGGTTGGGGACCGGTACGGCGGACCGACCAAGAGTGACTGAGCGGGGAGGGCGACATGGCAGCGAACGTTCTACGTGGTAACCGCTGCATATCGTCCGGGGACGATGTACTTCCCCCTAGCACCACATTCGACTGCGCAGCAGGTCGGATCATGGGCTCAGTTCCCCTTGTCGTTACGGCGGTGCCCCCGTGGCCGGCGTAACGACTGTGAGGCACCGTAGCGTCGCGCCCCGGCTCACGGTGACGCCGCCGAGCGGAACCAACGAGCGGTTTGTGCGGCAGCTGTGCGGCGATACCGTCAGGCATCACCGAAGTTCGCGGCTGCGCACGGCATGGATGAGGCTGACTAGCGCCGTTAGGGGTAGAGTCGGCAAGGGTAGGAACGACAACCGGTCGCGGCGTACACCTGTGCTGCTAGGCGTGCTCGGGATATTCGCCGCCACATTCCTCATGGGCATCGCGGGCACTCCGGACCGCGGTATGGAAATCGGTGGCGGCACCAGTGTAGCGCGCGCCGCCGAGGGCGATTGTATCGACGAGAATACCGATATTCCCATCATTCCCGGCTGGGCCGAAGGTGCGATTAAAGGCCCGATCAACCTTGTATGTCGAGCATTTCGCGAGGCCGGTCGTATCATCTCCGAAAATATTCTCACTCCTATCGGAGATAGGATATGGAAGACGTTTCACCCCAACAAATTCTGCTTCACGTCGCGCACCGATATCAGTATCGACGATCCCAATAACGGGCTCAATAGCCTGATGAAAGGAACCGCCGAGTTCCTGATTGGAAAGGACGACAAGGCGTTCGCCGACACTACGTGGCGTGAGTACGGTACAGCAGGCACATACTGGGGTACATATTTCTTGGATTGCTACGACTCACTGCATATAAGCAACCTCGGAGCTAACTTCGTGTTCGGAGTGTCGAAGATTTTCGCCATGATCGCCCTGCTGTTATTCCAGCAGACGTTCAACAGCGCGATCGTCGATTATTTCTTTGTGCCCCAGGGGGATCCTCCCGCGCCTGAGGCAGCCATCGACACCATCATCAAACAACTGCACTTCAGCTTCTTCGTGAACATGATGGCCGTGGCAGTTGTGATCGGCGGGATCGTGGTGCTGTACCGGTCCGTGGTGCTTGGTGGCGGTCCCGGTGGTGGCGGTCTTGCCGACGCGGTCAGCAAGATTGCGATCATGGCAGTAGTGGTCGGTGTTGCTCTGACGTACGTAACTTATGGGTCTGATTATATTCAGAAGGCCAGCGGTTACACAGATGACTTCGGCGAGGCAGTGCTGGGGGCGTTGTCCGGAGAAGGCTGCAAGAAGAGCAACGGAGAGTCGGTGTCGGGTAATCCGGACCCGTACGATTGTGCCGCGCAAACCATGTATCACGTGCTGATTTACGTTCCATGGGCGAATGGGGAGATCGGCACCATCGACGTGGTCAATGACGCCGCATACACTCAGCAGCGTCGAAAGCTAGCCTACGACATTCTGCAGCAGCAGGCCTACAATCAAGGTGAAAGTAACCAGATCAACGATCCGAATCTCGGTGAAGACCAGCGGGTGCAAAATACCGAACGGATTAGGAACGAGAAGAACGACAACCGGCTGCGCATGGTCAGGGATGACTGGGGTGCGCGATTCATAGAGAACCCCGAAGAGCAAGGAAAAGTCTTTGCCATCACGGGCGAGGACTCCTGGCGACCACACGATCACGTGGACACCGACTATCCCGAGTATTGGAACTTGTTCTCCGGGAAACTCGCCGGCCAACGCTTCATTATCGCGATCATGGCGTTGATCGGTTCCATCTCGCTGGGTCTCGTGCTTATCTCTATCGCGACGGCATATATTGTGCTGCAGCTCATGACCATTATTCTGGCTTTAGCGGCGCCGGTCGTATTTCTCGTCGGGATCGTTCCCGGATATGGTTACCGAATTTTCTTGAAATGGTTTGAACTCTTAGCCGGACTGTTCGTTAAACGGCTGGCGCTGGTGGTCTTCGTGGGTGTGCTGCTGGCCGGACTCCAGCTAGTATTCAAAGTCCAAGCCCCATGGTGGCTGCATATGTTAGCCGCGGTGTGTGTCGGATTGGTGGGCATTGCTTACCGCCACCAGCTGGCCAGCTGGGCCAGTACCGGGATGGAAGGTATGGGCAAGGTCGCCGGTGTCGCCACAGGTGGCCTGCTGGGCATGAGGGATGGTCTGAAGTCGATAAAACATGCCAAGGCCACCTGGAACAGCAACAAAGACTTGCCGATGCGGCATCGTGCCAAGGCGGCGGCGGGTGCGGCCTACAACGCACATCAGACCGGCCCGCACCAAGCTGCCTACACTCAGCAGCGTGTCTACACTCAGTCCCAGCGGCGGGCCGTTGCAGCCGGGCAGCCACGATCCCGCCGGCGGCGCAAGGCCCGCAAGGCGATACAACAGCAAGGCCCCCCGGGCTACCAGCAGCAGCTACCACCGGACACCATCGAGGCGCCCCCCAACGGCGCACAGACGGGTATGGGTCCTGGGCGATCGTCCCGACACGGTACATACGTTTACCGAGGCTGATCCCATGACAGCCGCGGCAGGTGCCCACGCCGGGCAGTTGCAGCTTCCCCCACGAGGTAAGTGAGAGCACATATGAGTACACCGGCACCGGTACTGGTCATCGATTTTGGTGCGCAGTACGCCCAACTGATTGCGCGTCGCGTGCGGGAATGCGATGTTTACGCAGAGATCGTGCCGCACACTACGCCGGTGGCAGAGCTTGCTCGCCTGGCTCCGGGGGCGATTATTCTCTCCGGTGGTCCGGCGTCGGTCTACGCCGAGGGTGCGCCCCGGATAGACCCGGCATTGTTCGAGCTGAGTGTTCCGGTCTTCGGTATCTGCTACGGCTTTCAGGCCATGGCGCAAGTGCTGGGCGGTTCGGTCGCGCGTACCGGAAGCGGGGAATACGGCCGCACCGAGCTCACCATGACGCGACCCGGTGTGTGTCTGGCGGGCCTACCTACCACGCTGCAGGTGTGGATGAGTCACGGTGACGCGGTAACAGCGGCTCCGCCGAACTACCGCGTCACCGCTGGCACCGCCGGCTCGCCGATTGCGGCATTCGAAGACGCCGAGCGCCGCGCCGCCGGCGTGCAGTTCCACCCTGAGGTACTTCACACCGAGCATGGCCAGGACCTGCTGCGCCGCTTTCTCTTCGACCTGGCGGGGTTACGACCCAACTGGACCACCGGCGCGATTCTTAACGAGCTGGTGGCGGAGATTAGGGCACAGGTAGGCGACAAACGGGTGATCTGCGGTCTCTCCGGCGGGGTTGACTCCGCGGTTGCCGCCGCGCTGGTCCAACGTGCCGTCGGTGCCCAGCTGCGCTGCGTCTTCGTCGATCACGGTCTACTACGGGAAGGTGAGGCCGAGCAGGTAGAGCGCGACTTCGTCGCGGCCACCTCGGTCGCGCTTACGGTGGTTGACGCTCGGGAGCGGTTCCTGTCCGCGTTGGCGGGGGTGACCGACCCCGAGGCTAAACGCAAGATCATCGGGCGGGAGTTCATTCGGGTCTTCGAGGCGGCGGAACGTGACCTCGTGGCGGAGGCCGGCGAGCACGGTGAATCCATCGAGTTCCTGGTGCAGGGCACGCTCTATCCCGATGTCGTGGAGTCCGGCGGTGGTGCCGGGACGGCAAATATCAAGAGTCACCACAACGTGGGTGGTCTGCCGGAGGACCTACAGTTCTCGTTAATCGAACCGCTGCGCTCGCTGTTCAAAGACGAAGTGCGGCAACTGGGCCTGGCGCTGGGGTTGCCGGAGTCCATAGTTTGGCGGCATCCTTTTCCAGGTCCCGGTTTGGCCATCCGAATCGTAGGCGAGGCGACCGCGCAGCGGCTTGCGACGCTGCGACGCGCAGACGCGATTGTTCGTGAACAGCTGAGTGTGGCGGGTCTGGACCGACAGATATGGCAATGCCCGGTCGTTTTGTTGGCCGACGTCCGCTCGGTGGGGGTGCAAGGCGATGGACGCAGCTATGGACACCCTATTGTGCTGCGTCCGGTCTCCAGTGAAGATGCGATGACCGCGGATTGGACCCGCATCCCGCATGAGGTGCTGGCCGTCATCTCTAACAAGGTCACCAACGAGGTGCCAGACGTGAACCGGGTCGTGCTCGATGTGACTAGCAAGCCGCCCGGAACCATCGAATGGGAATAATTACAAGCTCCCGGTGGCATAAGCTGAGTAACCGAACTGACTACAAGCTTGGTTCCACCCCCGACAAAGGAGTAGCGGTGGACGCGCGAAATCTGCCGACCCGCACGGCACGTGAGTCAACCCGGCGACCGCGACAGCACCGCTGGGGACATGGTTTTCGCCGCGGTGCCACCCTGGCGCGTCGCTTCTTCGGCGTTCCGGTGCGAGTGCTCCGTTCTCCTGTACGAGTACTGAGGTTCCGGCGCGGCGCGAACTCGGTCGAGTTTTCAACGACGTCGCGGCAGACACCGCCAGAGCTCGAAACAGCTGCGCTGGAGGCGGCTGCTCCACTGCTGACTGGCGATCGAACCGGTCGTCGACGCCTGTGTTTTGCGCTGGTCAATCTCTGCACCCTCACAAGTGTCAGCTTGGGCATGGCGGCGGTCTTTGTCGCAATGCGCGGTGAGCTCCAGATCGGGGGCTTGTTGCTGCTGGGTTGCGTCTTTTTCGACGGGCTCGATGGATCGCTTGCGCGTTCCTGGCGGGTGGACACGCCGTTCGGTGTCCAAATGGACTCGTTGGCCGACATGTGTTCCTTCGGCATGGCGACGCCCGTCGTGGCCTACATGTGGCTGGAAGGCTCTCACCCTTCGTACGTAGCGGCGGTGGCATGTGCGTTGATGGGGGGCTGCGCGGCGATCCGGCTGGCCCGATTCAACGTCTCACCCAAAAGCGGTGCTTTCTTCTCCGGCGTTCCCACGACGGTGGCTGCCGGAATCGTGGTGGTCTTTACCTTGACGCTGCCCGACCCGATGCCGGTGCTGCCGCTGATCGGCATAGTGGTGCTGGCGCTGCTGATGGTGAGCAACTTCCCTTATGTGAAGCTGCAACGTTTCCTCGGTTTCCCGATGTGGCTGTGGAGCATTCCGGTGATCGTGGCATATTTCAATATCGCGGCAGCATTCGCGCTGCTGGTGGTGACGTACCTCCTCAGCGGGCCCTTCGTCTGGGTGCGGAATCGCCGCCGAACCGCAATGCCATGAGGGAGCGTTTTCAGAGAAAGCGCCCCTGCGCAGCCGCCTTTTACGACGTTTCAGGGAAAACGCCTAGAGCCAGCGGGCGATGATGGTCTCTCCGCCGACGACACGATCGCCCACCGCTACGCAGGGCCGCGCGGCATCGACGGGTAGATAGACATCGGTGCGGGAGCCGAAGCGGATAAGACCGAAGCGTTCGCCAGCGGCGAGCCGCTTTCCTACCCGGGCCCGATTGACGATGCGCCGTGCGACCAGTCCGGAGCGTTGCGCAACCCCGACCTGCCCATGGACGGTCTCTAGCAGCGTGTATTGGGCAACGTTGTGTTCAGCGGCGGCGGTCTGTGCGGCGGCGTAACAGCCGGCAGCCGAGGTAATGGCGACCACTCGACCCGCTACTGGGGAGCGATTGATATGGACGTCGAACACCGACAAGAAGACCGCGATGCGCAGCCAAACGTTGCTGCCTAGTCGTTCGTCGCTGACTTGCTCGACTGAGAGCACCCGACCGTCAGCCGCGGAGATGACGGCGTCCGCTTCACTTGGGGTGCGCCGGACCGGGTCCCGGAAGAAGGCGGTCACCGGCAGCACGGCCACGGCGGGTAACAGCCACGCTCGCGAGCGTGGCAGCACTGCCTTCGTCAGCAGTGCCGTCCCGGTGAGCAGCGCGCCGGCAACCACGCCGTTGGCGTCTAGCCCCATGTCGGTGGTGAGCTGCACTCGAGTCTTGCGCCCGGTAAGCAGGCCCGCCACTGTACCGCTGAGTCGTAACAGCCGTCGTGCGGTTGGGTAGATATTCATCCTGTCGATGGTATTAAGAGCTCCAGGCAGTGGAACTGCCGGGTTCGGCGTCCCTCCGCTCGGTGTAGCGCGCTGTTCCTACCGGCGTGCGTAAGCGCATGGCCGGCTCGCTGTCGGCGGACTGCGAGTTCGGTCACAAGTCGATCACACTAAAGTCGGAAGTCGATTGTGGCTATCTGAACCCGACAGTAGCCTTAACGCAGCTGGAGTACGTTGTGTCGCTTTTACGGGCGTCGATCCAGCGCACCATAGACTTGCATTATGCGTCGGGGCGGGCGGAACGCCACGGCGCAGCTGGTTAGCATCGAATCAGGCTGTGCGCGCCCGATTTGTAGGCGCGACGCCGATTTGTAGGGGCGCTGCCGATTTTGGGGTTGGAGGTGACGCGGTGACAGTTGCGACATCTGCCGGTGCCGCGGGCCGTTACCCCGTCGCTGTCCCGGTCGATACCGCGCCCATAGTTAATCCAGCCCCCACAGTCAACACCGTGCCGACTCAGTCCACCGCACCCTCGGGGCATCCCGATATGGATGTGCTGCTGCGCGCGCATCGCGTCCACCATCGGAGCGTCGACGCCCGGGCGTTGCGACGGGCATATCGGGTTGCGCACCGTGCGCACGCCGGTCAGATGCGCAAGAGCGGCGAGCCCTATATCACCCATCCTCTTGCCGTGGCCTGCATTCTCGCCGACCTTGGGTCCGATACCACCACGCTGATTGCCGCGCTGCTGCATGACACCGTGGAAGACACTCACTACACGCTGGAACAGCTATCCAAAGACTTCGGCCCTGACGTAGCGCACCTGGTCGACGGGGTCACCAAGCTGGACAAGGTGCACTTCGGCGGTATCGCCGAAGCAGAGACCACCCGCAAGATGATTCTTGCCGCCGGCCGCGACGTCAGAGTCTTCGTCATCAAACTTGCTGACCGCCTCCACAACATGCGCACCTTGGGTGCGAAGTCAGTAGCCTCTCGTCGCCGAATCGCCACAGTGACTCGCAACATCTTGGTGCCGCTGGCGGGGCGGCTGGGTGTGCAGATGATCAAGCGTGAGCTGGAAGATCTGGTCCTAGCATCGCTAGAACCAGAGACCTACGCGTTGATTCATCGCGAAGTCACCGCACGGGAGCCGCGGCGCCTGGCGTACGTCACCGGACTGCAAGCGGTACTAGCCGCTGCGCTGCGCGATGATTCGATCAGCGCACGCATTCTTGATCGGCCTCGCCACTACACTTCCATCGCCGAGCGCTTGATGGCTGGACAGGCGCAGGCGGAGCCCGGCATCGGACAACCCAACATTGACCTGTGCGACGACCCCCGTGTGGTCATTGTCGTCTCCGGTGATGCCTACGAGTGCTACGCCGCCCTGGGTGTCGTGCACGGCACCTGGCGTCCCATACCGGGCAGATTCGCCGACTTCATTGCCACTCCCAAATTCAATCTGTACAAGTCGCTTCACACCACCGTGCTTGGGCCAGAACATCGGCCGGTCGACATCCTGATCCGCACCGAAGAGATGCATCTAATCGGCGAAGCAGGTATCGCGGCCCGGTGCAAAGCAACCGCCCCCACGCAGCGCCGCCGGATCGGCAGCTTGGGATCTCGATCGGCTAAGCGGGCCAGCGCGGCGGTTGGGCAGGCATGGCAGGAAGAGACGGCCGAGCTCGACTGGCTGCAGCGCATGCTCGACTGGCAATGCGAGGCGAGCGCGGAAAAGTTCTTGGAGTCATTGCGATTCGATCTAGCCGACCGCGAAATGTCGGTGTTCACCACGGCGGGAGAATCCCTGAGTCTTCCTGTGGGATCGACGCCGGTCGACGTGGCGTACGCGCTGGGCTCGGTGACGGGTGACCGATGTATCGGGGCCCGGGTAAACGGGCAGTTGGCGTCGCTCTCGTCTCCGCTGGCCGAAGGCGACGTGGTCGAAGTGCTGACATCGCAGTACGGCGGGCCAGAACTCCAGTGGCTTGAGTTTGTCCGAAGTTCCCGCGCGCATGTACAGATTCAGCAGTGGTTCGCCGGCCGGGAGGTGGCCAATCTGAAGGCTCGCCGAGTCGGCAAGCGAGCGATCGTCGAGGCTATGGTCGCCGCCGAGCGGGTTCTTATGTACGAGCAGCCGCTGGTGGCGGTAGCCAGTGTGCTTGGTTTCGCCGATGTCGATGCCCTATACGCAGCGGTTGCCGAGGGTAGGGTTCCAGCCACAGATGTAGTGAAGCGCATCATCGCCATGGTCGACGGTGTTTAGTGCAGCTGGACAGAATGCGGTCATAGCTGAAAGAAAAATGTCAAAGGGCGGGTTGGGTCATATAAACCCCGTGCGAGGGGTGTATGGCTGCGCTAAGCTGTCTGACATGGATACCGATGGGCAAGTCAACGTAGAGCGCCCCAGCAAACCTGGCGTGCCTATGACAGAGGCAGAATACCAAGCATACCGAGCACGCCGAGCATTAGAAGCGCTAGTTGTAGATGCAGAAGTAATAGAACCTGATGAGCCAAGCGCACATCAAGCGCAGGCTCCCATCGCCTCAGATGGGGGTCATGGGCCGGATGGTTCCGCGACCAGCCAAGCCCACACTGACGGAGGCACGGGCACCGGACAGCCAGCTACCCGCAGAACCGCAATGGGCCACACAACGCCGTCAACCGGCGGGCGTTCCGGGTCGCGAAGACATGGGCCCAGCTAGTTGAGTTGTCGTGCCGGACACGTTAGCTTCGCCAGCCGGCTAATGGTGCTGCTTACGGCCTAGCCGACACCAGCTCCGTGTGCGGTGAGGGCGGATCTTCGCCGGACCATGCTTCGTCGGAATGAAATTGAGCCGATTGACCGGCGCCAAGGACTGAGCTGGGTGCCGCCGCACCAGCTTGAGTATCGCCGGATGCGGTGTCGCTCGGGGACCGCGGATCGGACAGGATCCAGATCCATCGCCGATACGACCAAAATCGAAACATCGTGGCCACCCCGAGCCCGACGATGCTTGCCACGTTGAGTAGCACGATGTCGGTGGTGTCG
>JBGTNI010000031.1:0-9568 GCA_041743105.1 Mycobacteriales bacterium | reverse complement strand
CCCCCCCCACCACAGTTCGATGCTCTATAGCCGTACTTACAGGCTTTGATGTGCCCGTCGCCGCACGGCAAGGACGGAAACCACGCCGAGTGCAATCATCAACGCCGCAGCCAGTAGGTACCAAGTAAGAGCACTACCGGTCACCGGCAAAGCTTGCTGATCGGCAACTTTGGTGGGTTGCTCAGTTGGTACTTGCTTTGACGGCTCCACTACCGGCTTCGGCTTATCGCCTTTGCTTTTCGCCGGGCAAGTGCTGAGGAGTTCCAAAGTAACGCTGGCCTTTGCTCCTACCACCGTGGCGCTACCGCCAACCAGTTTTAGACCAGCTTTGCCGGTGGAGATCACTACCGAAGCGTCAGCTGAGGCTGCGTCTTTGGATCCAGCCCCCGTAACGGTGTGAATCTTACCTGTGCTGTCTGCGAACTTGGCTTTGATCGAAACGATCGCGCCAGCCGATACGCCGAACCGCCAGCTGTCTTTATCGTGCCTAGCAATGATGTCTTTGCAGTCGTGCTTACCGAATTCGCCCGCGGTGACCGAGAGGTTCGCGAGATCTACCGCCGCACCGATGTTGCCAGCAGTGCCGTTGGTGCCAACGCCTTGGATCCAACGATCCATGTCGATGCCATTAGGGCCCGAGAAGTCGTTGCCGCCAGGAAAGTCTTTAGTTCCCTTGCTGCCCCCGCCCCAGTTGACCTGAGACGACCCTTTGCCGTCAGCACCGTCAGCACCGCGGGTGCCGTGTGCGCCGTCAGCCCCCCGGGCACCGTGTGCACCGTCGGCGCCTCGCGCCGAATCGCCAGTGTGATGCTTATCTTTGCACTTCGCCGAATGGGTGTGATGATTGCCATCGGCCATGGCGGGCATCGCGGGAGCGAGCAGCAACCCCAGCACTGCTACGGCCAACGCCGCCATTCGAGCGGGCGTTCTGCCGAGTCGAGGTCGACCCAAGCGTCGAGATATTCTGCTGGTCACAATTGTCATGGCTTAAACTCCGCTCAAAGTGTGCGTCAAGCTAACAGCGACGCAGTGTGTCGGGGCTCGGTACTTGGCGGCTGCCCGGCACCGATCACGTGTGACGTAACCAGCTCTGAGCAGGCACGTCCACCGCATTGGCACTATGGCGAAACAATCAAGACATTCGGTTGATGTTTGCCTCATCTTGTCTCTTAGGTCATATCGTGGCGAAAGGGTCAATTCCGACGCTTCCGTGGATCTCAGTTCGCAATGTGACAACTGGTTCCTAAAAGACAATCGTGCAGTGAACTCATCCCGTCAGCCGTACCATGAGGCCATAGCGAAGAGGCCCAGCGGTAAGCGCTGGGACCCACGAGTAGCAGGCACTGAAGCAAACCGGCTACGTGCCGAGACGATCCGGCTCATGCGAGGTTCGGCGCTTCCGGCAACCTATATCAAGCTGTTACACCAGTCACTTTGCGATAAATCCGCAGCAAGCGGTATGTCGCCCGACCAAATGCTCGAGCGTCTTCAGATCATATTCGGCCATCAGGCCACGCCAAGCGACTCTCAGCTGGCCGACCTAGCCGCAACGGCCGTCGCTCTAGAGGCCACGTGGCTTGAGCGGGCCCCACTCTTTGTGGTCGAACCGGCGGTTCTCGATGATCTGGAAGACGACACGCCGACCTGTTCACGGGCGCAAGCTGGAGAGAACTCATCGACCAGCCTGTCGGCGACCGGTCTTGGCTGAGGCCGCCAACGACGACGGTGTCCGGTGACGAATTTCTACCGCGCTCGGCCCGCATGCTCGACGATCGAGACTCGACACTGCACCTGAAGCTGCTGCGCTCGTTCACCGCCTACTGCCGCCAGGTACGCCTGGTGAACGTCCGTCCGTCGCCGAGCGCCGGGCCAAGAAAAGCCTCCAAACACCGAGTACCCAATACCCCGGTGAGCTACTTGCCCAGGCGCACAATGGTGAGGCCTGAGACTGGCCCTGAGTTTACGTCGCGTGGCGATCGCATACGGAATTGGCAACGTCGCACCGATGCATGGCCGGTCCAGGCGGTGACAGCGACCGTGGTGGACCCTGCGACCGGAGAAGTTCGTGAGAAGGTGGTGCGAAAAGCCCACGTCAAGGGCCCTGACTACAAGCTATGGACCTACGAAGACCCTTGTTGCCCAATGAGAACGGGAACGCATCATCGCGGTCACGAAGCAGGCGGGGAGAGCTGACCGAGGCAAGGGTCGCCGCCAGAGCTGAACCCTTGCTTACAAGCGACGTCCCTGCGTTGAGTAATTTGCCACGGATAGCGCTGTAGTAGCGCTATTATGGATGCATGGCAACCATTCAGATTCGGGACATACCTGAAGACGTGCATGAGGCAATATGGCGCCGGGCGCGCGCGGCGGGCCAATCGCTTCAGTCGTACATGCGGGACCATGTGGTGGAGTTCGGTTCTAGCCCCACTAAAGCTGAAGTGCTCGCCGCGCTTGAGGAGACACTGGCCCGAGAAGGCTCGTCGAATGTGACGCCTGAGAACATCGTTGAACACGTAAATGCTGATCGTCGATGAGCGACGTTGTTCTTGACTCCTCCGCTTTCGTTTTCGCACTGACAGCTATCACCGGTAAGGCCACAGCATTGCGCACTCGGATCGGCGCCTCCCGCTGTCATGCACCGCATCTCATCGATGCCGAGGTCGGAAATGTGCTGCGCCGTCAGGAACTCCTCGGCGATATCAATCCGACCATGGCGCAAGCCGCGCTTGGCGCGCTACCTTTGCTCATCGACCACCGCTACGCGCACACTGGCTCGCTCACCCAGGCCACCTGGAAGCTGCGACACACAATCACTTTCTATGACGGCCTCTACGTTGCGCTCGCAGCCAGCGTAGGCGCGCCCCTGATCACCACCGATGCGCGGTTAAGTCGGGCGCCTGGCCTCCCCTGCCAGATAGAACTCATCGCAAGTCAAGGCTAGCCGTGTTACGTTGTCGACCCCCGCGAGCGACGCGTTCCGTCGACTGGTAGCGGAGGTTTTTGTTCGATGTCGCGGCACAGTTAGCTTGAAGCGGGACGGCGACTGGCTTCCGCATGGTGGCTCAGGAACGTTCTCGCCTCATCGTGGGTTGGCATGGACGAGCCGGCGCCGTGCCGTTGCACGGCCAGCGCACTCGCGGCGTTGGCGTAACGCAACGCCGCGGCGAGTGCGACACCTCGCTCCAGCTGTGCGGCGAGGCAGCCCACGAAACAATCGCCGGCACCAGTGGTATCCACGACCGGTACGTCGTGGCTATCGACCGCAAGAACTTCTCCTCCCGCAAGGCCTACCGCTCCCCTAGCACCCAACGTCACAATCAGTGAGCCGCCAAAGCCCGCTCCGGCCAACGTGGACGCGGCTTTTCGAAGATCCGGCTCCCAGGCTTCACGGGGAAGAACGCAGCCAGTGATGAACGTCAGTTCAGGCTCATTCACCACCAAAACGTCCACAAGCTTTAGTAGCTCATGTGAAATCTCCGCGGCCGGGGCTGGATTGAGGATCCGAGTGGCATTGGCGCGTTCGCCTTGACCAAAGAACGCCAACGTGGCATCCGTTGGGGTCTCGAACTGGGCGACGAGCACATCGCCTTCACGCAGCTCCATTCCGGTTGCCACAGCGTCGTCGACCGTAGCGTTAGCCCCCGGCACCATAGCAATGGCGTTCTCGCCTGCCTCGTCGACCAATACCAGCCCCGTCCCGGTAGGCACGCCGGAGCGTTTGACGAGCGGTGAAGTATCAACCCTGTTTTCGGCAAGGAAAGAGCTAAGCTGGGCACCGTAGGTATCGGCGCCCACCGCGCCGAGCATGACGACGTCAGCCCCGGCCTTGGCCGCCGCGACGGCTTGGTTCGCGCCTTTCCCGCCGGGGTAAGTCGCAAAGTTCGAGCCGACGACGGTCTCTCCAGGCGTGGGAAGACGTGGCACCGTCGCTACAAGGTCGACGTTAACGCTTCCGCAGATCACAACTCGCGACATGAACTGATCCTAGGAGAACAACGCGAAGTCTAACGATGTCAGGCAGGTATTGAGTGACTCCGCAGCTACGAAAGAGATCCTCCACTGGGATTCTTTTCTGCCATGGCTTTGCTGGCAGCGGAGCCAGCATTCGCCCATGGGCCGAACATATGGCCGCGGCGGGACATGTGGTATCTCTACCGCTGATGCCCGGACATGGTACGCACTGGCGCGACCTGGAACGGACTACCTGGCTTGATTGGTACGGCGAGGTCGAACGGCACTACCAACGCCTGCTGGAGCAATGCGTCCAAACCTTCGTTTTCGGCTATTCCATGGGAGGCGCGCTCGCGCTGCGGTTGGCCGAAGCGCACCCAGACGATGTAGCGGGGTTGGTGCTGGTCAATCCCTCGCTTGGCACTCGTCGAGCGGCCGTGAAACTACTGAGCCATCTACCCGTGCTGGCGAAAGTTATTCGTACCAGCCGCGCCGTAGGGCGTGACATCAAAAGGCCAGGAGCTCCGCCTCAGCAGAGCTACGACCGAATACCCAATCGTTCCGCGTATCAGCTGACCAAGCTCTGGAAGATCGTGCGCACAGATCTGGCACTGGTGACCGCCCCAACGTTGGTGTATCGCAGCCGCGAAGACCACGTTGTGGACGATCTTTCTAGTGAACTGATCCGCGCCGGTCTCCGCAATGCCAAACTCGAGGAGCTAATCCTGGAAGATAGCTACCACAGTGCTTGCCTAGATAATGACGCACTGACCATTTTTCACGGCAGCCTCGACTGGATTGCCGCTCACACTGCTAGTCAACTCCACCGTTCGAATTGAAGACAGCGTGACGTACTAAGATATGTCGTCGTTTCGAGCGCTTGGCTGGCTGTGGGCATCTGGCCGATCCACCGCCTCCTCGGGAAGTGGTGACGCTTCGTCATCTGCCACCTGCGCAACCGGGTCTTGACTCGCCAGGCGTGCCCGCCGTCGATCGTTAAGGGCGGCCGCTCCCACCGCGATGAAGTAGAGCACGCACATCGGGATCGCCAGCCCCGTCATCACAAACGGATCGGGCGTGGGAGTGGCGAACGCGGTGAATATGAAGATCACTAGTACCGCGATGCGCCACCAACTTAGTAGTTTCTTCGCGCTGGCGATTCCCACCACGTTAAGCATGAATACCACCAGCGGAAACTCGAAGCCCACGCCAAACACCAGAAACATTCCGGTGACGAAGTCGAAATAACCGCTCAAGTTGACGTCTACGGCCAGCTCGGGATTACGGGTGAGTAAGAAGTCCAGCGCCCGTGCCACCACGAAGTAGGCCAAAAGGGCACCCGAGAGGAACAACGGCGCCGCCACCGCGACAAAGATGTAAGACCATTTCTTTTCACGTTTGTGCAGACCCGGAGCGATAAACGCCCACAGCTGGTATAGCCAGACCGGGCAAGCCAATATCAGGCCAATGTAGAGCGCAGCCTTGAGCTCCAGCACAAAAGGCTCAAGTGGCGACTGGGCTGTGAAGCGGCATTGCTTGTCGAATCGGTCACAGTAAGGCTTATTGATGAAATCCAGCACCTGCTCGGCGAAGAACAAGCCGATACACAGCCCGACAGCAATGGCCAAGCATGCCTTCAGCAATCGCTGCCGTAGCTCCCGTACATGCTCCAGGAACGGCATTCGGGCCGTGGCATTGGACTCGGCACGTCGACGTTCACGTCGCGGAAAAATACCCACATCTACTGGGGCTAGGATTGCTTGCGGCGCTGACGCACCGGATCGATGACGTCGCCCTGCACCGGCCGAGGACGCGGCTCGCCGATCGGGTCGTCGGGTTCGATCTCCGCGCTGGAAGCGGCCTCGGCTTTACCGCGAACGTCGTCGTCCATGAGCCCTTTGGTCTCCGACTTGAAGATGCGCAGCGAACGGCCGATTGCCCGCGCACCATCGGGGAGGCGTTTGGCGCCGAACAGCACCAGCACCACGACGACTAACACCACGATGTGCCACGGTTTGATCATCGGGCGGCTTGCCTTTCTGTGAGATGCGCTGCCTGCTGTGCACTGCCGCACCGAAGACATGATCGAGGGCAGGGTCGATGCTCGACTGCTCCCTAGCCTAACGCGCGTATTGAGCCAGTGCGGCGCGGGCGTGGCCTGTAACCGCGTCGACAAGCTCCGTGGGGCTAAGCACCTCTACGTCGAGCCCGCAACCCATCACCAACCGCCGTGCCCAGTCGAGGTCGGTCGCACGCAGCGACACGAGGTAATGTTCCGGGCCGTCTTCTTCGACCCGTTCGCATGGGTAGTACTCGGTGATCCAGCGCGACTGCACTCCCACTCGCAACCTCAGCAGGGGGGCATCCGGTGGCGGTGTGAACACACCATCGACGAACGACGAATTCGGCGGCGGCGCATGATGTACCGCGGGTTCGTCCAGCGCCTGCGCGCACTCGATGCGATCGAGCCGGAACATGCGAATGCCTTCCGCGCTGCGGCACCACGCCTGGAGGTATGCCATGCCTGAGCCCAGCAGCAGCCGAATCGGATCGACAGTGCGATCGGAGACCGCGTCACGACCGGCGGTGTAGTAGCGCAGTTGGAGTGCGCGACCGCCTTCCAGCGCGCCACTCACAACACTCATGGTGCGTTCGTCGACGTAATGTGGTGCGGCCACGTTTACGACCTCGCTGGCCTGTCCCACTGCTCCTTCCAGCGCAGCCAGCGCACGTAGCACGACGTCGCGCGCGGCCAACCC
Organism: Mycobacteriales bacterium; assembly: GCA_041743105.1. Classification (GTDB taxonomy): domain Bacteria; phylum Actinomycetota; class Actinomycetes; order Mycobacteriales; family QHCE01; genus QHCE01. Next base: position 2,858 of record JBGTNI010000031.1, on the reverse strand, counting down.
GGGCACGTCGGCGAGCGCTCGCAGTGCCACGACCAGAGCGGTCGCCTCGTCGGCGGACAGCCGCAACGGGCGGCTAATCCCCGCGTCATAAGTAATGGTGACCCGGTCGTCGACAATCGTCATGTCGATGAGGTCACCAGGACCGTAACCGGGTAGGCCACACATGAACAACAGCGACAGATCTTCTCGCAGTTGATCGGCGGTGGTGTCGAGTTCGGTGGCAGCTTTCTCCAGCGGTTGCCCAGGACGGGCGAGGAAGTACGGCACCAGGAGTAGTAGCCGGCTCAGCCGGTCATCTGAGTTCACGCCGGCTGTCCCGTCGCCGCGATCGCCTTGAGGTCGGGCCTCGATTTCCATGCCGATGCTCCTGCCAGAACCTCCAGACGTCGGATCACCGCACCGCGCAGCTCCGGCGGTTCTAGCACTGTTATAGCCGCTCCATAGCTGGTCAACCGTGCCGCGAACCATTCACATCGGTCGTACCGGAGCGTCAAGACATCGGTCTCCCCCGGTCCTGTCTGAGTAGCCTCGGCAAAGCGCCGTAGTCCGGCGGCACCGTGCTTTGGAACGGACACGCGGGCCTGCTCGTAATGCTCGGATGGCCCGAGCTGGGTGACGTGGGAGAGTAAGTCCACGTGTGGCAGTGTGAACGACCCCGGCTTGCCGACGAGCTCGACCGGGCCGGCGATGCGTGAGAGCCGAAAGCACCGGGTTGCGTCCCGATCTCGATCGTGTCCGACGACATACCAGCGACCCCGCCACGCCACGACGCCCCAAGGTCGCAGCTCTCGCATACCCGATCGATTCTGATGTCGGGCATGGGCGCTCACCGGTGCCTGGTACGCGAAACGGACCGCTTGCCGTTGCCGGACGGCCGTCAGTAACGGTTCCAGAGCCGGTTCGCTACGCGCTACGGGGGCCAATTCAAGGCCGGCATATAGCGATGTCTCGTCTCCCGTATTGGTCGATGACGGCTCAGTAAACGCCCCTGCTGCCCGCAACTTACGCAGGGCGGAAGCAGCCGCCGAACTCAGGCTCGCGTTCTGCCACAGCCGCGCCGCCAGGCCAACCGCGGTTGCGGCGGCGGGGTCAAGCTCGATGTCGGGCAGTGCATAGTCGCGCGCGGGAATTCGGTAACCCACCTCGGTGTCGAAGATCGAGGTGGTACCTACTTCGACCGGCACGCCCAGCTCCCGCAGCTCGGACTTGTCTCGTTCGAACATACGCTGGAAAGACGCGTGTTCGCGAGCGTTGGTCTCGTCGTGCTCGTAACCGGGGACTGTTTTCGCGATCTGCCCGGCGGTAAGGAAACGCCGACTGGACAGCAGACAAATCACCAGGTTTACCAGGCGTTCGTTGCGGCGGCGGGACACGTCTGCCACGGTAGCCGATGCACGGAAGCCACCGCTGCCGGCATGCACAGCTGCGCCACCTATGAGACAGATCGATTGCGATCAGTGCCGTCAATGGGCATCGACGAGCGCGAGCCAGTTGCCATCGGGGTCGGCAAGGTAGGCGCGTCGATGGCCGCCGACGTGGTTATAGGGCTCCGCGCCGCCGGCGCGCCGGCGGCGCGGAGCCTTGCTGTTTCACTGTACACATCCGCGCACCACACGACCAGTTCGAAAGAATTGCCGGTCGTCGGATCGAGCCCGACTGCGGTGACCGCACTCGACGTGGAAAGCGCTAGCAGCGAGTCACCGAGCGCAAGCACGACGTGTTCAGGCCGGCCCTCGCCTGGAACTTGGTAGTTCTGCGAGAATCCGAGCTGATCGCGGTAGAAGGTGACCGCTTTCTCGATGTCGCGTGTGAAGATGTTCGGCATGCTGGTAGTCAACATTTCGGTTCCTTAGGGTCTGCTGGCGGATCGCTGTTACCGGCGGACGGTCAGGTGGTCCAGGCTAAAACGCCCGGGACCGATAATGGCGAGCGCAATGGCGCTTGCGGCGAGCACGAACACGAATTCGTATCCGCCATTCTCGATGAAGATGCCGTTCGAGGCGTGCACGAAGTACCAGGCTCCAAGCATGATCCCGGTCAAAGCGAGGGCGGCGAGTCTCGTAGCGGCCCCTAAGATGAGCAATGCTCCGCCGATCAGTTCGGTGTAAACAGTGAACGGTCCTGCCACCTCTGGCAGTGGGATATCCGCCGATCGCATGCCCTCGACCACAGCGGCGATGCCCACGTCGTCGAGGGAATGCCATCCGTGGGCGAAGAAGATCACGCCGAGCGCAAGTCGCAGGACCAAGGACGCGACCTCAGTGAGAGCTGCGGGGGCACGGTCGGTCAGCAGACGCAGTCGACGCATGGCTATCTCTCAATCAGGGATTGGAAGGTCAGCTAGTACATTAGGCGAACAGTAGCACGCCGCTACGGTCGCATCCAGCTACTATATTGACATGACTACTCCCAGTCGACGGCCACCATCGCTGCTCTCCCTTCCCTCGTACCTTGCTTCGCAAGTGTCCAAGTTCGGGCGTCGCCACCTGGAGGGTGTCTTGAGCGAACATGGCCTGGCACTTGTGCACTTCGCCGTCCTCAGCGCCCTGGACGACTTCGGTGCTCTGTCCCAACAGCACTTGGCCGACTCACTCGACCTCGACAAGAGCCATCTGGTTGGTGGCATCGATCACCTCGAAAACCGCGAACTCGTCAGACGTACGCAGGATCCAACGGACCGGCGTCGCAATCGGGTCGCGCTCACTCCCGCCGGCAAAACGCTCGTCGATGAGTTGAAGCCTGTCGGACGACAGTCACAGCGGGGCTTCCTTAATGCGCTATCCCTAGCGGAGCAGGAACTGCTTGTGTCGCTGTTACGGCGCGTCCTGGACACCAACGACGCCTCTCGTCGAGCATCC
>JBGTNI010000030.1:0-2644 GCA_041743105.1 Mycobacteriales bacterium | reverse complement strand
CGTCACCGTGGCTGTGACGGACCCAGTCACGTTTGTCACCGTCGCAGTCAGACTCACCGCATCTGGAGTCTCGATGCGAACGTCCATCGGAGCATTCACATACAACCATCCGTACGCAGGGTCAGCGCTCGGAAACGACACTTCAGGTGGCTTGAGATACGCGCTCAACTGTGCATAGAGAGCAGGGACGACCAGTTCCTGGGACACCAATGGAACCCAGAATTCAATGACGCTGTCTTCGAGTCGTTCGAGAGAAATCGGGTCCATGCACCAGCCAAAATATCGCACGTGTGTTTTGACGGTAGCATCAAAGACGCTCTGCTTCACAAATCCGCCGGTTCCATCACCGTAAACGGCATAGATAGGAATTCCGAGTAGTTGCGGGAGGATATCAAGTTCCAGGGCCTTGACGTTTGGCTGGTCAGTCTTGTAAAGCGGCGTCCTACGCGTTACGTACTGAGTGTGAGGCTTGGCTTTGCATGGATTCCAACTCACCTCCGGAGGATTTTCGAAGCCAGGCAAAGCGACAGATGCCCCAACGGTTGCGCCTGAGTCGGCCTCCGATACGACTGCAAAGGTACGGAATGGCGCTGACAGTACAACAATGATCAAGCCAAAGCACACGGCCAGTCCTGGAACTAAGGCATTCGTCATTCTTCGCACAGCTTATTGTCCTCTCCTTCAGCAGTTTCGATCGTTGTGAGAGCACTACCGAGCCATTCGGATCCGCGCAGGACGAGAGTACGCTCTCGCCGAAGCGAACCGTATTCACCGTTGACCACATCACCTTGGCTGTTGAAGAGAATTGACCCGTCATTCTCGCAGGTGGTTACAACAGCAGAGCTTGCTTCAGTGTCTAGCATGACCGACTCGACAGAGATCTCGCGACTTTCCGTATTTCCAGCAGTTGCGCCGCCCTCTTCAAGCGTGGAAATTTGAATGAAGACTTCGTCGCTTGATGCGCCTTCGTAACGCGAGGCGACCAAGGCGGCATCGCAGTTCGGCAGTTGATCTAGACACGCAGTGAACTCATTAAAGAGGCGAATGGCAGCTTCGGCTGCTCCCTCCTCGCTTAACCCAGCCTGTTCAGTAGTGGCTTGGGGTTGAGGGGGCCGCGTCCGCGAAAACGCCCTTGCGGTTTGGGAAACTGGTGCTGTCGAGGCAACCAAAATCCCAGTCCGAAAGGGCACTTTCATGGTGAAGAATAGCAAGGGTCGACCGCGGGTGAAGATGACCGGTGGCGGCACCGGTCTGGTGAACCATGCCGGCGCCCGTCTGCTCGCCGACCTGGCCGACAAAGTCGGGCTATCGGCGGGGCTGTCGGCGGCGATGGCACCAACCAAGCAGCGCCGCCGAGGTCACGACCGTGGCCGGGTGCTCGTCGATTTGGCGGTCGCGATCGCTGATGGTGCGACCACGATCTCAGACCTCGCAGTGCTGCGCAATCAGCCGAACCTGTTCGGTGACGTCGCGTCGCATGCCACCGCATGGCGCACCCTTCAAGCAATCGACGATGCCGCCCTCGTCCGGATCCGTGCCGCGCGGGCCGACGCCCGGCGACGGGCGTGGGCAGCGGGGGCGGATCCGGGGTTCTATGTGATCGACATCGACGGCACCCTCGTCAACTCGCACTCCGAGAAGGAGTCGGCGGCACCGAACTACAAGAAACGGTTCGGGTTCTACCCGATCACCAGTTTCTTGGACGCGACCGGCGAAGCACTCGCCGGGCTGCTGCGACCGGGCAACGCCGGATCGAACACTGCGGTCGACAACATTGCCGTGCTCGACGACTCACTCGCGCAGCTCCCCATCGACCCGCACGACGTCGAAGTCATCGCGCGCACCGACGCAGCAGGCATGACCCACAAATATCTTGATGCGTGTCGTGACCGTCACGTCCGGTTCATCTCCGGTCACGAACTGTCCGCCGACATCGCCAGCGTCCTGGTCGGCTTGCCGCAACGACGTTGGCAGCCAGCGATCTCAGCAGACGGCACCGAGTGGCGCGACTACGCCCACGTCACCGAGATCACCGACCTCGTCGACCTGTCGGGCTGGCCGACCGGGACCCGGATGATCGCACGGCGAGAACCATGTCACCCCGGAGCGCAGCTCACCTTCACCGACATCGACGGTCACCGCTACCAAGTGTGCATCACCGACCTCGTCGACCCTGATATCGCCTACCTCGAAGCGCTCTACCGCGGCCGCGGACGCGCCGAACGACAGATCGCTGACCTGAAAGACACCGGACTCACCAACCTGCCATCGCACAGCTTCACGATCAACCAGGCATGGATCGAACTCTGCCTCATCGCCCAAGATCTGTTCGCGTGGACCCGACTCCTCGCACTCGAACCCCAAACATCACCCGCTGATGATCTCACCCACGCCGAACCCAAACGGCTCCGCTACTGCCTGCTCCACACCGCCGGCACCATCACCACCACCGGCCGACGCCGCTACTGCCGACTCGCCGACACCTGGCCCTGGACCCGCCAACTCATCACAGCGTTCGAACGCATCCACCAGCTTCCACGGCTCTGCTGACACCCCAGCCAGCGGTCCACCCGAAGCCGCCACACACCACCGATCCGGGCGAACCAGAAGCCACCCCCACCGCTCACCCTGCACGCCCCAACAC
>JBGTNI010000029.1:0-60497 GCA_041743105.1 Mycobacteriales bacterium | reverse complement strand
ACCCGCCGCACCCGTCGGGGTACGCGCCGCGGGCGATCCCGCCCGTCTCGTCGAACGTGTCGCCGTGTTGGGCGGCGCCGGAGGCAGCCTGCTCGGCGAGGCGATGACCGCTGGGGCAGACGTCTTCGTCACCGGGGATATCCGGCATCACGTGGCATCGGACTACCTGGCCAACGGTCGTGACAGGGGTCGGCCGGCGTTGATTGACGCCGGCCATTGGGCCACCGAACGTCCCTGGCTAGACCAAGCGGCGCGGGCGCTGCGGGCCGACTTCGGCGACGAAGTCTCCGTCGAAGTCTCCGACCTGGTTACTGACCCCTGGACTCAAGTACTGACCCCCTGACTGTGAAGGTGACATGAAAGCTGCTCCTGCTCTTCAACTGCGCTTGCTAGACCTGCAAGCCATCGACACTGCGCGCGCCCAGCTAACGCACCGTCGCGCCACGTTGCCCGAGCTTGCCGAACTTGCGCGGCTCGCAGTCCAGGTCGATAGCGTCGAAGTTGTACTTAGCCAGGTGCGGGAGCGGCTAGAGGAACTTGACGGAAAGATTCGGGCGCTGGAACGTGAGGTAGACAGCGTGCGCACCCGGGCGCAGCGGGATACGGCGCGAATGGACGCCGGCTCGGTCACCTCGGCACGTGAGCTGGAAAGCATGCAGCATGAGGTGCAGACCTTAGCGATTAAGCAGAGTGACCTTGAGGACCGTGAGCTGGATTTGATGGAGCAGCGCGAAGCCGTTGCCGCTGAGCTCACTGGCGCGGCGCGGCAGCTGGAGCAGCTGAGCGCCGATCACGCCGTTACGGTTGCCGCTCGCGATGCCGCATTCGCGCAGATCGACACCGACGATGCGCGGTATTCCTCCGAGCGCACCGAGCTCGTGGCCGAACTTCCGGCAGAGTTGATGGAGTTGTATGAGCGGCTGCGGGCAACGCATGCTGGGGTCGGTGCGGCGGCGCTGCGAGCGAAACGATGCCAGGGCTGCCAGCTGGAGTTGTTCGGTACCGCGTTGGCGAAGCTTGCGGCAGCGCCAGAAGATGACGTGGTGCGCTGCGATGAGTGCGAGCGCATTCTGGTGCGGACAGCGGAGTCGGGGCTATGAGTTATGTAATCGTGGAGGCAGATGGTGGCTCACGAGGTAATCCCGGTCCTGCCGGCTTCGGCGCGTTGGTGCGCGACGGCGCGACCGGCCAGATACTTGCCGAGCGCAGTGTCGCCTTGGGGATCGCCACCAACAACGTCGCTGAGTACTCCGGGTTGATCGCAGGCCTAGAAGCGGCGGCCGAGCTGGAAGCCGATGCGGTAGAGGTGCGGATGGATTCCAAGCTAGTCGTCGAGCAGATGGCGGGTCGCTGGAAGGTAAAACACCCCAATATGCGCCCATTGGCCATTCAGGCGCAGCGGCTGGCGAACCGTTTTGTACAAGTGAGCTACGTCTGGGTGCCGCGCGCTCAGAACACCGCGGCCGATCGGCTGGCGAATCTAGCAATGGACGCGGCCGCACAGCGAAGTTCGTAAAGCGGCCCTCCTGCCACGAGCGTGACAGGAGGGCCGCTTTTAGACCAATATAGTGGCCCTGATGTCACGCTCGTGGCAGGTAGGTAGCATGACGGTGCGGATGAGTTGACCGGGTGATCGCGGCGGCGCCGTGCGGCGTTGTCGAGGAAAGTCCGGACTCCACAGGGCAGGGCGGTTGCTAACGGCAACCCGGGGTGACCTGCGGGATAGTGCCACAGAAAACAAACCGCCACGCCTGGCGTGGTAAGGGTGAAACGGTGGTGCAAGAGACCACCAGCGCTCTCGGTGACGGGGGCGGCTCGGTAAACCCCGCCCGGAGCAAGGTCAAGAGAGTCACTTCGGTGGCTTGCGCGGATGTTCGAGGGCGGCCCGCCCGAGTCCGCGGGTAGACCGCATGAGCCAACTGGCAACAGGGGGCCTAGATGGATGATCGCCGGTCACGGCAGTGCCGCAAGGCGTCGTGACGTCACAGAATCCGGCTTACAGGTCAACTCATCCGCCTCACGCCGGCGCCGACTATCCGGATTCCATGCCTAGGCCGCCCACGACGGAAAGTTCTTGGCTGGTGAATTCGCCGGTGAGCATGGGCATTGCCTTGCTGATCGCGGCCTTTGTCTGGGGTAGTTGGAGTGACGCATCGTGGTGCTCTTTGGTCTGCCAGACCTCGTTGACCCAGATCGTGTCGTCGTCATCGGCGATGCTCACGATGTACAGGTTGCACCCTGCCTCTCGAAGATAGTCCGTGCCGCCTAGCAGAATGGACACGACATCGTCTCGGTAGCCGGACTTGGTCTTCATAGATCCGATGTAGCCATACGCCATGGTGTCTCCTCATTCCGTGAATCTGATGTCCGCTGCTTAGTTTGAACCTTGCCATGGGGATATGACACTACGTGCACTTCATCGCCTATATCGGTTAACATCGCCATATGGCAATGAAGGACAGGCGAGAATTGTTATCGGCGGCGGCGCTGTTTCGATCGCTAGGCGATGGTGCGCGGCTGGCGATCGTGGCACGACTAGCCGAAGGCGAGACGCGAGTGGTGGACCTGACTGACGAGCTCGGGCTAGCGCAGTCGACAGTCTCTAAGCATCTGGCCTGCCTCCGGGACTGCCGGCTCGTGACCTATCGTGCGCAAGGCCGTCAATCCTTCTACTCCCTGGCCCAACCAGAACTCATCGATCTTTTACGTGCCGCCGAACACCTGCTGGCCGAAACCGGGGAAGCCGTATCGCTGTGCCCCGTCTACGGCCAGTTAGTCGCCTCGGAAGCGTTGTGACGACCACCTCGGTTGCCCCCGATCGGCGCGACTTTCTCCATCGCCGAATCCGGCTGCTCGTCGGCGTCACGATCGCCTATAACGTCATCGAGGCGGTCGTCGCAATCACCGCGGGCACAATCGCCTCGTCGGTCGCACTCGTCGGGTTCGGCTTGGACTCGGTGATCGAAATCAGTTCGGCCACCGCGGTCGCTTGGCAGTTCGCGGGCCCAGATCCCCGGCGGCGAGAGCGGGTGACGCTGCGGTTGATTGGGTGGTCTTTCTTCGCTCTGGCCGCTTTCGTGACCGTGGAGGCTGCGCGGGCACTGCTCGGCGCTCATCAGCCGGATCGGTCGCATGTGGGGATCGCGCTGGTCACGGTGAGCGTCGTGGTCATGCCGTTGTTGTCTTGGGCGCAGCGACGCGCAGGACGGGAGTTGGAATCGGCCAGTGCTGTGGCGGACTCCAAGCAAACGCTGCTGTGCGCCTACCTGTCGGCAGCCGTCCTAGTCGGCCTGGTCCTCAACGCCGTGTTGGGGTGGTGGTGGGCTGACCCAGTCTCGGCGCTCGTACTAGCCGGGTTCGCGGTGAAGGAAGGGCGTTCGGCATGGCGCGGGAACGTGTGTTGCGCATCACGCGTGTGAAACATGCCCTAGACCACGTGTGAAACTGCCCTAGAAAGCGTGGTCGGCGTCGGGAAATGCGCCGCTTCCAACGTCGGCGGCGAAGCGCCGGGTCGCTTCGGACAGCGCGCCGTGCAGGTCGCCGTACTGCTTGACGAAGCGGGGAACCTTCCCGGTCCGCAGCCCCGCCATGTCCTGCCAGACCAGCACCTGCGCGTCGCAGTCGGCTCCGGCGCCGATGCCGATCGTCGGGATGCGAAGCTTGCCGGTGATTCGTGCGGCCACCGCTGCCGGCACCATCTCCAACACCACCGCGAATGCGCCGGCGTCCTGTGCGGCTTCGGCGTCGGCCACTAGCTGTTCGGCAGCGGCGTCCCGCCCCTGCACACGGTACCCGCTCAGGGTGTGTTCGGCTTGTGGCGTGAAACCCACATGGCCCATCACAGGGATTCCTCCGCTGGTCAGCAGTTCAATTTGCGCGGCGCGGCGTAACCCGCCTTCAAGCTTGACGGCGTGCGCACCAGCCTCCTTCATGAAACGCACCGCGGTGTGCCACGCCTGCTGCGGCCATGCCTCATAGGAACCGAACGGTAAGTCGGCTACCACGAGCGCTCGCCGGGTAGCTCTCACGACGGCTCGGACCAGCGGCAGCAGCTCATCCACGGTCACCGGCAGACTGGTGGAGTTGGCATAGACGTTGTTGGAAGCCGAATCGCCGACCAGCAGGACGGGGATGCCCAGTTCGTCGAAGATGCCGGCGGTGTACTGGTCGTAGGAGGTAAGCATCGGCCAGCGTTCGCCACGTTGTTTCGCAGCGGCGATGTCGCCGATGCGTACTCGACGATCGGCCGGGCCGCCGTACAGCGAAATGTCGACGGGTTCGTTCGAGCGCGCGAAAGCGGTCATTGCGATCTCCTAGTGCCTTGAGGCCGTGTAGGTCCCCAGGTGTGATGGGTGATCGGTGCTAACCCTAGAGTGACACGGCGCCGCCCGCTACTGCTATTTCGCAGGAGGGCCATCTTCCGGCGAACTTTTGGCCTATATGTGGGGTACAGCCGGTTCGAAGTCGCTGCCTAATCGGTGAAGCGGTGGGTGATGGGGAGCTGGCGGTCCCGGCCGAACGCCTTCACGGTGACCTTCGGTCCGGGCGCGGCCTGACGTCGCTTGTGTTCGGATGCGTTCACCATCCCCAGCACCCTGTGCACCACGTCGGGGGAGTATCCGGCCGCCACGATCTCCTCGCGGCCCCAGTCCCGATCGACGTATAGCTGCAAGATGGCATCGAGCACGTCGTACGACGGTAGGGCATCGGTGTCGAGCTGGTCCAAACTCAGCTCCGCCGATGGCGGCTTGGCGATGCTGTTCTCGGGAATAGGCGGCTGCTCTCCACACTGCTGCGCGTAGGCGTTACGCCACCGCGCCAGCTTCCAGACCACGGTCTTGTACACGTCTTTGAGCGGAGCGAAAGCCCCGGCCGCATCGCCGTACAAAGTGGAGTACCCCACCGCGTATTCGCTCTTGTTCCCAGTCGACAGCAACAATTGACCCTCGGAGTTAGAAATCCCCATCAACAGCACCGCACGAATTCTGGCCTGCAGGTTCTGCGCCGCCAGACCCTCTAACGGAAGCTCATCGGAGAACGTTTTCACCAAGGTGTTGATTGGCAGTACCCGCAGATTCAGCCCAGTGCGGGCGGCAAGATCGGTAGCGTCGTCGAAGGAGTGCTGGGACGAGAAGGCGCTCGGCAGCGCCACACCGTACACATTCGCCGAGCCCAACGCATCGCAGGCCAACGCCGCGCCGACCGCGGAGTCGATACCACCCGATACTCCCAGCACCACGCGGGAGAAGCCGTTCTTGTGCACGTAGTCGCGCAGGCCCAGTGCGAGGGCTTGCCAGAGCTGCTGGTCCTCGCCGAGCTCTTCACGGCTGGACTCATTGCATGCTGGCTGCACCGAGCCGACGGGTGCCGTCGCGATGCCCGCGGGTATGGGGCGCAGCGTGATCGCCGAACGCGTCACAGTGATTACCGGCCCGCCAAGTTCTTGGCGCGCGGCGGCATCCGCGGTGTTGGGTTCGATGCGGTGTGTCGGGAGCTCTAGATCCAGCACCGTGAGATGTGGAGTGAACGACGGTGCGTGGGCCAGAATCCGTCCGTCGGGATGTACCACCATCGAACTGCCGTCGAAGACGAGTTCATCCTGGCCACCGACCAGGTTTACGTACACCACGATCGCACCGGTCCGCCGGGTGGCGTGGCGACAGACTGCTAGTCGCCTCCGATTCTTGTGGTGCTCGTACGGTGAGGCGTTAAGGCAGACCACCACATCTATATCCTCGTCGGCGCATCTGGCGAGCGGCCCGCTGTCGTACCACAAATCCTCGCAGACGAGCATTGACAGGTTGATCGAACGGTTCTTATTGGAGTTCTTGCCGTCCCCTTCGGGTCGTATGGCGACTACGCTGAGCTGATTACCGGGCACGAAGTGGCGGTTTTCGTCGAAGACACCATATGTCGGCAGATGGTGTTTGTTGTGCGTCGCGACGACCTGCCCGCGATGCAACAGCTTCGCACAGTTTCGCGCTCCCACAGAACGTCGCTCGCCCATGGCCTGCGGCAGCACCGGACCATCGGCGTCCAACGTTCCTAGGATCAGCGAGACATCATCGAGTCGCTCGTCGATCAGCCGCTGTTGTAGCTGCGCGAGTGCGTCCTTACTGCAGGCGATGAACGATTCGCGGAGCACGAGATCTTCCACCGGATATCCCGTCAGCGCCATCTCTCCGACCGCGACCAGCTGCGCGCCGGCCTCGCGGGCTTCGCGGACGGCTTGCAGGATCAGTTCTGTGTTGCCCGCGAAGTCACAGACTACCGGGTTGATCTGGGCTAACGCCAGTCGAAGATGAGTCATGCCGGTACCCCTTTCGGTGAGTTCGTAGACCGGGATGTTGCATCGGCTGGTACCAGCCTATTTCTTAGACTTGCCGGGGGCCATCGCTACGGTGCTGGCACGTGGGCTAGGCAAGCTACAGCGCCACCTACTCACACAGCGTCGGCTGAGAGGATCGGGTGTATGACGCAGATACGTACCGCCCACACCGCTGACCTGGACGCTGCCACCCGTATGGCGGCGCGAGCCCTTCTCGACGATGTTTTCGGGCCAGACATGACCGATCACGACTGGGACCATGCCTTGGGCGGAGTGCATGCGCTGGTGTGGGAGGGGACGGAGCTGATCGGTCATGCGTCCGTAATCCAACGGCGACTGTTGCATGGTGGGCGGGCGTTGCGGGCGGGCTACGTCGAAGGTGTCGGGGTGCGCACGGACCGGCGCGGGCGTGGACATGGCGCGGCAATGATGGAGGCACTGGAGCGGGTGGTGCGCGGCGCGTACGACCTGGGTGCGCTGGGCGCGGCTGATGGGGCCGCGGATTTCTACAAGTCTCGCGGCTGGAAGCTATGGCAGGGACCGTGCTCGGCGCTCACACCGAACGGCGTTCAGCGCACTACAGGTGATTGCATTTACGTCCTTCCGCTGACGACCCCACTGGACTTATCCGGCGAACTCACCTGCGACTGGCGTGACGGCGACGTCTGGTAACCGACATCAAGCTGTCGCCGTGAGGCGCACGTCGCCAATCGAGCATGAGGCAGACTGTGCCCATGGAATCCGTGCCTATGCAATCCGACGGTTCGGCTCAGCAGCCTTCGCAGCCCAGCCAGCTGGCTAAGCAGCGCGAGTTCGTGCTCCGCACGCTCGAAGAGCGCGACATCGCCTTCGTTCGGCTCTGGTTCACCGACGTACTCGGCATGCTTAAGTCCGTCTCGGTGGCCCCGGCCGAACTCGAAGACGCGTTCGAAGGTGGTATCGGCTTCGACGGCTCCGCGATCGAAGGTTTCACCCGGGTCTACGAGTCGGACATGATCGCCGTCCCCGACCCGGCCACCTTCCAGGTCTTTCCATTCGAAGCCAACGGTGGCGGCGAAGTCGCCCGCATGTTCTGCGATCTTCAGCTGCCGGACGGTTCCCCGTCGTGGGCCGATCCTCGGCATGTGCTGCGGCGCGCACTCTCCGCGGCGGCTGAGCAGGGCTTCACCTTCTACACCCACCCGGAGATCGAGTTCTTCCTACTCAGCGAGATTCCAGGTAGTGGCGCGCCACCGATCCCGGTCGACGCTGGCGGCTACTTCGACCACACCTCACATATTCTCGCGCGTGACTTCCGGCGAGACGCGGTGCTGACGCTGGAACAGCTAGGCATCTCGGTGGAGTTTAGCCACCACGAATGCGCCCCCGGCCAGCAGGAGATCGACCTGCGCTACGCCGATGCGCTCACCACCGCCGACAACATTATGACGTTCCGGCACGTGTTGCAGGAGGTGGCGATAAGCCACGGCGTGCGTGCCACGTTCATGCCCAAACCGTTCACCGATCAGGCTGGTAGCGGCATGCATACGCATCTGTCGCTGTTTGAAGGCGAACAGAATGCGTTCCATGACCCCTCCGATCGGATGGGCTTGTCCAAGCTGGGCCGTTCTTTCGTCGCCGGTCTGCTTACCCACGCGCGTGAGTGGACGGCGGTTACCAACCAGTGGGTGAACTCCTACAAGCGGCTGTTCCCGCAGGCTCTGCCAGGTCAGCTCGCCGAAGCGCCCGCGCACATCAGTTGGGGACACCTGAATCGTTCCGCGCTGGTGCGGATTCCCGCGTATGGCAAACCCGCTTCGGCTCGGGTCGAGGTGCGTTCGCCGGATCCGGCGTGCAATCCGTACCTGGCGTTTTCGATGCTGCTCGCCGCCGGGCTTCGTGGCATCGAGCAGGGCTATGAGCTTGCCGCGGCCACCGAAGACGACGTGCGTGCGCTCTCCGATGGGGAACGAAGTGCGGCAGGCTACGAGTCGTTGCCGACGAGCCTTGCCGAGGCGCTGTCGGTAATGGAGACCAGCGAGTTGGCGGCGAGCACGCTCGGCGAACACGTGTTTGACTTTTTCTTGAAGAACAAACGCGCCGAATGGGACGAATACCGGTGTCAAGTCACACCGTATGAGCGGGCCCGCTACCTGCCGCTGTTGTGACAGCGCGAGGGTGATGACTCAGCGTGATGACGTCGTCAGGATCTAGCGTGATCTTCCAACTAGGCGAGCTAGGCCTAGCGCAGCCGGCGTTGGTGTACGACTCGATCGCCGCCAGCGCGGACCCCCAGCAGGCACTTGCGACTCTGCAGCGGCTACTGGAGGCAGGAAGCCAAGGCTCATCAGGTGATGCCGCGGCGCTGCGCCATTGCCTCGACACCTCGCAGCAACTGCGCCAGCAGCTGTCGGCCGTACTGGGCGCCTCTATCGCCCTGGGTGACCACCTGGTCGCGCGTGCGGCGGCGGGCGAGGCCGACTGGTTGGTGTTGTCCGAGCCCGCTCACGGGTTCGGCACCGAATCCTCACTTTCGATGCCGCTGCCAACCTGTGACGTCGAGTCGCTGCGTGCGGCGTACCGTCGGCGACTGCTGAGCATTGCGGCCGCGGATGTGTCGGGAGCACTGCCGGTGATGCAGACCGCGTCCGCGCTATCGGAGCTAGCGGATGCCACCCTGGTAGCCGCGTTACGGATGACCGGCGTGTCGGAGTCCGCGCGGCCCGAAGCGGCGCTGACGGAGTCCGAGTTGACCGTGATCGCGCTGGGTAAATGCGGTGCGCGTGAGCTGAACTATGTCAGCGATGTCGACGTGATGTTCGTTATCGCCGATTCTGAACCGATCGAACGTGCCACGGCTGTGGCACAGCGGCTGATGCAAACGTGTCGCGAGGTGGCCTGGCAGCTCGACGCCGAGCTGCGCCCTGAAGGGCATCACGGCGCACTTGCCCGCACGGTGGACAGTTACCGCGCCTATTACCAACGGTGGGCGCACAGCTGGGAGTTTCAGGCGTTGTTGAAGGCGCGCTGGGCTGCCAGTACTGTCGCGACCACCGCCGATTCCGACGAGCTGGCGCGCCGGTGGGCGGGCGAGATCGCGCCCATGGTGTGGCAGGCCGCCGGGCGGCCGGGATTCGTCGCCGACGCGCAGGCTATGCGGCAGCGAGTACGGCGACATGCCGGGCCGAATGCGGTTTATGACATCAAGCTCGGTCCGGGGGGTCTGCGCGACATCGAGTTCGCGGTGCAACTGCTGCAGTTGGTGCACGGGCGCACCGACCACACGCTTCGCGCATCGAGCACCGTGACTGCGCTAGACGCGCTCACCCAGGGCGGCTATGTCGGGCGTACTGACGGCGCTGCGCTGCGCGAGTCGTACTGCTTTCTGCGCCGAATCGAACATCGTCTACAACTACGTGGGCTGCGCCGAACCCACCGGCTTCCTACCGACGGCGTTGCGCTGCGCTGGCTGGCTCGGTCGCTGGGGTACCACCTGGGGTGGGCAGTCGAGTCGGTCGGAGCAACCAGCGCGGTGCAACGGCGCGGTGATCCGGTGGAGCGCTTCCTCGCCGATTGGCGGCGCCACGGGGCGCGGGTAGAACAGCTTCACGAGAAGCTGTTCTACCGGCCGCTGCTCACGGCTGTGGCTCGGCTACCCAGCGATGCATTGGGACTTGGCGCACCCACGCTTACCTCGGCGGCGGCCGCGCAGCGGCTGGCCGCGCTGGGATTCAACGACCCGGTCGGAGCGTTGCGACACGTTGCCGCACTCAGCTCCGGGGTCTCCCGGAGCGCCGCCATACAACGGTCACTGCTGCCGGTGATTCTCGCCGAACTGGCCGATACCGCCAATCCGGATTCGGGGTTGCTGGCGTACCGCAGGGTGAGCGAACAGCTGGGGCGCAGCCCGTGGTTTCTGCGGCTTATGCGTGACGGGGATGTGCTCGCGTCGCGGGTGGCGAGAGTCCTGGGCTCCAGCCGCTACGTTGCCGATCTGCTGGAGCACGACGCGCAGGGCCTTAGCCTGCTTGCCGGCGACGATTTGATGCCACGTACGCCGCAGCAGCTGTCTGAGCTGCTGCATGCGTCGACGGCCCGGGCGCTCTCGGACCCAGGACCGGCGCTGTCGTCGGAATCGATGACGTCAAGAGCTCCGTCGCCACGATTGGCGCGGTCTACCTCGTCACTCGAGCGCGCGTTCGACGTGCTGTCCCGTAGGCGGGCGCACGAGCTGCTGCGAATCGCGAGCGCCGACGTGTGCGGTCTGATCGAGGTGGCTGATGTGGGGCAGGCGCTGAGCGATCTGACCGATGCGGTGATAGCGGTTGCGCTTGAGGCGGTGTGTCGGAAGGTGGCGGAGCGCTCTGACGGTCAGCTGCCGATCCGGCTGGCTGTCATAGCGATGGGTCGCTATGGCGGACACGAAACCGGTTTTGCCTCCGACGCGGACGTGATGTTCGTCTACGAGCCGGGAGACAGTTCTGCCGGCACTGCTGCCGATGCCGCCGCCGCAGCGCAGGCTGTGGTTACGCGGCTGATGCATATGCTGTCGCGTACTGTGACCGGGCCAGCCCTAGCCCTGGACGCCGACCTGCGACCTGAAGGGCGTGGGGGTCCGCTGGCGCTCAGCCTTGCCGGGTATGAGCGCTACTACCAGGGGCGGTCCCGGATCTGGGAGGCTCAGGCGTTGCTGCGAGCCAGAACCGTCGCCGGCGACCCCCTGCTGCGCGAAAAGTTCGTCCAACTCATAGTGCCGGTGCGCTACCCCGACGCTGGCTTGGACGCGGGGCAGCTGCGGGAGCTTCGCCGCATGAAAGCCCGAGTGGATACCGAACGGCTACCGCGCGGCGCTGACCCTGCCACACACCTCAAGTTGGGTCGGGGAGCTTTGACGGATGTGGAGTGGACGGTGCAGCTGCTTCAGCTACGTCACGCCCATCGACACTGCGCGTTACAGACGCCACGTACGCTCGAGGCGTTAAACGTAGCGCGCGATGTCGGGCTTATAGCCAGCTCAGACTATGATGCGCTGGCGGCGTCATGGACACTGGCCGCTAGGGTTCGCAACGCTGCTACATTGGTGCGGGGCAAAGCCACCGATCAGCTGCCTACCTCCGGACGGGAGCTGCTTGCTACGGCGCAATTGGTAGCGAGACATACGCTGCGCGACGCGGGAGAGTTCGTGGATCATTACCTGCGGACTACGCGCCGGGCGCGGCAAGCTATAGAGAAGATTAGTGTCGCGTGATTGAGAACTTTAAGCGTCGGGGGCACTCGGCGGTGGTGACCGTTCGCTCTGCGGGTGCTCGCGCGCTGGACTGGGCCGACACGGCATTTGTGCCGCGGTACCGCGTCCCAATGGTGGTTACCACAGCTGTTTCCTTGTTGTTGTGTGTGGGTTTCCTCCTGCTTCCCCTGGCAGGTACCGACCTGTCCGCCCAGGTAGCGCGGGGTCATTTTTTCGAAGCATACGGTTCCGATCCAGTAGATTTCCGCTGGTATGGCGGCACGATGCCGTTCGGGTACAGCGTGCTAACCGGCCCGCTGAATGCGCTGTTGGGATCGCGTGGTGTCGGCGCGGTGGCCTGTGTGGTCTCGGCGAGTGCTTTCGCCTGGTTGCTCACCCGGCTCCGAGTACAACGACCGACTTACGGCGGTGTACTGGCGGCCGTGGTGGGTACCTTCAACTTGGTCTCCGGCCGCACCACCTTCGCGATGGGTATGGCTTTTACCATCTTGGCGTTGTGCGCGCTCGTGCTTCCCCGGCTAGGCATGCGGTGGCGACTAGCGCTGGCGTGCGTGTTAGCGGTGCTGGCCGGTGCGGCCAGCCCTGTCGCCGGAGTTTTCGTCGGCCTCGCAGGAGCGGCGCTATTGCTCGCGGGGGCATGGCGTCAGGGCTTGGCATTGGGCTCGGGTTGCGCGCTAGGTTTGACCCCGGCCCTGTTTTTGTTCCGCGATGGGGGTGAGCAACCCTACGACCCGGACTCGATGAAGGTCGCGCTCGCGGTCTGCGTGGTGACGTTCTTCCTCATTCCGGCGCGCTACCGGGCGGTGCGCATCGGCGTAGTACTCACGGTGATTCTGCTGATCGTGATGGTATACGTGCCAAATGCTATGGGCAGTAACGCAGATCGGTTGCCGTTGCTGTTCGCCGCCCCGGTGATCGTCGCGGTCTCTACCCTTGAAAAGCGGTGGCTTGTCGCGGTAATCGCGGCCATGTTCTGGTGGCAACCCCCATTGGTAGTCGGAGACCTGAACAACGCCGGCGCTGACGAAGCCAATCGGCTGTTCTATCAGCCGCTCATCAAGGAGCTGGAACGCCGAGGTCCAGTGGGTCGAGTGGAGGTTGTTCCGCTGGCCAACCATTGGGAAGCGACCTACGTTGCAGAGGCGGTTCCGATCGCCCGTGGCTGGCTGCGGCAGGTCGACGTCAAACGCAACGGTCTGTTCTATGAAGGCACCCTGACACCGGCGAGCTATCTGGAATGGTTGTACCGCAACGCCGTGGAGTATGTGGCGTTACCGCGAGACGTACCGATCGATTTTAAAGGTCGCCCGGAGGCTGCGCTGATCGCGACGGGCCTGCCATATCTGGAGCCGGCCTGGCACAGTCCCGATTGGGAGCTGTTTCGGGTGGCGGGTGGCCGGACGCTGGTGGATTACCCCGCCGAACTGGTGGCCTCTGACGCCGTTGGGGTGCGGTTTCAGGTCCCGAGGCCGGCCAGTATCACCGTTCGGGTTGTCTGGTCGCGGTGGTTGACGTTGCGCGGTCCCGCGGGCTGTATCGAGCCCGGTCCGGAAGGCTGGGTGCGAGTGCGTCTAGAGCGTCGCGGTGAGTATCACCTGACCAGTGAGCTTGGTTTCACCCAGTCCAGTCGCTGTTGAGTGGCCGGAGCCAGCTTCCGCCTCGCGGCGCTGCGCCATGCGGGACACCCGCGCCCGGGCAGCTCGCTTGTGTACCCATTCCGCTGCGCTCCGCCGAAGTTGAGGCATGCTGTCGTACACGGCACTCACTGCGGCCTTGCGAGACGAAACCTGACTCCGGCCTGAAAAGCCTGATGGGCGCTCTCAGGTGGCATTGTCCTCGGCGGCAGCCGCCAGAGGCTCGCCAGCCAAAGGGTCAAGAGCTAAAGGCTCAAGAGCTAAAGGCAACGTAACCTCGAAGCGACAGCCGCTGCTGACGCTGCTCACCGCGATCGCGCCGCCACCTGCCTCCACGCTGTCTTTCACGGTAGCCATACCCTTCAAGACAGTGGGGCTTTTTACCACGGTCGACTGGTTGGCCGCGGTGTGAGGCCCGGTGGTGGATGCCGAGCTGTCGCCTCGCCATGCGGTGTCGAAGACGTGATTTAGATCCGCCGGCTGGGTACCGCCACAGCTGTCAGTGATCTGGACGGTGGCGTGACCGTTGTTCCCGGAGCTTGCGCTGACCGTCACGGTGCCTTCTGGTGGAGTATGTCGGATCGCGGTTAGCAAAATGCTACTCAGGGCTCGGGCCATCCGCCGATCGTCGATATATACCGTCACGCTACTGATGTCGAAACCTTCGATCTGGATGGCACGCGCCCGTGCGACCGGCCCGACGTTGGAAATCGCTTCGCTCACCACGTCATACAGCGCCACATGTCGTCTCGACGGCTGGGGGTTTTCGGCTTGGGCGTGCGATAACTCGAACAGATCGTCCACCATGTCCGCTACCCGGTCTACTTCGACGCGCAGCTGTTTATGTGCCCGGCTCACATCGGCAACCCTGTCGTCCTCGAGGGCTTCGATCGAGGTCAGTAGACTCGTTAGCGGAGCCCTCAGATCATGAGAGATCCATGCTATGAGCTCGCGACGCGAAGTTTCCATGGTTCGCTCCCGTTTCCGGGCCCGGCTGAGCTTTGCGCTTGCGGTCGAGAGCTCCCCGGCAAGCCCAGAAAGCTCCGATCCGTGTGAGCTGTCGGCAAGCATCGTTTCGCTGCCTTCACCGAGGCGTCGGGTCGCAGACGTGAGCTCATGACTGGCGTGCACTATCCGGCGACTCAGCTCTAGAGACAGCAACGTGGCGATCAGGCCTGAGATTGCGCACACGTACGCTACGACGGTGAAGTCATGAGCCGATAGGAACATAGCCGCCGCGACGCCAGTGATGCCCGATAGCGTCGCCGCGACGGCGCCGATGGCGACGATGGCGGTTTGTACGACGATGGATTTGCGCCGTAGTAGCCGCAGTGTTCCCGCCCCAATTGCTCCGACGAACAGCGCGCATGCGCCGGCGATAGCAACGATGCTCAGCAGATCGGATGTCGTCACAACGATGAGTTTAGAGGCCGGGTAGATAGGTGCTGTTCTGCCCAGAACGCTACGTTCTAAAGTTAGAACGTGCGCGACGAAGTAGATGTGGTATTCCCATGCCTGAATGAGGCGGAAGCTTTGCCGTGGGTGCTTGAACGTCTGCCGGCCGGATTCCGGGCGATTGTGGTGGATAACGGTTCGGATGACGGATCGCCGCAGATTGCCGCCGCGCTCGGCGCAACCGTGGTCACCGAAGCTCGGCGAGGTTTCGGTGCGGCTGCACATGCGGGTCTCATGGCGGCGCAAGCGCGCTGGGTCGCTTTTTGCGACTGCGACGCATCGATGAATCCCGCCGAGCTTCCGGCGCTAGCCGAACCCGTCCTGCTCGGTAGCGCGGACTTGGTGCTGGGACGTCGACGTCCGACGAGTTGGCGTGCGTGGGCACCGCACGCTCGACTGGCTAACTGGCTTCTGGCGCGTCGGCTCCGGCGGCTCACTGCGGTGCCGGTGCACGATCTTGGTCCGATGCGCGTTGCTAGCCGGCAGGGTCTGCTGGATCTAGGCTTGTCCGACCGCCGGAGCGGGTATCCATTGGAGATGTTCTTGAAAGCGGCGCGTGCGGGCTGGCGGATTATCGAGCAGCCCGTCGCTTACTTTCCGCGTAGCGGAGCGTCTAAGGTAACGGGAACCATCGGGGGCACCTGGTACGCCGTGCGAGACATGTCGGCCCAGCTAGCGGCCGCCCGTGCGGCAACCGTTAGGCCCTCGGTAGGTGAGTAGACGAAAATCGGGAGTGAGCGAGAATCGGATGTCGCACCGTTTAGACGCTCGACTCACCGTGTTGGTGATTGCGAAAGAATGCCGTCCCGGGAGAGCGAAAACCCGGCTGTGTCCGCCGCTGTCGCATCAACAGGCCGCTGCGATCGCCGCTGCCAGCCTTACTGACACGCTTCGGGTCGTCTCGCAGCTTCCCGCGGTGCGCCGGGTGCTCGCCTTCGCCGGAACCCCGCCGCGGGAGGCCGCGGGATTCGATGTGGTCGCTCAACCCGAGGGTGGCCTAGATGAACGAATAGCTGCGGCATTCGAGCAATGCGATGGGCGGACGCTGCTCGTGGGTATGGACACACCGCAGCTGAGCGTGGAACTTCTTGCCCCAGTGTTCGATGAGTCCAGCTGGAACGCTGTCGATGCGTGGTTCGGCCCTGCCTGCGACGGGGGGTTCTGGGCGCTCGGCTTTGCGCAACCTCGGCCTGACCTGATCCGCGGCGTGCCGATGTCTTCGGCAGATACTGGGCGTATCCAGCGGCAGCGGCTTGTCGACGCGGGCCTGAGGCTGGCGGATCTTCCCCGGCTTCGCGATGTGGACACCATGGACGATGCGCGCATGGTGGCTGCTGTTGCGCCCGATACCGCTTTTGCCGCCGCAATGTCCTCGCTGCCCTCTAGCGCCACGTCGTCGGCCGCGGGCGAGGTGTCGGCATGAGCTTTGTGGTCGACCCCTACGCGCAGGCCTTGACGCAGGGAGGTAGCGGTCTTTACTTGCGACCGATCAATGCCACGGAGGACACGCCGCCCGTGTTGCTGGAAGTGTCCCGGTGGTGCGCGCCGGCCGATGAGGTTGACGACTCGGTGCTCAGTAAGTGTGTGGGACCCGTCCTCGATGTGGGATGCGGCCCCGGCCGGTTGACGGTAGCGGCGGCGGCGTACGGGCTGCCTTCGCTGGGGGTAGATGTTGCCCCGAGCGCGGTGAAGCGCACTGTCAATTCCGGCGGAACCGCGCTGTGCAGGTCGGTCTTCGATTCGCTACCGGGCGAGGGTCGCTGGGCTACCGTGCTGCTGATCGACGGCAATGTTGGTATTGGTGGCGATCCGTTGAGGCTGCTGCGTCGGTGCGCAAGCCTGATGAGTGGCGGTGGCCAGATCTTGGTCGAGATCAATCCTTCCGACGTGGATCTAGCCTATACCGCATACCTAGTGGACGACGATGGTCGTCGCAGTGAAGCGTTCCCGTGGGCGCAGATTGGGGAGCCCGCCTTGCGTAGATGCGCTCAGCAGTTGGGCTTCGGGCACCTGCGGCAATGGCTAGTCGGCGGGCGTAAGTTCTGTGAGCTGGCTTGGCATGAACCCCCTGTCACACTTTCAGCGCCACGAGTGTGACAACAGAGCCATTTATCGCGGCAAAAGCGGCCATGTGGTCACACTCGTGGCAAGAAAGAGAGGAAATGTCCATGGTGCGCGAGGTGCTGCTGGCGGTACACATTTGCGCCGGTGCCGGTGGGCTCGTAGTCGGACTGTTTGCCCTCCGCCCTCCGGCGTCCGGGGACAAGCGTGCCGCGCTGCGGGGTCTGTATGCGGCTTCACTTGTCGTGATGGTGGTTGCCGTTGCTGGCAGTATCGCTGCAGGTTGGTCGGATTTCGACACCATGACGCGGGTTGTTTTCGTCGGTCTCTGTGTTCTGGGCGTGTTCATGCTGCTTCGCATCTATCTGAGTTTTCGGCTAGCTCGGCAGCGTTCCGGTAGTTGGCAAAGCCCGTACATGAACCACGTGTATTTCACCTATATCTCGCTGTGGGAAGGCTTCGTCATCATCGCGATTTTAGACAGCGGCCTGCCCGGATGGCTTGTTCCGGTCGGCATCCCGGTCAGCATGGTGGCGATTCTACTGATCGGCGGCTTCGCGATAGCCAGGTACCAGCGGCGGGTACTGCCTGCCTCACGTCCCACGTAACGCGCTGGTCGTCTTATCGGGCGGCTAGTACGTGGAAGGCGAACGGCGCCTTGTCGTGAATGCCATCGCGACCTTCCACCAGGCCTTTTATCCATAATCTCGCGGGCATATTTCGTGAA
This sequence comes from Mycobacteriales bacterium, assembly GCA_041743105.1. GTDB lineage: Bacteria > Actinomycetota > Actinomycetes > Mycobacteriales > QHCE01 > QHCE01. The sequence goes on along the minus strand of JBGTNI010000029.1, from coordinate 43,065 downwards.
CCGGATACGCCTGGGGTTTTCAGTGTTCATTGTTCATTCAACCACCGCCGTCTAGGGGCCATAGCGCCTCGCACCGCATGGCAGCTTCTCCTGCTGGATGCCCTGCTCTAGGCTGACTACCTGCGCAGTGATTGTTCATGCGCCACCGACCCCGAATTGCAGGCCAATGAATTTGCACACCAATGGAGGAGTGGCATGACTGTCACCACCGAGGACCATGCTGAAGACAGAACTTCCGCCGACAGTTCCAGCAGCGCAGATGGCCGTGACAAACGGAGCATTGCCGAATTGGTGAAGCACGCGAGCGAGCAGGTCTCGATTCTGGTGAAGGAAGAGATCAAGCTCGCCAGGTTGGAGCTGTCGAATAAGAGCAAGCGCGCGGGCAGAGGCGCTGGGCTGCTCGCTGGCGCGCTGCTCGTTGCGCTCTACGCGCTCGGGGTACTCGTCACCGCCGCCGTGCTCGGTGTGGCCGAGGTTTTCCAGCCGTGGCTGGCCGCACTGATCGTTGGTGGGGGTTTGCTGCTGCTTGCGATCATCTTTGCCCTGATCGGCAAAAGTCAGCTTAAAGCCGCTACGCCGCCCGTGCCGTCGGAAACGATGGAGAGCGTGCGTGCCGACATGGATGCGCTCAAAGGCAAGAGCTAAGTACTCATGATCATTGCAGGATTAGCAGAATAGGGAGTACGCAGATGGCTTTGTTAGCTGGAAGCGAGATTAAACAGTCCCGTAAGAACATCGCAGCTGCCCGGGCTGAACTCAGTGAGGCGGTGCAGGCGCTGACCGACCGGCTCAACGTTAAGGCGCGGGTCAGCCGCGGCGCGCGGCAGCGTACCCAGCAGGCTGCGGAGTTCGGGAAGCAGAATCAGACCGCCGTCGTGGCGGCGGTGTCGTTACTGGTCTTGATCGGTGTCGTAGTGGCGTGGCGGAGGTCACGGTGAATCTATTGTTCAAGCCCGTCAGTCTGGTTGCCAGCGTGGCGGCCGGGGCTGTGGCAGCCCTAGCTTTTCGCCAGACATGGAAGTTGATCTCCGGTGACGACGACACTCCCGATGCCACCGACGAAGATCGCGGCTGGGGCGAGGTGATTGCGGCGGCGGCGATTCAGGGTGCGATCTTCGCGATGGTAAAAGCCGCGGTCGACCGCGGCGGCGCCGCCAGCGTGCGACGGCTCACTGGCAGCTGGCCGGGTTAGGTTCAGCGTCGGTTGCCGCCCTGACGGTTTCTTGGAGCGGTCGAGTGGGTGCGCGAGCGCCGGATGAGCTGTCGCAATGCCGCCCGTGGCCCGCGCATGGCACGGACTAGCGCACCATGCGCCTGAGTTCCGGCATCGACCGCGGCTGGCGTCTGGGCGCTTACGCTTGGCGTCGTTTCGGTCGGAGTGAGCTCGGTTGTGTCGCGTAGCTGCCGCACTCGGTGCGCGTAGCTGCGGGCACCCGTTGCGGCGATTGCCGGCGGTAACGCCTGCTCCGGATAGTTGCGGTTGTGGAAGTCCACTGCTCTTAAGTACTTCTCCTCCGGCGGCTCGGGCTGCCATCCGGCGATCACGTCGTGGAGTTTGCCTAGTTCCCTAGCGATCTGTGGCGGGAGTGGTGGATGCTCACCAGCCTGTGGCGCGCGGAAAAACTGCTTGTCCCGCGGAATCTCGCACGCAACGTCTTGATCGATATGCTCGGCGATGAACGTCAGATCGCTGTCGTCTTCCACTTGATTGGCCACCACCGCGATGTTAGGCACACCGAGCTGGGAGTAGCAGTCGGCGATCTGCCGGTAGGCATCGAGGCTCTCGGCGGTGGGCTCAACCACGATGAAGGCACCGTCGGCGACTGATGGCAGCCCGCTGGTCACGTTGTCGTTTCCGGCCATCATCTCGGCGATCAGCAACTCGTCCTTGCCGGTCACGGTGTGCAGGCCGAGCCGAAGCCCTGCACCCACCAGGAAATGGTTGCAGTGGTTGAGCTGATCCTTCGGGGACATCTCACCGGTGCGTATACTGACCACGCCGTTGGTTTGCACCCGATGCGCTCCCGCAACGAGCGGATTCTCACGCACCGATAGGCCGTTGAACAACGGGGAGCCGGGTGCGGGCGGCATGGATTTTGGCGCGGCTTCGGACAAAATCAGCATGCGTGCTCCAGAAAATGAAAGCCATTGTCATCAGACGTCGTGAATATACATGTCTGGCATCCCCTCGTCCCGCTGTGTCAGCATCAAGCCAGCAACGTCGACCGCGGTGGACGCTCGTCGGGTTGTGCTCAGGCGACACGCCTGTGTTGCGCCGCTAACTTCACATCGAAGCTCACCTCGCCGCGCAAACTGTGGCAGCTCGCACACCTCAACTCTGCCGAGGAGGTGGCGACGCTGCATCGAGGGCTGCCACAACCGCTTCCGTCTTCGGGCACTCACGGCTAGTGTGCCAGTACATAGGTACTGCGAGATCGTAGTGGCGGGAGGTGGAGTCTCGTGAGCGCAAGATCGGAGCCGGCGGCAACCGGTAAACCCCTGCTGGGCAAACTACTTGTGGCCAGTCCCCTGCTACGCGACCCCAACTTTGAGCGATCCGTGGTGCTGGTGGCAGCACATGACGAATTCAGCGCTCTCGGCGTGGTACTCAACCGCGCCACCGAGGTGGAAGTGACCGATGTTCTCGATGGATGGGAGCACCTTGTCGCGGCCCCATCGGTGGTCTTCGAGGGCGGTCCCGTGCAACCCGATGCGGCGATCTGTGTCGCCCGCGTGCAACCCAACTTCAAACTCGAAGGATTCAGCCCGTTCATGGGCAGCATCGGAACGCTAGACGTGACGCGCGCGCCGGAGAGTTTTTCCGGTCAGCTCGATGGGCTCAGGGTCTTTGCCGGCTACGCCGGGTGGGAAGCGGGTCAGTTAGAGTCAGAGGTCGCCGAAGGCGCCTGGTTCGTCTGCGATGCGCTGCCCGGCGATCCGTTCGTGGAGCAGCCCGACGACCTGTGGACCATGGTGCTGCGGCGGCAGAACGGGCTACTCGCGGCAGTGGCGCTCTTCCCATCCGATCCCTCGCTGAACTAGGAGCTCGGTGGGCGGGGCAATGGGCACTGACGAGCTGTGTACACTTTCCCAGTCGGCGGTTACGAAGTTGTAGAACCGCACGGGGCTGTGGCGCAGCTGGTAGCGCACCACACTGGCAGTGTGGGGGTCAGGGGTTCGAGTCCCCTCAGCTCCACCCACGAACCGACTTTGCCAGCGTAGGTCTCAAGGCCACGTACAGCCGCTGGAGCGTTAGGGTTCACCTAGTAAGGGGGATTCGTTGACATCAGTGGGCGGGCATACTCAAAAGGTACCTCCAAATATCATTACTGCGATGGCAGCTGACGTGTGGCCGGTCCGCCACGCAGCCTATTTCCCTGATTCACCGGATCGTCCATTGTCCCTGTCGCAGGAAACCGGCGACGAGGATCCGACCACAACGCATTTCGGTCTCATTGGGGCCGGCAAGATCGTCGGTGTTGCTACGATGATGGATACCCCGTCTCCGCGTACCGAGAACTCCAGCCCGTGGAGATTACGCGGTATGGCCGTGCTTCCAGAACACCAAGGGCACGGCTATGGCGCAGACCTACTGAATTATTGCGTTTCCCGGATCGCCCACAACGGCGGCGGCCTACTGTGGGGCAATATCAGATTCGGAGCCTACGAGTTCTATCAGAAATTCAACTTCAACCTAGCCGAAGACGTGTTCTACGCCCCCAGTGGCACACCACACCGATACGGAGAACTACTCATCCCAGCCATCCAATCATGAATTGTGCGCCCGAATGATCGGACGAGCGACCCTGGCTGGGGCGCTGCGCATTAGGTTGAGGCTAAGTGGTGTCTGTCTGCCGTGCCTTTGAACTCGTAGCAGTGTGCTTGACGCTGCTCTTGCTGATCCCGAACTGTTCGGCGAGCTCTCACGCAGTTGTCCCGGCTCTATAACACGAGCCCAGACTGTGCACGTCCGTGTCGGCCAGCCGGACACTGAGTCGCTAACACGCCGAGTCTGGTCGGAACGGGCGTTAATTCCCTCAAGACTCGTGAGCATGCCTGATCTATAGGCGCTCTAGCGTGCCGAGCAAGTCTAACAAGGTCAGAGCATTTCGAGAAGCTATCAGTAGTTCCAACTCTTCTCAGCTGGGAAAACGTTAAGCCTGCTGACGTATTTGGGGAGTAGTCGGTGACATGGCTCTCGGTAAGGTTCTTACCGAGAGCCCCGTGCAGATGACGCGGGTATCAACTAAGTAGACTGGACACGTTGGGAAGCGCTCTTTGCTTGGGGTGATGAAGTGGACGGGAGAGTCCTCGACTGGGGAACAAAGGGATTTTGGCTGCCTGAACAGTCAGTCGCTTATGACGCCTTTATTGCTGCAAACCATCATGTCTTCGAAGGCCCTTTTGTCTGGCCGCTATTAGTGGCACGGAAAACCGCGATTATGTCAAACATTTCGGTGATGGCAAATTATTGTCGCACGCACGACGTCGAGCTCGCGCCGCATGGTAAAACAGCCATGTCTCCAATGCTCTTTCGCGCTCAATTAGATGCTGGTGCATGGGGGATAACGGTAGCGACGCTGAATCAGGTACTGGTGGCTCGCAAGGCTGGTGTTGACCGCCTGTTGTTTGCTAACGGAATCTGTGACTCCAAGGTTATAAAGTGGCTTGCCCTCGAGATGCGTCAGGGCCTTGATTTCTATTGCTACGTTGACACACCGGAAAACGTCAAAATGCTGAGTTCTGTCTCGACAAGCCTCGGCTCTCCACCTTTCAAAGTGTTAGTGGAACTGGGATATGAGGGAGGACGTACAGGCTGCCGATCTTACGCAGATGCGGAACAGGTCGCCAAGGCTGCTATGGCTGCGGATGGCGTGAAACTGTGTGGTGTCGCTGGCTTCGAAGGCCTAATGTCAGACAAAGAAAAAATCGTCGACTTTTTGGCCTGGATAAAAGATACCACGCGCAGATTGAGCGATACTGGCTTACTTGGAGACGAGGTAATCCTTACGGCTGGCGGCAGTGACTACTTCGACCTCGTGGTCGAACAATTCAAAGGAGATTGGCTACCCGCGCGGCGACTAACTGTTTTGTTGCGCAGTGGCGCCTATGTTAGTCATGATTCCGGAAGCTACGACAGAATAAGCCCCCTCGGGCACGGTGTCGGCAATGGGTCTTTGACTGCAGCTCTCGAAGTGTGGTCTCAGGTGTTGTCGACTCCTGAACCAGGGCTCGCGATCGTAGGTATGGGTCGCCGGGACGTCCCATTCGACGACGGATTTCCTGTGCCTTTGCGCAAACGGCTACCCACCGGCAGAGTCGCAGCGGTTTGTGATATGAGCGTGGTGAGGATCAATGATCAGCATGCTTACCTTCAGTATGAGGGGCGCGAGATCTCGCCTGGCGACTTACTGGGCTTTGGCATTTCACACCCCTGTACAGCCTTCGATAAATGGCGCGTGATTCCAATGGTTGATGAGTCATATTGCGTGGTCGATCTGTTGGATACTTATTTCTAATCAAGTCTTGGCTCCCTCCGTCGCAGCTTCGAAGGCGCAGAGCTTCTTTTTCTCGGGGGGTGGAAGCAATCTGGTGGGTTTGTCTTGATAGGACTGTCTCGGTGTTGGTGTGATCATCGTGGGAGTCTTGTGTCGCAGGCGTACGACGGATGTTGACTGGGGTCGAGCGGGAAGAGATCTCGCGTGGCCTGGCCGAGAGGTTGTCGAACCTTGAGATCGCTGCGCGGGTCGGGCGGCATCCGTCGGTGGTGTCGCGGGAGCGCCGAAGACATGGCGGTAACGCCGGGTATCGGGCGCACGTGGCGAGCACGCGGGCGGCGTCGTCTCGGCGGCGGAAACTTTCAGGTTAGATACTCATCGGGCGTTGCGGGACCATGTGGGAAGCGGTCGGACAGCGGGTCCTAATTCAACCATCGTTGGGTAAACGCGTGAGCTGAACGAAGGTGCGGCATGTGCCCCTCAGCGCTCATCCAATCGCAGAAGACTGTCGGTGATCTCGACCAGATGTCGGTTCAGATCGACCCAGAGCAGGGCATGTGGAATATGTGGATTGTGGTCGGGTAGCATCCATCGTGCATGTGGATTGGGGTGGCCCGCTTGCTCGCAGTGGCTCTTGTATTCAGCAGCGCTAAAACCTCCCGACGAACGCATTTGGCTAGGCTTGAAAGACTTCTCTATCCGATTCGTGGAGGCATGAACCCATCGCTCTGCTTGCGGCGGGTCATTGGCGAACAGAGCGGAGAGATAGTGCTGTTCAACGAGTTGCCGAAGGACAACCGAGGCGGTATACCAATTCTCGACCTTGAGCATCGTTACCACGCCGCTCGCTGACTGACCAATCATTTGAGTCAACAAGGCGACACCCTCCATACAGGCGTTGCGAGTGAACCACGCGCCAACCCAAAGCAGTTGTCCGAGTCGAACGAACTCGTCGCTGAGTCCCTGCCCGGTCGCTGTGCGGAGTTCGAGCAGCGCGTAGGTGTTGTTCGCAGGGTCAGTGAGAAGGCGGCGGATAGGGGCGTCCTCAGCCATGACAGTTGCTCCTGCTTAGCAGCGGCGGGGTAGTTCAGCGGCGCGGCGGCAGAGCGCTGACCATGATGATCGTAGGGGAGTTCACCGCCCACCACCCGCCGGATACCGACGGGACGAATCGTGATCTCAGGGCCTTCGACCAGCAGGGTGTGGTTCTTATGCTGACACGTTAGGTCCACCCCTCTTGAGCTGGTAAATGCTTGGATCATGGTCCTGTCCTAGTCAGTGGACGGCTTATGACGGCAATGCTGGGGTACGTCATCTCAAAAGTTCACCCATTCCTGATATCTCGTCGCTAGCCAACGTAGGCAAGACATGGGTGTAGATGTTCATTGCGATGGCGATACCGGGGTGACCGAGTACTTCCATCACCGCTCGGGGTGAATTATCACCCAGCTGTTCCACATTCTCAGAGGCGGAACTTTCGGTTCAAGCCGTCAGAGTGGCCGGGTGTTTGAAAACGGTTTATTTCCGTATGAGATCAGTCATAGTGTATGCGGTAGGAGAGCTCTACCGCTTAATTCATTCGGGGAGATAGAGCCATGGCTGATGGGAAAAGGTCTAAGGATCCGGCGATTTTGTTTGGTGACAATGTGGCGGTTGATACTCATGCTGCCGCTCTTGTAGCCTCAGATCCTGCTCGAAGGTTTGATCTGCGTGCTGTGGTGAACATCGGTCGCCCTATCACGAGGGACTTGAGCGCGCCTCGTGATGTCTGCGACGATGATATCTCTGCTGAGTACGCAAGGCTTGACGCGCAGCGTCTGGTGGGTTTTTTACACCGAGCTGGCCGTGAAATTCCAGGGTTTGTGGGGGGTATTGCACCGATCCATGTCGTTCCCCGAGCCCGACATATCGACACCCGAAACCTGATGATGCCCGGCGATGAAAAGATGCCGGTCGGTGGCTTCGATGATCTTGTGCGTTTGATCGAGGGGTTGGAATCACCAGTTCATATCATCTCAGCTGGACCATTTACGGGTCTTCCTCAACTGCTAAATCATCCGACGATCGGCCATAAATTCAGTGGAATCATGGTTGGCCAGCATGGATTGTTCGACTGGCAAGACAGCAAAGTCAAAGACCCGGTAACAGGGCAAATGCAGCCCGGTACAGGCAAAATCGGTGCTCGACCATTTGCTGGCAAAACAAATTCATTCAACCTAGCTTGTGACCCCGGCGCAGCAAACCAAACGCTGACGACATTCAGGGGGCCTACCTATCTGCTTCCTACTGACATCACCCGCCTGCCAGATTTAGAGTTCACCGGTGCCGACGAGTTAGCACAACTTGGTTTCTATGGCGAGTTGGTGGAGACCTACCGGAAGGCGTACGCCGAGTATCGACGAAAGCAAGAAGAGACCGCAGGACCACCGCGCCCGGGAGAAATTCTGATGCACGACGCACAACTTCCGGGGCTCCTCGACCACGCCATCCAGCAACGAGACGCCCAACGCGCTCACGGCACAGCAGAGGTCTGGTACGGCCCGCACGGGGTCATACCAGTCAGCTTGGCACATATTCCCCACACTCCGGAAGAACGCGATCGGTGGGGAAGTGTTGATATCGACGAGAACCCTGGCAGAGATACCGGCTTTTACATGGTCAGATACCATGCAGGATCACCGCGTAAGCCAGCCCGGAAAATACACAGATCGCTTCTACTGAAGAGCCTTAGCCAAAAACGGGTAGAGGGGACACGACCTCCAACTAAATCCAACTCACCATCGGGCGGCACTTCCGGTCCGAGCCGAAACATTCCGACTAACCAGGGAACTGGATACACCCCTTCCGGACCACCAACCCCTCCCAAAAAACACCAACCCCCTAGTTCCGCAACGCCTAACAGCTGATTGGGCCCGGAACTGACCGAAGCGCAAACTAGGTATGACAAGCATGACCCGGTTGACCGTGATGGGGTAACTTGCGTAACGGACATCGGTCCAAGACTGTGATCGGCGATCACGCTGGAGAGCCTCTTCAAGGCATTGTTGCCTACAGCGATCCCCTGCGGCCCATTCCATAGGCTGACCGGTCACGGTTGGTCATCACGGTTCGTCGCTCCGTCCGCCGGCATATCCGCGACTGTTAGAGCCAACCTGAGCAGGGACCCGACACCAGCGCGCCGAGCAGAATCGCCTAGCATGTCCCCTAAAGTTGGGGAACGTACCAATGGATCAAGGAGCTAATAGTGAAGATCCTTAGGCGGCTCGCCGGGGGAGCTGTAATTATGCTGATTGCAGCCTTCCTGCTGCCGTCGACATCGGCTTCCGCGGGGGGTGGGTTCGAACGTTGTCCGAAGGGGTACTACTGCGTTTTCGATGGACCCGACGGAACCGGCACGATGGCGTATTTCAAATACGGTGCACCCAACCTCAGCTCGTTTGGGTTGGATAACCGTGTCTCCAGCAAGTGGAATCGTATCGGCTGGAATACCCACTTCTGTTTTTTTGATGACTACAAGTATCAGAATTTGCTGCTAAGACTGGGCGGAACCGCGCAAGGCCCGCTGCCGACAAAAGAGGATAACCGCGCTTCTTCCATAAGGGAGTGCTAGCGCATTTAATTGCGCCATTAAGAGTTGCCATCATTGCGGCCCTCTGGTCGCTCATGCACGCTAGCTTCGCATGAGCGACCAGAGGGTTTCGTCTTTCTCGGCTCTATCGCAGCATCATGTCGACGGGTAGCGCGGCCACGCGATGGGGTGTGGCCGGCGCGATACAGCAGACTGCCCGCCCCCACCGCCTGCGGCTGGCAGTATGGCTCGCCGACGACGCTGGCCAAAAAATTCTCACCGGAATGTCGAAAACGGGTCGGCTGTTTCGACATCTTCTATGGAAGCGCTTAACTCCAAGCGCGACGATTTTCAAGGAGCAGATCATGAAGTACATGTTGCTGATGCAGTGCACTCAGGCGGAATGGGACAGCTTGGGCTCGTGGCCTCCCGAAGACCTCAAAGCAATGATCGAATTCATGAACACCCTCAACTCCGAGCTCGCCGACTCCGGTGAGCTGGTAACCGCGGAGGGGTTGTCAACTCCGGACCAGGCCAGGATTGTGCAAGCCCAACATAATGGTGCGCCGGTGATTACGGACGGCCCGTTCTCGGAGACCAAGGAGTTTCTGGCCGGTTGGTGGATTCTCGACTGCGCAAGCGAGGAGCGCGTGTTGGAGCTTGCCGCGCGTATCTCGGCTCAACCTGGGCCGGGCGGTGCTCCGGCGAACATTCCGGTCGAGGTGCGCCCCGTGGGGTCAGCGCCCGAAGTGTAGTCGCTGGAGCACGCCGGCTGGGACATCACGGTAGGGCGGAGCCGGGGGCGAGGGCCGCAGCGCGTGCCGGCGACCCCTCGCCGGCGCTGTGCATGCTTATCGCGTGCTCGTGAGCTGCTTGACCAAGAACCTCGCTGGATTGGCAACGTCGTGACGCACACCGTCGTCGGTGATGTAGTAGTACCGATCCAGGTATCGGCAGCCGGTTTCGGTGTAGCCGAGGCGTCGGTACAGTGCAGCTGCGCGCTCGTTTGCGTCGTCGACGCCCAGCCCGAGCTGGGTGCATCCCCGCAGCTGTGCGAGGTCTTCGGCGTAAATGATGAGCGACGTGCCGATGCCATGCGAACGTAGCTCTGGTGGAGAGACCTGCAGTCCGTTGAGCTCGGGACAGTCCGGAAATTTCTCTCGTACCTCCGGCGCGTCGCATCCGTGCCACTTGAGTTCACCTGACCCAACGGGAGAGCCCTGCGACCACGCGATCAGGAACGCGCTCTGCTCTTGTTGTTGCCGAGCGAACCGTCTGGCGTGGAAGCGCGAGCGACCCGATGGTGTCCACTGCTCAAGCAGCTCCACATCGCCCTCGCGACATAGTTTGATCTCCACCGCCTCACTGTAAGGGTGGCGCGAGCGAGGTATCTCGCGGCTCATCCTCAAGCCTCGACGTGCTCTATGGGCCTTGAATGACCAAACAGCTCGCTTCGATCAGTGCGTGCCGCTGCTCGGGAGTGATCTGCCCGAACGGTTGGCCGAGCGCATCTACTGGTTCCCAGACGATGCGCTCGGCCAAGATGAGACCGTAGTCGGTTTCAATGCCGTGCTGAGTGGCGCGCAGCCGGGTTCCGGTCTCGATCTCGGCGACCAGCACAGTGAGACAACCGGGGTTACGGTTGTACAGGTCACACGACAGCACTACGCGAAGCTCGCGTTCGCCGGTCAGTGCCGAGACGTCCGTTATGTAGACGTCCCCCTGTCTCACGTGGCGCCGCTCTCACCGCTTCGACGTTGGGGTAGCTTCCATTCCTCATGGTGTGTGCGGAGCGCGGCGGCTTTGGTGCGTAGGCGCTTCGGGTCCGCCAGGCCAGCCTCTCGGAGCATGGCATTGTGATCGCTCACGCCCCGGCGGAACAGCTCCCGGGCGAGCACCTGGTCGATGAAAGTCGACAGCGGTAAGCCTTCATGAGCCGCGGCAGAAACAGCGGCTCCGTGGGTGGCGTCCGACAACGATACTCCGAGTTTGACGGTCATGCCATCAGTATGACCAGTGGTCTGCCTTTAGGCAAACAGGTTGATGTTCAGTCGATGGGGTGGGTAGATCAGCAGCCCGGCCGACTCTGCCTACTGGTGCGTTGATCGGAGGTTCTCGATCGGCACTGGCTCGATGCCTTCGTCCAGAGGCAGCGCGAAGCCGAGCACCTGCGCGTAGAAGCTCAGCTCGGCGTCTAGTGCGCGTCGGATGTTTTCTGCGTGCCGGAACCCGTGCTGCTCGCCGTCGAAAAGCAGATATGCCACCGGCACGCCCCGCGCCCGCAGCGCGTCGACGATCATCTCCGACTGATTCGGCGGGACGACGGCGTCCTCGGACCCCTGCAGCACGATCAACGGTCGGGTGAAGCGGTCAATATGGTGGATTGGCGAGCGCTCGACGTAGATCTCGCGGGCCCGCGGATAGGGCCCGACCAAGCTGTCAAGGTAGCGGCTCTCGAACTTGTGCGTGTCCCCGAGTAGCGCCGCAAGGTCGGCGACGCCGAAGTGGTCGGCCCCCGCGGCGAAAGGGGTGTCCTCGCGGGCTAGTGCCGCCAGCGTCGTATAGCCGCCTGCCGAGCCGCCACGGATACAAAGCCGCTCGGAGTCGACGCGGCCCTGGGTGGCGAGCCAGCGGGCGGCCGCGATGCAGTCGGCCACGTCGACGACACCCCAGGCGCCTTGGAGCTGCTTCCGATAGTCCCGGCCGTACCCCGTGGAGCCGCCGTAGTTCACATCGACGACCGCGAAGCCGCGGCTTGTCCAGTACTGGACAGCCATCGACAGCGACGGCACCGCCATCCCCGTCGGCCCGCCGTGGACAGCCACGAGTAGCGGCGGGCGCTCGCCCTCGGGGCCACAGTGATCGCTGGACGCAGGTGGGTAGAACAGCGCGTGCGCGGTGCGCGGCTCGTTGTTCTTATCGACCGACGGGAACGACACCGCCTCGGGGATCGACAGGCAACCCGGATCCAGGCCGAGGTCGCGCGGTGGGCGCAACGTCTCGATCGAGGTTCGGACCGGTGTGCCGGTGCCGAGCCCGATCCGGTGCACCCCCGCCTCGGTGGTCGGGGTGCTGGCCACCACGACCACCGCGTCCGGACCGGTAGCACGAACAGTCGAGATCGCCGAGAACGGAAGGTCCAGCTCAGTCACCGCGCCGTTGGCCGCACACACCGCGAGTCCGTCGTAGCCATCGCGCCAGCGGGCGAACACCACCCGGCCGTCGGCGAGCACGACGTAACGCGAGGGGCTCAGCAACCAGATCGGAGCACCGATATCGGCGTCGATGGTCACCACGGGTTCGACGGCACCGCCGGGGCTCCAGCGGTAGAGGTTCCACCAATTTGTGCGGTCGGACAGGAACCACAGCGAGCCGTCGGGTTGCCAGCACGGCTGAAACACCGACTCCTCTGGGCCACCGGCCACATGCGTCTGGACTCCGGTGATCAGGTCGCGGACCATCAGCGCGGTGGCGTCCCACGGCATCGCTGGATGGTCCCACTGCACCCACGCCAGTGCTCCGCCGTCTGGGCTCACTCGAGGCGCGACGACGAAGTCCGGACCGGAGACGAGCACTTCCGGCTCCGACGGTCCAGAACCTGACGACACAGCACTTGGCGGCCCAGCCGCCGCCAGCCGCACGATCTCGTTGCGCACGTCTACCGCGCCGGCTCCGCCCGCCGGATGGTGCTCGCGAATGCAGACGATCGACGCGCCGTCGGGAGTAAGTTCGCCGTCGGCCCAGCGGTCGCCGCGCGGGGTTTGCGGTTCGGCGGTAAGCGGAACCGGTTCACCGCCGGGCTCGAGTCGGTACAAGCGCTGGTCGGTCCAGTTCGTGAACCAGATCGTGCCGCCGTCATCCTTGCTTACCCACCACGCGCCGCCGCCATATTCGTGCACCGCCGTGCGTGCATTCATGCCGGCGGGGAGCAGATCAGTCGTGGTGCCGTCGGGATCGCGGCGGACCAGCTGGGTCCGACCACCCTCCGCGGGCCGCTCCTCGGACCAGACGATGGACTCACCGTCGGTCCGCACCTCGGACAAGCGCACCGCGGCGGCCACGACAAGCCGGGAAGTGATCGGAGTCGGCCAGGATCCAAACGGTGCGGTCGTCACGGTTGCCACATTACGCGGTGCTGCTGGGACGCTTTAGGTGTTGGACAGCTTACACTGAGAGGCGTGATACATGTGACCGCGCAGGAGCCGTTGGATCCGTATTTGAGTGAGGCATGGAGCAAAGACGCTGTGGTGGATGTTTTGCTGCCAGATGGCCAACGCGCCTATATTGTGCCAGAGTCACGTCTTGATTCCTTGATTGAGACGGTGCGCGTGCTTCGTGATCCGGTAGCGGTGGACGCGATCAGTGCAGGTTTGCGGGACGTAGAGGCAGGCGACGTCGTGAGCACCGATGAGGTCCGCCAAGCGCTGCTGGAGCGCATTGAGTGAAAAAATTTGCCATCGCGTGGGCTCGCTCTGCACAAAAAGATCTGGCCTCCCAAGAGATTCCACGCCGTATAGCCGACTCTGTGATCATGTTTGCCGAAGGGGCACTCGCGGAAGAACCCTTTCGTGTGGGTAAGCCCCTGGATGAGCCGTATCGAGGATTGTTCAGTGCCTATCGAGGTTCGTACCGGGTTTTCTACTCAGTTGACGGAACGGCTCGTCAAGTCACTGTTGTTGCAGTGCGTCATCGTGCGAAAGCGTACTACTACCCAGGCTGATTGACTGCAACCATCTAGGGCTTCTCTCGATATTGGACAGAACATCCGGCCACGTGCCGGACATTATCCCCGCTCCTACCATGCCTTGAATCGACGGAGCCGCAAGCTGTTGGAGACGACGAATACCGACGAGAACGCCATGGCGGCACCGGCGAGCATCGGATTCAGCAGGCCGGCAGCTGCTAGCGGAATCGCCGCCACGTTATAGGCGAATGCCCAGAACAGATTGCCTTTGATGGTGGCAAGGGTGCGCCGCGAGAGCCGGATCGCGTCGGCCGCGGCGCGAAGATCGCCACGAACCAGCGTGAGGTCACTCGCACCGATCGCCGCATCTGTGCCGGTCCCCATCGCCAGCCCAAGGTCGGCTTGGGCGAGGGCGGCGGCATCGTTCACTCCGTCGCCGACCATCGCCACGGTCTTACCTTGAGCCTGCAATCGCACGATCGCGTCCACTTTCTGCCGCGGTAGCACCTCGGCGATCACGGTGTCGGGACTGGGATCGATCCCTACCTGCGCGGCCACCGCGGTCGCGACGGCCCGATTGTCGCCGGTGAGCAGAATCGGGTTTAGCCCCAGTCGGCGCAGCCGTGTCACGGCTTGCGCGGAGCTGTCCTTCACCGCATCGGCCACCACGAGGAGCCCCCGGACGGTGCCATCGATCTCCACCGCCACCGCGGTTCGTCCGGCCGCCTCCGCACTGCTAAGCGCGGAGGTCAGATCGGCGGGAAGTTTTAAACCCTGTTCGGCTAACAATGCCACCCGGCCGACCGTGACGGCTCTTCCCTCCACGGTTCCCCGCACGCCCAGCCCCTCGACGTTGCCGAAGCTGCTGACCGCGGGCAACCGCCCACACCGTTCTACTGCCGCTGCGGCGATGGCCTGGGCCACTGGATGCTCGGATGCATTCTCCACCGCCCCGGCTAGCCTCAGGAGTTCGTCGGGGTCCTCACCGGCTACCGCAATCCGCTCCAGCAGCGTCATCCGTCCGGTGGTGAGCGTCCCGGTCTTGTCCAGCACCACCGTGTCTACCCTGCGGGTCGACTCCAGCACCTGAAACCCGGTGATGAGAATGCCCAGCTGTGCACCTCGGCCGGTGCCGACCAGCAACGCGGTCGGGGTAGCCAGACCTAGCGCGCACGGGCAAGCCACGATCACCACCGCCACCGCCGCGGCGATCGCGGTACCGGCCCCGCCGCCACTACCCAACCAGAAACCGAGCGTGCCTACCGCGAGCGCGATCACCACGGGTACGAAGACCGCTGAGATTCGGTCGGCCAGCCGAGCTGCTTTCGATTTGCCGTGTTGTGCGTCGGACACCAACCGCGCCATCTGTGCCAGCTGAGTGTCCGCACCCACCCGGGTGGCGCGGACTATCAGTCGCCCGCTGACGTTCACGCACGCGCCGATTACCGAATCTCCGGGCACAATCTCCGTCGGCGTGGATTCTCCGGTGAGCATGGATGCATCGATCGCCGACGAGCCTGCGACGACGACACCGTCGGTGGCGATCTTCTCACCGGGTCGAACGATGAAACTGTCGTCTACGCGCAGCTGCGAAACAGGGATGCGTTCCTCCCACTCCCCGTGCTGGGTACTACGCAGTACCGAGACCTCTTTCGCGCCCAACTTCAACAGTGCCCACAGCGCGGCGCCGGAGCGTCGCTTGGCTAGGGCTTCGAAGTAACGGCCAGCCAGTAGAAACGTGGTGACGCCGGCGGCGACCTCGAGGTAAATGTTCCCCGAGTTGTCCATGGCCTCGATGCCGAAATGGAACGGGTGCGTCATGCCGGGTTCCCCGGCGGTGCCGAGGAACAGCGCATACAGCGACCACCCCAGTGCGGTAAGGGTGCCGAGCGAGATCATCGTGTCCATGGTGGAGGTGCCGTGTCGCAGGTTCGTCCATGCCGCCCGGTGGAACGGCCACGCACCCCACGCCACGACGGGCGCGGCGAGGGTGAGCGACAGCCATTGCCAATAGGTGAATTGCCAAACCGGGATCATGGCCAGCGCGATCACCGGCGCGCTCAGCGCCGCGCTGACCAACAGGCGCTGGCGTAAGGTTGCGGTCGGGTCGGCAGTCGTGCTGCTGGTAGCTGCGGTGCCGGTGCCGCCGGACTGTTCCGGAGGTGCGGGCAGTGTCGCGCTGTAACCGGCTTTCTGCACTGCAACGATCAGTTCATCGGTGGTAACCCGATTGCCGAAGTCGATCACTGCTTTCTCAGTGGCGTAATTGACGTGGGCGTCAACCCCGTCGAGCTTGTTCAAACGCTTCTGGATCCGGGCGGCACATGAGGCGCAGGTCATTCCGCCGATCGTCAGCTCCACGTGCCCCCCGCTCGCGTGCTCGCGCGCCGGGTTCGTGGTGAGAACGCTCATCGCCTAGCCCACGATCTCGTAGCCGGCTTCGTCGACGGCGGCGCGCACGGCGTCATCGTCGATGCCGGCCGCGCTGCTCACTGTGAGCTGCCCGGTGGGTAGCTCGATATGCACGTCGGAGAGCCCGGCCGTGTCGCGGAGTTCATCGATCACTGCTTGGGCACAGTGCTCGCAGGTCATACCTTCGACGGTGTAGGTGCTGGTATTCATAACGCTTCTCCAGGTATCGTCATCGCTGGCAGTGGTGGGTGCGGGTTGTCAAGATCGGACAAGACGGGCAATGGCATCGGAAGCCTCGCGGACCTTCAACTGTGCTTCCTCGCCCCCGCTGGCGGCGGCATTGACCATGCAGGTGGCCATGTGTTCTTCCAGAAGTGCCAATGAGAACGACTGCAGCGCCTTAGTCGCGGCCGAGACTTGCGTCAGCACGTCGATACAGTATTGGTCTTCGGCGATCATGCGCTGCAAGCCGCGGATCTGCCCCTCGATCCGGCGCAACCGCCTGAGGTGACCGTCCCGGTCACTGCTATAGCCGTTCATGTCATTGCCCTCTCGCCCTGTCTGCCACGAAACCTTAACCCCCTATGGGTACCCATAGTACCCTGCGGGGGTATATAAGGGGATCAGCTTTCTTGGGTCAGCGCGTTAGGTGATCCATTGGTGGGCACTCGTACGTCTCACGGCGGAACACGTCAGCACCCAGAGGGACGCGATGACACTGGGTACGGATCGGCTTCGGCTATTCCGCGTAGCTGCAACTCGCGGTACTGACAGGGCTATGTATGGGAAGTAGTCGTCTAGGGAAGCAGCATGGAGCGGAGCTTGGCCAATGCTCGCGACAGCAGTCGTGACACATGCATCTGTGAGGTGCCGATGCGATCGGCGATCTGCGATTGGGTCATGTCCTGGTAGAAACGCAGCTCTATCGTTCGCTGTTCTCGCGGACTCAGCTGTGCGAGGGCTGGTTTCAGTGAGACGAGATCCTCGGTTAGTTCGAAGGCTGGATCCTGGTCGCCGATGAGTTCACCCATCTCGCAGGGGCTACCGTCTGAATCTCCGGCAGGTGACTGTAGTGACGTCGCGGAATAGGCGCGCGATGCCTGGATGCCTTCGAGGACTTGCTTGACACTGAGCCCAATGTACGAGGCTAGCTCCGTGGCGTTGGGAGCGCGGCCCAGTTTCTGGGTGAGCTCGGCCGCGGCGTGGGCAAGGTTCATCGCGCGTTCCTGCAACTGGCGGGGTATACGTACGTCCCATCCGCTGTCGCGGAAGTGTCGTTTGAGTTCACCGACCATTGTGGGGATGGCGTAGCTGCGGAACTCGTGCCCGTAGCGCGGGTTATAACCGTCGACGGCCTTGACCAATGCGAAAGCTGCCACTTGTTGCAGATCTTCCAGCGGTTCTCCGCGATGAGCGAATCGGCGCGCCAGCCGGTGAGCGGCCGGAAGCCATTCCTCGATGAGCATCTGTCGCGCCGATGCTCGGCGCTGGCCGGCCGTAGCGTAGAGCGTCCGGTACCGGGCGGAATGGGGTGCCGCGGACCTTTTTCTGAGAGAAGAAGAAACACGAGCAATAACAGCGGTCAAGGCAGCTCCAATAGTTCACTTAGGAGACAGGCCACCGCAGCATCGATGTTCGCACCAAGACACATAACAACTGCGGGGCCGAATGCCTCACGACAAAAGGCCTTACACCCACATCCGGAGTGTCAAGGGGGAACGATCAGGCCTAGCGTAAGGCTCGAAGCGTGTAGATGCCAGAGGTTTACTAATCAGAACGTAAGTAACTAGAAAAGTGCAGCCTTCTGAACTGCAAATTTAGTTACTTACGGGCCGACTTAGGAACAATTGGTTCAATACGCTAATAGAGGTGGCTTGGCCTCCAAAAGGACGAAGCTAGCAGCGCAAACTTTTAAGTTGTTTTACTTTCGCCGTGGCGCACAGGTGTACTTTTTCTTGCGTGATCTCAACTAGCGGTGCAGGCTCAAATCGGTTTAGCGCTATGCCAAGAGCACCGCCGGGGATATGCACTAGGGCCGGCTAAACGTACGGAGGAGGAATCATGCCGCAGCGGTCATGGAGCAAGAAGCGGGAACGGCAGTACGAACACGTCAAGGCCGCTAGCAAGCAGCGAGGCGTCTCCGAGGACAGGGCCGAAGAGATCGCGGCGCGCACGGTCAATAAAGAGCGGGCCCGTACCGGCGAGGCAAGAGTTCCAGCAAGCTCTCCCGGGAGGACCGCCACGTCGGCTGTCGTTTCCTCGGTGAGCATCGGATACGAGGGTCGCAGGCGTCGTGTCCATCCAGTACGAGGCGGCGATTCCTAGCGATGTCATGAGTCTTGTGGCCAGGATCGTTCCTACCCGAGCGCGTGGCCGAGTTCGGTAAGCAGACCCCGTTCGGGCGCCCCGCCCAGCCGGACGAGATAGCGCCCCCGTACGTGTTCTTCGCCGCGGGCGAGCCCTCGTCGTACTACACCGGTGAGGTACTGGCGCCGCTGGGCGGGGAGACCACGCCAGGCTAATGACCGTTAGCCTGGCGGGCTCGTACCCTTGGGGACGTGGCGGCGGAGCAGGGTAAGCCCGCGGACTGGCAGGACGCGGCATGGTGGCGCGCTTGCCTGTTAGGTGGCGCTATCGGGGATGCGCTGGGCGCCCCTATCGAATTCGACGACTGGCCGGCCATTCGGTCTCGGTTCGGCCGTTGCGGTCTCACCGAACTGGTCCCGCACGACGGCAGGCTGGGGGCAATCACCGACGACACGCAGCTGACTCTGTTCACGGCCGAAGCGGTGCTCGGATACCTGCGGCGGGGGAGCAGCTACGGCGTCGCGTCGTTGGACTATGCGCTGGCCTACTCCTATCAGCGTTGGCTGGCCACGCAAGGGGAACAGCCGGTGAGCCCGTCGGCCCGGTCGGTGGAGCTGCGGGGAATGCTGTGGGAATGTTCCGAGCTGCATCGCCGTCGTGGTCCCGGCGCGACGTGCCTTGCCGCGTTGCGTAGCGGACAGGTGGGCACCCTTGAGAACCCAATTAATGCCAGCAAGGGGTGCGGCGGGGTGATGCGCGCGGCGCCCGGCGTAGCGCTGCGCGGAGGTTCGATGCTGCACGGCAAGGTCATCGCGGCCGTTACACACGGTCACCCCACCGGCCAGCTTGCGGCCGGGGCGCTCGTGGTGTTGTTGCGTCAGATCGCGCTGGGCGCGACTCTTGAGGAAGCACTCGACGTCGCGCTGGATGAGCTTGCCGCCGAGCCCGACGCCGCGGAAACGAGCAGCGCGCTACGGCAAGCCCGAGCGCTGGCCCGCTCGTCGGTCCCGGCTGGACCAGATGCGGTGGAGCGGCTCGGTGCTGGGTGGGTTGCTGAGGAGGCTCTGGCGATTGCGGTCTACGCGGCGTTGCGCTCGGGGGGCAATCTTCGGCGCGGTGTGCTGCTGGCGGTGAACCACTCCGGTGACAGCGATTCCACCGGTTCGATCGCCGGAAATCTGTTGGGTGCGCTGCATGGTGAGGCAGCCTTGCCGCCGGACTGGGTTGAGGCGTTGGAGGTCGCGGATGTGATCGACACGGTCTCAGCGGATTTGGCGCGCAGCGGGTCGGATTTGCGCGAGGACTCCGACCGGGCCTACTTCATCGAACACAGTCGGCGCTATCCCTACCAGTGAGGCAACCGAGACGCTGTCGCACTGTGGAGTTATGGCCCTGACGCGCTTCCTCGCAATCTGACTACCGCCTAGCCGGATTAAGAATTCACCCAAACGGGAGCGAAAGCACTCCATCGTGGTTAGCCTAACCATGACGCCGGCTCGAAAAAGGACATCGTTATGGCCACATTTGCGGGCTCACCAGCTGCTGACCCTGCCATGTCAGAATCGACGTCACCTGGCACGGTTCCCGCGAACACCGTACAGGCGTTACATGCGATCAGAAAGGTTTTTGGGTCGAGCGCACTATTCGGTACACCCACCCAGGCCCAAACTAACCGCAGTATCCACGCTGAACACTATTACGTGGTACGAGAATGGTACGAGGATGCTGTACGGGCTGCCGCCGCCGCGTACACCAGCAAGAAGAACACTAAGCGGGACCGGGGTGTGATTATCGATCACTTTATCCATCATCGCTCAATGCGCGATATCGCAGCTGGTTTAGGACTTTCTCACGACGCTCTCCGGAGCCCAATGAACAGAGCAGCCAATCTGATTGAATCTGCTTACCAACGTGAAGTCCGCCGTCATCAGGAGGCAGGCGTTCCGCTGGGCGAGCTTGTCGCTGACATGAGAGATAAAGATCCTTCCGCGCGCGTCGGTGAACTGGGGGAAAGAATTACCGCCGCTGTCAACCTGGTGCGGAACAAACTTCCCAAGAAAGGTCAAGGTGAACGCCCGCGACTAGACAGGATATTAAAGGGCGACACATACGATGAATTAGAACAAGGCGGGGTAGAAAGAGACACCGTAGCGGACCTGATAGGTCGGGTTGCCCAAGCGTACCGACCCACATCACGTGCAGCGGCTCGACGGCGTCAGTGAGACAAGCCCGATCCCACATTTACACCCCAAAGCGAGGCATATCCGCATGGAGACCTGCGGAAACGGAATAGGGGGAGCGCGCCTTGGCCGATTAACTTATACGCTCGAAATAATAGCCGGTCGTGTAAGCGCCGTTAACGTCAGTGCCGTTCATCTCTACCGTATTACCTGGACCGCCAGGACAGGTGAAGCGTGCAGCGTACCGGCCTGTTCCGTCCTTTGCGATAAGTTCAATACGGTGCTTAAGCCCCGGTTCTTCGGTGCAACGGACGAAAAGAGCGTAACCGCGATCCCGGCAAGAGGCGTCGACTGATTTGCCGTTATCATCTTGTGCTTTCTTGGCATCGCAGCCATCTGGGTAAGCTGGTTGCGCTTGAAAATTTACTCCAGAGGAGCTTCCTAAAGCCGGAGTGGCACTAAAACCCGTGGTCAGCAATGTAGCGAATACTATCGCACTGCTTACAGCGCCAAGTTTATAAAACACTTTCCCTATTCTCGTATTCAAGACGCACTACCTCTCACACTAATTGGTGTGGTTCGTCGGATGTAAACCCTTCTCCTAAGCCACGACGTCTGCTGATTATATCAGCTCCCGAATAGGCGTACACCGGTATCGCAGGAACACGTGTACTTCGCCAGGATGTAATCTTTCGGGGCGGATCGTCCCCGCGTTCGCGGGGAGCACGCTAACTGACCATGGCCTCCAGCGCCGGCCTACCATCGCGAACCTGGCCCTGGCCCTGTTTTATCGTCGTCGGCTTTGCCGACGTTGGCGCTCGCCCTGCCGATGATCGCGTTGTCGCTTTTTCTTCGGCGGCTCGATCTGAAATGTCCGCGCATGGGATTCTCGGAGCTCAATGTCCTTACGCCACTTCGTTATTCCGTTGCGCACTCATTGCTTATGAGATCGCTCACAGAGTCGAAAGGTTACAGAACCGACCAGATTAATTGTGAGGGTTGGAAATGAGCCTTGAATCCGGCAGTTACGCCGGAGCGTTCACGTTCAGCCCCAGCTCGGTGGCCGCTTCGGCCAGCTCAAGATCATAGGTGACGAACTCGGAGAGTTCAGCCCGAAACGGTTCGGCGGTGGCCAGGTGTATGGCGTCTAAGGACGCCAAGTTCTTGATGCGGTAGGCCCGTGCCCTAGCGAGCACGCTGTGGGTCACATTCACCAGATCTACTCGGCTCAGGGCTGCCGTAACGGCGTAGGAGATCCGTTCGTGGTTCACGCCCGACCGCAGCAATGCCCGACTGATCTCAAGACGGGCCAGTTCGCTGGTGATCAACCCGCCGCTGTCATTGAGTCGGTTGCGCCAGACATGAAGTGCCTTGGATTCGGCCTCGTGCTTCACGAACTTGATCAGCGTACAAGCGTCGAGGTAGATCATCGAGCTCGCTCGGCTTGCCGCTCGGCAATGATCAGATCCGCCACGCTCGGCACGTTGGGTGCGAGGTCTTCGATGATCTCCGGCATACCCACATCCGTCGCGGGATGTGCCTCGCCGGCAGCGATCATGCGCTGCAAGAGAGTGGTGGGTTCGACCTCGGGCACCATGCGCAGCAGCGGTTTGCCTCTATCGGTCACCAGCAGCGAAACGCCCGCTCGTACCCGAGCGACTGCCTTGGACGGGTTCCGGTTGAGTTCGCGCAGTCCGATTGTTTCCATGCCTTCCAAGGTACCTACCTTATGTAACTACGTCTAGGTCGCTCATGGATCGACAACCTGACTAGCATGACCGGCTATGGCTAAAGAACGTCACTACAGCCGGCTGCTGCGTTGGGGTCTGCCGCGCGATCCGCAGGCGGTGCCGCACCTGGTCGCCATGCTGGTGGCCGCCGTTGCCACCGTGCTCATCACACGGGCGTTCCTCGCGCTAGCCGGGTACCCGCAGGTGGGCGGCGAGACCCTGCACGTTGCGCACGTGCTGTGGGGCGGGCTGCTGCTGATCCTCGCCATGGTGCTGCTGCTGTCCTTCGTCGGGCCGGTGGTGCGCCCCGCGGCGGCGGTGCTGGGCGGGATCGGGTTCGGCCTGTTCATCGATGAGGTGGGCAAGTTTGTCACCAACACCGGCGACTACTTCTACCGCCCCGCGCCGGCCATCATGTACGCCGTCATCGTGCTGCTGGTGCTAGGAGTCAATGTCGTACACGGGCGACGGCCACATCACAGCTCCGAGTACCTGGCCGGTGCACTCGATCAGACCGTCGCCGGGATCGCCGGTGGCTTCACCGACGAACGTCGGGCCGTCGCGCGACAGCTGGCGGAGCGCGGTTCCGGGGCGGTGGGAGCGGCCGAGACCGCCGCGATCGTCACAGCGATACCTGATGATCCCTACGAGTTGGCCGATCCACTGCGCGCGATCCGCGACCTGAAACGACGCTTCTTCGACCGGATACTCAAACTTCGTACCGTACAGATCGTGGCCGTGGTGCTGCTGGTGGTCGAATCGGCATACGTGGTGCAGGGTCTCGGGGTCGAACTCTACGAGCGTTGGCTTTCCGGCTCCACCGTCGATGCCGACTCCGCCAGTACCGCCGGCTTGGTGCTGGGAACGCTTGCCGCCCTGACCTCCGGGGTGCTAGTGGTGATCGGCCTGATTCGGCTGCCCGCCGACCCCGAGGCGGGCTTCGGGTTCTTTCACCACGCTTTACTGGTAAGCCTGCTACTGACGCGGGTGTTCCAATTCGAGATCCAGCAATTCGCCACAGTGCTATTCGTGCTGCTGGATCTGGCGCTACTCGCGGTGGTCAGTGGCGAACGCGCTCACCTGCGCCGCCGCGATTGACTGCTGAGCGGGAAGCCCGCCGCCGAGCAAACGCGGCTACCGCGAGGCCGATTCCAATCAGGACTAACAGTGTCGCTAGCAGTGACGCCGAGCCGATTGAGTCGACAAGCTCCGCCAGTCGGCTTTGGAGGCGGCCCGCGCTGTCGATCACTGGATCGGCTGGCGCGCCGCCGCCGGAGCCCAGCCGAAGCTCGTAGAAGCCGTAGTAGGCGACGTAGGCTCCGGCGATCGCCAGCAAACCGCCGCCGATGCGCGCAACGTATGGCAGTGCCCGCCGTGCGACCACCGTAGCTGCGTTCGTTGCCAGCGCCACACCGACCGCCAGCACTGCGACCACCAGGCCCATGCCCACGCCGTACGCCAGGAAAGCCCACAACCCCTCGACGATGTCGCCGCTGCGCAGCGTCGTTACCGAGACCGCCAGAAACGGGCCGATGGTGCACGACAGCGAGGCGGTAGCGAAGGCCACTCCGTAGCCGAACATCGACCTTAGTCGCCGCGTGGGAGCGCCCCGACTCGGCGCGGGAAGCAGCACACTCAGCCGTTTACCGGCGAGCATCGCCACACCCATCGCCAGCAGCGCGACACCGATCACCACGGTGACTATCGGAAGGTACTTCTGGATCGACGCGGCCACTGGGGAGACGATCAGGCCGAAGACCCCGAAAACCACCACGAAGCCAACTGTCATCGCGGTACTGGCTGCAAGTGCTCGACTGACCTTCACGACGCGGGATCGCGCCTCGCCTGAGACCACCAGCGCGAGATATGCTGGCAGCATCGCAAAACCGCACGGATTGACCGCCGCCACAATTCCGGCACTCAGTGCGAGTGCCGCAGTTTCGGTCACGCTAGTCAGCGATCACACTGGCGACACGCTGTTTCAGGTCTGCCTCTGACAGCTCGTTTGTCACGATGTCGATATCGCCTCGGGCGCTGATGAATGCGTAAGCCGGTTGGGCCGTGACGCCGAACTTTTTCCATACTTTTGTGTCTTCGTCGTTGAGATGGGTGAAGCCGCTTAGCTTGTGCCGCTGCACGAACTCCTTCATCGCTGAGACGTCATCGAGCGCAGCCACCCCGACGAACCGCACGTTTTGCTGGTTTTCCTGCCAGACACGCGCGACTCCCGGCGCTTCCCGGTTACATTTCACGCACCACGGAGTCCAGAACCACAGCACGGTCGGTCTGCCAGTTAGGCTCTCACCGCGCAACTGTTCGCCGTCGAGAGTCTGCGCCGTGAAGTTCAGCCGTTCGGCCCCGCTCTGGCTCGACGAGTCCTCGCCGCATCCGGTAACGACCAACAGCGCGCAGATACTGACCAATACTGCAATCCGACGAATCACGGCCCCTCCTCCTAGCGGGTTAGCTCCATTGTCTCTGACGCGACGGGCGGTGGCTCGCGCGACTCGGACGCCATGGCTCGGAAGGCTACTCATCCGTAAACGGGTCGAGTAACCGCATGCCGGTGTGTTCGAAGTCCCTTATATTGCGGGCCACGAGGGGTGAGGTCATGCGCCGCGGCCGTCGCCGCCTTCGACAAGTCGGGTGATTCCTCGACCGATCTCGCCTACAGTGATGGAGCTGATATGAAGTGCGTCCGCCGCGGCGCGTTCCAGATATTTTCTTAACTCCAGCGTTCGGCCCTGGCTTGCGAGTCTCGGATAACACGTTGGTATCTAGCAGATATGTCACTCCCGTGCTCCGAAGTCTATTTCAGCGGGAAAGTCCCTCCTCCGTTCCCACACTGGAATCGGTGGCCAAAGTGCTCTTGGGTGAGATCGAACCCAGCGGGCGGCTACCGGTCACCGTTCCCGCGGCCGGCGGCAACGGTGCGGCCTACGGCTTCGGCCACGGGCGCAGCTACCGCTGATGTTGCTGTGTTTAGGGGCCAAGTAGTCGGCCGAGGCTGTCTGCGACGGCACGGGCGGTGTGGGGTTCTAAGACTGTGACGGGTTCATCGGAGCCTGTGAACCAGCGGAGGGAGACGGTGATGGGGGCGTGGATTGCGGCGTATCCGACGGGGCCGAGGTCGATGAGGTAGCCGCCGTGGCCTTGGGCTAGTTGGTCTCCGATTACTTCGACCACGATCCGCAGGTGGTAGTTGTCGTTGTAGTCCTGCCCTGAGACCACGAGGTAGGTGGTGCCGGGGATGGGTTCTGCGTGGGTTACCCAGATTTCGCCAAACTCCGGGAGGCGTCCCATCACGCGGCTGCCCGTGGGTGGCGGGACCGCAACGTAACGGCCGCGAGCCGATCCACGCGGTCTGGTTTATCAAGCCCAGCTGCGGCGAGTACGGTCCGGTCAGCAGCGATCCTGCGGCGTAGGTCATCTCGGGCGACCAACCGGTCGAGGTAGGTGCCCATGGACACAGCGTCTTCGCTGGCCCGCTGGGCGAGGATGGATTTAGTGGCGATCTCTACTGTCAACTTTTCCTTCATACGGCCATTCTACCGTAGAAGTAGCCGTAGGCTTCGTGTCGAGCGATCAGCTTTCTGAACCTAGATCTGCCACCGGCTTTGTGTGTCATGTGGCCGCCTCGGCTGTGTCGGCGAGCCGTCGTTGTTGCTGGTGACGGATGGAATCGGCCGAAAAGATTGCTAGCGCTAGCCAGATAAGCGCGAAACCGAGCCAGCGCGTGGACGACATATCCTCCCGGAAAACAACCACGCCGATCGCGAACTGAGCTAATGGATTGAGGTATTGCAGGAGGCCCAACAATGTCAGCGGTAGGCGTGTGAGTGACGCCGCGTATGCCAGGAGCGGAATCGTCGTGAAGATGCCTGAAGCCACTACCAAGGCGGTGTGCGAGAGCGAGATAGTGCCGACGGTGTTGTGGCCGGATATGACGAGCCAGACCAGAAACGCCAGCGCCGGACCTGCCATCAGCAGGCATTCGACGCTGAATCCCTCCAGCACCGAAGCTTGCGCCAGTTTCTTCAGCAGTGCATAGCCCACCGTCAGCACGCACAGGCTCAGCGCGATCCAGGGCAGTCGGCCGTAGCTGACGGCAAGAGCGCCGGTGGCGATGGCGCCGGTGCCTACCGCAGTCCATTGTCCCCATCGCAGCCGTTCGCCGAAGCCGACGACGCCAGTGAGCACCATCCCCAGCGGTAGGAGAAAAAGGCCCAGCGAGCTTTCTACCACCCGCCCGGCGAGGACGGCATAGATGAATAGCCCCCAGGCGGCACCTAAGCACGCGCCGGCCGCGCCCAGCAGTAAGACCTGCCGCCTATCGCCGAGCAAGTCGGCAAGCTGGGGTCGCCGACGCAGCGCGACCACGCACATTATGCAGATCAGCGCAGACCACACAATGCGGTGTGCTAGTAGCTCCACTGGACCGGCGGGTTCGACCAGCGGCCAGTAGAGAACCTGAGTAGCCCAAGCGGCATTGGCGATGAGGCAGAACATCACGCCGTGTGATAGGGCATGCGCATGTGACTGAGCATGCGGTGTGAGGCTGAGCCCCGGTCGGCTGACCATACGCGCGACAGTAGCGGCGAAGTTGTTCGATCAGGCGCATGTCTGTGGCAGCGCTCCGAATTTTGCATTACTATGTCATTCAGGAGGTTCACATGCCCACAAATGCTCTGATTCAGGCCCGAATTAACGGTGAGGTGAAGGAGGAGGCTGCCGCCGTACTGGCTGCGATGGGGCTCAGCATCTCTGATGCTGTGCGCCTACTGCTCACCAAAGTGGCCAGCGAGAAGGCATTACCGTTCGAACCGTTGGTACCGAACGCGGCGACTATCGCAGCAATGAAGGAAGCGCGCGGTGGAAAGTTGGCCTCGTTCGATAGTGTGGGCTCGCTGATGAGCGATCTTCATGCGAGCGATTGAACGAACGACTCAGTTCAGACGCGACTACAAACGCGAGATGAAAGGCCGGCACCGGGCTACCCTCGATGACGATTTCGTGGGGATCGTGACGGCGCTGGCGAGTGATCAATCTCTATCTGACCGCCGCCGTGACCATGCGCTGACCGGAGACTGGAGCGATCACCGGGACTGCCACGTTAAGCCGGACCTGGTGTTGATCTACCGAAAGCCGGATGAGCATCGGATCCAACTAGTACGACTTGGATCCCACTCGGAACTTGGCCTGTATTGAACCGTCGGCTCGTAGTTGCTTGAGTGTTGCGGCGTAAGCGACAAGCGGAATCGCCGGGAAGATCCCGGCGGCGCCACCAGTGCACCGGAACAGAGGTTGTGCGCGTAGCTGACCTACCTTGAATTTACATCCGCCTGCCGAAGCTAGCATCCCGCGCTAGTGCTATCTAAACGCAATATTCTGTATCGCTCGGAACTTCCCGGGCACCCCGGACGACTTGGGATGCATCGAGCGCAATCGAGACCGGGGTGATGGTTCGTGTCGAAAGTATGTGCCCGCGTGGGAGCGGCGGCAACGGCGATAGCTATCGGAGTCTTAGCCGTGTTGAGTGGCTTCGCTGCTCCGGCGGCGGCACACGATAAGCTGTTGAACAGCACGCCGGGCGCCGATGAGGTACTGACGTCGGCACCTACCGAGGTGAGTCTCACCTTCAGTGCCCCGCTCAATCCCGACGCGACGCAGCTAGCGGTTGTCGACTCCGAGACTCGCAGCGTAGTAAATGGCTCACCGCGCATCGACGGCGCAACAGTGCGGCAGGCACTCAAGCCGGGCCTGCCGGACGGCGAGTACCGCGTTTCCTACCGCGTGCGCTCGAGCGACGAGCATTGGGTCGACGGCACGCGATCCTTCACCGTTCGCGCGGCCGCTTCACCGAGCGAGTCAGCCACACCGCCAAAACCCCCGGCGGGAACTCAAGATGAAAGCCCGGAAGCGGAGTCGCGGGAATCGTCTGACTCCGACGGCATATCGCCCTGGTGGATCGGCGCTGGCGCCGTCGTGATCGTGCTGTGTGTCGCGGCCGGTAGCGTGCTGGTGTGGCGTCGGCGATCGGGGATCCAGACCAGAGAATGACGGTCTGGCGTGCCGAGCGTAAAGCGAACGTTGCTCTACGCCGCCGAGGGCTCATTCGAGTAGGGCTCGTTGCCGCCGCGCTCGGTGTCGCGGTGGGCGTGGCATTGCTGATCCTGCAGCTCGCAGGCCAACTCGATGACCCCGATCTTCCGGGTCTGGCCGTCTACACCGGGCCGACAGTGTGGCTGCTGCCGGTCCTAAGCGTCATCGCCGATACCGCAGCGGTGGCGACTGTCGGCTGCCTGCTCGCGGCCGCATTTCTTGCCCCCGGGCTGTCGCCGACACCGTCCTTCCAGCCGACACCGGCCCTCCAGCCGGGACCGTCTCCGCGCAGGCTACTGCTGTCGGCTGCCGGGTTCCGTTGGGTGCGAGCGGCGTCCTGGACAGCGGCGGCATGGGCGGGATCGAGCTGCCTGGCTTTAGTTTTGACGGCGTCTGATCTGTTAGGAATCTCTCCCGCTGCCGCGCTACGAATCCCAATCCTGTTCGACACAGCCCGCTCCGTGACGCAAGGTCAAGCTCTGGCCTGGACGTTTGCTATTACGGCCGCACTGGCCGTGGCCTGTCGCGGCATCCGTACCGTTAACGGCGCCGCCTTAGCATGTTTCGGCGCGGTCGCGGCGGTGACTCCGCTCGCATTTGCCGGTCACGCCGCTGGTGCCGGGAATCACCAGCTCGCGGTATCGGCCCAGATCCTTCACGTCGTACCGGTCACGTTGTGGGTGGGTGGGCTGCTGGCACTGGCCCTAGGCAGTCGTCGAACCGGTACCGATCGAACTGGCGCAGATCGAGCCGCCATGGTCCGGCGCTACTCCGCCGTCGCCGCGGCCTGCCTGTTGTTGGTTGCGGTCTCCGGCGTTGTCAGTGTCTCGGTGCGACTGCGGGGATGGTCCGACCTGCTCGACACCGCCTACGGTCGAGTGGCCTTGGTGAAGATCGCGGTGCTACTGGTTGCCGGTGGTCTGGGGTGGCTACACCGGACCCGCAGCCTGCCCGCGCTGCAGGCTGGCCGGCCGTGGATATTCGGTCGGCTCGCCGCCGTCGAACTTGGCGTACTGGCGGTTGGTCTGGGGGCGGCCGTAGGTTTGGCCGCCACACCGGCACCCCGTGTGGAAGACACCGGCGATGCCGCTACCAGTTTGCTTGGCTACCCGATGCCGGGTGCGCTCACCGTTGCCGGGCTGTTCACGCGATGGCTCGTCGACCCGTTGATCCTATGCATGGCGGCAATGGCTGTCGCCGCCTACGGGTTTGCGGTGCTGCGGTTGCGACAGCGCGGCGAGCGGTGGCCGTGGTGGCGGCTGATCTCGTGGACGGCGGGCTGGTCGGTAATCGTATTCGTCACGTGCAGCGGCGTTGCCGCGTATGCCCCGGTGTTGCTGAGCGTGCATGTGGGCCAACACATGACCCTCGCGGTGGCGGCGCCAATCCTACTGGCGTTGGGCGGTCCCGTCACGCTCGCGCTGCGCAGCGCGAAGCCTAGTCCCGATCCAGCTCGGCGTGGCGTGCGCGAGTGGGTTTGCGAGTGGATTGGCCATCCAGTCACTCGCATGATGGCGCATCCGCTCATGGCGCTTGGTATGTACGCCGCTGGTCTGTATGTCATGTACTTCACCGGCCTGTACTCACTTTCGCTGGGTTCACATGCCGCTCACCTCGTTATGATGGTGCACCTGGTTGGAGCAGGGTATTTCTTCTTCTGGCTGCTCATCGGCGTCGACTCGCCCCCCACACCGATTCGGTTTCCGACTCGGGCGCTGCTACTTAGCGTGGCGGTTGTGTTCCATATCGGCTTCGGTTACGCGCTGACGCGTAGCGATCAGATCCTCGCCAGCGACTGGTTCGCCACGCTGTCGCGAGACTGGGGCGCGCCAGCGCTAGCCGATCAGCGGCTCGGCGGCGAGATCGTGTGGCTGTTCGCCGGAATATCGTTAGCGGTGGTGCTGTGCGCCATGATCGTACAGCGACGCGTAGGCCGCCAACGGGCGTAGTTCGATCAACGGTGCATCTTGCCCGCAGCTGCGTTGAGGCGAGAGTCAGGCTGGAATCGGGCAGCTCAAACCGTTAGGGCCGTGATTGCAGTACCCCGCAGGGTTCTTGTCGAGGTATTGCTGGTGGTAGTCCTCGGCGAGGTAAAAGTTCGGCAATGGCGCGATCTCGGTGGTGATCGGTCTCATTCCGGCATCGGTGACCACCGGGGTGAAAGCGGCGCGGCTCTCCTCCGCCAGTTGCAGCTGCTCGGGCGTGGTCGTATAGATCACCGACCGGTACTGCGTGCCGACATCGTTGCCTTGGCGTGGCCCCTGCGTGGGATCGTGGTTCTCCCAGAACACCTTCAGTAGCTGCCGGTAGGAGATTTCGACTGGGTCGAAGACGATGCGCGCCACTTCGGCATGACCGGTGGCGCCACTACACACCTGCTGGTAAGTGGGGTTCTCGCGGCGTCCACCCGCGTAGCCGACCGCCGTGCTGTAGACGCCGGGCAATCTCCAGAAGATACGTTCCACGCCCCAGAAGCAGCCCATGCCGAAGACGGCGATCTCATCCCGCGACGGCCACGGTCCTTCGATCGGGGTGCCCAGCACGGTATGACGTGCTCCAGCGGCCGGAAGGGCATCTGAGTGAGAACCGAAGATCATGCTCACCAGCCTACCGCCGGAGCGACGGTGTTCCATGCGAGCGGCGCCTGCTCCTGCCGCCGGGCGTCGGCGAAGCGCGCCATGTAGTCGCGGAGTATGGGCGGTTGTTGTCGGGGCGCGCTGTCGGCATTGAGGAGATGGGAGCCGTGTTGGTGGCTGTAGTAGTCATCGGCGTCGCTGTGAGCGGTGAGAGCCAGCTTATGTCTTGGGGATGTTGGTGTTGGAGCGGACGGAGTATTGCCGCGAAATCGTCTGGTTGGGAAGCCGACGTGGATCACTGTGGCTGGTCGTCGCGCTAGGGTTCATTCATGTCCTTTGACTCCTCTGGCTCTGACTCCGCCTCTCCCCCCCACTACGGTTTTGGCACGCTGGCCATTCACGCAGGCCAAGAACCAGACTCCGCCACAGGCGCGGTAGTCACACCGATCTATCAAACCTCCACATTCATCCAAGACGGAGTAGGTGGACTGCGTGGCGGCTACGAGTACGGCCGCACCGGCAACCCGACCCGCACTGCGCTGCAGGAATGCCTCGCGGCGCTCGAAGGCGGTTCGGATGCGCTGGCATTCGCCTCCGGTCTTGCCGCCGAAGACACGCTGCTGCGCGTGGTCACCAAGCCCGGCGATCAACTCCTACTCAGCGATGACCCCTACGGCGGAACGTTTCGGCTCGTGGACTCGGTCTGCGGGCCCTGGGGCCTGAACTACACCACGGCGGCGCTGCGAGACCTCGACGCGGTTGCGCGGGCGATCACCCCCCAGACCACCGCCATCTACTGCGAGACACCGAGTAATCCACTGCTGGGGATCGTCGATATCGCGGCCCTCGCGTCGTTGGCCCATGAGCATGGCGCGCTGCTTATCGTGGACAACACCTTCGCCTCTCCGTACCTGCAGCAGCCGCTGGCTCTAGGTGCCGACGTTGTAGTGCATTCGACCACCAAGTACATCGGTGGTCACTCCGATGTGGTGGGTGGCGCGCTGGTGACCTCCGATGCTCAATTGGCGGAGCGCCTGACATTTCATCAAAACGCCATCGGTGCGGTCCCAGGGCCGTTCGACTGCTGGCTGGCGTTGCGCGGGCTTAAGACCCTTGCCGTGCGAATGGAGCGCCACTGCGACAACGCCGAGCGCATCGTTGCGGCGTTGCGCACGCATCCCGCCGTTTCCAGTGTGTACTACCCCGGCCTTCCTGAGCATCCTGACCACGATGTCGCCGCCAAGCAGATGAGCCGCTTCGGTGGCATGGTGAGTTTTCAGCTTCACGGCGGTGAGGATGCGGCGCTGCGTGTCTGCGGGCGCACCAGGCTGTTCACGTTGGGGGAGTCGCTGGGCGGGGTGGAGTCGCTGATCGAGCACCCGGCGCGCATGACTCACGCTTCGACCGCCGGCTCCGTCGTCGCCGTTCCGGTCGATCTAGTGCGTATCTCCGTGGGCATCGAAGATGCCGAAGATCTGGTTGCTGACCTGATGCGTGCGTTGGACACTTAATTCCTCAAGCGCTTCTCAATAGGTCATCTGCCAAGGCCGCAGGAGCCGCCGCGTACGAAAATGGAGCGCAGCGGAATAGCGTGGAAAGGCGGCTCGAGAACAGTGAACGCTGGCAGGGGCCTATTGAGAAGCGCGCAGCTTAACTGAAAGGCTGCGTCACCATCAGAATCGTGACCACGATCAGCAACACCGCCGCGGTTCCGCTTGCGGCCGCGATCTTTCCGCGCTGATCTTGCAGCTGTTCACGGGCTGCGCTGTGTGCCATGACCCGCGCGTCGGTGATCTTACGTAGCTCTTCAGGGTCGAGCTGGCGCGCAGTGGGGGACTGCGCCTCTGCCTGCTCCTTGCGCTCCTGCTCGTTGTCGGCTGCGATCATGTGCACCGACTTGTTCAAGGCCGGTGCGCTGACGAACAACGCAAGGGCGAGTGCAATCAGAAACAGCGTTATAGAGATGACGATCCAAGGGGTGCTGAAGTCCGTATCCTTCGAGCTGGCGACCACTATCAAGCCTAGCCCTAGGGTGATTAGGGAGAGCAACGCAAACGTAGTGGTGGTACGCCGAGCGTGTTTGAGCATGGTCTCGTCGCGCTCGCGTAACGCGCGCAATCCCGTCATAGGAGCGAGCACCAGTGGGCCGGTGAGCATGACAGCCGCAAGGACGTGCAATATCGACCAAAACGTTTGCATGCAGCGCACCGTACCCGGTGTGGCCTTCAATAGCAGCCATGGCCTGCTGAGTTTGTCGAAATTGAGCCTGGGGCGTATCGGGCTGACACCTGCCTATGGCACTATCGGCCCATGCCACAGGCTATGCAGCACGCATCACCAGCAAACTCAGAGCGGCGCCGATCATCGGGCGCATCGCAGCGGCCGGTTCCGGACGGGTCAATCGCCGTCGAAGCGACGGGCAAGCTTGTCACAATTGACGATATTCGTGCCGCGCGCGAGCTGTTACGTGGCGTGATCCGCAATACACCGCTGCAGGAATGCGCCCCGTTGTCGACCAAGCTCGGCGGCTCGGCTTACCTCAAGTGCGAGAACTTACAGACCGCCGGTTCCTTCAAGGTCCGGGGTGCCTATGTGCGGATCGCACGCCTATCGCAGGCTGAGCGCGGCCGGGGAGTCGTGGCTGCCAGCGCTGGCAATCACGCGCAGGGTGTGGCCGTCGCGGCGAACCTACTGGGTAGCCACGCCACGGTGTTCATGCCGCAGACGGCGCCGCTACCAAAAGTGACCGCAGCCAAGGCCTATGGCGCGACCGTACGTCTAGTGGGCAGCTCGGTCTCCGATGCGCTGGCGGCCGCGAAAGAATTCGCCGAGCAGACCGGGGCCGTCTTCATCCACCCCTTCGATCATGTCGACGTGATCGCTGGTCAAGGAACCATCGGCCTGGAGTTGCTGGAGCAGTGCCCTGAGGTCAAAACGATCCTAGTCAGCCTCGGTGGCGGCGGGCTGGCGTCGGGAGTGGCGGTTGCCGTGAAGGCGCTGCGCCCGGATGTCCAGGTTATCGGCGTGCAGGCGTCGGGGGCTGCTGCGTTTGCCAAGTCGCTGCAGGCCGGGGCGCCAGTGACGCTGAAGAGCCTAGCCACGATCGCAGACGGAATCGCGGTGGGACGGCCTGGTGAACTGACGTTCGCCCATGTTCGAGAGCTGGTCGACGATGTTGTGACCGTCTCCGATGAAGACTTGGCACGGGCGCTGCTGTTCTGTTTCGAGCGAGCAAAGCTGGTGGTGGAGCCTGCCGGGGTGGCCGGGGTGGCCGCCATATTGGCAGAGCCCCGTCGATTCACCGCGCCGGCGACGACGGTGCTGTCTGGTGGCAACATCGATCCGCTGCTTATGCTGCGCGTCATTGAGCACGGCATGGCTGCGGCTGGCCGCTACCTGTACCTCATGATTCGGGCGGTTGACCGCCCTGGAAGCCTTGCCGCGACCCTGGCGTTGCTGGCCGATCACGGCGTGAATGTGCTGGACGTGGAGCACTTCCGGCAGGATTCGCGGCTGCGGTTGGGTGAGGCTGTGATCGCGCTGTCGGTAGAGACCAGAGGCAGTGAGCACTCCGAGCAGCTGCTGAGAATCCTGCGGGATGCAGGTGTGTCAGTCATCCTTCCCGCGTAGGGTGGGTTCGCCGCCCCCCGCGGCGCGTGGCAAGTGGTAGCACCATCTCCGTGGCAAGCTGTTGGATACGGAGCTACTTTTATCAGGCCCACTAATTTTGTCAGACCCCCTCGCTAACCTCGCGATAACCGTGCGCCCCCGGAGGTAATTCAGTGTCGACATCTAGCGGCGAGCCCGCCATCGTTGTAGAAGACGTGGTGTTGAAATATGGCAAGACCGTCGCGTTGAACGGTCTGAGCTTTAGCGGCGAGGAAGGTCGCGTCCTGGGCATGCTGGGGCCCAATGGCGCCGGAAAGACCACAGCCGTACGCATACTTTCCACACTGCTGCGGACAGACAGCGGTTACGCCTCGGTATGCGGCGTTGATGTCGTGCGCGATCCCTACGGCGTTCGGCGACTCATCGGCCTAACTGGCCAGTACGCCGCCGTGGACGAGTTCCTCACTGGCTGGGAGAACCTGGAGATGGTGGCCCGGCTATTTCGGCTTAGCCGAAAGCAGGCACGGGCACGCGCCGACGAGCTGTTGGAGCAGTTCGACCTCGCCGACGCCGCCTCCCGCCCAGTCAAGACCTACTCCGGCGGCATGCGGCGACGCTTGGATATCGCGGCGAGCCTGGTGGCTAAACCCCGTGTGATGTTCCTGGACGAGCCCACCACGGGTCTGGATCCGCGTAGCCGCGTGGGTATGTGGTCGGTAATCAAGGATCTGGTGCGCGAGGGCACCACCATGCTGCTGACCACGCAATATCTGGATGAAGCCGACCGCCTCGCCGACAGTATCGTGGTGATCGATCACGGTAAAGCGATCGCGCGCGGCACCTCCGACGAGCTCAAGAGCATGGTGGGCGGCGAGCGGTTAGAACTCCGGGTTCCCGACCGTTCGCAGCTGGCCGCGGCAGCCACTGCGGTGGAGGCAGCGGTAAAGGAGGCTCCGTCCGTTGACGTTAGCGCCGGTGTGCTGCGGGCCTCCGCTTCTCGTGGCGCTGCTGTGCTACCCGATGTGATACGCGAACTCGACGATGCAGGTGTACGCATCGAGGACGTGGCTATCCACCGCCCCACGCTGGACGACGTCTTTTTCTCCCTTACCGGTCGCACCGCTGAACCTGAGACTCGGGATCAGCAGGATGGCGCCGGTAGTGCATCCGCCCCCGCTAACGAACGTGTCGAGGAGCCAGCATGACCACCGCAGCCCTTCCCACTATGGGCCTGGACCAGTTAGGCCGAGGCTCATGGCTCTATCGCGCCAAATGGTGGCTGTCAGACGCCTGGGTCATCACGCTGCGCAATATGCGGCGGGTACGCAGTCAACCGGACATTTTGGTGGGCATCACGCTGCAGCCCATCATGTTCATCGTGTTGTTCCGGTATGTATTCGGTGGCGCGATCGGGCAGTCGGTCTCCGGCGGAGACTACGCGCAGTTCTTGATGCCTGGCATTTTCCTACAGAGCATCGTGTTCGGTTCAATCTTCACCACCGGTACGGGAGTTGCCGATGACATGAAGCGAGGCGTGATCGACCGGTTTCGCTCGTTGCCCATGTCGCGTAGCTCGGTGCTGCTGGGCCGCACGGTGGCAGATGTGGGTCTCAACGCGATCAGCGTCGCGGTGATGGTCATCGTCGGCCTGCTGGTAGGTTTCCGGTTCGAGGGCGGCTTTGTCGGGGCCGTGCTAGGTCTTTCGATGATGCTGTTTTACGGCTTTGCTTTCTCGTGGTTGGCCGCCTGGCTCGGGCTGGTGGTTCCCAGCATCGAGGCAGTGCAGACTATCGGATTCATGTTCATCTTCCCGCTCACGTTCGCAAGTTCAGCATTCGCGCCGGCCGAGACTATGCCGGGGTGGCTACGGGCGTTTGTCGACCACAACCCGGTCACCCATGCGGTAGATGCGATCCGTGCCTGGTTCAACGGAGGCCAAGCAGGCGCCGATGCCTGGTGGGCGCTGGGCTGGGCGGTAGGGATCCTGCTGGTCTTCATGGTGTTGTCGGTGAGAACGTTCCGCCGCGCCACCACCAAGTAGCCCAATCTCCCCTGCCGACAACGACGGGTCGACGGGTAGTTAGGGGACGTTTCAAGGAACGTCCTCTAACTACCAGCTAAAAGGACGTTTTCAGGGAAAACGCCCTCAATTTCAGCAAACGACAGACGCTAGCCGTGGAAAGTCTCGAGCTTCACGATGGTGGCACGTAAAGTATTGCCACCCGGTGCTTCGTAGGCGACGGTGTCGCCTACGAAGTGGCCGATCAGTGCCGAGCCCAGGGCTGATTCGGGCGAATACACTGTCAGATCGGTGGTGGCGCCGATCTCTCGAGAGCCCAGCAGGAACGTCTCGGTGTCATCGTCTGGGCTGTCGACGGTGTTGTCAAAGCGCACCGTGATCACGACACCGGGCCCTACCGCTGTTGGGCTCTTAGGCGCCTCTCCGACCTGTGCGGTGCGCAGCAGGTCTTCCAGTTGACGAATTCTGGCTTCTTGCTTGCCTTGTTCTTCCTTCGCCGCGTGATAGCCGCCGTTCTCGCGCAGGTCGCCTTCTTCGCGTCGCTCGTTGATCTCCGCCGCCATCGCGGAGCGGCCTTGGATTAGCTCATCCAGCTCTGCCTGCAATCGGTCGTAGGCCTGCTGGGTGAGCCAGTTGACAGTTGCTTGATGAGTACTGGGCACGAAATCTCCTTACATAAGCGTCATTGCGGGGATGGTGCGGTTGCTGACCACGGCAGGCTCATTGAGGATCTGGCGACAGGCTGGTGAACTAACTGT
This sequence comes from Mycobacteriales bacterium, assembly GCA_041743105.1. Lineage (GTDB taxonomy): Bacteria > Actinomycetota > Actinomycetes > Mycobacteriales > QHCE01 > QHCE01. The sequence goes on along the minus strand of JBGTNI010000029.1, from coordinate 5,621 downwards.
CCTGGCGCCAGCTCCGGTGAGGCGGCCACGCATCAGCGCGCCTACGGCGAGTGAGTTTGAACCTGCTCACCCGGGGTGCACCGCAGTACTTCACCGGTTACCGCTTTCTTCCGTGTGGTCAGGATGTAGCTCGTGATACGCGATCCGTCCGCTGGTACTACTACGTTGGCTCGCCCGACTTCTGTTCCATCGCGCGAGCGGGCTCGAACGATACAGGTCACTGCCGAGCTAGGATCTTCCGTTAGCTGGAATTGTACGTGCACTTGGTGTTCGGAGACCACAGAGAATGCCGTGACATGTACACCGATCACGTCTGCGGAGTATGTGGAGTAGAGCTTCCAGGCGATAGCGCTACCCGCGATCAGTGCGGCTAGCAGCATCGATGCGGCAATCCAGCGACCCCGTCGACGAGGAAGGCGTCGACGACCGTACCGCCCAGGAGGAAACAACGGCGGTTGGAATTCTTCCGCGCCGGCCGTGTTAGGTCTAAGTAGTCGCATCGGAAATAATTGTTGCAGGTGCCGACGATGTCCGTCTGTGCCCCGACCATGCATCAACGACCGCTTAAGTACCTCAAGGAGATCTCGTGCCCGAGCTGCCAAATCGGCCCGACTCAGCTCAGTCGGGGCAGCAGCTGCGACTCATGGCGGTGCATGCCCATCCCGACGACGAATCCAGTAAGGGCGCCGCCACCATGGCCAAGTACCTCGCTGAGGGTGTCGAGGTCACCGTCGTGACCTGCACCGGCGGGGAACGTGGCGAAGTGCTTAATCCCGCGCTGGATCGTCCCGACGTGTGGAAGAACATCAGAGAGATTCGTCGGGCCGAGATGGATCGGGCCCGCGACATCATCGGCTTTCGGCAGGAGTGGCTGGGATTCGTCGATTCGGGCATGCCTGCCGAGACGTTGCCGCCGGACTGCTTTGCCGTCACATCGCTGGACGAAGCAGCTGCGCCGCTGGTGCGGCTGGTGCGGCAGCTCAAACCCCATGTGATGCTCACCTACGACGAGAACGGCGGTTACCCACACCCCGACCACATCATGTGCCACAAGGTCTCGGTTGTGGCATTCGAGGCAGCCGGCGATCCGACCCGTTATCCCGAAGCCGGGCAGCCGTGGCAACCATTCAAGCTGTACTACCACATGACATTCACCCGCACCCGCATGGTGACCCTGCACCAGGCGCTGTTGGATAGTGGCCTGGAGTCGCCGTACGGGGAGCTGCTGGACGCGTGGGAGCCCGACACTGACAGTTTTCACCGGATCACCACACGTGTGCCATGTGGGGAGTATTTCGAGCTGCGAGACACCGCGCTCAGGGCCCACGCCACTCAGGTCGATCCGGACAGCATGTGGTTCGCGGTGCCGTTGGAGCTGCAGCGCAAACTGTGGCCTACCGAAGACTACGAGCTTGCTCGTTCGTTGCTGAACTCGCCACAACCCGAAGACGATCTCTTCGCCGGCGTGCGCGAGCCGGTGGCAGCATGAGTGGCGTGACTAGCAATCCAGCAGTGGACATTTCAGCATGGTGCTACGCGACGGGCGCGACATTATGGTTCGCCGTCGGCGACGGCGAGCCCAACAACTTCGGTGATACTCGTGGTTCCGGCGTGGCTGGCCCTCTCGCCGGCCTCATCATCGCACTGCTGGCGCTCGGCACCGTGCTGCTCATCCGCAACATGAACAAGCGACTACGCCGGCTGCCGCCATCCTTCGACACCGACCGGGGTGTGCGGCACGACGCTATTCGACACGACAGTGTCGCGCCGGTCTCTCCGGCCGTTGAGCCTAAGCAGGGCGACTAGCGGGCCGCTACGAGCAGATCTGAATCGATGCTTGTGCGCGTTTTCACAGCTCTTGGGCCCCTTCGTGCCACATATCTGGGTTACGGTGGTGGAAATCCAAGAAGAGAGACCACCTATGACCCTGACTACTGCCACGGGGCCTATCAGCCTCATTGACGCGCCTACCGAGCACGCCGGTCTGCTGGCTTGGGTGCGCGAGATCGCCGAGCTGACTACCCCTGCACGAGTGGTGTGGTGCGACGGTTCAGAGGCAGAGTGGCAGCGGCTCACCGATGAGCTGGTAGACGCAGGCACCATGGTCCGGCTGAACCCGACCAAGAAACCCAACTCGTTCTGGGCTCGCACCGACCCCTCAGACGTGGCGCGGGTGGAGGAGCGCACGTTCATCTGCTCACAACGTCCCGAAGATGCCGGTCCTACCAACAACTGGATGGCGCCGGGACAGATGAAAGAGATTATGACCCAGCTGTACCGGGGCTGCATGCGAGGTCGCACGCTGTATGTGATCCCGTTTTGTATGGGTCCGCTGGATGCCGAGCATCCCATGTTCGGTGTCGAAATCACCGATTCGGCCTACGTCGTGGCGTCCATGCGCATCATGACCCGGATGGGCTCAGCCGTACTGGAAGCCATGGGATCGGGTCCGAGTGCGGCGGACTTCGTGCCGTGCCTGCACTCGGTGGGTGCCCCCCTTGCCCCGGGCGAGGCCGACGTGGCCTGGCCGTGCAGCGACACCAAGTACATCTGCCATTTCCCAGAAACCCGGGAAATCTGGAGCTACGGCTCCGGCTACGGTGGTAACTCTCTACTTGGCAAGAAGTGCTACTCGCTGCGAATAGCCTCCGCTATCGCGCGCGACGAGGGCTGGCTGGCCGAGCATATGTTGATCATGAAGCTCACGTCCCCCACGCAACAGGTGCACTACATCGCCGCCGCGTTTCCGTCGGCGTGCGGCAAGACGAATCTGGCGATGCTGGAGCCCACCATTCCCGGCTGGAAGGTCGAGACACTCGGAGACGACATCGCATGGCTGCGGTTCGGTTCCGATGGGCGGCTGTACGCGCAGAATCCGGAGTTCGGTTTCTTCGGGGTGGCGCCGGGCACAGGCTGGGACACCAATCCCAACGCGATGCGGATGATGGATCACGGCAACGCCCTGTTCACCAATGTTGCGCTCACCGACGATGGCGATGTCTGGTGGGAGGGCTATTCCACCGACAAGCCGGCTCATCTCATCGACTGGCGCGGCCAGAGCTGGACACCAGACGCCGACCGACCGGCCGCCCACCCCAACTCTCGGTTCTGCGCCCCCATTTCACAGTGTCCGATCGTGGCGCCTGAGTTCGAGGACCCTCGTGGTGTGCCGATCTCGGCGATCCTGTTCGGCGGCCGTCGCGCCACGACGATGCCGTTAGTCACGCAGGCCCGTGGCTGGATTCACGGAGTTTTCATGGGAGCGACACTGTCGTCGGAGACCACCGCTGCCGCGGCGGGCAAAGTCGGCGTAGTGCGACGTGACCCGATGGCGATGTTGCCGTTCCTGGGCTACCACATCGGCGATTACCTGCGGCATTGGTTAAACATTGGCAAGGCAGGGCCGTCTTCAGACGCGGCGAATTCTATACATGCGGCGAAGCTGCCCAAGATCTTCTATGTGAACTGGTTCCGGCGCGGCGAGGACGACGCGTTCCTGTGGCCAGGCTTCGGGGAGAACAGCCGGGTGCTGGCGTGGATCGCCGGCCGTCTCTCCAACGACGGCGACGCCGCCAGCACGGAGACTGGCGTCAGTGTCGAGACCGCGGTGGGCCGCATACCGGCACCCGGTGCGCTGAACACGACGGGGCTTGACCTCGACGCCGAGACGCTGGCCCAGGCGCTTGCGGTGAAACCGGACGAGTGGCGCGCGGAACTGGACTCCGTGGCGGAATGGTTTGCCACCTTCGGCGAGAAACTGCCCGCCGAGTTGAGTGCGGAACTCGATGACCTACGGCGCCGCATCGAGGCGTCGACCTAACCGGCGGGCGGGTTCCACGGCGCCGGAGGTATGCGTCGCGTCGTCGAGCAATTGTCGTAATAGCCTGGCTGCGACGCCGCTGTGAACTAGTATCGAATGGTCACCGTCTGAGTGTCATGGAGTAGTCATGGTCACGACCACTGCGGCTCCGCCGCTACCTCCCAGCCCGTACGCTGCTACGCGTCGTGGCTGGCGCGACCGCAAGGGGACCTGGCGTCGAGTGAGTGACGAGGTGCGTCAAGCCGACGAGGAGGTTTACGACAGGCTGCAGGACCGGATAGATGCCGTGACGGTCGATCCGCAGTTCAGGTCCGCACGTGTGATGAAGATCAATGCCCTGGCACCCCAACTGGCCGATCGCGCCGAAGCGTATATTGCGAGCGGTAGGAAGTGGGATCGACTTAAGTACCTACGGTACGTCAAAAAGCTGGACCGGACATTGGAAAGCGGTAAGGGCCGTACCTTCCTGCAAGAGCGTGGGGACGCGATTCTGACAGGTATTCCCAGCGTGCTCACTGCCACCGCTACCTTGGTCAACGCGGTCAGACGCCGCCGTGATCGAAGTGCGAACGGCCAGGACGCGAACGGCGATCAAGACACGAACCGCCAACCGCCTTCGCCCCCACCAGACAGCTCCCCACCTCGACGCCCACGCATGTGAGTCGCGCTAGCCGGATCCTCGTCCGATTGTGCGTAGGTGCCCAGCTCGGCGGGTGCGGCCGATATGCGGCGGAAGACTGCGTTTAGCCTGCACAGTCAGCTACGACGAGTACTATGGACGCCAGAGTGCGATCCGCCGTTGACTCGTTCGACATGGGTAGTGTCGGTGCCGGAGGGTAGCGTTTTACCAGGGTGGAGGTTGTAGATGGGCATCAGAGACTGGTACCAGAAGGACATCAGGCAGAACAACGACCCGCCCCGGTTACGGTTCACAAACACCCAGGCATTTGATGACACGCCGTTGGGTTTTTTTGGTGAAGCTGTGTTGGATCGGCTCGAAAAGGCCGGCCCCACCGATAATCAAATCCAAAGAACGTACATGTTCTTCCAGAGGGTCGGTACAGAGCGTAAACGTAACAGCATTCGGTGGAAGTATCGACTCACCGAATGGATTACGTGGAAGGTACCGTTATTTCGCCGTTTTTATAACACGAATGTCAACGAGGCGACCGGTAGGTTACACCGGTCCATCACCGATCCTCGTAACGGACGAAAGTATCTGCTTACCAGCCCTGGTCGTTTTACCCGCAGAGGCCGCAGGGGTTGGGCCAAAACTCAAATACTCGATCGCCATACCGGTCAGCCAGTCGATCCCGAGCTTCAGAGATTCTTACAGAAAAACGGCGTTTTCTTGGGAAGGAACACCTGGAACTATATAAACCAAGTGGGTCGAATCCGTTCTGAGATGAGGGGTGTAGGGACACCCAATGAACGAGAGTGCTTTCGATATCTCATCATGGCCCACGATAACAATAGTGGCCCGTTAGAAGGATTAGAAGACGGCACTGACCTGTACGTGCGTGCCTTCAACTCCAACGGAGAATGGGTGCTGGCGAACCAAGAAGTTCTGGATCGGTTGTTTACTCATGGTTATGCGAAGTATCCGCATTACTCGGGTGACATCATGCAGTTTCTCACCGATGCGTGGGGGCGGGCGGCATCTGATCTGGTTACGCAGCGTCGGTTGTTGGAGATGCAACGAGAGGCGGAGTTCGGCGAGTACGCCGCACATGCGGCACGTGATGCTCTGGGACGAGACAAATGGGTGACCGTTAACCTTGGCGGTGGCCCCGGCGGGAGT
>JBGTNI010000028.1:0-12672 GCA_041743105.1 Mycobacteriales bacterium | reverse complement strand
GCGGCGGGTCCAACGGTTCCCGGTTGCGGTTGTGGAAGACCCAGCTCGCGGAGCTGGCCGCCCAGACCGGGCTGCAGATCACCGTGTGCCACCTGCCGCCGGGCACCTCGAAGTGGAACAAGATCGAGCACCGGATGTTCTCCGCGATCACCATGAACTGGCGTGGCCGACCGCTGGAGACCCACGAGGTGGTGGTCGAGACCATCGCGGCGACCACCACCAAAACCGGGCTGACCATCCAGGCGACGCTCGACACCACCACCTACCAACGCGGCATCAAGATCACCGATAAAGAGATGAAGGCGTTCGAGGCCGCCCACCTGCAACGACACACCTTCCACGGCGACTGGAACTACACCGTGACCGCCGCGCCGGACGACGACACAACACACCCGAACCTGACGAAGTAATTTCTGCGTGACCGCTAACGCTAGTTCACGTTTCTCTTGCGGGGAAGTGACCGTACGGTGACGTATAGATAAGGAAGGGTTGAATTGTGCTGGAGCAGCTGATCCCAGAACCGCATTTCACGGAGACTCATCGTCGTGACGTTGCGGGAACGCCACACGAAGCCTACGACGCGCTACGGGCACTCACGCTGGCGGAGATGCCGCTAGCACGCGCGCTCTTCATGATGCGTGGTCTTTCGGGCACCCGGGGTTTAGTTGCCGATACGACGAAGCCGCTGCTTCAACAAATGGCTCAACGTGGTTTTGCGGCGCTTATCGACAATCCAGGGCGGGAGTTCGCTATCGGTGCGATCAGCCAGCCCTGGCGGTTGCGCCGGGCCAAGGTTCTCCCGGTAACAGATGTCGCGTCGTTTATAGAGATCAACGACCCGGGGTTTGTGAAGATGGTGATGGGTTTCGAGTTCCGCACGGTCGGTGCTCATACGCGGATCGAGACCCAGACCAGCGTTGTCGCCACCGACGCACCCAGCCGCCGGGCATTCGGGCGGTACTGGCTCTTGGTACGGGCCGGCAGCGGTGCGATCCGTCGCGCAATGTTGCGCGGCGTCGCGCGCCGGGTCCGAGCCGACGTGAAGTCACGACGCTGACGTCGACTAGTCCGTTTGCCCGAGCAGTTCCGCGATTGAGGAGTCGCTGGGAACAATATGGTTGAGCCGTGGAACTTCGGCGAAAGACTTGTCGGCCGATACGAGGATGCCGCCGACTGCCTGGGTAGCCGCCGCCAATACGCAGTCAAAGCAGCCTAGCGCGCGGTTCTGGCTGAAAAGGCGCAGTCCTTCCCGTAGGTCCTCAGCTTCAACGATCAGCAGCGGAGTGAGTAAATCAACGTATGCTGACGCGAGTTCCGCGGCATCTTTACGATCACGCCGTCGCGCTCGAACGTGAGCGAACTCTTGGATCGCTTCCACGGTTGTGGTTGCGCTCAACGCTCCCTGTTGCACCGCGCTAATGATGCGTTGACACGGTAAACGGAACGTATGATCGCTCCCAACCGCATACAACAACACGGTCGTGTCTAGTACCAGGGGAGGATCGCTATCCCCGGCGGCCACGAAGCTCGTCCAGCTCGATTTTGAGTTCCGCAGGCTCGGGAACAGGCATGAGCGCCGCGGTGAGTATGCGCTCACCGGCTGCGTGTTTGTGCTTAGGGGCAGCCGGCAGACCCCGATCGATGGCTTCGCGTATCACCGCCGCAACTGAAGTGTGGCGCCCCTCAGCCAGCTTAGTGACGCGCACATAGCGGTCGTCGTCCAGCAGTATCTGTAGCCGATGCGACAACATACGCCTACGTTAGCATGTGCAAGGTGTGAGGCACTCTATTCGCCGCCCGCCGGTCCGAGCCGAGATGGCCGATGGTCCGGCAGGATGAGTACCGTCACGCTTGCTGTCTAGCCGGGAGTTTCCAGTGCGCAACCTCTATCTTCTCGCGACGTCGCCACGACTGCCTGCCGGGCTCATGACGGTGCAGGCGTGGGACCTTGTGCGCGCCTACCCGGTGTACGCGGGCGCGGAGTCGCCGACTGTTGAGGCAGTACGTGCCGCGGGTAAGAAAGTCGCTGTGGTTGCTGGCGTCGCGGCTGAACAGGCCGAGCGGTTTCGCACCGGACTGGGTCCGGGGGTCGAGGGATCCAAGCACGGCGCGGTGTGGCTGGTCGGTACCGACGGCGATCAAGATTTCGCGCGAGCGCTAGGGCAGCTGTTGTTGCGAGAATCCGGGCAAGGGCAATCCCATCAAGCGGCGCCGCAGTTGGAGCTGGTGTATGGCTCGTGGGATCCGCCGGGTGCACGGCTGCTCGACGTGGTGGAGGTGATGGATCGGCTCCGGTCACCGGGTGGTTGCCCGTGGGACGCCGAACAGACGCATGCCTCGTTGCTGCCGTATCTGCTGGAAGAGGCCTATGAGACTTATGACGCTGTGCAGTCCGGCAGCCGCGCCGACATGGTCGAAGAGTTCGGTGATGTGCTGCTACAAGCGGTGTTTCACGCACGGCTCGCCGAGGAAGCCCCCGAAGGCGAGAGATGGAACATCGACGACGTCGCGGCCGGGCTGGTGAACAAGCTGGTGAGCCGCCACCCGCATGTCTTCGGCGGCGCATCGGTGTCGGGTTCGGATGAAGTGCTCACCAACTGGGAGCAGATCAAGCGTGCGGAGAAGAACCGCACCTCGGCTCTGGACGGGGTGGCCCGGTCACAGCCGGCGTTGTCACTCGCGCGCAAATACGTCGGCAAGGCCACCAAGTTCGGCCTCGACGTTCCTGCGCCGCGGTTACCATCCGGTGTTTGTGTACCGGCCGACAGCGAGGAGCTGGGAGACCTGCTGCTGGCTATCGTGGCGCGCGCCCGTCAGCTAAACCTCGATGCCGAAGCTGCGCTGCGTGACGCCGCCGACCGCTACGCCGGGCGCGTCAGAGCCGCCGAGGCGGCGAGCACCGGGTAATAGAGCCGAGCCTCGGAGACAGCGAAAATCGAGCAGCGATCTTTATATCTTTCAGAATCAAATTGGACAGTTACGGAAGAATGTGGTGGACATATGCGGAAAATGATACGCTGAGGCGTGATTCGCAGACTTGATGGACTAGTTCCACGGCGCCTGTCGACCGTTCTCCGCCGGCGGCTGACCTTCGCGCCAGTGGTTGTGCTCACCGGTGCCCGGGCAGTTGGTAAATCTGTCCTACTGGCCGAACTCGCCAAGTCCTTCGACGTTCCCGCGATCGATCTCGACGATCTGGATACTCGGTCCCAAGTACATCGCGACCCCGCGTTGTTCGCATCCGGTCCACGGCCGGTAATCATCGACGAGTTCCAGCACGTCCCCCTCGTCCTTGACGCGATCAAAGCAGAACTCAACCAAGACACCTCGCCTGGGCGGTTCGTCCTCAGTGGATCAACTCGGTACGAAACTCTTCCCCGCGCAGCTCAATCTCTTACTGGACGGGCAACCGTCGTGCCGGTATGGCCGCTGTCACAGGGAGAGATCGATGGCATCTCCGAAACATTGGTTAAGCAGCTTCTTTCGGGGCCGGTTGACCCGCGCGGCATCACAGCTGGGAAGACCGCTCGTGAGGAGTACGTTGATCGGGTACTTGCGGGAGGGTATCCTCTTTCGTTGATGCTGCCGACGCAGGCTCGACCGCAATGGTTCTCCGACTATGTTTCATTGGTATGCGAACGGGATGTGCTCGAGCTATCACGAATCCGGCAGCGAGAGCAGCTACCACGACTGCTGACCAGGCTGATCGCGCAGACTGGCCAGATATTGAATATTGCCGACGCGGCACGTGTGATAAGTGCCGAACGTTCCACGGCGGAGAACTACACCCGACTCCTTGAGTCGGTATTTCTCATTCATCGTTTGCCGGCGTGGGGAACTACCCTAGCGGCAAAGGCTGGTGCAGCGCCGAAAGTGCATGCCATCGACTCTGGGCTCGCGGCCCGTCTGCTCCGAATCACACCAGAGAAGCTCGCCCGACGCAGTCCACAAGCCCTCACCGAGTTCGGTCACTTGGTGGAGACATTCGTGGTGGGCGAAGTTCTCAAGCAAGTGAGCTGGATGGCTGATCCGATCATCACTGGACACTGGCGTACTCGCGGAGGTTCAGAAGTCGACCTCGTCCTCGAACGAACCGATGGCAGCGTTTTCGGAATTGAGGTCAAAGCCTCGTCGCGAGTCGGTCTTGCGGATGCTTCCGGCCTTAGCGAGCTAGCACGAAGACTCAAGGAGCAATGGCTCGGAGGTGTGGTCTTCTACCTTGGTTCGCACTCCACTCATCTTGTACCCGAACACAACATCCTCGCAGTGCCGGTCGATACTCTTTGGTCGAAGATTTGAGCTCCACTGCGCATCGACGCACGTCAAGCTTGCGGGGTGGAGTGCGACTGCAATGGTGACTACTCGACTAAACCGGATCGGCCTCGAGGATGGGTCCATCGCTGTGGTTTTTGACCCCGAGCTGGCCTACTTGTCCGGTACCTATCCGGACTTCAACAATGTCAAGGAAGCGGAGTATCGGAGCTGGCTTGCAGAACTAGGACGACGCACTCCGAAGATTCCAGTATTTTATTTCGATACGTTTAGTGACCTGCCGTCGGGCCACGCGTCGCACTGGACCAGCGCTATCGACCAGGCCGCCGAACTGACCCACGGTCACATCGTCTTAGTACCGGCACATGTTTGTTCGAACCTCGCGGAGGGGTTGGCTGGTTCTCGTTTCGCACACCGTGTGACCAGTGTGCTCCAAACACCGCTGTACCCGGATAATCCTGGCAGGCGTTTCTATCCTCGGCTGAGGCAGCTGACCAACGTTGTTGATTCGACTCGGGTGAACGGTCCACTGTGGCCGTGTGATCCTGCCGTAGTCAATGAGATAGCGCTCCGCGCCGACGCGACGTCGCGGCTTCAAGATCGCTTAACAGACAACGGCGAACAACTGCGAACTCAGCTGCCCGTTCTCTTCCACTCGTCCACATCGGACGCGAGCTCAGTCGCGGTAGTAGCGTTCGGAAATCCGGCTACCTGTGACACCGTCCGCTACACCGAAGAGCGGTTGCGGCCTTACGAGCTCGGTATCCACGATCCGCACTATGGCCTGGTACCGCCCACGCTGCGCTGGAAGCCTGAAGAGTTCGACACGATGGGGAACACCGCGTTCGTTAGATTGCTCAGCGATGCGCCTAACCCAGACTTTACCCGGCGCGTGGTGGATGAGGTTTGCTCGCTGAGTTTTCGCAGCGATGCTCCTACGTTCGAGAAGGTGATCGCCAGCCGCCCCTACCGGCTGGCGCAGCGCAGTACGTTGCGATCGTTGCCGGCTCGCGGCGGCCCGTCACCCGCTTCGGGCTTCTCACCTCTAGACGAACGCGGGCCTACTCGCTGGTCGCGGTAGGCTCGCGATGACTACCGAAGATTGACGATTTCCAAGACCTAAGCCAAGACGAAGGAGCGCCCACGTGGCAGCTATTGAAGGCCTTTTCGCTCGCGAGATTCTCGACTCGCGCGGCAACCCGACCGTAGAGGTTGAGGTCATCCTCGACGACGACACCGTAGCTCGCGCGGCAGTGCCCAGCGGCGCATCCACCGGCGCTTTCGAAGCCCTCGAACGCCGGGACGGGGAGGACCGCTACAACGGTAAAGGCGTCACCCAAGCCGTAGACGCTGTGATCGACGACATCGCTCCTTCGTTGGTGGGCCTCGAGGCCAGCGAGCAGCGCCTGATCGACCAGACGTTGCTTGATCTCGATGGCACCCCGGACAAGAGCCGGCTCGGCGCCAACGCCATGCTCGGCGTCTCCCTAGCCGTGGCGAAAGCCGCCGCCGATGCAGCAGAGCTGCCGCTCTTCCGATACCTCGGCGGCCCCAACGCCCACCTGCTTCCGGTACCGATGTTCAACATCATCAACGGTGGTGCCCACGCCGACACCGGCGTCGATGTCCAAGAGTTCATGATCGCGCCGATCGGCGCGGCAACGTTCTCCGAAGCGCTGCAATGGGGAGCCGAGACCTACCACGCGCTCAAGTCCGTCCTCAAGGCCAAAGGCCTGAGCACCGGGCTCGGTGACGAAGGCGGCTTCGCACCGGATCTTCCCAGTAACCGTGCCGCGCTGGACTTGATCGTCGAAGCGATCGGAAAGGCCGGCTACCGACCTGGCGAGCAGGTGGCGCTAGCGCTAGACGTTGCCGCCACCGAATTTCACAGCGACGGCATGTACACCTTCGAGGGTGCGAAGAAGACCGCGGACGATCTGTCTGCCTACTACGGCGAGTTGGTGTCGAGCTACCCGATCGTCTCGATCGAAGACCCCCTCGCTGAAGAGGACTGGGCTGGCTGGCAGGCCCTTACGCAGCGTCTGGGTTCTGCGGTGCAGCTGGTCGGCGATGACCTGTTCGTCACCAACCCGCAGCGGCTACGCCGGGGCATCGCCGAAACTAGCGCAAACGCGCTGCTGGTGAAGGTGAACCAGATCGGCACCCTCACCGAGACCCTGGACGCGGTGGAGCTGGCGCACCGGTCAGGGTTCGCGTGCATGCTCTCGCACCGCTCAGGGGAGACCGAAGACACCACGATCGCCGACCTTGCCGTCGCGGTGAACTCGGGTCAGATCAAGAGTGGCGCTCCCGCGCGCTCCGAGCGGGTTGCCAAATACAACCAGCTGCTGCGGATCGAAGAAGAGCTCGACGATGCGGCGCGCTACGCCGGTGCGGGCGCTTTCCCGCGGTTTAATACTGAGCAGTTCGTTACTAAGTCGACCCAAAAGTAGCTCATTCCCCAGGTCAGAAGACTGTACTTGTCTAGCTACTTTCGTTTCGATTAGTAATCAGCAACGTTAGTAGTTAGAAAAGCGCAGCCTTCCGGCCTGCACATTAGGTACTGTCGGGCTGACTCAGTAAGAATCGGTACAGCAATAATCAGAACGGCTGAAGGGAAAAGCCGCTCGCGCGGGAGTTGCCATGACGTCGGTACGGGGCTCCGCCGGTGGGGCATCGAGTCCCCACCGGCGCGATAGCCGTCGGTCTGACTCCGCGCGACCGACGTCTCGCAAAACCACCCAGCCCCCCTCTCGTCCGGGAGGGCGCGACGGTCATCCCGGTACGCCCGGGGGAGTGAAGTCCACCAAGCCGCAAGCTGCCTCGGGTAAGTCACCGGCTAAGACGATCGCGGCGCGGCGGCCAGCTCCGCCAGACGGGCGGCGCTTCACCCGCCGCGCCGCGATGCTGGCCGCCGTGATCGCCGTGTTAATGCTGAGCTTGGCGTATCCGACCAAGCAGTATCTGGAGCAGCGAAACCAGATCGCACAGAACCAGCAGGACAAAGCGGCGCAGCAGCAGCGGATTCTCCAGCTTCGAGAGGAGAAGCAACGTTGGGCAGGCGACGACCACGTCCGTGAGCAGGCACGCAAACGGTTGCAATATGTGGAGCGTGGCGAGCTCACCTACGTGGTTACCGACGATGGCCGCCCCGACCAACCGGATTCGACCGATGCCGAGGCGGGCGCCCAGAGCCAGCGGGCATGGTACGGCGAGATCTGGCGCCGCTTGCAGGTCTCGGGGCGGAGCTCGTCGTGACTGCTGATGGGCTTCCCGCGGCCGATCGTGCCGTGGTGGGACGTCAGCTGGGTCGCCCCGCCCGCGGCGCGCACGCCGTGGCACATCGCTGCCCGTGCGGGTTGCCCGATGTGGTGAAGACCAAGCCCAGGCTTGAGGATGGCACACCCTTCCCAACTACCTTCTACCTCACGTGCCCCAAGGCGAGTGCTCGACTCAGTCAGTTGGAGAGCTCTGGGTTGATGGGTGAGATGACGCAGCGGATCGCCGCTGAGCCGAAGCTCGCGGCGCGGTATGCCGCGGCCCATGATGACTACCTAGCGCAGCGGGCTCAGCTTGGCCGGGTGGCTGAGATCGAAGATGTCTCGGCGGGCGGAATGCCTCATCGGGTGAAGTGTCTGCACGCGCTTGTGGCGCACGCGCTCGCTCGGGGTCCTGGGGTGAACCCACTGGGCGACGAGACGTTGGTTCGCCTACCAGCATGGTGGCATGCCGGGCCGTGTGTGGACCCCGGCAGTGTCCGCGGCGGTTGGGAGTGCTTTGAGTGACTCGGGTTGCGGCCATCGATTGCGGTACCAACTCGCTGCGGCTGCTGATTGCCGACGGTGGAACCGGCGGCGACAGTAGTTTATGCGAAGTTTCCCAGCGTATGGAGATCGTGCGGCTCGGTCAGGGCGTCGACCGTACGGGGGAGCTGACGCAGACGGCACTAGCCAGGACCGATGCGGTACTGGATGGGTTCGCGGCCGAACTTGCCGCGCTGCGCGTAGAGCGGGTACGCGTTGTGGCGACCAGTGTGCTGCGCGATGTGTGTAACGCTGACGCGTTTGTCGCCATCGTGCGCCACCGACTGGGTATCTCGCCGGAGATCGTCAGTGGCCAGGCCGAGGGTGCGCTGGCCTTTCGTGGCGCGACACACGGTCTGGAGGATAGCTTGCGGTATCCCCGTCCCCATCTGGTGATCGACATCGGCGGTGGTTCCACCGAGCTGGTGCGCGGACCCGCGGTCGGCACCGATGGGGAGCTACTTGCCGTCTCGATGGATGTCGGTGCGGTCCGGCTCACCGAACGCTACTTTCACCACGATCCGCCCACCCTCGATGAGGTGTCCGCGGCCCGTGCCGACGTTACAGCGGCCCTCGGGTACGCCAGTGCTGTGCGAGCCGGCGGGTCAGCAGGGGCGGTGATCGGTGTCGCGGGATCAGTGACCACGGTGGCTGCCATAGCGCTCGGGCTCACCAGCTATCAGCCGGAGCGATTACATCACGTCTGGGTCGACGGGGCGGTGGTGTCAAGAGTTGCTGAGGGGCTGCTCGCCGCCTCGCGGAGCGAACGGGACGCGAATCTGGCGATCCACCCCGGCCGAGCGGATGTGATCGCCGCCGGTGCGCTAATCCTCCAGGAGGTGCTGCGATGGACAGGGAGCACCGGCCTGGTGGTCAGCGAGCACGACATCCTGCACGGCATCGCCTATGGGCTGCTCGCCGAAGTGGATGGCCCGGCTGCCTAAATCCCGTCCAGTCAGACGACGAACAGTGTTACGGTTAAGTACGTCTGAGGAGCGTTCATGCCTGTGCCGTTAGCAGCCATTCCGGTGATCGCCGGTCTTGTGACTACAGGCGTGCGCGGGGTCGGAAAGTCCAATGAGCGATGGATTACGCGGTCGATTAGACGCAACGGCCCCAGCGAGAGGTTGGATCGTAGGCTCGAGCGGGCACAGCGATTCAATCGAGGCGCCAAAAAATTCGCTAAGGCGACCGGTCTCACCGTTCCAGGAACGGTCATGGCCGGGGCCGGTACCTTGGCTAAGGCAGGCAAGCTCGCGCCGTTGCTGGGCAAGATCCCCATCGCCGATTCCCGCAAGAGCGCGCTGATCGCCAAGGGTATTCGCGCGGCAGGAAAGTACGACCAGCTTGTCGGCAAAGTTGACAAGATTCCCTTCGCGTCCCGTTTTCTCAAGCTTCGCAGTTCAAAAGATCTCCACCAGGCGTTTTTCTCTATTAACCCTGGGAGTTTTGCGAACCTACCCTCGATAGGTGGGCGTGAGGCGCTGCGGCACGTGGCCGGCACCGCGGCTCGGCACGTCGCAGACCCTCGCAACTGGGTGAACCGCCAGGGCGTGACCAACGCTGCAATCACCTACGCTAAGACAGGTGATCTACGGTTGGCCGCGAGCGCATTCGTCACTGTCCCGGGTCGGATAGCCGGTGGCATCGCCGGACTTGCGATGGGTCACTTCTCCGACCGCGTGGGGCGGCGGCTCGATGCGCGTTTAGCGGCGGATGACTCCAGTTCGAGCCGAGGGCTGCGAGGCGTGACCGATCGCACGTTGGCCCGGGTCGGTCGGACAGGTCGCAGCGCCGCGGACAATGCGACGAGGTTGACGGGCGTGCATGGTGTTTCGTCGTTGGCGGCGACCCTCACCAACTTTGGCCTGGGCAGCCTGTACGACTGGGGCCAGCCGGCAACGGCTGCCGATGCCCCGGATCTACGATTAGTGCCACCACTAACGGAGGCGGCAGTCGGTCCGGTCGAAAGGCCCGCGCACACTGGCCGCACCGCGTGGGCTACCGCGGCGAGGGCTGGGACGCCCCCAGAGGACGGTGCGGCAGTGTTTGACCTGGGCGCCTATCGGGAAGCACGTGAGCAGGCACTCGGTCTTGGCGCCGAACCGGCTGTCCCGGTAGCTCCGGAGCCAGTAGCGTCACCCACCGGCCCTACCCGCACCGCTGCTGCCACGGTCGGGCCCGGGGCGAGCCTGCGCAGGTTCGCCGAGCGGGCGCGCCAAGTGGTCGTGGCTGGCCGCTAATTTGGTCCGCGTATGAACGACGGAACATTCACGCCCGCGCAGCGCGCCCGCCAGATGGATACGTTGCATGAGCTTGACGCGGCGGTGTGCGACTGCCGTGCCTGTCCGCGGCTGGTTGCCTGGCGCGAACGCGTCGCTATCGACAAGCGGGCCGCGTTCGCCGACCAGGAGTATTGGGGCAGGCCGGTGCCGGGTTTTGGGCCGAGCGATGCCTCGATCGGCATCGTGGGGTTGGCGCCGGCGGCGCATGGCGGTAACCGAACCGGGCGCGTTTTCACCGGGGATCGCAGCGGGGACTGGTTGTTCGCCGCGCTTCATCGGGCCGGTCTGGCCAATCAGGCGCACAGCGTCAGCCTGGACGACGGGCTGCGGCTACGGGACACACGCATTGTTGCCGCGGTGCGGTGCGCCCCGCCGCAGAACAAACCCACGCCGGTCGAGCGCGACACGTGCGCACCCTGGCTAGACCGAGAGCTGGAGCTGCTGCTGCCCACGCTGCGAGTGATCGTTGTGCTGGGCGGGTTCGGCTGGGCATCGACCTGGACGGCGCTGCGGAGACTGGGCATGCCGGTACCGAGCCCTCGGCCGGTTTTCGCTCATGGTGTGCGGGTAATGCTCAACCGCGACGCGGCCGCCCCGCTGACAGTGCTGGGTTGCTACCACGTCAGTCAGCAGAACACGTTCACCGGTACGTTAACCGCAGCTATGCTCGACGATGTATTCGAGGCGGCGACGTGGTTGGATTCGAAACCTCTAAGCTGAGTGCAGCTGCCTTTCGCGTCGAGATGGCGCACTGCCTGGGTGGTGGAACGGCAGACACTGCCGCCTTAAAAGCGGCTGCTTCGGAAGAGGCGTACGGGTTCGAATCCCGTCCCGGGCACTGGGGGTAGAGATTTTGGCCGGGCGGGCATTCGACCGAAGATACAGCCCAATCCCGTCCCGGGCACGGAAAGTGGCGAGTTCGTCGAAAGGTCGATGCTGCCAACTCCCCGTAGGCAGGCGCGCTAGGCTAATAGCGGGACGTGCGACGCTTGCCCATCCCGCTGGCGTGCAACGCCAAGTCGCCAAGGAGGCACCGTGAAAAGCAGTAATCCAGTTCTGGGTCGACTCACCGAGCGCGCCGGTCGTCATGCCGGTCTGCGTCGTGAACCAGTGCTACAAGAGCGGGGCGTCGGCGCCTCGGGCTACGCGGGTTTCGGCGAGCCGGGAGCACGGTCCGATACTGAGACGTACGCTCCGTACGCGCAGACTGAGCAGCAGCCCATGACGGTGGACGACGTCGTGGTACGAACCGTGTCGTTGCTGGGCATCACCGGCCTAACCGGTGCCCTTGCCTGGCTGATACTTCCGGACAGTGCAGCTATTACCGGTATCGCGCTGTTGGGTTCGGTCATCATCGGTCTGGTACTGGGCCTGGTCATATCGTTCAAGCAGATCACCAACCCTTACGTGATCGGCGGCTACGCCGTGGTGGAGGGTGTGCTCGTAGGTGTAGTTAGCCGGTTCTATGAAGCGCAGTTCGGTGGCGGAATCATTTTGCAGGCGGCGGTGGGCACGTTCGGGGTGTTCTTCGCCATGGCCGTGCTCTACAAACTGAAGGTGCTGCGGGCCACGCCTATGTTCGTCAAGTGGGTGACTGGTGCACTGTTCGGTTTCCTGGCCTTGGCGCTGCTGAACCTTGGCCTGGGGTTGTTCGGTGTGAATGGTGGCGACGGCCTTGGTCTTCGCGACGGTGGAACTATGGCGATCCTGTTCAGCCTGTTTGCTATTGGCCTCGCCGCGATGACCTTCATCATCGACTTCGCCGTGATCGAGCAAGGCGTCGCGGACGGTATGGAGCGTCGCTACTCCTGGTACTGCGCTTTCGGAATCTTGGTGGGCCTGGTTTGGCTTTACCTAGAGATCTTGCGCCTACTGGGATACACCAGAGATTGACGGCGAGGACAGCTGTGTGGGCGCGGGGGAGGAGTTCCGCGCGGTAGCGCGACTCTTCCTGCAGCGGGCGGCGGGCTACACCGCTGCCCGCTGGCGGGACAAAGCCGAGCCAACATACCGGCTTGCGCAGTGGTTGGCGGATACCTCCGCTGGGATGCAGCGACAGCCGCTTCGCAGCGTCCCCAAGTTGGACAGCGACTTTGCGTTAGCGGACCAATTCGCCGTTCTGGCCAACGACTTCGACCTTGCGCTGCGAGCCGCTAGCAGCGGCTCGACCATCGTCAGCGCTCGGCTCTACCGCGCCGCTACTGCCTCGACCCGGCAGCTGCTGGCGGGCTAGCTGCATGGCCTCGGCCACGCGGTTGCGTACCTCAACCCAGAGGCCTCGCCGTCCAGCGCGTTGCGGCGCCGCCGTGACC
>JBGTNI010000027.1:0-45138 GCA_041743105.1 Mycobacteriales bacterium | reverse complement strand
AACTTGGATCGCTCTGCAGCCCGTAAGCGGTACTAGAGCGTTGCCCAGCTGATTAACCTTGGCCGGCCTGCGCATCCACCTCTAAGATGGCAGAATGGCTCCGAGGAGGTTGATATGCACGATTCTGCACGCGTTAAGCATCCCATGGGTCAAAGAGTCAGGATGACCGCTCGAGAGCAGATCGAGGCTAAAGGTCTGCAGCCGATCACGTCGGTTGGTGACCTTACGTGTGATGTATGGGAGTCAGATCGAGAGCTAACTGAATTCCTCGAAGACGTCCACGCTTCCCGTCACGCGAACGTCGGTTAACAATGTGATCGTCCTCGATACCGATGTCGCTTCGCACGTTTTCAAGAACACGCTCCCGTCGAAGCTCTCGACCCGTCTCATTGGCAAGATTCCATTCCTAACTTTCGTCACTGTCGGTGAGCTGACGAAATGGGTCGAGATACGTAGTTGGGGACACTCTCGTCGCGAGCGGTTAGGTCGTTGGGTCGCAAATCATGGCGTATTGGAATACGACGTCAAAGTAGCGCGTACCTGGGGCGAGCTGGCGGCCGCTGCGGCACTGCGAGGCCGCCCTCGCCCAGCAAACGACATGTGGATTGCTGCCTGCTGTCTGGTCGAGGGGTTGCCGCTAGCAACTCTTAACACCAAAGATTTCGAAGACTTCCACGAGTTTCACGACCTAGTACTGCTGAGTTAGTGCCTGTACCCGTTCGGTGAGGGTGCCTGCGACTCCGGGCTATACCGTGTACCTCGGCGGACGGTTTGTTCGACTAAACCGCAATGACATGTGAAATTTTCTCAAAATCCGCCCCAACGTATTCGCCATGCGTCAGCGGCGTCTGCGACCGACGGTTTGCCGAAGCCGGTTCAGCCGGGTGCGGGCGGTCGCGACCATGCTCGACGTGAGTTGCGGTGACCCGGGCTGCGACGACTGGGAGGGCGTGGGCACAGCAGGAATCAGCGGCCGCAGGCAGTCGGCCAGCATCGCCACCACTTCCGGCGCGTCGCTGACACCGGCCTCGCGGGCTGCTCTGGCTCGTACGTCCGGCCTGTCGGCAACGTACCGATCCAGCGAGGCAACGACCCTCGCCACATCGGTGCGGCTGGGGTTCCGACCTGCGGCAAGGGCGCGGCGTATCGGGTCGGTTTTTTTGAGCGCGGTTATTCGACGGTGGGTCTCGTCGCGCGATGCGCAGCCGTAAAGGTTGTGGACGACATTTTCCATCTGTGACGGCACCGCCGCGGCTGCGGCGGCGAGCCGCATTACCTCTGCCGCCTCCCGGTTCTGTACGTGGGGAGCGGTCGAAGGCGCTTTCTTGGCGTGCGCGCGTCGACCTATTCTTCGGCGGGGAGACTGGCGCAGCTCATCGTCTGTGAGGCCGAGCCCCGGTGGCGCAGGTGCGGTCGCGTCCAGAAGATAGAGCCTGTCGCCGCGGATAAGTGCTGTCTGCGCATGAATGAGCTGGGTGATCCGGTCTCCACGGCTCAGCACAAGTCCGTTTACAATGCTTATGTCGCAGTCGGGCAGCGTCGACGTCAGCGAAGCGGCGAGAAAAGGCGCCGCCCCGTTGCACTGCACATGGAGTCGTCCGTCCTCGACGTAACGTGCGAACCATTCGACCGGCGGGTGCTCGGGTGCGTTTGGGTCGGGGGGTGGCGCGTACTTCGGCAGCGGATAGCTGCTGTGCTGGGGGATCAGCCGCTCCAGGTCGAAGGCGGAGACCCGGTCGTGCCGCTGCCGATGAGTGGTGATTGCGTGCGCCAAGCTACGTAGCCCGATGGCGCGATACATCTCGACAAGGTCGGCCACGCCATGGGGGTCGAGCACGAGGCCGTCGCCGGACCGTTCGTAGGGATCGTCGCTGCTCCGCCGAAAAGCCCAGCGATGTGCTGACCTGGCAACGACATCGAGTCCGGGGATATCTGGCTCGCCGATGCGCGATAGTGCCTCATCGGTGAGGGCGACAACAAGGTCGTAGCTTCTCAAGCGTGGCCCCAGCCGCGGATACTGGCCGGCCGTTGCCGCCGGCAGGATGAGGCGTGTGGCGTCGTTGCTGTCGCCTCGATGAAGCACCTCGCCAGAGGTCTCTTTACTGAGCCGCTCTAGCTCGGCTTTAGGCACTTCTGTTACCCGAGCGGGCCTTGGTGCTCCCAGACCGGGCCTGGCCAGGGAACCGTTAGGAACTGAGATGTGAATGGGATTGGGTACTTCGCGCAGTAAAAGCGCTGCTTCGTCGTGATGGCCGTGTAGGTAGTCCAATGCATCTCGGAAGGCTGCTTCCATTGCTTTTTCTAGGGCCGTAGCAGGATCTCGGGTCGAATCCAGAAAGAGCTGCTGGGCGAAGTTATGGGCCAGGAACTGCGCGGGCTCCAATCGTCCGAGTATTGAGTGCTTTCCAGGATCCCCGAAGGTATACCTAGACCAGTCGTAAGCTTGATCTTCTACCAGCTCTGTTTGTCCGGTTGTCGTCGTCGCCGTCAGTTCCGCCGTATCTTTGGGGGGATCGCGGTTGATGCGGGTGGAGAGCTTGACGATGTTGCCGTCGCGTTGTTCCCGCGGCCACCAGTCTTGCGCCCGGCGTAGGAACCACGCCTGAACCTTAGCTCGCGTTGCCGTATCGCTGCGGGAACCCTGCACCGTCTCCATCTCGACTCGGCCCGGGATGGAGCGCAGGCGCTGATCGGGTAGCGAGCCCGGAGCGACCGTGTCGGCGGCGGGCAGACCATGCTGGGCCAGGATGGTCGCTCGTTCGGAGGCGGTGCGCTGTGCGATCTCCGATTCTCGTAGCGGTCGTTCGCGGGCGCGCCGCGGCGCCGGAAGGGTAAGGGCCCTCAGTGCGCGATACTGCGGGCTGGCGCGGATCACTCGAGCTACAGCCTCGCGCTGTGTGGCTTGGTCGGACCACTCGGATCGGAGCGTGTCAATCTTTGCCCTCTGCGGAGCGGGCAGCCGATAAAGTTCGGTATCAACGCCCGTGGCGTAGACGAATGAGCCGCTTCCTTGGCGAAGAATCAAGGTATTCGGTAGCGGGTCGCCGGGCTGGGCGCACAGAGACCACTCCGCCAGGTCGGCCGCCGTCTGGAGCCGGAGCCTCTCTTCCGAACCGTGGACACCGGTTTTCTCAGACTCGATAATTTCTCGCAGTCGAGCTCGCCAGCTTTCTCGCAGCTCACGTGGCGGGGTAAGCGCCGCCGCGAGCGAGCGATACTCCGATGGCAGGTTGAGCGCGGGAGTCCTGTCGACTTCGAAGTAGTCGCGCTCCATGCCGATCATTCTATGAGTTGGCGGCACGATAGCCTGAGCATTTGCCACACCACGCAACGCTCCCGAAGGTGACGCCGGTAGTCGCTGCCGCTGTGAGATCCGTCTGTCGCGCCACAGACGGCGAACGATTCGAGCCCGATGTCGATTCCGACAAAAGCACCATTTTTGCAATACGCCCTGTGAGGCCAGACACGTAGGGGCGTCAGCTTTCCGAACTGGTTGACAGGACTCCCGGCTCTTCCGTTAGTTTGGTGAGGCAAACCTAACCCAGCTCTAGTGTGCTCATCGCACCAACGAGCAAACCGCAGACCGAGGAGGCGACTTCGTGCCCAGTGCGCTTGTTCCTAACCTGCTTATCGGTTTACGGGAGGGTCTCGAAGCCGCCCTCGTAGTCAGCATTCTGGTGGCTTATTTAGTCAAGACGACGGACAAGCCTCAGCGTCAGAATCGGCTGAGGTGGGTGTGGGCTGGTGTCGCCGCGGCCATCGTCTTCTCGATCGTCAGCTGGTTCACCATTACCTACGTGCTCACTAACATCGATAGCTTCCGACAGCAAGAGCTCACCGGCGGAATCTTGTCGCTGGTAGCGGTGACGTTCGTCACCTGGATGATCTTCTGGATGCGTCGCGCCGGCAGACATATGAAGCGTGAGCTGTCCGAAAAAATGGACAAGGCGATTCTGCTCGGTCCGCTCGCTATCGTGATCGTGGCGTTCTTGGCCGTGGCTCGCGAAGGCCTGGAAACCTCGATCTTCATCTGGTCGGCATCGCAGGCCGCCAATGAGCAGCTGTATCCCCTGCTGGGAGCCCTGGCTGGTATCGCCATCTCCGTGGCGTTGGCATACCTGCTCTACCGCAGCGCGATCAGGCTCAACCTCAGCAGGTTTTTCACCGTCACTGGCGTAGGCCTGATCTTCGTGGCCGCCGGTATCGCCGGTTACGGCATTCACGACCTGCAAGAGGCGCGGTACCTGCCGGGCTTGGATAGCCTGGCGTGGGATATCAGTGGCGTCTACGACGAAACCACCTGGTACGGCTCGCTGCTGGTAGGAATGTTCAACATCAATGCCCAAACCACTGTGCTGCAAGCCGTGGTCTATTTCGGCTACCTTGCGGTCACGCTGGCGTTCTTTCTCTGGCCACAGCGCACCCGGCTCGCCACCACCGAGCCGCCCGAGAGGTCGGTGGATGGCCCGGCCGGCGCGAGGGCGACATCCGACGCCAAAGCGGCTTCACCCGCTACGGCCCGCGAACCGGTGAGTGCCGGTTCCAGGACCGATCACTGACCCCGCAATATTGGAGCCCGAACACCCATGTGTATCCATCCATCCCGGCTGCCGTATTCGGCACGTGTGCTCACCATCGCCGCGGTGAGCACCTCGCTGCTCGGCGCCTGCGCCTTCCAAGATGAAGGCGATGCGTCCGGTGCCATCGCCGTGGCCGCCAGCGATACCGCCTGCGATGTGGAGCGTTCGGAGAGCAAGGCCGGCACGGTTACCTTCAATGTCCGCAACGAGGGCACCAAGGTCACCGAGTTTTACGTTTACGCCAAAGGCGACCGCATCATGAGTGAGGCGGAGAACATAGGCCCGGGTCTGAGCCGGGATCTGATCGTGGAGCTGCCGGCCGGTAGGTACCAGACCGCCTGCAAGCCCGGGATGCGCGGCAAAGGCATCCGCCACGATTTCACCGTCATTGGGCAGGCTGAGCCGCGGAAGAACACCGACGCCAAACTCAAAGAGGCCACCGAGAGCTACAAACGGTACGTCATATCGCAGACTCAGGCGTTGACTGAGCGCACTACCGAGTTCGTCAACGCGGTGAAATCCGGCGACAAGGCCGAAGCTAAGCGGCTGTACCCAATCTCCCGGGTGTACTTCGAGCGAATCGAATCGGTGGCCGGATCCTTCGGCGATCTTGACCCGGCTATCGACGAGCGCGAAGACGATCCAAGCCTTGCCGGGCCCGAATTCTCCGGATTCCATCCGATAGAAGCAGCGCTATGGCGAGACAACGACATCTCTGGCTCCGGCCCCATCGCCGATCGGTTACTGGCCGACGTGAAAGAACTGGAACGTCTTGCCAAAGACGTCGATCTCACTCCACTGGACCTCGCGAACGGGTCCAAGGGGCTACTCGATGAGGTGGCGGTCGGCAAGATCACCGGCGAAGAAAACCGTTACTCTCACCACGACGTGTCAGATATCGACGCGAATGTGGACGGTTCCAGGGCTGCGATCAATGCGCTGCGACCGGTATTGGAAGAAGAAGATCCGAAGCTACTCGCCACCATCGACGAGCGGTTCACCGCGATGGAGAACGAGCTTGCTAAACACCAGCGCGGCGATGGGTACCGGTTCCACAACGAGCTCTCCGAAGCTGAGCTCAAGGAACTCGCCACTGTGGTGTCCGCGCTGAGTGAGTCGGTCGGGAAGGTCGCCGCGGTCGTGGCGCAGCGATGAGCAAACAGAAGCGGTCGAATACAGAGACCAATCCCAGCGGCGATGCTGCTGAGCCGGGCCGAGGAGATGACGAATCTCTCGATGATCCGGCCGAGACGGTCGCCGCACAGCCGACTGGCTGGTCTCGGCGGCGTCTACTCGGCGCGGGCGTAGGCGCTGGTGCGCTTGCCGGCGCCGCCGTGGGCGGGGTCGGGGTTCGGCTTGTTTCACATGGCGATGCAGCGGCACCGGCGCGGGCCGAACCGTTCTGGGCCGACGACAACGAAGGCCATCAAGCCGGCATCGCCACCCCTGCGCAGGACCGGCTGCACTTCGCCAGTTTCGACGTCGTCACCTCCGACCGCACCGAGTTGATCGAGCTGCTGCGGCAATGGACCCAGGCCGCGGCCAGGATGACTCGAGGCTTCGGTGCTGGTCCGCTCGGCCCTACAGGCGGTGTCCTGGATGCGCCGCCCGACGACACTGGAGAAGCCATCGGCTTGCCGGCGTCGGGTCTAACGGTGACCATCGGATTCGGGCCGTCGCTATTCGACGACCGATTCGGCCTGGGCCCGCTACGTCCCGCCGCGTTGGCGGACCTGCCCCGCTTCAACGTCGACTTTCTGGATCCAGCACGGTGCGGCGGCGACCTCGCTATTCAGGCGTGCGCCAACGACCCGCAGGTCGCCGTGCACGCGGTGCGAAACTTGGTTCGGATCGGGATGGGAGTGGTGCGGGTCCGCTGGTCCCAACTGGGCTTTGGCCGAACCTCAGCGACCACCCGGGCCCAGGCCACGCCCCGCAACCTGTTCGGCTTCAAAGACGGCACCAACAACATCAAGGCCGAAGATCGTGACCTGATGGCAGAGCACGTCTGGGTGCCTTCCGCCGATGGCCCCGATTGGATGGTAGGCGGCGCCTTCCTGGTAGCCCGACGTATCCGTATGGTGATCGAGGCTTGGGACAGTACGCCGCTGCGGGAGCAGCAGAACATCTTCGCGCGGTTCAAGGGCAGCGGCGCTCCGCTGACAGCGACCGATCGCGAGAGCGAGGAGTTCGAACAAATCGATTTCAAGGCGACAGTTCGCGAAGGCGAGCCGGCGATAGCTCCTGACTCACACGTTCGACTTGCCGCACCGCAGCACAACGGTGGCGCCCGTATGTTGCGCCGTGGCTACAGCTTCACCGACGGCATTGACGAGCTGGGCAGGCTAGACGCCGGGCTGTTTTTCATCAGCTTCGAGCGTGACCCGCGCAGACAATTCGTGCCGATTCTGCGCAATCTCTCGCACTCAGATGTGATGAACGAATACACCAAACACATCGGCAGCGCGTTGTTCGCCTGCCCGCCCGGGGCGCGGCGTGGTGAGTTCTGGGGCGAGCGTCTCTGGCGTGACGCGGGCGCCGTCTGATAGCTGCGAGGAGTTTTTCCATGGCATAATGGGAAAATTGCCCGACTGATTCACTCGGCCAGTACGCTTGTGCATCATGGTCGACCAGTACGGCAACGCACGAGGGTATGACCCTTATGCGGTGCCGACATACAATGGCGCGCTCGCCGATCCCCGGCTTCGGGGAGTGGTGACGCCGTGGCATCGTAAGCGATCGGTGCACATTGCGGTCACCCTGACCGTCGTGGTGTTCATGGCGCTGTGCGCGTTGGCGTTGTTGCTGCTGCTGGGGAGCACGCTGGGGATCGGGGTGCTTACAGTCGCGGTGATCGCTGCCTTCATTCCGGTGCCCATTCTGGTGTTGGCGCTGCTCTGGCTAGATCGATATGAACCCGAACCCTGGCATTTCCTGGCCTTCACTTTTGGTTGGGGTGCCTTCGTTGCCACTCTGGCCGCTTTGGTCATTAACACCACCGGAAGTGAACTGGTCAAGGGCATCACCGGCCAGGACGCCACCGTCACCACCGCGATCTTCATCGCACCCCCAACCGAAGAGATCGCCAAGGCCATCCCGCTGTTCTTGCTGCTGTTCCTGGCCATGATCGGTCGCCGCGCAATCCATGGCGTCATCGACGGCATGGTCTATGCCGGAATCGCGGCCATCGGCTTCGCGTTCACCGAGAACGTGCTGTACTTCGGTGGCGCGTATGTTAAAGCCGCCGAAGAAGGTGGTGACGCGGCAGGTGCCGTAGCGTTGTTAGCCACCTTTGTGGTGCGGGCGGTGATGTCACCATTTGCGCACCCGCTGTTCACCTGCCTCACCGGAATCGGCGTCGGATTAGCGGTACGATCCACCAACCCAGCAATCCGTGTCCTGGCTCCTATCGGTGGACTGGTACTGGCAATCGTGCTGCACGGCGTCTGGAACGCTCTGGCCTCCTCCCAAAATCTGCTGGTGCTCGGCGTGGGCTATGTCTTTGTGATGTTGCCGTTATTCATCGGCCTCATCGCACTGGCGGTATGGCTGCGGACCAAGGAAGCTCAAGTCGTCGGTCAGGTGTTGCCCGCTTACGTCGCGCAAGGGTGGCTCACTGCCGATGACCTTGCATCTCTGTCCACTGTGACCTCCCGCCGAGCCGCACGGTCGGCTGCTCGGGCCTGTGGTGGGAGCAGCGCCGCCAAGGCTATGCAGGAGTTTCAGCTGGCGGCCACGAAGCTTGCGCTCTTGCGGCAATCGTTGCTGCGGGGCTGGGCGGCCGACGACTACGGCAGGCAAGAGCGCGAGCTGCTCGGCGTGGTCGCGTCCCGACGCAGCTATCTAGCCTCCGCCGCGGCGCGTTGGTCTGCTTATGTCGCCTACAGCCGACATTATTGGAGCTGGCCGGCGTTCGGCGGTGCCTACAACGGGATGCATGCAGTGGACCATCGGCTCAGATCGCACGCAGCTCCGCGCGCTGCGCCTCCTTCACATGTATCCCAAACTGCCGCATCTCACACAGCAGAGCACCCTAAACAGCCGGGAGGTGTGACCTGAACTGGTTGACGAAACTGCGCCGCTCCGGCGGGACCACTGCCGCGGTAACCGATTCGGAAAGCGACGTAGAAGCCACCGCGCTGACGCCACCGCCGCGCGACGCGGGCGAGGCGGTCTCCTACCCGGTGCGCCTTGCCGCGGCGTGGTCCTGGCGGGTGTTGGTCATCGCCGCCGCAGTGTACGTACTGATGCGGTTCATTGCGGTCGTTCAGATTGTCGTAATCCCCACGGTCATCTCGTTCCTGCTGGCGGCACTGCTGCAACCTGTTGCTGCCTGGTTGTCGCGCCGCGGTGTGCCCCGTATGTTGGCCAGCGCTTTGGTGCTGGTGGCGGGGCTCGCGATCGTGATCGGGACGCTGGCAGCGGTGATTCGGGCATTCATTCGCGGCTTAGCGGACCTATCCAATCAGGTCAGCGAAGGGTTAGACGAGATCCAGCGGTGGTTGGTGGAGGGTCCGCTGCAGCTGTCGGAGCGGCAGATCGACGATGCCGTGACTTCGCTACAGAACGCGCTGCGCAACAACCAAGACCTACTCACCTCCGGCGCTTTGGACACCGCCACCACCGTGGCGCACTTCGTCAGCGGTTTCTTCCTCGTGCTGTTTGCCACGTTCTTCTTCGTCAAAGACGGCGAACAGATCTGGTCGTTTCTGCTGAAATTCACCCCGGCGAGCTCTCGTCGTGCGCTGAACGAGGCCGGTCGGCGAGCCTGGCGCACCTTGATCGCCTACGTGCGGGCGCAGGTGGTAGTGGCGTTCGTGGATGCGGTGGGCATCGGCCTCGCGGTGTATCTGCTCGGTGTGCCCCTCGCCCTCCCGTTAGCCGCACTGGTGTTTCTGGGTGCCTTTATTCCGATCATTGGTGCCACACTGACGGGGGCCGTCGCCGTACTTGTGGCGTTGGTGGCCGAAGGTCCGCTCACCGCGCTGGTGCTGCTTGGGCTGGTGATCGCGGTGCAGCAGCTGGAAGGCCACGTACTGCAACCGCTGATCATGGGTCGGGCGGTCTCGGTGCACCCTCTCGCCATCGTGCTTGCCATTGCCGCCGGGCTGGTCCTCGCAGGGATCATTGGCGCGCTGGTCGCGGTGCCGCTGGTGGCCATGGTGAACACCGCCGCCGGTTACCTGTCCCAGGTCTCCGAGGCCCGACGAGCCCAAGTCCCGCCGTTAAGCGGCCCGCCTCCGTTGCCTCCCGCTATCGGGTAGCGTCATCGAGCGCCACTCGGCGACGATCTACCTCGATGCCGGCTTCGGTGAGCGCTTCATACAGCCGGTCCAGCGACGGCGAAAACTGTCGCCACGATTCACGGAAGCGCTCGGCTGCCGGACCAGACCACGTTGTGCTCACCAGCACACCGTCAATGGAGCCCCGGATGTGCTGCATCTGTGCCGCATTGTTTCTAAACGTGGCCGCCAAGTTACCCATTTCATCCAGCTGACCGCCTACCGTGCCGTTCATGCTGCTCTCCTTTGCATAGCCGCAACCAGCCGCCGTAGTGGCGTGTATCGACACTCTAAAGAGCGCACACGACCCAGGTCGGCGATATTCACAGGTGAAAAGTTGCCCACACGTGGTGCCCGCGGCCGCGTGATCTCAGGCATGCACAGCGGGGCTGGCCGTTTGCGTCGCGCATGCGCTGCTGTCGAGGCGGTTTAACGCAGCGCGCACCACGTCCGGTGCTGTGGTATACCACAGCGGTGGCAAGGAGCGCCGCAGATAGCCTCCATAGGAGGCGTGATGCAGCCGGGAATCGAGCACAGCGACCACGCCACGGTCGCCTGCGCTGCGAATTAGTCGCCCGGCCCCCTGGGCAAGCCGCACTGCCGCGTGCGGCACGTAAACGCTTGCGAATCCCGACCCGCCCGCCAAATCGGCCGCTGCCGATCGCGCCGCGGTGAGTGGGTCGTCGGGTCGCGGGAAGGGTAGCCGGTCAATCACCACGAGCTGACACGCCGCACCTGGCACGTCTACGCCTTGCCACAGCGAGAGCACCCCGAACAGGCAACTGCTCGGTGAGTCGCGGAATTGCCGCACCAGATTGCCTAGGCTGTCGTCGCCTTGCAGTAGCACTGGAAAGGCGGTGGACTCGCGTACCGCTTCGGCGGCAATGCCCGCAGCCTTACGAGAGGAGAACAGACCCAGCGTTCGCCCGCCGGCAGCCTGCACCAGCTCGGTCAGCTCACGTTGCGCCACCTCGGGTAGTCCGGATGCGCTCAGGCGTGGCAGATGTGCTGCCACGTACAGCATTCCCTGTTCGGGGTAGCGAAACGGCGACCCGACGTCTTCGCTGTGCCACTGCTGCGCGGGGGGCTGCGGTGCTTCCGGCTGCGCCGCCTCGGGCTGCGCCGCCTTGGGCAGGGTCAACCCGAAGCTTCGCTCGACATCGTCGAACCTGCCACCCAACGTCAGCGTGGCCGACGTGGCGATCACACTGCGGTCGGCGAACAGTTGCGCGCCCAGCTGCCCGGAGACCGAGAGCGGGGCCACCACGAGGGCACTCCGGTGCTGATCGTCACGATCTACCCATGCCACATCCTGAGCGGACTCTGCCAGGAGCCGCTGGGTTACTTCGGCCAGCTCGCGCAGTTGTTGTAGGTCTTGGTGCGCCGCCACCGACTGTTGGTCGTCTGCGCTGCTGTGAGCGGCACCGGCGCCGAGCGTTGTCGCCGCCGCGCTTGCGGCGGCCTCCAGCAGGGTCAGTGCCTGCGACAACGGCGTCGGCAATGGCGAAAGTCGACCCGACGGCGTCGAGGCCAACGCCGCCTCCAGAGCACCTTCGGCGGTCTCGAAGCGCTCGACGGCGTCAATGGAAAGGCGGGCGCTGGCACGTCGTACTAGGCGCCGAAGCGCTTCGGGTCGTAGCTCGGCGCGCGACACATTGGTGACGTGTCCGGGCAGCTCGTGAGCTTCGTCCACGATCAGTACCTCGTGCGGCGGCAGGATCGATCGCTCGTGCAGCATGTCCAACGCGAGCAGGGCGTGGTTGGTCACGATGACGTCGGCCTGGCGGGCGAGGTCTCGGGCGTGTTCGGCAAAGCAATCGTCGCCGAAGCGGCAGCGCTGCGCTCCGACACATTCCGACGACGAGACGCTGATCCGGCGCCACATCCGATCGTCCACACCTGGGTCGAGATCGGACCGGTCGCCGATCTCGGTCTGTTTCGCCCAGGCCCGTATCCGGGTGACTTGCTGTTCGGTGCGGGAAAGCTCTCCGAGCCATTGATGACCTTCGCTGACCAGCGACTCATCCTGGGCGCCGCCGTCCAGTTTGGCAAGGCACGCGTAGTTCTGGCGGCCCTTCAGCAGCGCGAAGCGGGGCTTGCGGTGCAGCTTGGATGCCAGGGCCTCCAGTAGACGGGGGAGATCGTGCGACATGAGCTGTGCCTGTAGTGCCAGCGTCGCCGTGGAGACCACGACCCGTTTACCCGAGTGCAGCGCTGGAACCAGGTATCCCAACGACTTGCCGGTGCCGGTTCCGGCTTGTATCAGCAGATGGGTGCCGCCGGCTATCGCTTCGGCACACACCTGCGCCATCCGTTGCTGTCCCGGCCGTGCGGTACCACCGGGGACCGCTGCCACCGCGAGCGCTAGCAGCTCGTCGACCGACGGGGAGGTTGGCGACTCGGACACGCTGGGCAGCCTACTGCGTGCTGGGGTCAAATGGGCCTTGTACCGCGTGCAGCCTGGGCGTTGGGGGAGGTGAGTTATGCTACGAAGGACTGTTCAGAGGTCCCTACACAGTAGATCTGGGAATCTTCTTATGAGCCAAGCCGGGGGAGACGCGCAACCCGAAGCCCATGCCAGTTACATGGATCGGCGGAATTATTGGAATTTGCGTGCCCGTCACTACCTGCACGAGGCAGTCGGATTCGGTATCGTAAACATCTTCATTAGTGGGACGACCACAGCTAGCGTGGCACTCGACTCACCCTGGGTGCCTTGGGCGCTCCCAGCCAGGGCCGTAGGGACCGTAGTATCTACCATTCTTGGGCATATAGCAAGTCGAGGCCGAGGGAAGGCTCTAACGTACGCTGAGCTTGGTGCTCCTACGGACGTCAAACTAGGGGAGCGACCTGCCTGGCCACGCGACCAGCCGGGGAATTCCGGGGTGTCTAGGCACGGCCAAGTCAGGTAGCGGTAGTCGGGCATTCCGCCACCGGCCTATCCGAGCCGGCCGGCAATGTAGTCGGCGGTCCGATGCTGGGTGGGATTGTTGAAGATGGTGTTGGTGGTGTCGAACTCCACCAGGTGCCCATAGCGTTCGCCGGCGTCCGCGAGCTGCTCGCGCAGGGTGAGGGCGATGATGTCGGGTGCCGAATATCTCCGGCTAGTACCCCGCGTCGATTGTCATCGGTCGTAGTGTTTGGAGCAGGTAAGCAGCCGCTTACGCCCACCCTCTCCTCGTTCGAACGTGATTCGCAATCTGCCGCTGGCAGCCGCCGACCATGAACCGGCTTTATCGCCTTCGAGTTTGTGAACCCGCAAGCCTGAGTGCCGCTCATTGGTGTCGAGTAGCCGTAGCGCTTTGAGGATTGATGCGCGGTCTGAGGCGCTGAAGTCGCGGGCAGCGAAGGTTTCCAGGAATGTGGCAGTGAAGTCGAGACTTTGATACTCACCACTCACGAGGCTTGGCCAAGAGCCTCGAGTTCGGCCTCGGTCAAACGCTGGACTCGACCAACGGCGGAATCGGCATGGGCTCGTTCCAGTAGCTGCCGATGCTCTGGCGTATAGGCCCAGGCGTCTTCTCGCCGGAGCACGGTGGCTGGGCGCAAGATGAGCGCGTCTTGATCCTGCGCGGCTTCTACCTCGAATGTCTGATCTGCTGTCACCCCGAGGGCATGTCGAAGCTCAGCCGGCAGGGTAAGACGTCCGCCACTCATCTTTACGATCGTCGTCATGGCATTTATCCTAGTTGGCAGATTGCCAAAAAGCCAGGATTCTGCCAGCTGCCTATCCGAAGCGGCCAGCGATGTAGTCGGCGGTCCGATGCTGGGTGGGGTTGTTGAAGATGGTGTTGGTGGTGTCGAACTCCACCAGGTGCCCGTAGCGTTCACCGGAGTCGTCGAGTTGCGCGGTGAAGAACGCCGTGCGGTCGGAGATACGTGCCGCTTGCTGCATGTTGTGGGTGACGATGACGATGGTGTACCGACCGGCAAGCTCCAATAGCAGCTCCTCAATCCGGGACGTGGCAATAGGGTCCAGCGCCGAGCACGGTTCGTCGGCCAGAATCACCTCCGGCTTCACTGCGATGGTGCGCGCGATACACAGCCGCTGCTGCTGCCCTCCCGACAGCGCAAGCGCCGAAGAACGTAGCTTGCCTTTCACCTCGTCCCATAACGCCGCGCTGCGCAGCGCTTCCTCCACCAGCTGGTCCATATCGCTAAAACCCGCGTCGCTCACATCCATGCCGGTCACGCGTGGTCCGTAGGCCACGTTGTCATAGATCGACTTGGGGAACGGATTGGGTTTCTGAAACACCATGCCGATGCGGCGCCGAACCTCAATCGGATCGACCTCAGGCACGTAGATATCGTGCCCGTGATAGGTGAGTGTGCCGGTAATGCTTGCACCCGAAACCAGGTCGTTCATCCGGTTAAAGCAGCGCAGCATGGTGCTCTTGCCGCAGCCGGAGGGTCCGATCAGCGCCGTGATCTCGTTGCGCCGGATCGAAAGATCCACGTCACGTAACGCGGCAACACCGCTGTAGTGCACGCTGACCCCATCCGCCTGCAGCACTACTTCACGAGTCATAGGAGCCGTATCGCCGCGAGATGCGCCCAAGGTTTCGGGTCGCGGTCGAACCGAGGGGGGGAGAGCGCGGGGACCTATCGAGGACATATCTGCCTCACCACCGTTTCGCGTATCGATACCGAATGTAGATCGCAGCCGAATTCAGTACCACCACGATCGCCAGTAGGAGCACGATGGCTGCCGCGCCGAGTTCTCGGAAGGACTCAAACGGCGAGGCAATCAAGTTGTAGATCTGAATCGGCAACGTGGTGTAGGTGCTGTCGAACCCCGCGGGGTTGAACAGCACGAGCGTCACCGCGCCGAGCAGCAGCAGCGGCGCCGCCTCGCCGATGGCTCGCGATACCGACAGGATCGAACCGGTGGCGATGCCGGGCACCGCCGCCGGGAGCACCTGGCGTCGGACAGTTTGCCATTTTGTGGCGCCCAATGCGTAGGAGGCGTCTCGGATCGAAGGCGGAACGGCGCGGATCGCCTCGCGGGAAGCGATGATCACCGTCGGCAATACCAGCAGTGCCAGTGTAAGTGCGGCCGTGATCACCGACAAACCCAATCCGAGTCTGCGCGCGATGATGCCCAGGCCCAGGATGCCAAAGACGATGGAAGGCACCCCGGCCAAGTTCTGAACGTTGAGCTCCAGCAGCCGGAGGTACCAGCGGTCGCGACGGGCGTACTCCTCTAAGTACACCGCGGCGGCGATGCCCAACGGAAGCGCGATAGCGGCGGTGGTCAGCACCACCCAGAGAGTTCCGGTGATCGCCGATTGAACACCGGCTTCGTCGATGCGGGACTCTCGCGCGGTGGGCATGGCGTTCCAGAGCCGCGAATCCAATCGTGACCAACCTTGGTACACCACGAATACCAACAGCGCGGCGAGGAAGCCTATCGAGACAGCCACGCAACCTCGCAGTGCCCATGTGAACGCGGTCTCGCCAGGGCGGGGACGCGAACGGGTCAGCTCACCGCCGATCGAGGAGGCGGCTGGCTCAGCAGGTGCTGTAGTGCTCACTCGTAGACCTCCCGGAACCGGCGCACCAAGCGGATGCTCAACGCATTGAGCGCAAATGTGAGCACGAACAGCAGTGCTCCGACGGCGAAGATGGTGTTGTAATCGATGGTCCCGAGTGGTACATCGCCGGACCCGGCTGCGGCGATGTAGGCGGTCATCGTCTCCGCGGAGCGAATCGGATTGAGTTGGATCTGGTCTGCGACCAGGCCTCCGGCGATAGTGACGATCAGGGTTTCGCCGATGGCGCGCGAAACTCCCAGCACAATGGCTGCCGCTATCCCCGATGTCGCGGCGGGCACCACGACTGTGGTGGCTACCTGAGTACGCGAGGACGCCAGCGCGAAGGCGCCGTCGCGTAGAGTCTGCGGTACCGCGCTCATTGCATCTTCGGAGAGACTGGCGATGGTGGGCACGATCATGAAGCCCATCACCACACCGGCCACGAGCATGTTCTGAAAGTCTGGCGGGTTGTCGCCAGGCCACAGTGCTCGTAGCACCGGGTTGAGCATCTGTAGGGCCACGAAGCCGTACACCACTGTCGGAACTCCGGCCAGCAGCTCCAGCGTGGGCTTGGCCCAGTTGTGTAGCCGGGGGCCGGCGTATTCCGCTAGGTACACCGCTGACCCAAGACCCAGCGGGACGGCGATCAACAGTGCGATCAGCGTGACCTCGATAGTCGCGGTCAGCAGCGGAAGCACACCGTAGTTGGGATCGGTGAACAGCGGAGTCCAGGAGGTGCCGGTGAGGAACTCACCGAAGCCGACCTCGCCGAAGAACTTGATCGTCGGCTCGCCCAGTGCTAGGACGATCCCGACGGTGGTCACTATCGAGACGACGGCGGCTGCGAACAGGCCAACTTCGATACTGCGTTCGCCTATCCGCAGCCGTCGCCGTCGTAATGGATGCTCCTGGCGTGCCTTGGGCGGCCGCCCGATCTCCGCCCCGCTAGCGGTTCCCATGTCGGCTACCCCTAGTTCCTACTATCGAGCCGCTCGTAACTAAGCAGCCCAAAGTAACGAAATTCGCAGGTCAGAAGGCTGTACTCTGTGTAGCTAGGTTCGCCCTAATTAGCGAACTTCTCGAAGTTCTGTTTTAGGGTGTTCTTCTGCTCGGTCGTGAGCGGAACGTACTTGGCTTCAGCGACGATTTTGTCGATATTGTCGACGTAGAACCGCATGAAGTCGATGACATCGTCTCGCTGGTCGGTCGCGTCGCTGACGTAGACGAACAGCGGACGCGACAGCGGCGCGTAGCTGCCGTCTTGCGCGGACTGCTTGCTCGGTTTCACACAGCCCTCGCCATTATCGATCTGCACTGCTTTGAGCTTGTCGGCATTCTCTTCGAAGTAGGTGTATCCGAAGTAGCCGAGCGCGTTCGAGTCGCTGCTCACGCCTTGCACCAATACGTTGTCGTTCTCGCTGGCGGTGTAGTCGGTCCGGCTGCGACCCTCTTCACCGTTGATCTCATCGGTGAAGTAGTCGAAGGTGCCCGAATCGGTGCCGGGGCCGAACAGCTTCACCGGCTTATCGGGAAAGGACTCGTCGAGCTGATTCCACGTCTTGACCGGAGAGTCCTTATCCCAGAGCTTCTTCAGTTGCTCGGTGGTGAGGCAGCTGAGGAAGTCGTTGTCCTTGTGCACGACGACTGTCAGAGCGTCGTTAGCCACCTGGAGTTGGGTATAGCGGACCTTGTTGGATTCGCAGATTTGTTTCTCGGAGTCCTTGATCGGCCTGGAGGCGTCGGCGATCGCAATCTCGGAGTTACAGAATTTCTCCAAACCGCCGCCAGTACCAGACGTGCCTACTGACACTTTGACGCTGGATTCCTCGGCATACAGTTCCGCCGCGGTGGACGTTAGTGGGCCGACGGTACTGGAACCGTCTACCCGCAGGTTGGTGGAAGAGTCGTCGCTACAGGCCGTTAACAGCACCAAAGCCAGTGACGTCGCGACAACACCTATCTGTGTGTGTATTCGGGGGATTCTCATACTGGGACGCTAAGAGTTGCAGATTTACGCGGTATGCGCACTACATGAATGAACGTTGAACATTGTGAAAACGATGTGAGATCGCTCACCTTGGCCGGCTTACTTAAGCTGTGAAACCACACCTGCTGGCGGGGATTGCGCCGCGCTGAGGTACTGCACGTCGGTTCCGGCGTGCGAGAACCCGCCCTTTTCGTAAAGGCGCGCCGCGACAGTGTTTGTGGCGTCGGTGTACAGCATCGCGCGGCGCAACCCGCGCCGCTGAAGGTGGCCCAGCCCCGCCGCGAGTAAGGCCCGGCCAAGACCGCCGCCGTGTTCATCGGGATCGACGCTCAGCACATACACCTCACCTATCGAGCTACCCACCGGCTCTTTTGTGGCAGTCGCGGCGTGGATCTTCGTCCAATGCGCACCAAGGAGTACGTTGTCGGCTGCTCGCTCCGCTAACAGGAACCCCTCGGCGTCAAACCAAGGCTCGGTCTCTCGTAGCTTCAGATCGGAGAGTTCCCAGTCTGCTTGCTCGCTGTGCCCGGCAAACGCGCGACGGTTCAGCCGAAGCCACGCGGCCTCATCCTGTCCCGGCACGAAAGAACGTAGCCGCACCGACTCTGGTAGCTGTGAGGCGGCGAGTGTGGCGGCAATATCCGCGCCGTGCAGCGGTCGCTCCATTCGCCACAGGATCCGATCCCGAGCGAGCCCGAATTCTGCCGTCAGGCGCACCGCTCCGGGATGGTCACCGTGTGCCCATAGCCGCAGCTGCCCTTCGCGGCGCGGTGCATGCCCGATTGCGGTCGCAAGCAGCGCACGACCGTGGCCGGTGCGCCGGTGCTTAGGGTGTACGACCAGTTCGGCTTCTCCGCGGGTGGCGAAGCCGTATCCCACGATGCTCCGGTGCCGATAAGCCAGCAGATGGATGCCGGGTGCGCTGTCGGCGTCGGGATGGGCCACCCGCAGCAGCGTCTGGTCCGACAGCGGAGGTGTCGTGTCGACCGCGGCGGCATCGCTCACACACCCCATTACCTGGGATAACTCAGACCGCTCTAGGGCCGTGGTTCGAACCTCGACCTCGCGCATCAGGCGCCCAGCTGCGCGCTGTCGAGCATCAGATGTGCTGGCGGTACGGCTAGCTTGTATCCCACTTGGCGTACGGTGCCGATCATCGCTTCGTATTCACTGCCCAGCTTTGCGCGCAGCCGTCGCACGTGCACGTCAACGGTGCGGGTGCCGCCGAAATAGTCGTACCCCCACACTTGCCGCAGCAGCTGCTCCCGTGTGAACACCCGGCCAGGGTACTGCGCCAAATAGCGGAGCAGCTCCAATTCCTTATAGGTGAGATCCAGCGGACGGGCTTTGATCCTTGCTGCGTACGTCGAGGTGTCGATCATCAGCTCGCCCGCACGGATGACTCGCTCACTGGCCGAGATTATGCCGACGTTTGCCAGCCGTAGCCGAGCGTCGATTTCGGCGGGCCCGGCGTCACGGAGCACAAAGTCGTCTATGCCCCACTCGGTCGACATTCCGGCGAGGCTACCCTCGACTAGTACGGCGATCAGTCGCGCGCTTAGCCCCGTTGTGCGCAGCAGCCGGCACGTTCCGCGCGCCACCACCAGATCGCCGAGCGCATCCACCAGCACCACCTCCGGCGTCGGAGAATCCAGCAGTGCCTGCACGTCATACGGCGCGACGCGCACCTGATGGTCCAAGAGTTCCAGGCTGGGCAGCACCCGGGCCGTGCCGTGCGGCCGCGCCGAACCGGCGGCTTGCGACGTCGGGGTCCGCGATGGCGCGTCGGTGAGCAGCAGGATTCTGCATGGTGCCCAGGATATCGGTAGTCTCGGGGACAACTTGGCACAAGTTGTCCCCTTATGGTTTGTCCCGGGCGTCGGACTCTAGCGTGCGTTCCCGTTCTGGCACGATCACCATATGGAGCTGCCTAAATCGGTCAGGTCGCACCGTGCGCCACGTGCGGTGGCGTCAGTACGGCTAGCCTCTCGGTTGTCGAACCTTGCTGCGATCAGTGGTCGGAACGAGCGGCCGTCGCAAAAAGTACACCTTGCCTCGTGGGCTGCCGAATACGCGGCTTTGCCGCTCCCCGCGCCGTGGGCCGCCGCGGCGGCGGCTGGCTGGTTTTCGGGTCTGTTATACGCCGCCACTGTTACGTCGGTCTGGACGACGGCCGCTGTGGTTCTGGCGTGCCAGATACTGTTGATCGGGAGTTGGATCGGGGCCATGGCACCGCGCACGCCGCTGGGCCTGGCCATCGCTGGCACGGGTGTTGCGCTGCTGGCAGACGGAGTTGCACTGCGCTCGCCCGAGCTGTCGCTGGAGTACATCTCAGTAGTGGGAGCTGCTGGCTTCATTGCCGCGGTGCTAGTGCAGTTTTGTATCCGGCAACGGCGAGAGGTCACCTTTGCCCTCGGCGAAGCGGCGCAGCTTCAGCTAGCTGTGCTAAGTCTGGCCATTTTGATTGTGCTGGCCGGCGACTTCGTGGGCGCGGCCGCGGGTAGCGCGGCGGCGGCAGCGGCAGGGGTGAGCATCGTGATCGCGCAGCTGGTCGATTCGGTCATTCGTCAGCCCACCGTGCATCCCACCGTTCCGCGTGGATGGCTAGGAATCGTGCTTGGCATCGGCGCCGGAAGTTGCATGGGCGCAGCGCTGTTTTCCGCCAGCGGAGTGTCGGTGGCTGCTGGGACCTCTCTTGCGGCGCTGGGAGCCACGCTCGGTGGTGTGGTTGCGTTAGTCGCTACGTTGGTCGATGTGGCCAGTGGGTACGAACTGGTGGGCAGATCGGTGAATAGGGCCGTCTGGTCGCCCACAGCCGCGCGGTCAGCGTCGCGCATCGAACCCAGCCGCCGGTTCGCCGCACTTCCGACTCGTACAGCTGCGGCTGTGGCGGTTCGGGGCCCGCTGCTGGCGATCGCATTCGGTGTGGCTACCGGCTACGTTGTTATCTCCTTGTTGCCATTCCCCTGATCGCGCTGCCCGCTAGAGTCCGCTGCCCGCTAGAGCCCTCACGAGAGTACTCACACCATGACGCAGGCTCCTCAACCGAGACCACTTAACGTTACCCGGCGACGTAAGTGGCCCTGGGTACTCGTTGGCCTCATCGTGGTGCTGGCGGTAGTACTGACCGTGATCGACCGCGTAGCAGTATCGGTCGCCGAGGACAAAGTTGCCACGGCGATTACCGAGTCGGCGTCGGAGTACGAGACTACGGCCGATTCCACTGAGGTGGACATTCGTGGCTTCCCGTTCCTCACTCAAGCCGCGGCGGGCAGCTTCGGGCGAGTGGATGTCACCATGCGTAACGTTATGGTCCGCGACTTCGCGCTTATTGAGCTCACGGCGGAGCTGTCCGACGTCGAGGCGCCGCGTTCGGTGCTGACCGGTCGGGAAGCTGCGCATAACGTGATTGCTGGACGGGTAGAGGCAGCCGCGAGACTTGATCCGCAGCGGTTAGGGGCCGCGCTGAATCTGCCCGACCTTGACGTTCGTGCTGGCGACGGTCGGCTACGCGCCAGCGGTTCGCTGACCGTGCGCGGCGTCGCGACTAATATCGACGCGACGTTGCGACCTTACGTGTCCGGCGATCGTATCGCGGTGGAGATTCTGGAGCTTTCCGGTGATACCCGTGAACTGTCGCCATTGGCGCGGGAGGCCGTGGAGAGCTACCTCACCAGGGGCGTCGCGTTACCGGATCTTTCGCTGGGCGCCAAGGTCACGGATGTCACAGTCAC
Source organism: Mycobacteriales bacterium (assembly GCA_041743105.1). Lineage (GTDB taxonomy): Bacteria > Actinomycetota > Actinomycetes > Mycobacteriales > QHCE01 > QHCE01. The sequence goes on along the minus strand of JBGTNI010000027.1, from coordinate 24,021 downwards.
CGATGGTGCGGTGATCCTAGTCGGCACCGCCCGCGACGTGACGCTGGTGCGGTAGGGATCGCTGCACGCGCGGGCAACGATGCGCCGTCAAAGCTTGTCAGCAACATCGCCGGTGGAACTGGGGCGGCGATAAATCATGCGAGATTTCACGTATTGCCGCATTGCGTTGGTAGCGCACGCTATATTGGCCCCAACTGTTCCGCGCCCGGTCTACGAGTCGACATTATCGATGGCCCGGGATCGTTGAGGTCAGTCGGCCGGCCAAGCCTCGCCGTACCCCTATTGAGCTGGTTGTTACTAAGCCAGCCCAAGTAGCTCATTTTCCAGGTCCGAAGGCTGCACTTGACTAGCTGCTTTCGTTCTGCTTAGTACGTGGAGGAACGTGTGCATAAGTTGCACAGAGTACTAGCGGTAACGGTCGGTCTTGTGGTTGCGGCGGCGGTCTTCACGTTTGTTGTGGTCACGCCCTGGCAACCGCATGGCGGCGGCGTCACGCAAGCTGCCGAGAATACGGCGAATCCGGAGCTTCGGCGAAGCGGCCCGTTGCGTGTCATGCCGCTGGGCGATTCGATCACCGAAGGTAACGGCTGGCAGGTCCCCGGCGCCTACCGGCCGCATTTGTGGCAGCTTTTCCAACAGGCGAACGTCCCTGTCGATTTCGTAGGCAGTCAGACCAGTGGCCCGGCGAGCCTGCCGGATAAGAACCACGAAGGACACCCAGGCTGGACGATTGAGCAGCTCGATGAGCAGATTGCGTCATGGGTGCGCACATACCGACCTGACGTGATCTTGCTGCACGCCGGCACCAATAACATCTGGCGCCCCAATGAGCTGCCGACGACTGCGCCGCGGCGGCTGTCGAAGTTGATCGATCACATCACCCAGGCGGCGCCCAATGCGCATGTGTACGTGGCGAGCATCGTGCCATCGGATGAGCACGACGCCAAGGTGCGCCAGTTCAATCAGACGATCCAGCCGATGGTGGACGATAAGGCGAATCGGGGAGCCAAGGTCAGCTTCGTCGACCAGTACGAGGCGCTGACAGGTAGCGACTCGATCGATGGCAAACATCCCACCTTGATCGATGGTATCCACCCCACCGCGGAGGGCTACGCAATGATGGCGGAGCGCTGGTGGGAGGCGCTCAGCTTGCGCGAGTAGTCCAGGGACCGCCCACGCCCCGCTGGGCAGCGGTTCGCTCGCCGGCTTCGGTGGTGGACATGCCCTAGCTGCTACACCAGCGTGGAGTCTTGCGGCGGCGCTGTGCTGGTTGGGCTTGCCGATGGCACCGGCGCATGCACCCTACGTAGCGTGAGCAGGCTCGCGAACAAGCCGGCACACCAGATAACGACACCGATCGCTATTGCGGTAGCCGAGGGCACCACCAGCCGCATCATGTCCCTGGGATCCAGGTCACCAAAGCTCGCACCGCCCCACTTACTCAAAGCGATCGAAGTACCGACGATCCCGGCGACTACCAGCACTGAGCCGGCGACTACACAGCGTTCCAGCTTCAGCCATTTGGCCCACCATGCCAGCTGATTCTCGCTGATCAGACCCTCGGTGTGTCCGTACAGCTTGGCGCAGCCACCTACCAGAAATAGCTGCACCCCCACCAAGACCGCAAGGCAGGTATAGACGAGCGCGCTGACGTCGAACGTGAGGCTCGCTAGCGAGACCGGGCCGATGGTCAGCGCCGCGGTACCGGTCAGGCCCGCCGTGGCAAGGATCGCGCCGGGCCAGACCAGGATCTTGCGCGGGGCGAACACCATTAGGAACCGCAGGTGGCGCCATCCGTCGCGCCAGGTGCGCAGGTGTGGTGCCCGGCTACGGCCGTCGGGCCGCAGCGTGGCCGGAACCTCCACCATGGAGTAGTTAGCCAGCGACGCACGCACGACCAACTCCGAAGCGAACTCCATGCCTGGCATGCATAGCCGCAGCTCGCGAATGCGGTTGCGATGGAAGCCGCGGATACCGCAGTGGAAGTCTTTAACGCCGCGAAGGTTGAACAGCTTGCGGCCCAGCCAGCTTAACACCGGATTTCCCAGGTACTTGTGTAGCGGAGGCATAGCGCCCGGGGCGATCCCACCCTTGAAGCGGTTACCCATCACTACGTCGTTTCCGGCGCGAAGCTGCTCGATAAAGGGGCCCAAATTGGACAGGTCGTAGCTGTCGTCGGCGTCCGCCATGATCACGTAACGTCCACGCGCGCTGTCAATTCCGGCCATGAGCGCACCGCCGTAGCCCCGGATTGGCGCGTTGACGACGCGGGCGCCGCCCGCTATCGCGATCTCTTGCGAACCGTCGGTGCTGCCGTTATCGGAGACCACCACCTCGCCGTTGACGCCTAGCTCCCGCAGCGAGTTCACAGCCTTGGTGACACAGATTGCGAGTGTCTCTGCCTCGTTGAGGCATGGCATGAGAACAGTAACCTCGACTCCTCCGGTGGCTGCGCCGTTGGCTGCCACGGCAGCGCCGTGGACCGCGGTCGTAACCCCCGCCGGTGGAGTGGTCTGATCTTTACTGTCAAGCACGTGCGGTCTCCGATTCACCATCTCGGTGTGGCTAGCGTCATCTAGGCTGTTGGACTACTGCGCTGCCGTGTCACGGTCTTGCGAACTGACGCCCACAGTTGCGTGCTAGGCAGAGTGCGCTGCAGGCTGATCCACGCCAACGCACCCGCCGGTGGAATCAGTACCAGGACGGGCACGCCGTATCGAATATCGAACTGCGATGTGGCAATGGCCATCACCAGCAGCGCGACCCCGGAAGCGCCGAGCAGTAGTGCATCCCAGCGTAACGTCCATTCGCCGTCGGCGCGAACCCGGCGACTGACGCCGAGGCGCCGCAGTGCCAGTGGTGCGATGACAGCAGCGAACATCAGCAGCAGGCACAGCGCAAGGAACGGTCCCGGCGTCACTCCCCCAAATCGCTGGTAGTCGTGCAACGCCGTGGGGATGAATCCGGGCCATTCATCGGGGTGTGCGCCCCGATAGTCGCCGAATTTCGAACTGGCCACCGGCCGTGGCTCACAGACAGGATCGCTGGTTTCGTTCTGGAACTCCCACAGCGGCGGGCAGGTGGTGCCGGGCGGTTCGTTACGGAAAAGATAGTATTCGGGGGAGAAGAAAGCCCACGTCTCACGAGCTACCAGCCCCGCATAGTCCAGCGGCTGGTGCAGTATCACTTTGGCGGAGAAGGTGTAGGCGGGGCGTCCCCCGACCTTGCTGCCCGGACTTTCGGAGCTCCAGACGTAGTAGTCGACCTTGTAGGCCAACTCGTTCTCCGGCCGGTCGCACAAGATCGCTTCCCGCGGATTGAGGTGGGGTTTGAGTTTCTCGCAGTTCGCGATCGACATCATGCGGCCATACATCCAACGGTCCTGCCAGGTGGACAGCGTGTACTTGTCATAGTGGTGATGGAACCAGACCGCGTATCCCCCGATGGGAAGCGCGATAGACAGAGCCAGGGCCACGATTACGCGCCGGTCGGCGCGGCGTATCAGTACGTACAGCCCAGCCAGAATAAGTAGTGGCAGACCTACGGTGCGGGTGAGCGTCGCGGCCGATAGTAGTAGCCCGGCGGCGATTGCTAGCGGGACCGAGACGCGCTTGTTCCAGAGCAGGCACACCATGCCGCCCAGTACCAGGAAGCTGAACAGGCTGTCGCCAAGAATGTAGTGTTCGACCACGAGCTCGTAGCCGTCGAGCGCGATCGGCGCCGCGGCCACGGTCGCCAGCCATCGGGTCCCGCCCTTGCGTCGCACCAAGGCATAGATCGCGATGGCGCAGATCAGACCCAACAGATGTTGCGTAACGATGACCGGCCAGATGGAGTCGGTCCAGCGGAACAGATTCAAAAATCCGGAGTAGCCATAGGGCCTGGCCGGCTGCAGGTGGCCCAAGTCGGCGTATTCCAGGTAGCCGCGGGTGTCATTGAAGTAAAACGCCGGCCCGTACCCCACCATCGTGGCGATGCGTAGCACGATTCCCAGCCCCAGCACGATGGACAGCGCTAAATGCGAGCGCAGGGTGGTGATCAGCCGGATAGCGATGCGATGTGGTAATCCGGGCCGTGAGGACGTCGAAGAGTTGGGCGCCCTGTCAACAATGCCGATGTCCTTCCCCCGCTCGGCGGCGACGGCGGTAGACGCGGTGTCTGTGTCAGGCACGGAGCCTCTCTTGGCTCGGGTATACGCGCGTGTCGCGCTGCTGGGTTGGGCGAGGCCTATCGAGCGGAAGAAACTCCGACATTCTCGGCCGAGCCCCCATAGTAGCCAGTCCCGCACCGCCGTCGTTCGCGCCCGACGATCGGATCAGTATGACCGTTGTGTAACGAAATGTTCAGTGCTGCGTCGCGGCTCATACTGGGCGCTACACGGGGTCGCCGAGCTCCACGGCGGGAGCGGGTTGCCGCCAGCGCCGGAACACCACCGAGCGCATGATGGCGTAGAAATATAGTCCCACGGTGCGTTCGGAGCCATTCTCGAATCGCTCGGCGACGATGCGCTTAATGCGTCGGGTCAGCAGGATGACGTCGCCCACCATGGCCACTATCAAAAAGAGCCAGAGCGCTGAAGCACCGGAGCGAATCGGCGCAGGCACAAACTGCATGGATCCGAGCACCACCACGAATGTGCCCATAAAAAACCACGGCCCCAGATTGCGGCGGGCATCCACGATGTCGCGCACCAACTTGCGCACCGGCCCCTGATCGCGCTTGGGCAGGTAAGTGTCGTCGCCGCGCCGCACGCCTTCGTAGCGCTCGGCGCGCTCGGACTTGAGCTGCTGGCGCATCCGCTTGCGGGCTTCTTTGCTGTTCGCTGGTGGCGCGGTCATCGCCGGACGCCGCACTCGCTTGGGCGTCGGCCGTCCCTTGGGCGGAGTATGGTTCTTGGTCGAACCTGTGCTGCTGCTGTCGTCGCCGCTCGCCGTGCCACTACCCTGCGGTGCTGTTGCTTTACCTGCCACGCTCGGGAGTTTACGCCACGCCTTGGCCGGTAGCCGCAGCGCGACAGCCGCGGGCTAGCCCGGCTACGGCAGTGCCAACATCTGCTCTAGCGCGCGACGGGCGTGGCTTGTCACCACCTCGTCCACACGAATCTGGTTGATCACGTCTCCTGCCGCCAGCGATTCCAACGACGCGACCAGGTGCGGCAGGTCGATCCGATTCATGGTGGAGCAGTAACAAACGGTTCGATCCAAGAACATGATCGTCTTATTGGGGTGCCGGCGTGCCAGTCGGCGGACAAGGTTGAGCTCGGTGCCGATCGCCCACGCCGAGCCGTCTGGAGCGGCTTCGATGGTGTCGATGATGAACTCGGTGGAGCCAACCACGTCGGCATTGGTGACCACCTCATGTGTGCACTCCGGATGCACCAGCACGCGCACGTCGGGCACTCGGTCGCGTGCCTCGCGCACTGAGTCCAGCGTGAATCGGCCGTGCACGGAGCAATGTCCCCGCCACAAAATCATGCGGGCATCCCGCAGCTGTTGCTGTGTCAGCCCGCCGGCGGGCCGATGCGGATTGAAGACTACGCAGTCGCCTAGTTCCATCCCTAGCTCCAGCACCGCGGTGTTGCGGCCAAGGTGCTGGTCGGGCAGAAACAGCACCCGATCGCCCTGCTCAAATGCCCACTGCAGCGCGCGTCGCGCATTCGACGACGTGCAGATGGTGCCGCCGTGCTCACCGGTGAATCCCTTGATCGCGGCCGAGGAGTTCATGTAACTAACCGGGATGCACGTCTGGGCGATACCAGCCTCGGCGAGCGTCTCCCAGCACTGCTGTACCTGTTCGATACCCGCCATATCTGCCATGGAGCAGCCGGCGGCGAGATCGGGCAGGATCACTCGCTGCTGCGGCGCGGTGAGGATGTCGGCCGACTCTGCCATGAAGTGCACGCCGCAGAAGACGATGAATTCCGCCTCCGGTGCGGCGGCAGCCTGCTGCGCGAGCTTGAACGAGTCACCGGTGACGTCGGCGAACGCGATCACTTCGTCACGCTGGTAGTGGTGGCCCAGCACGAACGCGCGATCTCCCAGCTGTGCGCGCGCGGCGCGGGCGCGCTCGGTCAGGTTCTCCTCCGATGGCGAAGGCAGTGCGCCGGGACAGTCCACCCCCCGCTCCGAGTGCGCGTCGCTGCCGCGTCCCAGCAGTAGCAACGCGGTAGCGGTGCCGCTCGGTTCGGTCCAGGCGTCGGTGCGCTGTGGTGCAGTGCGCGGGGGAGTGGCGGCAGTCGTAGTCACGGCTTTTATGGTGCCACTGTGGGCGGATTCGGAACCGTCACTGCGGCGCTTGTCACATGGTATGCTGACATACCATGAAGCGGACCTCCGTGAAAATACCCGAATCGCTTGACGCGGCTCTACGTACTGAAGCAGCGCGTCGTGGTGTCACCATCTCGGCGGTTACCAGGCAAGCGTTGGAAGAGCACTTCGGTGGGTCGCGGAAACTCTTGGCCGCTGGCGCGGGCGCTAGCGGTCGCGCCGACGTCTCCGCCCGGATCGACGAGATTCTTTCCACGGAATGGGTCGGACTCAGATCAGACGCTCCAAGCGAGTGATAATCGTCGATGCCGGCCCGCTGTATGCCTACGTCGATGCTGACGATGCGTTTCACGACGTCAGCAAGGTCTTGCTGACGTCGTACCCCGGTGTCCTTGTTGTACCGACATTGGTGATAACCGAAGCGGTTTATCTGATCGGTACCCGTCTCGGCGCTGAGGCTGAAGTTCGCTTTCTCGGCGATCTTGCTTCCGGCGCATTCGATGTCGAGCCGGTTCACCCCGCCGATTGGCTCCGTATGGCGGACCTGGTTGCTCGGTACCGAGACTTCCCACTTGGTGCGGTGGACGCATCTGTGGTCGCCTGCGCCGAGCGACGTAAGGCTGACGTCATTGCTACGACGGATCGGCGGCATTTCGGCGTGGTCCGTTCCCGGACCGGTAAGGCATTCACGTTGCTGCCATGAGTGGTGATCACCCCGTTGACGTTGTGGGATCTGCCGGTCCACGTAGTTCATCGATGAACTCATCGGTACTACCACCTTGCTTGAGGATGCCGTAGATACTTTCGACATCAACCGCCATGCGTAGCTGCTTCAGCTGCCCCGTTACCGCCTGGTTGCCACAACACGTCCCCGCCCGGATTAGCCGTCCTGGCCAGGATGAACAGCAGATCCGAGAGCCGATTGAGGTAGACCGCCGGAGCGTGGCCCGTCTCGGGTTCGACCTCGATGAGTGCCCAGACGCTGCGCTCGGCTCGGCGGGCCACTGCGCGGGCGTTGTGCAGCAGAGCAGCGCCAGGGGTGCCGCCGGGCAGGATGAAGCTGGTCAGCGCTGCTAGCGGCTCGTTGAACTCGTCACACCACCGCTCTAACCGGGCAACCTGTTCATTGGTGACCCGAAGCGGCACGGGTGCCTCAGAATTGGCTGGGGTGCCGTCATCGGTTGAGTTGGGACGCGGCACACAGAGGTCAGCACCTACGTCGAAGAGGTCGTTTTGTAGTTGGGCCAGTACGGCTAGCATGTTCTCCGGGAGCTCACCGAGTGCCACGGCCACCCCAAGGGCACAGTTCGTTTCGTCCACGTCGGCGTAGGCCGCGATGCGGGGATGCGTCTTCGAGACCCGGCTGAAGTCGCCCAGTCCAGTGCTGCCGGAGTCCCCGGTCTTGGTGTAGATGCGGGTGAGGTGAATGGTCATGCCGACAGCCTAAGGGTATGTGGGATACCTAAGTAACGAACGCTCCGAGCCCTGCTCAGTACCTCCTGCTAGAGCAGTGGCATGCCGCGGTAAACCGTGGCGCCATCGATGCCGTCGTTAAGCTTTGTGCCGCCGACGTGGCGGTTCGAGGCCCGCGGGGCATCGCGCGGAGTTGACGTCGTCCGGTTTGCCGACGGCCTCGTAACGTCCGTTGCGCGCTATGACGATCCGGCGGAGATCCCGGCGAACTAGCAGGTTCGTAGCTGCCTAGGATGGCGCGGTGGAGATATTCCGGGTACACGGGGGAGGCCGCCTAGACGGCGAGGTCGCTGTCGGGGGTGCCAAGAACAGTGTTCTCAAGCTTATGGCCATAGCGCTGTTGGCGCCTGGTCGCACTCTGCTGACCAACGCCCCGCGCATCGCGGACGTGACCATCATGAGTGAGGTGCTGCGCCGGCTCGGGTGCCATGTAGAGATCACCCCCGAGAGCAACGAGCGCTCTACCACCGACACAGTCGCAATCGACACGCCAGTCGAGGTGGGAACCGAGGCGGACTACGACCTGGTACGGCGACTACGTGCCTCCATCAATGTGTTGGGACCGCTACTGGCACGTCGAGGACACGTCAAGGTGGCGCACCCGGGCGGCGACGCCATCGGCTCCCGTGGCCTTGACTACCACATCGCCGGGCTACGTCGCATGGGCGCGGAGATCACCAGCGAGCACGGCTTCGTCATCGCGCAGACCGATCGGCTTCGCGGCGCCGCCATCGTGCTGGAGTTTCCCAGCGTGGGTGCTACCGAGAACATTCTGGCCGCCGCTGTACTGGCCAAGGGCGCGACGGTGATAGATAACGCCGCGCGTGAGCCGGAGATCGGCAACATTGCGCAGATGCTCAACGACATGGGCGCCAAAGTCTCCGGCGCCGGTACTTCCACGTTGGAGATCGAGGGCGTGGAAGAACTCACGCCGGTGACGCACCGTACGGTGCCGGACCGGATCGTCGCCGGAACGTGGGCGTATGCGGCGGCGATCACTCAAGGCGATGTGCTAGTACGGGGCGGCGATGCCTCGCACCTGCGGGTGGCCTTGGACAAACTCACTAACGCCGGGGCGCACGTCACAGATCTGGGGGCAGGTCCCGACGGTGTCTCCGGCGGCGGTGGTGGCTTCCGAGTGCAGATGACCCGGCGGCCCCGTGCGGTCGATATCGTTACGTTGCCGTTCCCCGGCTTCGCCACCGACATGCTTCCGATGGCGATTGCGCTCGCCGCGGTAAGTGATGGACCGTCGTTGCTGACGGAGAACGTCTTCGATGCGCGTTTCATGTTCGCTAACGAGATGGTCCGGCTGGGTGCTGAGATCCGCACCGACGGTCATCATGCCGTGGTGCGCGGTAAAGAGCAGCTCTCGGGTGCTCCGGTGCGGGCCACCGATATTCGTGCCGGTGCGGGCCTGGTGATCTCGGCGTTGCGGGCAGAAGGCATCACCGAGGTCTCCGATATTTACCACATCGACCGCGGCTATCCCGGTTTTGTGGCTCAGCTACGTAGTCTGGGCGCAGACTTGGAACGCGTAGATGTGCCTGACCCCGACTTCGGCTAGCGGCTCTCATGGACATTTTCCGGGAAAACGTCGATAGGTAGTGAGGAGAGTGAGCGATGCCGGAGACGACACCAAGCCAACGGAATCTATTCGTGGTTGGCGCCGGGCTCATGGGCTCGGGCATCGCTCAAGTCGCGGCAGTTGCCGGCTGGCAGGTCACGCTGCACGACACCGAGCCCGCGGCGCTGCGGCGCGCTACCGCCGCGATCGATAAGTCGCTGGCAAGGTTCGTGGCCAAAGGGGCAATCGGCGATGCCGATGCGCGTGCCGCACAGACCCGCATCGCCACGCAGCCGGCGCTAGATGCCGCAGCTAGCGCCCACGTCGTCGTGGAAGCGGTGTTCGAAGACCTGCGGGTTAAACGGAACGTCTTCGCCCGACTCGACCAGCTCTGCGGCCCTGGCACGCTACTGGCTTCCAATACCAGTGCCATACCGATAACACAGCTGGCAGCGGCAACCAGCCGCCCCGAATCGGTGGTGGGTACGCATTTCTTCTCGCCCGTGCCCATGATGCCGCTGTGCGAGATCGTACGCGGCGAACACACCAGCGAGGCGACGCTGGAACTGGCCGAGCGGTTTGCGCGGGATTTGGGAAAGACGACGGTCGTGGTGCGTAAGGACGTTGCCGGGTTCGTCACGACTCGATTGCTGGCTGCCTTGGTGATGGAGGCGGTACGACTGGTGGAAGCCGGGGTGGCCAGTCCCGACGACATCGACACCGCATGCCGCCTGGGGTTTGGCCACCGTATGGGCCCACTGGCTACGTGCGATCTCACTGGTATCGATGTGTTAACCGCCGCCACCGCGGCGATCCATGCCGAATCTGGCAGCGACACCTTCGCGACGCCCGCCCTACTGGAGCGGATGGTGAACGATGGCAAGCTCGGCCGCAAGAGCGGGCAAGGCTTCTACGCCTACTGAGGATGTTTGCCTCGAAAACGATGGGGGTCTCTACGGGTCAACGCACCATGGGCGGACTCATCGTAGCTCCAGCCATGGGCCGGCGCCTTCGAATGCGCGGTGGACCCAGGCTCTTGATCCCCCGCATAGTTCGTCGATCTGGGCGGAGGGGGTAGCGTGAACCGCGCTTGCGTCCTTGACCGTCTCGGTGAGGGACCGGTCCTATGGACGCGATGCCGCTGGCATACTTTGCACGATGGACCACACGCCCGTTCTCCTGGCGCGCCAGCTCAAGCAGGCCGGGGTCAACGATCTGATTGAATTTGGCGCGTATCCGCTGGCAGCGGGGGACCTTGCCAAGGAACCGATCCGGTGGCGAGTGCTTGATTGTTCCGACAGCAGGGTGCTGCTCATCAGTGATCGCATCCTCGATTGCAGGCGCTATCACCGGGAGTTCGCAGAGACAACGTGGCGCGATTGCGATCTGCGGGCGTGGCTAAATGACGCGTTCTTTTCCGCCGCGTTCGGTGAAGATGAGCGTGAGCTAGTTCAGTCGACGCCGTGCACGGACAATGGCGACAACACTCCCGACACGGTGGACAACGTCTTCTTGCTCAGCGCCCAGGAGGTCAGAACGCTCACCGACCGGACTCCAGGGGGGCGTCCCCGGCGTGCCGCGATCAGCACTGAGTTCGCGCGGGTGCCAAAGATGGACGGTTGTCGTCTGTACGTCTACGACAAGGCCGTTGAGCGTGACTATCTTGTCGAGAATGGCAAGAAGCGCGGTTGCTCATGGTGGTGGACCCGAACCCAACTGCAGGCGCAAGACGGTGGTTCGTCACGGGCTGCGTTCATCGGCGCACGCGGCGACGTCAAGAGCTATGGCCGTGTCGATCTCGCCCGGTACGGAGTGCGCCCAGCTATCAGCCTGCGCTCTCCCAGCACCTAGGATGCTCTCGCGGTGCCTCGCAACGGGATCGGCTCGTGTGACGGTCCCGATGCGCATGTTCGGCCAGCAGATCTCGTCAGCGCTGACCCAGTCGAGAACTCGGCGGGCCGACTATTGATCTGGCGGCGATGTCGTCCAAATCGCGCGCTGAAAAATTTCGCAGATCCTTCAACCGAGCTGGGTCGCAGCTCACGGACCTCAGAAGCAAAGTCGGATTGGCCCCGAGGCACGTACGTTTAGGGCGTCGGGCGCGGTCCCAAGCCGCCGCATCCGCGACATTGGCACGGTAGGCAGTCCGGTCGCCGTTACGCGAGATCGACGGCCACTGACTCAGCGCGGCCGCGATTGCACGCGCGGACAGTCCAGCCGCGATGCCGCGGGAGACCCTCCATACGCTCGGCCGAACTCAGGTGCTGCGCGCGTCGACATCGACCGGCAGGTCGCATGCCCCCACTCGTCACGAGCACAGCTCGAACGTTCCTGAGATGAGTCCCCAATGCGCACCCGGATCACCCGAGTGGGTTCACCCCGCCGCCACCTGATCCCACAGCTCCTCGACCTGCTCTTCAGAGAACCGCACACCAACCTCCGGTTCGCGTCGTCCACCTTGGCTGGTGCGTTGACCGGTTGAGGTCGTGTTCCATAATGCCGCTTTAAGCGGACGTTTTCCCTGAAAAACGTCCGCTCGGCTGGTCGGTCAGCCGCCCGGGGGTGAGACGTAACCGGAGATTCGGGTTGCCGGTGAGCCATTGTCAAGGGTTGCGGGGTCGACGCGGTTTTTGAAGGATACTTGGTCGTTGCCGGTGTTTCCCTCAACAGTATCGATGAACCCATCGGGGTGGACATTGACCACTATTCCGATGTGCCCGGTTTCCTTTTGCCCGGGGGGTCTTTCGCCCACTTCCGTGGGGATTCCGTAAATAAGTGCGTCGCCCGGTTGCGGGGTCCCGTCCCGCTCACCGGCAGTTTTCGGTTTCCAAGTTCCCTTAGCGCCAGCGCTTCGCATCACTTCGGTGGGTACAGCTTGTGCCCACCGGGTATCGAATATTGGGTTGATGCCAGCCTTCTCCCAAATCTTCTGTACGAAGACTGCGCACCACTCGATACACGGGCTAGCATCGGGGCTCGATTGAGGATAGGGCTGCCAGTTCGGGTCATGGTACTTAACACAGTTGGCATTCGTCGGCTTGTAGCCGACCTCATTGCGAGCTAGCTGCACGATCTGAGCTCTCAGGCCGCCGACGACCGTGCTAGTGCAGTTGGCACCGCCACTGGCTCCGCCGGGCATCGGCACTCCGGCCACGGGGGAACCGATGTGGGCGAGCATTCCTTGGGCGACGGCGATGAATTTGTTATAGTCGGCCGCGCTGCCGAAAGCGGAGCGCTGCACCGCTTCGGCCGCTTCGTGGATCTCCATGGCCTCCCAGCCGGGAACATCGACCAGGCCGGGGTTCTGGGGTTCCTGTGGTCCGCCGAAGAATGCGTTGGACGCGTACCAGACGTCGGTGGTCTGCTCCGGTGTGCCCCAACCGGAAATGGACTGCTGCTGGAAAACACCGCGAGAGTCGCCGTCGACCGGCACTAGGACGTTGATGTAGCGGGATTCCTTGCGAGCGGTCACCATGGCGATGAGCCACGCCTTCTGTGGCAGACCACGTTGCTTGGCCACGTCGACAATAATCCACGCGTTACGCACCTGCTCGGCGGTGAAGGTCTCACCCGCGATAGTGGTTCCCGCTAGCGCGGGAGGCGGATTCTTCGTGATACTAGGCACGGCGACGTTGCCGCCGCTAGATCCGTTACCGCCACCTATGGTGGCCTGTTCCTCGCATTCGTTCTGCATCAGTAGCGAGATGATGCTGGTGGTTCCGCTGAACGCGCCGATGAACGCGATCGCGCCGCACGGAGTGCAACACAGCAGGAACAGGACGATCAGACCCAGGATGATTTTCTTGGTGAAGCTCCAGCCGGCTCTGGCCGTTCTTCTGACGACACCCTGTCGCTGGTAGCTGCGTTGCTGATACGTGCCCCCGTAAGAACTCATGGCGCTCTCAGCTCAAAGCCGTACGACGCGATCAGCCACTTGTCGTCAATGTATCGGAACTCCAGCCGCAACGTTCCCGAATTCAGTGGGACCGTGACCGCCGAGAAGCCGGAAATAGAGCTGATCTCGCGGGGTTCGCCTTCCCGGCTGGTGGCGGGTACATCGGCGGGGTCGATGGTCGCGAGCTGTTGGGTGAATGCCGTGGTGCCGTAGGGCTCGACTCCTTTCAGCCAGGCATCCTTATCGCGGTCGGTTCGCAGCCATGCATCCGTGAAGCCTCGTGCGGCGTCGGTGACGGCTTTGGTCTGTGCCGGACCGGGGGCGGGGTAGATCGGTGCCGCATCGGTGTTGCGGACGTTCTCGCCCGGCTTTCGTAGCGGGGGGCGGTTGGGACGCTCCTGCGTCTGTTCGTTCTGTTGCTCCTTCTTGCCTTTCTCGTCACCGTCTGCGATGAGGAAGTAAACCACCAGCCCGATCGCGGCGATGCCGATCACCGTGACCACAGCCAGCAGAGCATTGCGCGACAGGTGAATGTCCCTGATTCCACTTGCCACGTCGCTCACCCGCTTACTCGAAGTTAGAACACGCCACGCTCCGAACCCTCGGAGTTCTATGAAGAGTAGGAGTCCTGCCAAGAAGTATATGCAAGTAGATCAGTGCAAACCGGGCGTACTGCATGCGGTACGTCGAATATAGTCACCTTGCTATCAAGCCTCAGCCGAACGGCCGATGCCGACCGGGCGGTGAAACCTCTGCCCATCCTAAAGGCTGCGTACGCTGTAGAGCGTGCGTTTAGTCATTGCCCGCTGCGCCGTGGACTATGTAGGTCGCTTGCAGGCTCACTTACCCATGGCAACCCGGCTACTGCTGGTGAAGGCCGACGGATCCATCTCCGTGCATGCCGACGACCGGGCCTACAAACCGTTGAACTGGATGAGCCCTCCCTGCCGCCTAGAAGAGGCGCCTGGTGTGTGGCGGGTAGTGAATAAGACCGGCGAGGAACTTCGCATCACGTTGGACGAGGTGCTGCATGACACCTCTCACGAACTTGGTATCGACCCCGGCCTGCTCAAAGACGGGGTAGAGGCACACCTACAAGAGCTACTGGCGTTGCACATCACCACGCTCGGGCAAGGCTGGAGCCTGATCCGCCGGGAATACCCCACCCCAATCGGACCGGTGGATGTGCTGTGTCGTGACGACAAGGGCCACACCGTGGCAGTGGAGATCAAGCGCCGGGGCGATATCGACGGTGTGGAGCAGCTCACACGGTACCTGGAGCTACTCAATCGCGACCCGCTGCTGGCTCCGGTGGCGGGTGTATTCGCGGCGCAAGAGATCAAACCGCAGGCACGGGTGCTGGCCGCCGATCGTGGAATCCGCTGCGTCACGCTGGACTACGACGCACTGCGTGGCGTGGACGATCCGTCGCTGCGGCTGTTCTGATCGCTGGCCATTTGCTAATCAGTACGAAAGTAGCTAGACAAGTACAACCTTGTGACCTGCAAATTAGCTACTTTCAGACTGGCTTAGTAACGAGCTGCTCAGTGCTACCGGCGATCGACGACACGGGTGCTGAAAGTCCAGGCAGATTACGGAGTATGATTCGTGTACTCTGAAAGTATGACTAAGAGAATTACTATAAGCGTGCCTGACGATGTGGCTGAGCGCCTAGAAGCTGCCGGTCCACGTCAGGCCTCCAGCTATGTTAGTCAGGCCGTTCGGCAAGCGGCTGAGCGCGAGAAAACCGAGCAGGCGCTAGAAGAACTGTTCGAACGTTTCGGCCGCCCCTCGCCGGCCGAGCTCGACCACGCGCGCCGCCTCACCGACCAGGCCATTGCCTGGCAGGCCGACCAGCTTCGCAACCGAGGCTCGGCAACGTGAGTGACGCGCCGCCGGCCACCTACGTGTTCGATCTTCATCCGTTACTTTCCTACGCTCGCTCCGACAGCCTGTTCGTACCTTCGCTTGTGGCAACCTCGCTACAACGAAACCGATACATCGCTGTCTCGACGGTGACGTTAGCTCAGGCCTACCGCGAGCTGAGCGAGGATGAAGCTCTGGTGCTAGATATGCTTTGCGGCGGCCGATTAGCTACGGCTTTTGTGATGAAGCCGCTGGATGCGCCGGCTGCGCGTCGCATCGGTCGCCAAGCTCGCGGCCTTGGGTCCGATCCTTCGCTCAGTACGATTCACACCGCCGAGATAGCCGAGCACGACGTAGCGACCGTGGTCACCGGCGACCGCGAGACGGTTCGGTCATTACTCGGGCCGGATTGGCCGATCCTTGAGGTATAGCTCGCGATTGCCAGATGAGCGGAGATGGAAACTCCACCGATGTTTCCCAAAAGGACGGGAGTATCCTTGTGTGTCCGCGTCACAACCGCCGCCGTAACGAGGACCCACCGTTGCATCGCGGCGCGGCGCTAGGGAGCGCTCCGTCTCGGGTCACCGCGGCCGACGGCGATTGGTTTGTCCGAGTAGTGACAGCGGCTTCGGCGACCAAAACCTACCGATGCCCGGGCTGTGCTGGAGAAATTCCACCCGCGACGGCGCACGTGGTGGTGTGGCCCGGCGATGCCGCGGGAGGATCTGACGATCGACGGCATTGGCATAGGGGGTGCTGGCAGGCACGAGAGCGCCGGCGGCCTATGTGATCGACGTAGCCGTCGCCAGCGCGGCCAGACGGCGAGACGTCTCACGTCGAAACGCTGCACGTGCCACAGGCTCTAGGAGCCATGCCGCCCAGCGCGGCTTACAGCGAAATGTCATGGTGTAGGTGGCGGTGGATCGACCATCGGGTAGTGGCTCGTGTCGGACGGAGGCCGCCCATGTGGCGAAAAATGGTGGGCTCGATTCCAGCTTGATCGCAGCCAGACTGGGTCGGGAGAACGTGACATAGCGAGTACGAAAAGAGTACCCGCCAAGCATCCGGCGCGCGGTGCATACCGCCATCACTCCTTTGGCTGGCGCCGCGTCGTCTACGGTGTAGGCAGCGCGAAGCAGCGTGTCCCAGTCCAGCCGTCGGTGGTAGTCGTGCAGCAGGTCGAAGACCGCTTCGCAGCTGGCTGGCATCGTCTGGGAGACGACGATGTGCACGGTCATCGTGTCAGCATACGATCAGTTTCGATATGTGCTCCGCAACGTCCCGACCACGACGGGTGTGCTTCGATCTAGCCGTGTCAATCTTGATGCTATTAGTAATCGGCAACGTTAGTAGCTAGACAGGTACAGTCTTCTCCACCTGCAAATGAGCTACTTTCGGGTCGACTTAGTAACGAACCGCGCGGTAGCCGACACGGCTGCCAAGGCGAGCGGGAGACGAGAAGTTGCCATGTCCTCTAGGCACATCGGATTTTCGAATCAGATCCGTGCGAGCACTGTGCTGCCCGCACAGCGGGAGGACATCGAACTTGAGACCAGCGACGGGTTGCGACTCGTCGGCGAGCTTGCGATACCTATCGATCGGGCACCGATCGCAACGTTGATCTGCCTGCACCCGCTGCCCACGCACGGCGGGATGATGGATAGTCACATACTTCGCAAGGCGGCTTGGCGACTCCCCGCGCTGGCCGAGCTCGCCGTACTGCGATTTAACACCCGTGGCACGGAATCGGCCCGTGGTCGCAGTGAGGGCGTATTCGACGCGGCTGGCGACGAGCGCTATGACGTCGCCGCGGCCATTGAATACGTTGAGTTTGCCCAGCTGCCTGCCCCGTGGTTGCTGGGATGGTCGTTCGGTACCGACCTGGCGTTGATGTATGGCTGCGATCCGGCGGTTCGTGGCGCGATTCTGCTCTCGCCGACGCTGCGGCGTACGCGCGCGGAGCATCTTGCGTCGTGGGCTCAGACGGGCAAACCTATGATTGCTGTGGTCCCCGAGTTCGACGATTACCTGCGTCCGGCCGCGGCACGCGAGCGTTTCGCTTCGCTACCTCAGACCGAGATCGTGGCGATGGACGGCGCGAAGCACCTCTGGGTCGGTGACGCCGACCGGGTGCTCAATGAGGTGGTTCGGCATGTCGCGCCGCAGCACCATCCGTTGCCGACCACGTGGGACGGTCCGAGCGAATCCGGCTCGCTGATGTCGAGTTAGAGCACAGCTGTTCCGCAGCGGCGAACTTGACAGAACGTGAACTACCCATCTGAACCACAAAAATGTCGAGTTCGTCAACGATAAGGGGGGTAGCCGCACGATCCGGGCGCGCGAACATCTCTCAGTTGGTGGGCGTCGCGAAGGCGACATCGTGGGCGAGCTGCAGCTGGGGTGCTCCACGCGACCTTCCTGGGTGTTGGTGGTGCGCTCGGTGCGGTGTGCGCGAGGTACGGGCCGTCTACTTCACGCCTTCCGACCCTTCCGACCCTTACGTCGTGGTGGCGAGGGTATCGGATCTTGGTCAGTGTTTTCGGGACCCTTGCGAGCCCTGTGGGGTCCGTACGCTCTCCGTGTATCCTCCGTCTGCAATCTATCCACTTCTGCTGCCAGCTTGGGATCCTTTGCCAACCGTCCTTTGATGCGCTTCTGTTCTCTTGCGTTCGCGGCATTGAGTTGATCTATTAATTCTTGACTCAGTTCCGCCATGGTGTGAGCCTTCCCTGTGTCGCTTTCGGCAGTCTAGCTGGCTTCCTGGCGGGGGAGGAAAACCTCGCGTACCAGCAGCTGCACAGCGGCGCAGGCCGGAATCGCCAGCAGCGCTCCTACCACGCCCAGCAGCGCGGCGCCGATCAGTGCCGAAAGGATCGCGGCAAGATCGGAGACTTTGACCGCGCGCTTCATCACTTGCGGATAGATGACGAAGTTCTCCAGTTGCTGGTACGCCACAAAGAAAATGATCGCCGAAATCCCTACCGGTACCGAGATGGTGAACGCCACCGCGACCACGACGATCGCGCCCAGCGTGGCCCCGATCTGCGGAATCAAGTCGGTGAGCGCTACTACGAGGGCTAGGGCCAAGGCGTAGGGCAGCCCGGCCAAGCTGGCAAAGCCGAACGCGGCTGCTCCTGCGATGAGGGCGATGGCTAACGCGCCGGACAAATACTTGCCGATTCGCCCCAGCATCTCGTCGCCGAGTAGTCGTACCCGTGGGCGCCGCGACGCCGGCACCAACGAGTATGCGCCGGCTTTGAGCCGGTCGAATGTGGCAAGAAAGTACAGCGTGAGGATGAATCCGGTGAGCACGTTAAAGATCGCGCTCGCCAGAAAGCCAAGCCCGCCGAGTATGCCGCCGAATGCGCCGGAGGCAAGGTCGCCGCTGACGGCTTGGGAGAGCCTGTCCAGCACGTCGAAGCGCTCATTGAGATCGCCCAGCGCCTGGTTCTGCTTGAGCTGCTCGATATAGTCAGGGGCTTTGTCGATCAGTTTCGCGCCTTGCTCCGCGATCGGCGGCGCGATCGCGAACACGAAGCCGACTAGAAACGCCAGCGCAGCTAGGGCGACCACGCCCACCGCGGCTCCACGCGGCAGTCTCCAGCGCTGCAGCCAGGTCACCGCCGGGTTGAGTCCGATGGCGAGGAATGCCGATACGACGATCAGCACAAGTATCGACCGCAGGTCGATCAACGCTTGGTACAGGATCCAGGCTAGGAAGACGCCGAGCGCCCCAGTGAAGCCGACTAAAAATGGTGCCCGTCGGTTCAGCGGGGCCCCTCGAGATCCGTACCGGGACTGCGCTACTGCGGGTTGCTCTGGCGTGGCTTCTTCAGGCGCAGTCGATTGAGTGGTACCTGGGTCGGCTGCGTCCTGGGTAGGCTGTGGGGCTTCGGGTGTCGTCACCCGGCTTAGCTTAGAGCGCCCGCCGGTAGGTTAAGAGGTTGCGCGGATAGGTCGTTCGTAGCGAGGCGGCCCCTGGTCGAGGATGGCAAGGCGGACGACGACTGCGTGCTGGTAGCACGCGGGAGGAGGACAACGCCGCCAGGCGAAGTGCCAGGGAACGCCGCAGTAGAACAGCACCTATCCGCGCAACCTCTTAGTCAAGGCCGCGGGGGCCACCATCTACACCGAGTGTGGACCAAGGCAGCCGTAAGCAACGCAGCAACGGCAGGGAGCTATTAGCTGATGCCCTTAGAGCGTGCTCTTATCGGCCGCGGCTGTCTCCGCTGTCCCGCTAGTGGCCGATACGGGACGCGGGCGAGGCTGTGGTCTGGGTCGGTGCCTATTGTTTGAGGTACTCGTGCTGGTCGGTGCGCCGTTGGCTCCGTTGCTGGTGCTGGGCTCTTCGGCTTCGTCCTTGGTTTTGCCATGATCTGCTTTGTCATAATCCAGGGCTGCCAGCAGCAGCGCCATACGCTCGCGCGGCGATTCTTGAGCGTCCTGTTCCTGTTCCCCTGTTGGGTGGTCGCGCGACGCAGTTGAACGGGGCCGGGGCGCCGGTCGCGTTTTCCGCGGTTCGGGTTGTGCCGGAGCGGTGGGCATCGCTGGCGCGGGGAGCGGTTGGGCAACGGCTCGCGGACTCTGTTCGGCATCGGTGGCTTGTTCGGATGCAACAGGTTCCGGTGCCGCAGCAGGCGAGTGCTGTGTCTGCCCTGACTGCGACGGTGGTCCGCTCACTACGTTGAGCGTCTGCTGCATATGAGTCAAGTAAGCCGTGATTCGATGTCGCTCTTGTGCAAGCGTGGAGGTCTCCTTGCTGAGTTCCTCGTGATGCGCCCAAGCCCTGGCTACGACTTGGTCAGCCATCTCTCGAGACGATGCCACAATTTGCTGGCCGTCGGCCTCGGCTTTGGCCACTATCTCTGCGGCGCACTGTTTGGCGGCGGCCACCACCTGCTCGACCTGTTGCTCGCCTTCGTTGCGCCGCTGGGTAAGCTCGGCGTTTAGCGCCTGGCGGGCGCGGGCGTCTTCCTCCGCGACGGACTGGCGTTGCTGCGCGACCCAATCGGCGAGCTCCTTTTCGGTCGTACGCTTTTTGGCCGCAAGTTCGGAGTCCAGCGCGGCGTGTCGCCGATCGGCTTCGGCGAGCACGGTCCTACTGAGGGTCTGCGCCTGCGCTTCGTGTTCTTTGGCGCGCTGCGTTGCCTGAGTTACCAGCTGCGCGGCTTGTTCTCTTGCTTGAGTCAGCAGCTCGTCGCGCGCGGTGGTGACCTTCTCCGTGGTAATCGCGGCTTCACGTTGCGCAGCGGCGATGGTGGCCTCGGCGGTCTCACGTGCCTGGGCGGTGGTGGCTTCGGTCTTACTTGTTGCCTTTGCCGTGAGTTCATCACTGCGGGTGCGTGCTGTATCGAGCAGCTGCTCGCTCTTTAGGCGCGCCCTTGCTAGTGCCTCGTCGGCGTTAGTGCGTAGCCCTTCGGCATCGGCCGCTGCTTTGGTACGAATACTGCCGGCTTCGGTTTCGGCAAGCTCAAGGATTTCTTGCACCTGTGCGGTGACGGCCGCGCGGTCAGGTGTCTTAGCGCTTTCGGCCTGCTTGAGATGTTGATTGAGTGAGTAAACGTCGCGCTGTAGCAGTTCTATCTGGCTGGTGTAATGCGTAAGCCGCTCGAAAGCGTGCTCGCGCTCTTTCTGAAGCGAGGCGACCTCGTCCTCGATAGCCGACAGCGCATCGTCGACTTGACGACGGTCGTATCCTCTGAGCACGACGTCAAAGGCCGGCCTGTAACGGGAGTCGTCAAGTGGGTCGAAATTGTCGTCCTGCGCCACCATAGATTCATTACTCACAGGTTGCGATCGCTGGCGAGCTACGTGCTGTGCGGGTCCGCCGCGTCGCAATTCGTAGCTCGATTACCCGACCCCCAAGCCGGGGATCTCGTCCATCATGGCGTATATCGGGGGTAAATGTCACCACCCACCCTAAAAGTACTGCTAGAGCAAGCTCTTAAGGTGGGTGGAGACTATTACTGCGACTCTTGCTACCCGTGACCGTTCTCGTTCACCCGGGCGGGCTCACGTTGTGCCTCAGCGTCCGATGTGGAGCGGACGGAGCTCTGCCCAGCTGTGCCCGCGTTTACCGCCGTATCTGTTGAGCCGGTAGCTACCGTTCCGGTGCCGCCCATCAGGCCGGCGAGCATCTCACGCAGCTGGCTGAGCTGACCGTTGATCGCGTCGCGTTGCTTGTTGAGATCGGTTACCTCTCGTTTAGCCGCGGATGTGGTGCTACTTGCCTTGGCCTTCGCGTCGGAGATCAGCTGTTCGGCATCGGCTTTGGCCTCGCCCACGGTGCGGTCGGAGAGCGAACGAGCCTTATCCACGATGTCTTTAGCTTGCGCTTCGGCGGATTTGCGTCGGGCTTCGGATTGTGCCTCTACCTCACGTGCGCGACGCTCGGCCGTGCGGGCTTGCTCCTCGCCTTCCTCTACGACCTTCTGAGTTTCCGCCACAGCCTTGGAGTGGCGATCGGACTCAGCCTTTTCGGCCTGCTCTCGGCGCTCGGCTATGGTGAGTTCAAGCTCTTCTAGGTCCCGGTCACGTTTCTGCTGCGCCTCGGTGAGAATGCGGACGGCTTCGCTGCGCCGTCGCTCCGCCTCAGTCGCGGCTTCGGTCCGTAGCTGGTCGGTCTCTTGTTTGGTGGTGGCCCGTAGCTGGTCGGTTTCCTGCTTGGTCTGCGAGCGTAGCTGATCGGTCTCTTTCTTGGCGTTCCCGCGAAGCTGTGTGGCTTCCCGCTCGGCGGTGGCCTGCAGCTGAGCGACCTCTCGGTGAACTCGTGCCTTGAGTTCGGCGGCTTCATGCTCGGTGCTGCTACGGAGCTTACGAGTCTCGCGTTCCGCGGTTGATCGCAGCAAATTGGCTTCCCGCTCGGCTTCCGAGCGTAGCTCGGTGGCGTCGTTCTCGGCAGCTTCCCGAATGCCGCGAGCATCGCGCTCAGCCGCTGTCCGCAATCCCCCGGTCTCCGCGCGGGCCTTCTCGGTGAACTCGCGTGCCTGTAATCGGGACGCGGCTATGGTCTCTTCGGCTTTCTTTTCGGCTTCGCTGTGGTGCTCGCTGGCCTGCTCGTCGGCAAGGCGCAGAATCTGCTCTACACGGCTGCCTAGTCCCGACAAAGTAGGCTGGGAGTTCTCGTCAAGCTGCTTTTGCTGCGCCTTAACGTGCTTTTGCAGATTCAGTAGCTGGTCTTCCACCGTGCGCATACGCTGTTGCGTGTCAGCCATTCGCTGCTCGGCTGCCGCCCTGGCTTGCTGGGTGGTCGCTAGCTCGGTCGTGACCCGCTGAATGTATTCGTTGACCTGGTGGCGGTCGTAACCTCGCAGCGAGATGGTGAAATCGGGGTCGGCAGTAGTGGAATCGAAAAAGGACAGGGTCTCATCGGTAGTCGTCGGCATGACCTTCACTATCGCAGAACGGTTGTGGGGGTTTCTAGATCATCGGCCAATCGCCGCAGTTTATGGCACTACAAATTTTGGCACCGCAACGTGTGGCCGCTGTATCGCACAGCTTAGCCTCCCGAGTCTTACGGCTGCATCGAGTTCGGCAATCTAGGCGATCTACAATGTTGGTAGCTTGACAAGCATAGACTTCTGGCCTGCAAACTGCGCACTTGCTACCGAGCTGACGCTCAGTAACGAGTTGCTTTTCGAGCTGACTTAGTAACGACTGCTCAGTTGGATCAGCCGCGACGATACGCTGGCGGCGAGGTGGCACATCGGCGTCTGGAACGCCGTCGGGGAGATTCGATGGTGGCGCAACGTAGCTCAGTGATCGTCGCCGGAGCGCGTACGCCGTTCGGGCGCATGTTGGGTGCACTGGCATCGTTGTCGGCCGCGCAACTTGGTGGTGTTGCTATCGCGGCTGCCGTTGCACGGGCGCAGGTACCAGTTGATGCCGTGGAGCAGGTTGTGCTGGGGCAGGTACTGCAGGCCGGAGCCGGTCAGGCTCCCGCCCGGCAAGCCGCGGTGGCGGCGGGCCTGCCAATGAGCGTGCCGGCGATCACCATCAACAAGGTATGCCTGTCGGGCCTCACGGCGATCGCGCTGGCCGATCAGCTCGTTCGCGCTGGCGAGTTCGACATCGTAGTCGCCGGAGGCATGGAGTCCATGACTAACGTTCCGCACCTGCTGCCGGGCTTGCGAAAAGGCCATAAATACGGATCGGTCGAAGTAGCCGACGCGTTGTTCCACGACGGACTTACCGACACCTTCGACCATCTCACGATGGGGGCTTCCACCGAAAAACACAACGCGCGGCTCGGTATTACCCGCGCCGACTCCGACGCCTACGCCGCTCGTTCGCACCAGCTCGCTGCCAAGGCGCTGGCTGAAGGAGTGTTCGACTCGGAGATAACGCCGGTGGAGGTTTTGGGCCGTCGTGGCGACACTGTGACAGTCACTGTCGATGAGGGAATACGGCCGGACACGACGGCCGAAAGCCTGGCCGAGTTGCCGGCCGCTTTCGCTACCGATGGGACCATCACTGCCGGATCGTCGTCGCAGATCTCCGATGGCGCGGTAGCGGTCGTCGTCGCCGAACGCGCCGCGGCACTTCGGTTGGGCCTTCCGGTACTGGCCGGCATCGAAGCATATGCCAGCGTGGCCGGGCCCGATAACTCCTTACATGCCCAGCCAGCGAACGCGATCGAGCGCGCCATGGCAAAGGCGGGAATGTCGGTCACCGAACTGGATATGGTGGAGATCAACGAAGCCTTCGCCGCGGTGGCGATCGCCTCGGCGCGGCAACTGGGGCTGCCGCTGGAAGCGCCAGCGGGGCCGCTGAATCCGCACGGTGGTGCGATCGCGCTGGGACACCCGGTTGGGGCGTCGGGGGCTCGGCTGGTGTTGCATATTGCGACCCAGATCGCGTCCGGCGCGGCACGCTCGGGTGTTGCCGCACTCTGCGGGGGCGGCGGTCAAGGCGATGCGCTGATCCTGCGAGCGGCGTGAGCGGCGGCTGTGAGG
>JBGTNI010000026.1:0-32553 GCA_041743105.1 Mycobacteriales bacterium | reverse complement strand
GCCGCCGGTTCGCCGAGGAGTTCAAACGCCGGCCGGGCAGCACCGATGCGGTGCGCGCCCAACAAGCCGTCGGTGCCCTGGACGCGGCGTTGACCCGGGCCGTTGCACTGCGAGAGCAGCAGACACGGCGGGAACGCGATGCGACCAAGAGGTCCAGAAAACGCAGCCGCAAACCTCCCGATAAAGCCGACGGTGCGGCTAGTTCGAATCCCGGAAGCTCGCTGCCGCCCAACCTAGGGAGGGTCGGTCGCAGGGCAGGTGCCGCGCTGCAGCGCGGCGTCCACAGCGCCCCGGAGTTCGATCCGAGTAAGGACATCGCCGCGCAGGCTCATACGGCGACACGCGAACAGCTAAGCGCCAGTAGAGACGCACTGCGCGGCGCACTACACGACCCAGAACGCGAGCACAGCGAAGAGGCGGATGCCGTGCTTGCCGCGGTCGATGCGCGGATAACGGATGAGCTAAGCAAGAAGGAAGCCGCCGAGCGCGGCGCCGACGACTACGCGCGAAGGCACTACGCTGTCACCGCCGACCAGCTGCGCGAGCGGGACGACCTACCCGAGGAACGTTTCGGACGCAACGCGTGCGATCCACAGGCAGCCCACCGCGAAGTCGACAACGTAGTGGAACATCAGAACGCCTCACCTGGGCCACAGCCCCAGGTGAGGCAGCAGACAAGGCTCGGACCGGTCGCGGTTCCCGCGCCGGCACGTGTCGGTCGACCGCCGGATCGCGGAAGTGGGGTAGGGCCACGCTCGTCGCATGAACGCATTGCGGCACAGAGTGAGCGTGCCCGCCAGGTGCAGGATCTCCGAAGGATTCGACAGGCCGCATAACGCGGTTTCCCCACGGTGTGTCAGTGTGCACAATATTCGCGAATCCATGAAAAGTGCCAACCGTAGCGGAGAAGATGACAGTGTGATGACTCCACGCAGCCCACGCAGCAGCCCACACCTTCCGTTCATGGCCACCGAAGCAGGTAAGGCCATCGCCGCCGCGAGTCGAATTCGCCAACACGACATTGCCGTCGTGCTGGGCTCAGGTTGGTCGCCGGCGGCAGACGAGTTCGGTGAATCTGTCGCCGAACTCTCGGTCGACGAGCTGCCTGGCTTCAACACGCCGGGTGTGGCCGGGCACGCCGGGGTCGTGCGCTCGGTGAAAGTCGCCGACAAGCGGGTGCTGCTCTTTCTGGGCCGCACCCACTTGTATGAAGGTCACGGCGAGAAAGCGGTAGCTCACAGCGTGCGGGTGGCTGCCGCCTCGGGTTGCGGCACCGTGATGCTGACCAACGCGGCCGGGGCGTTGCGAGAAGACTGGCAGGTTGGCCAGCCCGTGCTGGTCAGCGATCACATCAATTTCACGGCTCGGTCCCCGCTCATCGGACCCACCTTCACCGACCTCACGCAGCTGTACTCGCCACGGCTGCGGGCGTTGGCCCGCGAGGTGGATCCGTCACTGGTCGAAGGCGTCTATGCCGCCATGCCCGGCCCGCACTACGAGACGCCGGCAGAGATCCGCATGTTACGTACCATGGGCGCCGACCTCGTCGGTATGTCGACCGTGCTGGAAGCGATCGCAGCCCGCGCCGTCGGGATGGAGGTGCTCGCGCTCTCCCTGATCACGAACCTTGCCGCGGGAATCGGTGGCGAACGACTAGACCATAACGATGTATTGGCTGCCAGTAGAGCATCGGCTAAGCGGATGGGTGTACTGCTGGCCGACGTTATCGCCCGAGCGTAGAGCGCAAAGGGCTCTACGCTCGGGTCAGGGGGCGTTATTCGTTGCTGTGGCCGGAGCGGAATCGGCATCACCGATGTAGTGCACCACGAACGCGCCACCGACCATGGCGATCAGTACAGCCAGCACAGCGAGCCACATCCGGGTGCGGGACTTGTGCTCCCGGTGTCGCCAACTGCTGCTGCGGTGCTCTGCTTTACGAGTGCGTTTTGCCAATCGTCGGTCAGCGGCGCTGAACGACGATTGGCGGTGCCGACCGCTCGTGTTACCCGAGCCCGTCTGGTCGGACGCCGATTCTCTTGCTGGTTGTTGCTGCGAGACATTTCGGCGAGCTCCGCGTCGGGTGCTAGCCGAGGTGTGCACCCCGGCGTCGCTGACCCCCGCAGTCGTGCGACGACGCTTGGCGACCGTTCGGTCGGCGCCACGAGCGACGTGGAACCGCGATCCTTCTAGGGCCGCTAACTCCTCTCCTTGCGGCTCCGCTGTAAGAGGCGCAGGAAGGGTAGCGGCGTGATCGACGCCTGCGTTGCTCAGCAGCTTTTCCAGCTCGTTCGTTGCCTGCTCGATGCCCCACCGGTCGGAGGGATCTTTAGCTAGCAGGCCCCGTAACACGGGTTCGAGGAGGCCAGCGCGGTGCATCTCGTCCGGTGGTTCACAGACTACGGCTGTCATCGTGCTCAGCGGTTCGCCTCGGTCGAAGGGGGGCCGGCCTTCCACCGCCGCATACAAGCTGCTCCCCAGGGAGAACAGGTCGCTTGCCGGACCGAACGGACGGCCACGGGCTCGCTCGGGCGCGATGTACTGCGGTGAACCCAACAGTAAGCCCGTGCTTGTCAGCGGAGTGTCGTTAGGGCAGCGGGCAGCACCGAAGTCGGTGAGCACTACGCGACCAGTGTTAGTGATGAGCACGTTGCCTGGTTTGACGTCGCGGTGCAGCACACCTGCCTCGTGCGCAGTGGCTAGGGCACCCAGCACCGCTATGCCAACCTCGGCGACTTTCAGCGGCGGCATGGGACCAACATCGCGGATGATGTCGGTGATGCTACTGGCCTCCAGCAGTTCCATCACGATCCATGGCCGGTCGTTGTAGTTCACCACGTCGAAGATGGAGACCACGGCAGGATGGTTGAGCGCAGCAGCGGCACGTGCTTCCCGCAGCATTCGTTCGCACAGTAGCTCCCGCTCCCGGGCGGGGACGCCCGGCGGAATGGTGACCTCTTTGATCGCGACATCACGGCGCAGCAGCTCATCGCGGCTGCGCCACACCGTGCCCATGCCGCCGGAGCCCACAGGCTCGGAGAGCGTATAACGCTCTCCGACTACGCGAGGCGTACTATCCACTGGCGCGACGGCGTATCCTGACAGGCCGTCTGCGTCACGAGGAAGTGCGGTAGGAAGCATCGAGATTGTCTCGCCCAAACTTTCTGTCATCTCAAGAGGCCGCGCGTGCTTCTCCTGGGGGCTCGATCATGGAGGAACCGGGAGCGCGGACTGTGGCCGGGTAATAGTCCGCCAATTAGAATGACGCACTCGGCCGCTGGTATCAAGCCGGTTTTGCATCCTTTCGTCTCCGACTTATAGCGTTCGTCGCTAAAATTTGACTGATATCACGACCTTTTCGTCCGTTTCGGGCGGTTTGGGGATAGCTTTGATCGGCTTCGGCACTCTCAAAACTAACCGAAGTTTCTGCCCGCGCCGGGTGAATCGCATCCGTTACGCGGCCAGTCGCCAGCCGCTGACGGGCGCAAACCTCAGCGATGGTGCCGTGCACGTGGAATCATGGATTAGGTGATGCGAAGGCTGCGGTGGGGAGGATGGCTGATGGTCACCCGGTCCCGATCCATGCTTCGAAGAGTACGTTTTCGCCGGTGGCCAGAGAAAGGCGTTCCGTCTTCCGGCGTACTTGGCCGGGCGGCAGCAACGGCGGCTCTGGCCGTTCTCGTCGGGTGCGGCAGCCCGGAGGGAACCTTCCAACCGGGCCCGGCCGCACCGCCAGATGGTGGGTCGGTCCAAGACGCGCAGCAATTCTGCGACCCGGAACATCCCGAGTATGCGCGGGTGGACGTTCTTTCCACTGTGGAGCTGCACGAGGTCACCGATCCCAAGCGGCACGATGCGGTGGGTACCCCGGCAGTGGCGGTTTTGGCCGTGGCGGGCCAGTTCTGTGGCAGCACCGAGTTTCGCGGCGAAATCGCAGCGGCTTCGCGGAGCGACGTTCCCGATGGCGCGGGCTTCCTGATTCGTGTCGGGACGCAGGACCCCGGCCCGGGCGCGGAAGGGTTTAAGCAGCTCTTCGTTCCGGCAAGCGCCACCGAGCTGGTGCGGTACCGGGTAAGCACCGAAGACGACCTACACCCGGGTGTACGGCAAGGGGCCGGACTGCGACTTTTGAAGATAGACGCCGTCTGGAAGGACGGCCTGGGCACGTTGGATAACGACTCCCACGACACTATCGATAACCCGCGTCGCAACGTCGGGCCACAGCAGAATCCCGTGCGCCAGGGCCCCTTGACCGTGCGACAGATGCGCGATCTGGCGGTATCGACGGCGACTGAGCGCGCTAGACAGCTGGGGATCCGACGATGATTTTTGTGCCGTGTCGGCAGGCACGAGCCGATCCGACAGAATAGGCGCGATGAAACGCATTGTTATCATTGGCGGGGGTCCAGCGGGTTACGAAGCGGCGTTGACGGCCGCCCGGCTCGGGGCGCAGACCACCGTCGTTGAACGCGACGGCATGGGCGGAGCATGCGTGCTCTACGACTGCGTGCCCAGCAAGACCTTGATCGTTTCATCCGTGGCGGCAACCGCGTTTCGTGACAGCGATTCCGTGGGCGTGCTGGCGTGTGAACCCGACGACGTGCGCATCGATCTGCCCACGGTGCACGGCCGGGTGCGCGGACTCGCGCTGGCGCAATCGGCGGATATCCATGCCGCGCTAAGCGCGGCGGGTGTCGAGGTGATTGCCGGCTCCGCCCAGCTCGATGCCGGGGCGGCCGATCATCTTCATCGCGTGGCGATCAGTTCCCGCGATGGAGAACACACGGTGGACGCGCACGTGGTGTTGTTGGCAACTGGCGCCAGCCCGCGTCTACTCCCAGGAGCCCGCCCCGATGGCGAGCGCATTCTGACCTGGCAGCACCTGTACGAACTCCAGGAGCTGCCCAGCGAGCTGATCGTGGTCGGCTCCGGTGTCACCGGAGCCGAGTTCGCCAGCGCCTACCAAGCGATGGGTAGCCACGTCACGCTCATCTCAAGTCGCGATCGCGTGATGCCGCAGGAAGACGCCGATGCCGCGAATCTGATCGGTGGGGTGTTCGCCAGGCGCGGCATGACAATCATGGCCAACGCGCGTGCTAACGCGGTGCGTCGCACACCGAAGGGGGTGGTGGTCGAGCTGGTAGACGGTCGCTCGGTAGCGGGAAGCCATGTCCTTATGACCGTGGGCTCGGTGCCCAATACCGCGGAACTCGGTTTAGAGACCGTCGGTGTCGCCACTAGCGAACACGGGCATATTACGGTGGATCGAGTCTCACGCAGCAACGTTCCCGGAATCTACGCCGCCGGAGACGCCACCGGCGTGCTTGCGCTAGCCTCGGTGGCCGCGATACAAGGCCGTAACGCCGTCTGGCATGCGCTCGGCGAGGCGGTCTCGCCGCTGAACCTGCACACCATGGCCGCGAACGTCTTCACTGATCCGGAAATCGCGGCAGTCGGGGTCGGTCAGGTCGAGGTTGAGACCGGTCCTGCACAGCTGAACTCGATCATGTTGCCGCTAAGCACGAACGCTCGCGCCAAGATGCAGGGATTCAGCGAGGGTTTCGTCAAGATCTTTTCCCGACCTAGCTCTGGCTTAGTGGCTGGAGGAGTTGTGGTGGCCCCGCGCGCTAGCGAGCTGATTCTGCCGATCTCGATCGCGGTGCAGCACAGACTGACGGTTGCTCAGCTGGCAGCGACGAGCACCATTTACCCGTCGCTATCCGGTTCCATCGCCGAGGCCGCCCGTCGGTTGATCGAGTACGACGGGGTTCAGTAGTCGGCAACTACCCGCCTTAGGAAAGTAAAACTCGGGCGGAGGCGTCCATATTCGGAATCGGCGAGACTCGACTGAACACTGCTTGCGTGGTGCGCCCTTCTCGCGCGTCATTTATCCAGACACACCGTCCCGCGCGCTTCCTGGCGCGCCGTCGATTCCCTGCCCCTGAGTATTGGTCTGCCCCGGTGTGCCGTTCCGCCCCGGGCTGGTACTACCGGTGGTTGCTTTTGGGCGGTATTGGGAAAGGTCCGAAGGAATCCACGATGGCAGCTGCGGTGTGGACGGGATCCTGACGTCTTCAGGCGTGCCCCGGTTTCCTGGGCGTGGTTTGTCGGGGTTTCTGTCCGGACGTTGCGATGGTCGGTCGGGTTGGGGCGTGGGCCGGCCGGAGTCGGTGACCACTGTCTTGTCGGTTCGGATCTGGCGCACCTTTGCATCGGGGTCCACCAGCAGGGCCTGCTCGCTGCCCGGCGCGGTGACCAGTAGGCGACTGTCGTGCCGCGTGAACTCAACCCTCTCCTCGCCCGCTGGCAACGGGACCGTTTCGATGAGGGAGCCCTCAAGGTTAAGGACGAGAAGCGTGCCGCCGGCCGCATCGGCGATGTAGAGGCGATCGCCGAACACGATTGCTTCGCCCAGCTCACCTTCTCCCGGTATGGCGTAGCGCCGCACGTCACTGCCGGAGACCAGTAGCACCGTCCGTCGTGTGGGCACAGTGATAGCGATTCGTTCTCCGATGGTGCGCGGAGCTACCCAAGTGTCTTGCAAGTCATCGACTTCTATGACGCGCCGTTTAGACTCGGTGTATACGGTCACGGCCTTCGCGGTGGAGTCCACCACGGCGACGCCAGAATCGAGCGCGGACAGCTGCAGCGTGTGCTTGTCGGGTGCGATACGTGTGCGATGAGCTACGTGTACCCCCTCGCGACCGATGCTTAAGCCGATGAGCTGGCCTTTGGCGGCCGATGCGAGCCAATAGGTACCTTCTCCATCGAACGCGCCAGGCGTGACGTCACGTCCGAGGGCGACGGATTGCCCGGAAGCGCTGAGATTTTCTGGATCCACGGTCGATGCGGTGCCTGCCGCGGTGTCGATGACGAGCACCTTGTCTCGCCACATCGCCACCGCGGTTTGACTGCCCCGCTCAACAGGGCGCTGCGCCGACGTCCCTAGCGTGGCAAGGTCTACCGACGTTACCGAGCCGGCGGTACGGTCGTGCAGGAGGAGGTTTCGACCGTCGTCCATAACGGTGACCTCGTGCCCCTGGCCGTTGGTGAGCGCGCGGCGAGTATCGACGGCGCCCGAATGCACGTTGACTCGCTGAGCTTCGCCTTGTGAACGAGACCACATCCATATTTCGCCGCTATCGACTTTCAGTACCTTGGTGGCGACTCCTACACCGAACCAGGTAGTCGCGGCGGCAATTACCACGATCGCGACAAGGGCAGCGCCAGCTGCCACAGCTAGCGAACGCCGCTTAGCTATTTGGGTTATCAGCGGCAGCACGGAGTGACGGATGCGATCCCTCGTGCGTTGTATGAAGACCGATACTCTGCTCACGCTGACATACTCCCACGTCAAAGCGCCTCAGGTCACCCGTTTAGCCGATTTGGGGCTTTACTGGCCGATATCGACATACTTCGACACACTCGACGCACCTCGGCCCAGCCGGCACACCCGATCCGGCCGGCGCGATAGCGTGGTCACGTGGTTAACCGCCAGTCTGCTGTGGATCGCTGCCCGCTGAACGAGGCCGTGCTGCGGCGTGCTGTGATTGGGTCCCTCACTCCGGGTGGGGCGGCGTTGTGGCGGGAGTTCACGGTCGTCGCTGAGACGGCGTCAACCAACGATGACGTTGCGGCTGCCGCGCGCGCGGGCGCCGATGAAGGCAAGGTGCTTGTCGCCGAGAGCCAGACTTCGGGCAGGGGGCGCCACGATCGAGAGTGGCTCTCGCCGCCGTGCGCCGGACTGACATTTAGCGTTCTGCTCCGACCCGCGGTGCCGGTGCGCCGCTGGGGATGGCTACCGCTACTTGCCGGAGTAGCGGTAGCGCAGGCGATCGACGACGAGTGCGGCCTAACGGTTTCGCTCAAGTGGCCCAACGACGTATTGCTAGCGACTCCGCTACGGAAAGCAGCCGGCATCCTCGCCACTGTGGTTCCTACGCTGTCACCGGCATTGGTGGTCGGGATCGGGCTTAACGTCAGCACAGAGTCCAACGAGTTGCCCGGCGTGGATGCAACCTCGTTGCTCGCCGCGAGGGGCGTATCGGTCGACCGCTCCGCGGTCTTGGTTGCCGTGCTGCGGCGGCTGGCAGCTCAGTACGAGCACTGGCAAGACCACGACGGCGACGTCGATTCCGCCGGGCTGCGTGAGGTGTATCGCCGTCGCTGCCACACCTTGGACAAGCGCGTAAAGCTAAGGCTTCCGGGCGGGTCTAGCCTCGCCGGGCAGGCCATGGATGTCGACGTTATGGGCCGACTTGTGGTCGCCACGGCCACCGGCTCGGTACCTATAGCAGCCGGTGATGTGATCGGCGTCCGTTAGGCGTGGCTAGCCGTGCGAGATCTTCACCGACCCCACCGGTGACGGGGACGGTACGTGTACTCCTACCTGGCACCGACGTGGTTGCTGGGCTCGGATTGAGCGCTTTCTTTTCCGTTCATCACCGATGAAACGGTGAACCACACCGGGTAATCGCCTGTTGGATTGGAGTAGGTCACAGAGGTGCTCCGCGAGGTAGAGACGGGGATGCAGGTCAGCGTGCACGTGTAGATCTTGTAGTTCTCCAATGTGGCGCCCGTGGGAACCTTCACCGAGTTCCAGGTGACTTGAATGTTCTGTCCGCCGTTTATTTCCCTTACTTGCACATTGGTGGGTACCGCGGTGTTGGCCGCGGGTGCACCGCCGCTTGGCTGTGGACCGGCCGGCTGATTGGGTCGGTTAGACCCAGTGTCGGGATGCGGCTTGGCCTGCCGATCCTTTCCGTCGGGAAGTGCTTCAGGCAGTTTGAGCCGTGTTTGATTTTTGGGGGAGTTGGAGGCTTCGTCGGGATTTTGGTCAGTGTATTTGGTGACCTTTTTAGTGCTGTGGTGTTTGTTGACGATGTAGCTGGTGGCGTCATCGGGTTGATTTATGGCGAGCACACCTTCGCGCTGTTCCATGGTGACGGTTGCGCCGGTGGCGGGGACGCGGTTGGTGATGGCACCGTTTTTGTCGAGCGCGAGAACCTGGTTGGTGGTGGTGTCTGTGACGTAGAGCCGCCCGGCGAACATGATGACCTGTCCTAGTTCGCCCTTGCCGGGCACGGTGAGAGTGCGAACCTTATCGCCGTCGACGAGGACGACTTGGCGAGACTTGGGGACGGCGATAGCGATGGCGGAGCCGTTGGTGCGAGCTGTGACCTCGCCGTCGCCGAGGTTGGGTATGGAGACTGTGCGGGCGGTGTTGTCGTTGA
Organism: Mycobacteriales bacterium; assembly: GCA_041743105.1. Lineage (GTDB taxonomy): Bacteria > Actinomycetota > Actinomycetes > Mycobacteriales > QHCE01 > QHCE01. The sequence continues at coordinate 23,323 of JBGTNI010000026.1, read as the reverse complement.
CCACGACGACGCGGTCGCCGGTGCGATCGACGATGGCGGCGCCGTGGTCGAGGACGGTGAGCTTGAGGCTGTGGTCGGGTGGGGCGACGTCGACGGTGTGGTCTTTCTTCAGTTTCATAGAGTCTGGCTGCGCGGTGACGCAGATGACGGTGCCATCGGCAGGTGAGAGGGCCCAGTAGCGGCCGTCGTTGTCGAACTTTCCAGGGATAAGCCCGGGGCTAAGGCTGAGCGGTTCGCCTTTGGAGGAAAGCTTTTCGGGATCGAGGCGGCGGAGGATTCCTTTGGAGGCGTCAGCGAGGACGACCACGTCGCGCCACATGGCTACGGAGACGTCGGTGCCAGGTTGTACCGCGAGGCTGGCCGAGACGTCGAGGCCGGATAGTGCGATGGAGGTGATGGCGCCTGTGGTGCGGTCGTGCAGCAGTAGATGGTTGTCGGTTTGAATGATCTCGACGTTGTGGCCTTGGGCGTCTTTGAGTGCGTAACGCATATCGACTTTGCCGGAGTCGGTGTTGACGCGCTGGGTCGAGCCGTTGGCCGTGGACCAAAACCAAATGTTGGCGTCATCGACATCCAGCGCTCGTGAGGCCGTGCCTGCCCCGAACAACGTCAATGCCATGGCCCCAACGATCACTACAACCAGACCTGCCGTTGCAAACCCCGCCGAACGGGACCGCAATCGGCGACGACCTTGCCGTGCCGGGTGCGGCACGGCTGAGCAAACTCGGGTCATGATCGCTCGCTTTGAGGCGGTTGGGGATACAATCAGCTACATACGATGCTCGGTAAAGTCGAGACATGCCATCGGCCATCTCGACAGACGGTAATCCCCCATAGCGGTAGCCGGCCAGGGATACGATCGGTCGCAGGAGTGTGCACCAGATCCGAACACGTCCGGAGCCGGCGGGTACGGCCCGGCCGGGCGGGCCATTTCGCGTCTGGGAGCTCCTAGCGTGGAAGGATACGCCGGTGGCCGATCCGCTAGCGCGCTACCAAGCGACCCTCGAAGGCTTGAGCGAAGTGATTGCCGGAGCACGCCTTACCCTGCTGGGGTTTTCCGTCGCCGTCGATGCCGTACACCAACTAACCGCTGAGCACATTGCGACCATCTACTCCTGCGCGCAGACCGAGGACGGTAAACGTGGAGAGCTGTGTCGAAGTATCTGGGCGCTGGTGCGCAACGGCGCGGACGGCGAGGTGTGGGTGGACTGGCCGCAGGCATCGCAGTGGCTGCTATCGCAGTTTCCTACCTGCTACAGCGCCGGTGGCAACGCCGGACAGGTAGCGAACGCGTTGTCGGTGCTGGGCGTTTCGTCGTTGCTCGCGCTCACCGATCGGAGCCCTACTCAGCTGGCCACGTTGGGCCGCAGTGTCCGATTGGCTGTACTGGACGGCTCGTTGGTCGCTCCGGTGGATGCACGACCGACGCCGGAGCCCGGTCGGGCAGCTCATCACGTTGTCGAGTTCGGTGTAGGAACGCCGCTGCCGCCAGGAGACGACCACGAGTCGGGCGTCATTGAGCGCTCCGGTCGGGTGATCATGCGGTTCGCTTACGACGGACCGGCCTACGACGAGTACTTCGTTGCCGCTGCACGTGAGCATGCCGCCACGGCGGGCGCAGCTCTGGTAACCGGACTGAATAAGGTGCCGCCCCACGACGTCGATCACGCCTACCAGTGGTGTCTTCGGCGCGCCGTGGAGTGGCGTGAGGCCGGGGTGGAATTTGTGCATCACGAATTGTCGAGTTATCCGCGCCAGGGGCGAACTGTCGCTGAGCTCGCGCCGAGCGTGAACTCGCTGGGGTTGACCGAGGATGAGCTTAGATCGCTGACCGGTTCGGTGGTCGACCCCGCCGAACGGGCGACGCAGCTGTTGACCGAGTACGGGTTGGATCGAGTCACGGTGCACGGTGACCGTTGGGCGCTAGTGGTGAGTACGGCCGATCCGCGGCGGGAGTTGCACACGCTGCTGGTGGCATGCCTGCTGGCAGGTGCTCGCGCGCAGCATGGGAAGCCGGTGCGTCCTGGCGAACTGCCGCCTTTGGCGCGATTGCTGGCGGAGGACGAGCTGCCGCCACCGGTGCGCCGCGCGGGCCTGAGCAGTGTCTGTGTGCCGACGCTGTGGCAGCAACGACCAGTTACCACGGTGGGCCTGGGTGACACCTTCGTCGCCGGCACGCTGCTGGCGCTGGGAAGTACCTGCCCGCCGCTGGCGAGTTAGTCCTTACGCGGTCGGGTACTCATGGGGCATCGCGACGGCCAGCGACTCGCTCCTGAACGCTGGTTCAGACTGTGAGTCAGCTGTCGGTCCAACTTGACGAGTCAGTCAGCTCCTATGAGTATGCGTTCATGGCGTCAACGGCTCGTTCATCGGCTGCTCCTCTCGATCGTCTCGGCATCGAGATCGGCCACCATACCGATATCGCAGCCGAGACCGGCATGACGGCTTTCCTCCTTAAGCAGGGGGGTGCGATTGGCATCCATATTCCGGGCGGGAATTCGGCGACATTCAATACGCCGGCTTTCGGTCTCACCTCTGTTGGTGAGACGGTTCACGGCGTCGTTCTCACGGGAGGTAGTACCTACGGCTTAGCCTCGTTGCTCGGCGTCATGTCCTGGCTCGAAGAACACGGCATCGGGAACCCCGCGCGTGGCGCGATCGTTCCGGGCGCTGTCGGCGCTGTGGTTTACGATCTCGGAAACGGGAGATCAGACATTCGTCCCACACAGCAGGACGGCTATCGCGCCGCGCAGTCGGCATCGTCAGGACCGTTCGACGTGGGGCGCGTAGGCGCCGGGACGGGTGCAACCGTAGGAAAGTGGTACGGGGGAGAGCCTGGCCGCGGTGGTTTCGGGACTGCGACAACCGAGTTACCGCACGGCATGATCGTCTCCGCCTTTGTCGTGACGAACTCGCTGGGCGATGTTGTCGCAGCAAACGGCGGCGACATGGCCCGGGCCGGCAAGCTACCCAATCCGGTCGACGATCTGCGTGGTCTTGTCGGCCTCATGGACATCGACCGTCTTGCAAACGCAGAGCACCAGACATGCAAGGATTTTTCCGCATGTCTGGTGCGACCGGGTGCGGGTGTCCCGCAAGATACAGACTTCGACGCACCGATTCCAGCTACGACTCTCGCTGTCGTCGCAACCAACGCCGCATTGAACAAGGTCCAGCTCACGCGAGTGGCTCAACTCGCCAACCACGGGGTGGTGCGAGGCGTAAACCCGGCAAACCTCACTGGCGACGGAGACGTCATCTTCGCTCTTTCGTCTCACAGTGGTGAACGAATCGATGTGGCGGGCATTGCTTCCACCACGTATACAGACGCTGTTGGAATGGGTGCCGCCGATGCGGTAATGCGCGCCGCGGCGAACAGCGTTGCGCCATAGCAGGGTCTTTAGAAGGTCCAGTTCTGTTCTTCGATGAAGCCCATGAGATTTAGGCATGGTACGTCGAGGTCTTCGCATACGTCAGGGATCTTTGGTTTCTCAATGTTGCCCGACGCTGTCTCCTCAGTGATCACGGTGCCCTTCTTGACCAGCGCGAGTGCGACAACGAATGGGTCAGCTCCACTTCGTTTTCCGCCTACGCCGACTAAACGAGCATGAGCTTGAAGTACGCGACGCGTGGCGAGCTGGATCGGCTCCTCTAGTGGGCAGAAAAGCCCGGCCTGCGTTTCTGCCCACTGATAAGTTTCATCGTCTCTACGGGAAAGTTCTTCCTTGACGATGTCTACAGCCCGGATCGCTCCGGCGGAGATTCTTTCCTCGATCCGATCCCAGAGGCTACGGAAAACCGTGGGGCGGAACAGATCCCTCCTTCCGTTAAGCAGGGCGCTAGTGTCGAATGAGTAGAAGATCACAGCCCTATACCGCCGCGTGTAGAGAGGCGGTATCTGCTAGGCGCGCGATCTGATCGACCTTGACATTGAGATAGACCGCAGCTGTGTTGCTGTCGATGACTCGCCGACGGTGTGCATCGGCTACGAATCGGACATAACCCTTACCCCGGTCGCGAACTGTGTTGCGGTACCAGTCCCCGCCCCCGGAAGTGCTCGTTGCCTCCGAGCGTTCGTAGGCAGCGATGAACTCCTCACGTTGCCGCTCATAGAACGAGCTTGAGACCTGACCGAGTGTGACGAGTCGTCTCAGGAACGCCTCGGCGCTGACGCCGAATAGCGACGCCGAGCTGCGGAGTGACGGGTAGTCCCAGGAATCGGGCGAATTGTCTCGGGCGATCACCTCAGGTCGCGCTAGCACCGATTCTGCTGGCATGAGGATGGCAGCAGCTATCGCATTGCAACGTGCCTCGAGCTGACGATCTGGTGAGGTCGTTGTCGTATCTGTAATCGCGTCGCATAGACCACTCGTATGCAGCATTAGGTGGGCATATTCGTGCAGCAGGGAGAACAAGCGACCGCGTGGACCGTCTGCGCCGTTGACGACGATGGTGGGCAGCTTGTCGAAGTACAGCGAAAATGCTCGCATCTCGCTAATCTCAACCTTGCCGCCAGCGGTGGCTAGAATCTGTACACCTGCCGCCTCGAGGGCGGCCACCCACACGTTTAGGTGGTCGTATACGGTTCCCGCACCCTGGGGACGCGCGAGCGGTGCGATCTCGAGCAGCGTCGCCCGCGCCGCCGTGGCCAGCTTCTCCGTGTCATTCGGAATGGCTGCGAGGCGCCATGTGGAAGGCAGCTCGATTTCTTCGAGATCGGCGAGTTCCAACATGTACTCGCGCTGTGTGTGTGCACGTCGGTATTCCTCGTGTAGTGCAGGCGACCACGTTCCGTTGGCTGTTTCGGCAAGGCGTCTGAAATCACGCAGCGTGTCGAAGCCAGACGGTGGTTCAGCGAGGAAGAAGACCGCAAACGAGCGCTTATAGACTCCGGCAGCCTTACGTAGCTGAGCGATAGTCGGGGTCGCATCTCCGGACTCCCACGCAGTAACACGGTCTTCAGGTAGTTTCATCTTTCGAGAAGCAGCGATCTCTGACAATCCGGCCGACTCGCGCGCCCATCGAAGTACGGAGACGTCGACGAGGGCGGGGATGGAGACCATGTTTCCTATGATGCCGGAAGGTACCGACAAAGACACGGATGAGGGCGGTGCGGCGTTATCGAGGCCCTCATGAGGTCGACCACTCCGACTAGATCGTGACATTGGAACTATCGGGTTCGCTAGATTGGCGGATGTGGATTCCTACCTTGGGCAGTATGCGGCGCTAGGGCTGCTGCTGTGTGTAGGTGTCGGCTTCGTTGCTGCCTCGTTTGTGCTCAACCGGCTACTTCGCCCGCACGACCCCACGGCCGCCAAGCTCAGCAGCTACGAGTGCGGCGTGGACCCTGTTGAGGGCGATTGGGCGCAGACCCAGCTCCGCTACTACATCTTCGCCTACATGTATCTCATCTTCGCCGTGGAGGCGATCTTCCTCTTCCCGTGGGCTGTGATCTTCAGCGCGAATCGCCACGTGGCGGCGGCGCTGAGTGTCGAGATGGCGATCTTCGTCGGGATGCTTGCGCTCGGGTTGCTCTACGCGTGGCGCAAAGGCGTGCTGCGTTGGCTCTAGGCAGCCACGCTAGTCTCAGGGACGTGCTGCCCAACCCCATAAAGTTCGTGCTGAACTGGGGGCGGCGTTACTCGCTGTGGGTCTTCAACTTCGGTCTGGCCTGCTGTGCGATCGAGTTCATCGCCACCTCCATGGCCCGGCACGACTTCATTCGCCTGGGCGTGATCCCGTTCGCCCACGGCCCTCGGCAAGCCGACCTGATGGTCGTCTCGGGCACCGTCACGGACAAGATGGCCCCGGCGGTGAAGCGGCTGTATGACCAGATGCCCGAACCTAAGTACGTGATCTCTTTCGGCGCCTGCTCCAACTGTGGGGGCCCGTACTGGGATTCGTACTCCGTGACCAAGGGGGTAGACCAGCTGATTCCGGTGGATGTCTACATTCCCGGCTGCCCGCCCCGCCCCGAAGCGTTGCTGCACGGCATCGTGACGCTGCAAAACAAGATCGCCGCCGAACGAGTGGGTTTACACGGCCGGCGTGAAGCGGCGTCTCTGACCGCGCCGCCGGTGCGTCCGGATACGCAGCCATGAGCAATCAGTCGCAGCGATCGGAGTTTGACGAGGTCGAAGGCTCGCCCGGCGGTACTACTGACGAAGCCGCCCGGTATGAACTCGGCACGCGGCTGGTGGCCGAACTCGGCTCCGACGCCGTCCTGAGCATCTCCGGCGGCGGACCTTGGGCGTCGGCCTGTCTCGACGTTCCGGTGCACCGGTGGCGCGAGGCGGTCACGCTCGCGCGTACCCGGCACGGCCTGGAATTTTTTGACTGGCTCGGCGGTGCAACTGCTAAACCGGGAATGGCTGACCCGCCCGAGGAGGAACGGCTGCACGTCGTAGTTCACCTGTGGTCGCTTCCCGCGCGCTGTGGCGTTCTGCTGCGCACCACGGTGCCGGCGGTGGTGGCGAGCGTGCCAAGCATCGTCGACATCTTCGCCGGCGCCGGTTGGTACGAACGCGAAACCTTTGAGATGTTCGGCATCGACTTCGTCGGCCACCCTGCGCTACGCAAGCTGTTGCTTACCGACGAATTCTCCGGCAATCCACTGCGCAAGGACTTCGTGCTTGCCTCCCGAGTGGTGAAAGCGTGGCCCGGCGAGAAAGAACCCGGAGATGCCGCTTCTGACGCCGCCGCCACAACCACCGGCCGTCCTCGCCGCCGGATGCTTCCCCCCGGAGTTCCCGAGCCCGGCACTTGGCCCGCTGTGCGGGAGTCGGATGTCGACAGGTAGGAGAGAAGATCCACAGCCCTAACTCGTCCGTCAATAGCTCGTGTGGGGTGTGCTGCGTAGGTTGTCTTCAGGGGGTATCCGCATATTGGCGGACGCCCCCTGAGTCTCCCGCGGCTAGTCTCCCGCGGTATCGCGCAGTGCGTCGGGTTTGAGCAGAGTGATCTTGCCGCGGGCAAGTTTAATCAAGCCTTCTTCCGCGAACTCGCCGAGGACTTTGGTGGTGGTTTCCCGGCTGCTGCCGGCCAGGGCGGCGATTTGTTCGTGGGTCAACTGGATTTGTTGGCCGCTGGTGAACAGGCCGGTGCGTTGATCCACCGCCAAGGTGGTGAGGGTGGTGGCGATGCGTTGCGAGACGGTTTTGAACACCGAATCGCATAAGCGTTGTTCCATCTCGATGAGGCGAGCGCCGAGGATCGCGGTGATTCGGGCGGCGATTCTCGGATCGCCCATGAGCAGCCGTTGGACATCGCTGGAGTTCATCACGCACACCACGGCCTCGTCGAGGGCTTCGGCGTAGTTGCCGTACATGCGCTGGCCGAGTGCGAGCATGTCGCCGAAGATGGTGCCCGGGGTGATGATCGCCGTGGTCAACGCCCGGCCATCGGAGGAGGTGCGGAAGATCCGCACCCGGCCTTTCTTCAGGATGAACAGTGTCGGGTTGGTCTCGTGGGGTGAGTAGAGCATCGACCCGGTTCGATACGTTTTCATCGGGGCGGATTCGGCGATCGCGGCCATCTCAGTGTCGTTGAGGTCGCAGAAGATATCGACCTCGGACAGGCACCACGTCTTCTCATCGCGGCGCCCGGTTGCTTGCTCCACGTGTTCCCTTTCTTCCCGCCGACCGGGCGCCCACGGCGGCGGCTTGGTGCCCCAGGGCGGCTCGGCCAGAGCATCGAGCTGGTCAGGCAGGCACGAGGGCGCGGAGCTGGTGATGCGGCTGGGGGCCGCGCCCCCGTTCGCGCTCGACCTCGCCGCTTGGTTCCCTACTCCATGGGAGCCTGCTATATCCATCGTGGACTACCGGCGAATCAGACGGGGTGCCAGCAGGGCGTAGAAGGCGCCGAGAATCGCTCCGTAGATTACGTGTCCCATCAGGCTTCTGCCGGTCATCGTGTTGAGCATAAATAGGTCCATGCCGAGTCTGGCGGGCATCAGGACGAGCGCACCGAGCACCCACCACGCTATGCCATAACCCACGCCGATCTCTATCGCCCGGCTAAGGCCGGTAGCCATGGGTGCGAGCAGCAGGGCGAAGACGGCGCCGATGAACGCTGAGATTGCCAGGTGTGTTAGCCAGCCGACCGCGACCGATTCGGAGCCGACCAGGCTGGCGACCATGGGCATCATCTCCATCATCTGCATCAACATGCCGAACACCACCCCGCCAGCCAATCCACCGGCCACGCCAGCGGCGAGACGGGCGGGTATCGCGGAGACCGACGATGCTGGTGTTACCTGTGCGGTAGTCATTGCTGCGTCCTTCCTATCGGAAAAATGTCACCGCGACCGTAAGACCGCCGAAGAGACCGCGTCGGTAAGCTGGCCTACACTTCACCGTCATTTTGTATGCCCCATTGTGATTCCCGCCGCCGGCGGTGCGTTCGGAGCGGCCTTGGCAGGAACACTGCGGCGGACGCTCTAACCGGGTTGCCTTGTGACAACGCGCACCTGAAGGGAGTGAAAGTGTCCTGGCCAGAGCTGACCGACGTTGCGCTGCGGGTTACAGGGGCCTTCGTGGCGTTCTTGGTGCTCCCGCTGCTGGTGGGGCAGACCGAACACAAGGTCATGGCACACATGCAGGGGCGACTGGGGCCCATGGCCGCCGGTGGCTTTCATGGCTGGGCCCAGCTGATCGCCGACGGCGTGAAGTTTCTGCAGAAAGAGCAGATCACCCCGATCGCCGCCGATAAGACGGTTTTCCGGCTTGCGCCCGTGGTCGCGTTGCTGCCCTATCTGCTGATCTTCGTGCTGCTGCCGCTGGGGCCCGACGGCCTCGTGGCGCAGCCGCTGGACATCGGGCTTTTCGCGGTGCTGGCGATTCTGGGCGTCGGTGTGGTGGGCGTGCTGATGGCGGCGTGGGGCAGCGCCAACAAATACAGCCTGCTCGGTGGGCTGCGCGCCGCCGCACAGCTCCTGGGATACGAGCTTCCGTTCGTACTCGCCGCCGCCAGCATCGCCCTCGCTGCGGGCACGCTGTCGCTGGCTGAGATCGTGACGGCGTGGCAGCCGTGGTGGCTGGCCTGGCAGCTGCCGGCGCTCGTGGTGTTCTTCACCGCCGGGCTGGCCGAGATTCGGCGTCCGCCTTTCGACGCACCTATCGCGGAGTCCGAGCTGGTCTTCGGTTACATGACCGAGTATTCGGGTCTGCGATTCGCGCTGTTCCTGTTGGCCGAGTACGCCGGGATCGTGGTGATCTCCGCACTGACGGCGCTGCTGTTTTTAGGCGGCTGGCGCGGCCCGTTCGACGACGCCCTCGGGGGTGTGGTGGCGGCTGGGTGGCTGCTGCTAAAAACGTTCGCGGTGGCGCTGGCGATCATCTGGCTGCGAGTTGCCTCTCCGAGGCTACGAGAAGACCAGTTGCAGCGGCTGTGTTGGTTGGTGCTGGTACCTGTGGCGCTGGCGCAGCTGGTACTGACCGCCGCGGTTATCGTGGCGCTGGGATGAGGTCAACGACGCGTATACGCGACTGGCAGGATAGAGCGCCGTGAGCCGCCTCAAGACCCCTGGACTGATCACCGGTCTGGCGACTACAGCACGCAACCTGTTTCGCCGCGCCCACACTCGGCAGTATCCGAAAGTGCGGCCAGATCTTCCGCCGCGCTCGCGGGGTGTGATCGCGCTGCTGGAGGAGAACTGCACCTCCTGCATGCTGTGCGCCCGCGAATGCCCCGACTGGTGTATCTACATCGAGGCGCATAAGGAGACCGTCGAGGTGCCGGGCGCTTCGCGTCCGCGACAGAAAAACGTGCTCGACGAGTTCGTGATCGACTTTTCGCTCTGCATGTACTGCGGTATCTGCATCGAGGTCTGTCCGTTCGACGCGCTGTTTTGGACCCCGGAGTTCGAGTACGCCGAGCACGACATCCGCGACCTGTTGCACGACAAGCAGCGGTTGCGCGACTGGATGCCGACCGTGCCCGCACCAGTCACCACCGATGTCTTGGGTGAGCCCGCACCCGAGATCGTGGCCGCGCACGCGGCAGCCGAAGCCGAAGGGTCGGCGCGGTGACGGTCTTCGATGTACTGCTGATCGCGCTAGGCGGTCTGGCGGTAGGTGCTGCTCTGTTGGTAGTCACGAGTGCGCAGGTGGTACGTGCGGGCCTGTGGCTCGTAGTGACACTAGGCTCGTTGGCCGGATGCTTCTTGGTGCTCACCGCCGAACTGGTGGCGTGGGTGCAGCTGCTGATCTACGTCGGTGCGGTGGTGGTGCTGCTACTGTTCGCGACCATGCTCACCAGCGCTCCCACCGCGCGGAGTACTAGCTTGGACCGGCCGCGCTGGTTGGGCGTGCTCGTCGGCGGCACTACCGCCGTCACGCTGGTGAGCCTGCTGGCGCAGGCATTCGGCACCGTGCGGGTGGAGTTGGACGCGGAGTCCGCCGGAACGCCGCGGCGCATCGGCGCATCAATTTTCAGCGACTGGGTGCTCGGTTTCGAGCTGCTATCGGTGATCTTGCTGGCGGCGCTGGTCGCCACCATCGTCGTCTCCCGCCGCGCGAGGCCCTAACTGGCTAAAAGTATGCATTTTTGAGCATTGACCTAATTGTAAAGCACACTTTATTGTTAGAAGAATGGTAATAATGTAGGCTTAGCTACGTGAAGCCTGGAGAGATCCAAACGCGGCTGTCGCAAACCAACCGATGGTGGCGATCCGATGACTGGCAACGAGAGGACCCGGATCTGCGGGCGGCCGCAGCGGCGCCCTTCGACTATCAACCAGGAGTACTGCGGGATCTCACCCCTGGTGGGCTCTATCTGCTCCGCGGACCTCGACGTGTAGGCAAGAGCACTGAGGTCAAGCGGGCCATTGCGGATCTGCTTCACACGGGTATTTCCGCCCGACGCATCGTGCACGTCTCGGTGGATGGTTGGCAAGCTCGCGATCTCCGTACCCTGGTAAGCGCGGCGCGAGCTACTTTCACCGCTACCAAAACCCAAGATCGCTACTGGTTCATCGACGAGATCACCAGCGTGGCCGGAGACTGGCCCAACGAGATCAAGTGGTTACGCGACAACGATGCCGGTTTCCGTACCGACACAGTTGTTCTCACCGGCTCCTCGTCAGCCCGCCTGGATGAGGCGACAAAGGCTCTCGCCGGTCGACGCGGCAACGCCACGAATACCGACCGGACTCTGCTCCCCATGTCGTTCACGGCTTTCTGCGCGGCGAGCGGTCTGAGCGGCTTGCCCGTGCAACCCGCGGTGTTTCTGCAAGACCTGCATACCCCAACGGCTCAAGCCATGATCGGTGAATTGTCGGCCTGGCTGCATGATGTGGTGACGACCTGGGAGACTTACCTGCGGGTCGGAGGTTTTCCGGAGGCGGTCGCAAGCTGGCATCAGACCGGGGAGGTAGCTCCCTCTTTCATCGAGGCACTGTGGCATGTGATCCATGGTGAGGCCATCACCAGTGCCCGCTTCGCGCCGGTTCAGACCCAGACGCTACTGGCTAAACTCGCGGCTAATCTCTGCTCCCCGCTCAATATCACCCATCTTGCCCGAGACGTCGATGTCGTTCCTGCGACCGCATCCGCGCGGCTAGAGGATCTTCGGCGGACCTTTCTGATCTGGCCGGCGCTACAAGAGCAAGGTTTGCTGCCTAAGCTCGGCTCTCGGCCCAAGTACTACTTCACCGATCCGCTGCTAGCCAGGCTGGCTTGCATGCTCGGCTACGGCAAGGAGCCCGATCTCACCCAACTCAGCCAGCAGCAGGTGGGTTTGGCTCTCCTTCGTGCCATGGAAAGCCAAGCCCCAGGAAGCTTCGGTTTTCCCGGACGCCTGTTGTACTACCGCAGTGCTTCCCGCTCCGAGATCGATTTTGTGGGACGCGATCTTGGGCAGGTAGCTGTCGAAAGCAAGTATGTGGACGATCGTTGGGGCCGGGAGCTCCAGACTATTACCGCCTCGCCGTGGTTCGGTATCCTCGCGACTCGCAGCGGCATCGAGTTCGGCGAGCACGCCTGGGCTGTCCCGGCGCCCATCCTTGCTCTGATATTGGGCGCATGAATGGGAGGTGCGCACCGGCCCCTTACACCGACGAAGCGCGGTACTGCGGCATGTACGGCGGGTTTAGTAAAGATCGGGGCGCCTAGGTTAGCCGCTGCGACGTCTACCCGCTACAGGGCGACGTCTCCTCGCGTTAGTCGTAGGGTCCATCCGGCTGGCTCTACTCTTTTGGTTAGTGCCAGGGCCCTGGGCCGTAAGCCTGCCGAGCTTCGCCTGAATGGCGGTGAGTTGTTGCTGAAGATCTTCCATTGTTACCGCCGGGCTATCGGGCCTTACGCGCGGTGTGGAGTTAATTTCGCTTTCTGCTTCCATAGCATGCGAATTCGCCCAGCAGCCGGGTCCGGGATAACCTGCAGGTTGTGTTTGATTTCGGGCGAGCCAAAGGTCGCCATGTAAGACGCCGCAGAAACTAAGTCAAGTGCCGAGGAGCGTTCGGCCGGTTCGTTCCAGGGTGCGATTTTGTGTACGCGTAGCGCTAGTTCTGCGAATTTTTTGGTGAGACTCGTCTGGTGACGTCTTGGTGAGGCTTTGCGGTTTCCTCCGGTGAATCGACAGCCTGGGCTTCGGCATGGCTCACCTGCTTGATGGCCCCTTGGATGCGCTCTTCGGATAACAGACGCTTGCCATCCGGAAGCCGATTCGCCAGTGCTGCGATCGCAGCATCAGTCTGTTTGGCAGCAAAATCGAGGAAGGAATCCCCCCCCCGCGCATCGTTCGCTTTGGCTCGGAGCAGAAGAACCTCGAGCCAAGCTCTGGTAACTAACAGATCGTCACACAGCAGTGTGGCGCCCGCTAGTGTCTCCCTAGAACCGCCCCGGACACGTCGGGCGATTCAGCTCTCATGTGTCGGGGTGTATAGCTGTTCGAGCCCTATGAGCTTGACGTTTTTGTTGTTCTCCCGCAGCCCTTTGTCGAAGCTGGCGCCGCTGTAGCAGGCCAGAGCTGTGCTACGCGTGTCGTAGCCGCGCTCGGTCAGTAGCTCGCGTGCTCGTCGCAGGCGTTCGATGTGGCGCGTCCCCATGGGCTTTCCCCATTTGGCCTCGCCGAGCGCTATAAGACGACGCGGCTTGCCCGGTTCGGGAGCATCGAAAGCGGCGACGTCGATCTGGATCTGGGTGTGACGAGCATGATCGGTTACCACGCCGGACCGCACCTCGCTTGGTCGCGTGCCAAACAGTTCGACGGGAGCCAGTTCGGTGTAGGCGCGACATATGGTCTCAAAGTGTGGCCCCATCACTTGGGCCAAGAATTGAGGCTGTTTGCGTGACCACACTTCGGCGGCTCGTCCGCTCTCGAGTGACCCGAGCTCGGTACGCACGATGGCTTGATGAAAGGCGATCAGCGGCTCGGCGATGCGGTAGGTGGAACGACCTGAACGAAATGCGTCTTCGAAGCGGACCACCAGTCCCGTATCTTCCAGCACGTTGAGATAATGGGTCAGGTCGTTGCTTTTCCGTCCTACTGCCGAGGCGATTCCGCCGCGGGTGTTGCTGCCTGTAGCGATCGCCGCCAACACCGATGGGTACAGTCCGGTCTCTCGATGGTCGGCCACCTCTTCCGCTAACTGATAGCGGGCCTCTAAGAACAGCGGTGTAGCTGGGTTGAGAATGGTCCGTGCTACCCAGTCGTCGAAATCTGCCAGATCGGCCGGGGCATCACCGGATACGAACTCCCGATAGGCAGGCGTCCCACCTACGATGCCGTGGACCATAGCGGCGAGCTTTGGATCGCTGAGACCCCAATATTTCGCCGCGAGCCAATGGTCGAATGGGCGTAGGCGCAGCTCAAGGTTGGCCCGCCCCCGCAGCGGGGCATGACCGGCCAGCACCTGCCCCATCACAGATTGCGCTGAGCCGCAGATCAGTAGAGAGGGGCCTTCACGCGGAATCGCCGTGCGGTCGATGGCTTGCTGCAGGATGGAAGGGAGAGAAGGTGAGGGTTTGCTGAGAAACGGGAATTCGTCGATGACGATGGGGGCAGTGCGCAGTCGCGGCTCGGCGTAAAGGTAGCTGACCGCTTCGTACCAGGTGGCGAAGCGCAGTGGAGTAGGCAGATTCAGATGCCTCGTAACCGCAGCCGCCAACTGAGCTAGAGAATCCGCCTCGGTGGCCTCGGTGGCCCCGAAATAGAGACCTCCACTTGCCGCGGTGAGGCTCTCCAGCAGGTATGTCTTGCCCTGTCGTCGTCGGCCGCTGATCACACCGAACTGCGGTCGATGGCCGATACGCCCGACGAACGCAGCCAGTGCCCCCCACTCGGCCTCGCGGTCGAAGATGTGTTCTGGCTTCCTTAGCACCCTTGCTCCAGACTGAGAACTCAACTCCTGAGTAATGTACTCCTCAATCTAGCCCAGAGGGTTATTTCCAAGGGGTGTTCCCTGAGAGGTGTTTTCTCGAAACGACTTATATAAATAACCTTCCGAATTAGACGGACTCGTCTCATCTTCAGCAAACGTAGGAGTCGATGCGTCGGGTTGGTTCCTCGAGCACCTTGGCATACTCGACAGGCCATGCACGCCACTCTTGCCTCCGCCGATATCGGCTGCCCCACTCTTGAGAGCTTTATCCCATGCATCTCGTGATCCCCTATGTCATCGCCGCGCTGCTGGCCGCCGTGGGGATGTACGGCGTGGTGGTGCGCCGCAATGCGGTGCTGTTGCTGATGTCGGTGGAGCTGATCCTGACGGCAGCCACGTTGATCTTCGTCGCCGCCGATACGGTGCATGGTGAGGCCGCACCCACCGGTCAAGTCTTCGCGCTGTTCGTGATTGTGCTCGCCGCCGCCGAAATCGGGGTGGGCCTGGCGATCGTGCTGCGGCTGTACCGGACTTTCACCACTGTGGACCTCACCGAGATCGACCGCGTCGACGCAGAGCCTGCTGGCACACAACCGGATGCCGACGCCCAACGGGAGTCGGCATGATCGGTCAGATCATCGCCGCGGTTCTGCCTGGTGCTGCGTTGCTGGCAGGCCTCGTCGGTCTGTTGTTGCCGCGTGACGCACGCCGTGCGGCCACCTGGCTCGCACTCAGCGTGACCGGGCTGTTGGCCCTACTGGCGCTGTGGTGCGCGATCGACGCGCTGGGGTCATTCGACGTAATCGGCGTCGGGCAAGCGCCGATAGATCTGGAGTTCTCGCCGGCGACCTTCGGTGACCTCACCGTGACGGCTGTGCTGCGACTCGATGGTCTCTGCGCACTGGTGTCGTGCCTGGTCACGCTGATCGCACTCGCAGTGCAGGTCTACTCCACCGCGCATCTGGCTAATGACCAGCGGTATGTGCCATATGCCGCGCAAGTAACTCTGTTCACCGGAGCGATGCTGCTGGTGGTCAGTGCCGGAGACCTGGTCACACTGCTGGTCGGCTGGGAACTGATGGGCCTGTGCTCCTACCTGCTGATCGGACACGACCGCGGTAACCCGGCGGCACCGGTGGCTGCCCGCAAGGCATTCATCGTGACCCGCGTGGGTGACATCGGCTTTCTGCTTGGCGTCGTGCTGTTGGCCGCCGACGCCGGATCGTTCCGCTTCGACGAGCTCGGTGCCGCGTCGGGTGTCACCCAGACGGCGGCCGGGCTGCTGATGTTTGCCGGCATCGCCGGAAAGAGCGCCCAGTTCCCGCTGCATACCTGGCTTCCCGACGCCATGGTCGGACCCACCCCGGTCAGCGCACTGATTCATTCGGCCACCATGGTCGCGGCCGGCGTGCTGGTAATGGCCCGGCTGGACACGGTCTTTTTCTCCGCTGATGTCGTGCGGGTCGTGATCGCATGCGTTGGCGCCGCGAGCATCGTGCTGGGAGCCGGTGCCGCTCTCGCCGCCGATGACCTCAAGCGTGTCCTGGCGTGGTCCACAATCAGCCAACTGGGGTACATGGTGGCGGGGCTGGCTGCCTCGCCGGGAATAGGCCCGCCACTGTTTCACATGTTCAGCCACGCCGTCTTCAAGGCGCTGCTGTTCCTATGCGCTGGTGTGGTCATCGTGGCGGTTGGGAGCAGCGCGATGTCTCGCATGGGCGGCCTGCGGCGCGGCATGCCGATCACGGCGGCCTGCACTGCTGTGGGTCTGGGCGCGTTGGCCGGACTACCGCCGTTGGCGGGTTTCTGGAGCAAAGGCAGCCTGCTCTCGATCGCCGGCGAAGGCGCGGTGCACGGCGGCGGGGCGATCGGGTTTAGTAGCTGGTTGCTGCTTGGTGCCGGGATGGCGGCGGTGCCCCTCACCGCTGCCTATTGCGTGCGAGTCTGGCTCATGGTCTTTGCCGGTACCCCACGCCTGTCGACCAACTCGACAGTTCGGTCAGCCCCGCAGGATCCGGGCTGGCGAATACTCGGTCCACTGGTCGCGCTCACGATTCCGGCGGTGCTACTGGGAAGAGCCGCCATCTACGGTCAGCTCGGTGGTTGGTGGTCGGCGGCGGAGCAGGCATACGCCACCGATCTGTTTGTGCCGCGCGAGGCGGTCACCCCGGTGCTCGACATTGTGCTGACCCTGCTGGGCGGGTTGGGCGCATGGTGGCTATGGCGCCGCGCGCAGTCGTTGGCGGGCGCCACCGGCGCTCCGCCGAGCCTCGATGTTTATGTGGCGTCCGATCCGGCACGGATACTGGGACGCCTGCGGCCAGCCCTGACCGCCGGTTGGTACATCGATGCGGCCCAGCGTGCGCTCGTAGTTCGGCCCCTCGAGGCGCTTGCTCGCGCCGCACGCACGGTCGACGAGCGCGGGATCGACGGGATGGTGCGCGGGATTGGGCGTCTGGTAAACCGTGCCGGTGGCGTAATTGCGCGTTGGCACAGCACGCTAGGTCGCTATGTCACTCTCGCCGCCGCCGGGGCGGTAGTGCTGGTGTTGCTTACGCTGGTCGTTGTGGGGGCTCAGTCGTGATCGCTGTAGGAGCGCCCCATGGGTAAGGCACTGCTGATCGCGATCCTCGCCGTCCCGGCGCTGGCCGCGCTGATACTGCCGTTGCTGCGCGCTGGGGCGGCACGTGTAGTCGCGGTGATTGCGGCCGCTGTGACGTTCGTCGGCTCCCTAGGTCTGCTGCTGGGGCGCCACAGCGGACCCAGCGCGCCGTCACCCCTGTCCCCCTGGCACGAGGTGGACATGCCGTGGGTGAGTGCGCTGCGACTGCGGTTTCACATCGGAATCGACGGCATCAGCTGGCCGTTGGTGGTGCTGACCGCGCTGCTGGTGCTGTGCTGTGTGCTGTACCTGGTCTTTGGTGCCGCCACCGAAGCTGCCGATATACGCCGCCTTCCGCTACTACTGAGTCTGGTGTTCGTACTAGCCACAGCGATGATGGGTGTCTTCGTCTCGCTCGATGTGTTGCTGTTTTTCGTGTTCTTCGAACTGACGCTGGCCCCCATGTATGCCGTGATCGCCGGGTGGGGTGGTCCGGGCCGTCGCGGTGCGGCGATGAAATTTTTGCTCTACACCGGGCTCGGGTCGCTACTGCTAGCGGTGGGTGTTCTGCTGTTGGTGAGTCAAGCCGGCACCGCCGATTTGATAGAGCTTTCCGCGGCCGGTGGCGTTGGTCTTAGCTACCGGATACAGCTGGTGATCTTCGCGTTTCTGCTACTAGCATTTGCGATCAAGGCGCCCCTGTGGCCGCTGCACACGTGGCTGCCCGACGCTCACACCCAAGCGCCCACGGTGGGGTCGGTGCTGTTGGCCGGTGTGATGCTCAAACTCGGTACCTACGGTCTGATCCGACTGACGCTACCGGTGCTGCCCGACGCTGCGCGTTCGGCAGCGTGGCTCATCGGCGCGATAGCGGTGGCAGCGATAGTGGTCGGTGCGCTGGTCTGCCTAGCGCAGACCGAGCTCAAACGACTTATCGCATACTCCAGCGTGGGGCACATGGGGTTCGTGCTGCTGGGTTTCGCCACTGCGGCCGCCGGTAGCGAGGTCGGCCTGCAGGCGGCGCTGCTGGGCAATCTGGCGCACGGCGTCATCACCGCCCTACTGTTCTTCGTGGTCGGCGGCGTCAGTCTCCGCTGCGGCACCGCGGACCTGGAAGGCCTCGCTGGGCTCGTGCAACGTGCCCCGCTAGTCGCGGCAATGCTGTGCTTTGGCGCCGTGGCCAGCTTCGGGCTGCCGGGCCTCGCCGGTTTCTGGGGTGAGGCGTTCAGCGTGCTGGCCGCCTGGCAGCAGGGCGATGTCTGGTGGCGGGTGTATGCGGTGGTCGCCGCGGTGATCGCGGCGTTCGTGGTCGCATATTTCTTGCGCGCGCTGTATTACCTGGCGCTCCCCCCGAGCACCCCGGTTGGCGTTTTCAGGGAAAACGCCCTCAAGACAGCAAATTTTCCGGCGTTTTCTCCGGAAACGCCCGGTGGATTCGCCAAAACGTCAGGCGGGCTCGTCTCCGGTGAACTACTGGCCCTGGCGCCGCTGGTCGTGGTGACGCTGGTGTTGGGCGTTTGGCCAGGCGGAGTGTTGGCGCTAGCCGCCGACGCGGTGAGCGCGATCACCGGGAGCGTGACCTGATGGTCGCAGCGGCATTGGCAGCGCCACTGAGTTCTGAGCAGCAGGTCTCGAGCGTGGTCACCGATCACGCCGCGTTGGCTCCGCTGTACGTGCTGGCTGTCACCGCCGTGCTGGTGCTGGTGGCGGAGCTGTTTCTCACCGGTTCGACTGGGCGGCGGTGGCGGGCCTGGTGTGTGCCAAGCATAGCCGGGATGGGTGTGTCGACCGCTGCCATGGTTGCATTGACCGCGACCGGCGGGATAAAGCGGTCCAGTTTCTGCGTCTCTGGTGGAACGCTGCACAGCGGTGTCGGAGTCGATGTGGCCTGTTCCTACGTGACCAGCAACGTCACGACCGCGCTGACGGTTGCCGTTTGCGCGATCACGTTGCTGGTGCTGGGGCTGTCCGCGCCGCTGCTAGCGGCCAGCCAGACCCCAGTCGGGGAGTACTGCTTTCTGCTGCTGTGCTCGCTGTTGGGCGCTGTGATCCTGTTCGGTGCCCGGGACCTGTTGACGTTGTTGGTTGCAACCGAAGCGCTGACACTGCCGCTCTACGTGCTGATGGCGATGGGACGGGCACGGCGAGGCATCTCCTCAGCCGCCACATTCTTCGCGGTTTCGGTGGTCTCTACCGCGATCAGCCTGTTGGGCGCGAGCTTGCTATACGCCGTGGTGGGCGTGATCCACTTTGAGCAACTTGCCACGGTACTCACACAGCGCCCCGATGATGTAGACGTGCCAGTGCTCTACGCGGCTATGGTGCTGGTACTTGGCGGGTTGTTGTTCAAGGTGGCGGCTGTGCCCTTCCACGGCTGGGCACCGGGCAGCTACGATGCGGCGCCGCTGCCGATAGTTGCGTATCTGACCACGATCTCCAAGGTAGGCGGTTTGGTCGCGGTGTTGTTGGTGGTT
This sequence comes from Mycobacteriales bacterium, assembly GCA_041743105.1. Classification (GTDB taxonomy): domain Bacteria; phylum Actinomycetota; class Actinomycetes; order Mycobacteriales; family QHCE01; genus QHCE01. The sequence continues at coordinate 3,927 of JBGTNI010000026.1, read as the reverse complement.
GTAGCGGCGCTGGGGAGCTACCTGGGGCAATTTGCCGCGGTGCTCGCGATGATCGCAGCGGCGAGTATGACCGTGGGGAACCTCGCCGCGCTGCGACAGGCTCGGCTGGGTCGGCTATTGGCGTGGTCGTCGATTGCTCAGCTGGGATATGTGCTGGCGCCGCTGGGTGCCCTGTATGCGATGGCGCCCGACGGCGTGCCGAGCGAACAGACGCGCGAGGACGTAAGCCGGTTGCTTGCCGGCGGTCTGGGCTATCTGGGCTTTTACGTGGTGATTACCGTGGCGCTGTTCGGCGCGGTAGTCCTAGCACGGCTACCGCACGATGACGCGGGTCGGCTCGCTGACCTCCACGGCCTAGCAAGGCGTCGACCATGGCTATGTGCGGCGATACTGTTCGGGCTGGCGGGCCTCGCCGGGTTACCACCGGCGTTCGCCGGGCTCTTCGCCAAGCTTGCGGTGCTACGCGGCCTCATCGACGCGGGTGTGATCTGGCTCGCCGTATTGGTCGCCGTCAACGCCGTGATCGGGCTGGCGGTGTACGGCCGTGTAGCGCTGGCGTGCTTCTCGCCTGGCGCCGCCGAGGCAACCGGGAAGGCTGACTCGGGGGTGTCGCCCGCGACGGAAACTAACCCTGCCCAGGTGAAGCAAGTTAATCGGGTGACACGCAGTGCTTCGGCGACGGTGGCAGGTGCAACTGTGCTGCTGAGCACGGCCCTTGTAGTGGCAGTGGGATTCGCGCCACAGCTGCTGCTGCATCGCTGCGAACAGATCGCAGAGTCGCTGGCTGCGTTGCTGTAGCGGAAGCCCTGCTGTGCTTGCTGTTGACGGCGCTCGCGCTGTGGACAGCTCCCTTAAGGTGCGCTAACCGTTCGACACTGGCATGCAACGTCGGCTGCCAGCGAAGGACTCTACGAGCATGAACGTTTCAGCCACCCTGTGCCGCGTCGATGAGATCGCGGCGAAGATCACCGCCTTAGGCCGCGAATGTGCTGAGCGCACCGTGAGCGCCACATGGGAATGCCCACGCGGTAAACGCACGGAGAAGGAGGCCGAGGAGGTTTCTCGTTCGGCGCGCCGATTGGCAGGCGAAGTCCAAGCCGCTGGGGCACAACTGCGCACCGTGTTGGCTAAGTGGAATTGACCATGACGCATATCAAAATCGACGTCGACGATCTGGTCGACCTTATTTCTTTCTACCAGAAATCCGGTGTAAATTTTGTCGAGTTATCTTCTGACCTACGTGATATTGAGCGACAGATCACGACCGAGCTTAATCGAAAGGCTAGCGAAGAATTTAGGAAAAGCGCCAAGGTTGATATACGCGGCAGAAATCGCGAACTCGAGCTTCTTCGCACGTTGAGCGATATTAGTAAAAAGTTGACGTTTCATCTGAGTCCGCGATGCGGGGCACTGAAGAAAGCTGTGGATAAACAGCTGCGGGAGCTCAGCAGGGCCTCCGTTAACGGTCGACTGTCGCCGTACGCGCAGGCAGCAGCTCTGTTGTGGGCGGGCCCGGGCGGTATCTTCGTCAGGCTGATGCGCGATCTCTTGTTGAACAAGCTCGGACTCGCTGGTCCGGTATACGCGCGGCCGGTCAAGGGGGCCACGGGCGGTTTGCCACCTAATCCCTTGCCAGTCGATCTGCTCAAGCGGGTCGCGACGCTCAAGGACGGTCAGGTGGAAATCGTTGCGGTACCGAATCGACATGGCCCACCCCGCTACATCGTGCTCATCCGTGGGATCGCAAGCATTGCACGGGGTCCGAACAGTCTGATAGACGCGGTCCGGGCCAGCGGGCTTAGCACGAGCTCGCTGAGCAAGGGCGTGGTCGACGCTATGAAGAAAGCCGGCGTGTCAAAGGGGGCGGAGGTGATGTTGGTAGGGCACAGCCAAGGTGGAATTGCGGCGAGCAACCTGGCTGCGGATAAGAATTTCAATTCGATCAAAGGTAAAGATGGATATGTTCGAGTTTCACATGTCATGTCAGCCGGTGCCCCGACGGACAACAAAGACATTCCGTCTGAGACGAGGTTTCTTTCGATGGAGAACACCAGAGACGTCATAGCAGATCTCGACGGCGAGGAAGCTCGGCCTAAGCGCGGACACGGCCAGTATCATTTCACCCGCGGAAGCGATTTTGATCCGCTCGGGGCACATGGGCTGAAACCTAGTTATATCAAGGAGGCGGAGCAGCCACGTTTTACAACGAATCCCTACGTCCAGAAGTTCGTCGAAACCGCGGACGGCTACCTAGGCAATCCTTCACAGCCACCCCAACGCTTTCAGCTCGATAGCAGACAGTTACCGCGTCTGGCAGGGTCACCATGTAGCGGAGGGGGTAGCTGGTGAAGGACGCTTTCGGTCCACCCAGCAAGCCACGGCGGTAGCGGCAGCGCCGTAGACTCGGCGTTGAACACTCCAGGAAAGGAAGATCCGTGCATCGCATGGCCAATGGATTGAAGACCGCGCTGCTACTCGGCGGGCTCTCGGCAGTTGTTATCACGCTGGGTCGCGTGTTGTTCGGCCCCACCGGCTTGATCATCGCGACGGTGATCGCGTTGGGTATGAACGGCTTTGCTTACTTCTTCTCCGCCAAGCTCGCGTTGCGTTCGATGCGCGCTTACCCGGTGACGGAAGCCGACCAGCCGCAGCTGTACGGCATGGTCCGGGAGTTGGCGCAGCGCGCGGGCCAGCCCATGCCGCAGCTGTACTTAAGCCCCACCAATCAGCCGAACGCCTTCGCTACCGGCCGTAACCCACGCAATGCCGCTGTATGCTGCACGGAGGGCATCATGGCGATGCTGGACCACCGGGAGCTACGCGCCGTCATTGGACACGAGCTCTCCCACGTCTACAACCGTGACATCCTCATCTCCTCCGTGGCGGGTGCGCTGGCGTCGATCATCACCATGCTGGCCTACCTCGCGTTCTTCATACCCATCGGTGGCGACGACGATGACCGCCCTAACCCGCTAGTGGGCATGCTGCTATTGATCGTTGGTCCCGTCGCGGCTGGTCTGATTCAGATGGCGATCAGCCGTGCCCGCGAGTATCAGGCGGATGCCTCTGGCGCGGAACTCACCGACGACCCAATCGGGTTGGCCAATGCGCTGCGGAAAATCCATTCCGGCACCCAAGCGCTGCCGCTGCCGCAGGATCAGCAGCTCGTCAACTCCAGCCACTTGATGATCGACAATCCGTTCCGCGGCGGCGGTATTGCCGCGTTGTTCAGCACGCATCCGCCCATGGAGCAGCGCGTGGCCCGGTTAGAGAGCATGGCGGCTGAAATGTCGCTTAGGACCGCCCGCCAATAGGCCCATGCCGGCCGCTGTGCTGGTGCGACCTTGCCGCTGGGCTCTGCTCGGCGAGCAGTCGCAGGACGCCTCGCACCCGGGCATGTCGCTTTGCGTACCCATTCCGCTGCGCTTCGCCGAAGTATGGTGTGCTGTCGTATGCGGCGGCTTCCGCGGCCTGGGCGGTAACCTACTGACGGGCGTCCTTGTGGAAGGGTCAAGCAGTGGCGATCGGGTATAGCTGGGGCTCGGGTGCGCTGCCGAGCCAAGTCCGGCTGGCGGCGAGCACGCTGCTCACCCGTCTGCCGGTGAGCATGATGCCGCTGAGCCTGCTGTTGTTCGTGGTGAACCAGACCGACTCCTACGCGTGGGCAGGGCTCACAGCAGGCGCTCACGTGGCCGGATGCGCCCTCGCTAGTCCGACGATCACGCGGCGCTACGCCCAAATCGGCTTTTTCCGGCCCATGTTGGCGTGCAGCATTGTGTATCCGTTGCTCACGGCGGTGGTGATTGCGTTGGCTTACTCCGGCTCGGCGTGGTGGCTGGTGCTTCCGCTGGCGGGTGCCATGGGAGCCGCGATGCCGGTGACACACCCCGTGTTGGCCGGGGCGTGGCGTCGGCTCGGCGAAGAATT
>JBGTNI010000025.1:0-15826 GCA_041743105.1 Mycobacteriales bacterium | reverse complement strand
GGTCTAGTGAACATGAAGGAGTCCCTCCATGCTCGTGCATCTAAGCCTACGCCTCAACACCGCGCCCTGTCCACTCCTGGCGTTCGTCATGAGCGGTCTTTGGGTCTCGATCAGCTGCTACGTGAATAACGACCGCACCATGTGTCCACTCACGGGTCCGGTTGAGCTGGGTCGTCGCCAATGAGTTGATCTTGGTGGGCTGTTGGTGACTGGTGACGGCGTGTCGGGGCTCGATCTCGGGTCGGTGATCGTCGATCACCTCGGTTGTGTCCGCGCCCGAGCAGCCATCGCCCTCCTACGAGGAGCTAGCGGCGCTGGTGGTGGGCTTGACGTCGCAGCTGGAGCGGGCCCACTCGCGGATCGCTGAGCTGGAGGCCCGGCTGGGGCGTGATTCGACCAATTCCTCCATCCCGCCCTCGCAGGCTACCGTGCGTACCCCCGACGCGCGGCTGGTGTACTACGCGCCGATCGGCTCCCGATCCAAAACCGCCATCGCAGGCCTGGGCGTCCTGGACGGCTACACTGGTTGCCTGGTCCGCGACGACTACGCCGGCTGGCACCAGTTCGACGCCCAGCTCGCCGGTGTCAGGCAATGCGCAACAAACCTGATTCGCCGCTGCAAAGGCGTGCTGGAACTGCACCTCACCCAGCAGAAATGGGCCGGTGAGGTCATCACCGTGCTGTGCGAGGCCGCCGCCGCGGTCACCGCCACCACCACCAACTCGCCCCCCAACTCCTCGTCGAGCTGCGCCAACGCTACGACCACGCAGTCCGGTGGGGAATCACCACCAACCTGCACTGCGACTGGGCCAAGGGCAGCCACCCCGGATACAACCTCGCCACACGCTTCCACGACAAGGCCGAACAGGTCTGGACCTTCACCCGCAACCTCGCCGTGCCCAGACAAACAACGCCAGCGAGCAAGCTCTCAAAGGCCCCAAACGACATCAAGCCGTCTCCGGCTACTGGCACACTCTCACCACACTCGCCCAGTACTGCCGCGGCCGCTCCTACCTCGTCAGCGCCCGCAACCACGGCGTCCGCCCCATCGACGCCATCCACGCCGTCCTCACCGGCAACCCCTGGCTTCCCACAGTCTCAACGGCGTGACATCACAGCTCAACCCGTGAATGGACACGTCTCATCGTCCTGCGGATCGACGACGTCCGCGCCACGGCCCTCGTGATCACCCATTTCGATCAGCTCCGACTCGGCAGCGAACCGTTGGCACTACCTCGACCGCATCGACACCAAGGGCTGACTCTCGCGTGTCGAAGGGCTTGCGTACGGTCGGGACCGCCCATACTGATGACATGCTCCCTACTTGCGCGGAAGATGAAGTCATCGACCTCTGCAGCGAACTGATCCGGATCGATTCCACCAACTACGGCGGCGGGACCGGCGACGAACGACGCGCTGCCGACTACGTCGCGGCGAAGCTCCAGGACGTGGGCGTCAAGTGCGAGATCGACGCGCCAGACGGCCACACGAAGCGGCCGAGCCTCGTAGCGCGCATCCCGGGATGGGACCAGAGTGCACCCGCCCTGCTGATCCACGGCCACCTCGACGTGGTGCCCTCCGACGCATCCGCTTGGGCACATCACCCACTATCGGGGGAGATCGCCGACGGATGCGTATGGGGTCGGGGCGCTGTGGACATGAAGAACATGAATGCCATGGTCCTTGCGACGGTCCGCCAGATGCTGTCCGCTGGGGAGCGGCCCCAACGTGACCTGGTGCTGGCGTTTGTCGCCGACGAGGAAGCCGGCGGTGTCCTCGGCGCGCAGTGGCTGATCCGCGAACACGCGGACTGGTTCGCCGGCTGTACCGAAGCGATCGGCGAGGTCGGCGGCTTTTCCCACACCGTCGCGGACGACGTTAGGTTCTACCTCATCGAGACCGCCGAGAAAGGTCTTGCCTGGCTTAACGTACGGGTTAGGGGCGTCTCCGGCCACGGCTCGATGATTCCCGATCAGAATCCGGTCGGAGAATTGGCCGAAGCGATAGGCAGGCTCGCGGCGCACAAGTTCCCGGTTCGCCTAACCGATACCACTCGAAGGTTCCTCGAAGAGATGAGCGACGCGCTCGGCATCGAATTTGACGAACATAACGTCGAGGCAACGGTAGAGAAACTAGGCTCGCTGGCCCGGCTCGTCGGCGCAACGATTCGAAACACTGCAAATCCTACACAACTCCATGCCGGGTCCAAGGTGAACGTCATCCCAGGTGAAGCGACCGCCACAGTAGATGGTCGATTCTTGCCCGGATGCGAGGAAGGCTTCGAGCGCGAAGTGGCCGCGGTCCTCGGCCCGACGGTGGAATTGAGTTGGATAGTTCGTAACCATGCGCTGGAAACACCATTCGAAGGTCCACTGATCGATTCGATCTCAAGCGCCTTGCGCGCGGAGGACCCCGGTGCTCGCCCGGTTCCGTACATGGTCTCGGCCGGTACTGACGCCAAGTCCTTCGCTCGCCTCGGTATGAAGTGCGTGGGGTTCACCCCTATGCGCCTGCCCGCTGACATGGATTTCACCGCGATGTTCCATGGCGTCGACGAACGCGTGCCAGTCGACGCACTGCAGTTCGGCGTCCGTGTCCTACGACGGCTGCTCACACCATCTGGCTGATACGGATACCGCTTGCACTGCCATTTCGCCATTTCTCCGTCCTATACGTCGCGGGGGGCTGTTGCATTATCGGAAAGACAGACGTCGTCGATTGCGGCAGGGTGTTATTCAGATGGTGACTGCGAGTTCGGTGAACGCTACTGAGATTCGGGGGTTAGGATGGAGATCGGCAGCCAGTTCGTAGTGACCGCCGCGCAAGTTTTGAATAAATGTATATCCTGCACTGATCACCCGCGCTGAGCGGAGTCTCTGGAGACCACGCATCGGCCGCACGGTGCTGGCCCGCCGGGCGGTGGCGTCCAGGAAAGCCCGGGCCTGATCATCGAGTGCGACGATCGGAGACGCAGCAGGGTTGTGGTTGTGGTTGTTGTCGTCGCCGGTCATCCTCAACGTGACGAGGGTCTCGGTGAGCCATTTGTCGTCCCAGAGGTAGTGCTCGGCCCGTTGTGCGCTGGTCCATTCCGTGGCTGCCTGCTCAACGACCCGGGCGGTGCGCAACGCGGTGATGATCTCGGTGGTGGCTGCCTCCAGTGGCCCCCACTCGGTGAGCAGGGCCTCATGAACCACACTCAACCACACCTGGCCGTCGTCGTCGGTGTCGCTGAGCAGCAAGCGGTCGTTCACGAAGACCTGCAGCGCACCGCGCAGCGGCTCGGCGGGGCCGGGCAGCATGATCCGCCGCCTAGTGCGCCGGCCAGTGCCATCGACGGTGATCAAGCGAGTAAGCCCGGCCAGTACCTCGGGTCCGGTCAGGCCGCTGACTCCGACCGCCTCGGCGAGCGCTACATCGGCATGCCGCGTCAATGCCCCGTGCACACCACCCAGGTCGCGGTAGCGAGACAAGCTTACCGTGCCGCCGGGGGCAGGCCCTCGGCTAGCCGGTACAGGATGAACGCGAGCAGCGGCAACGCCTCACCACTGTCGGTATCGGCGACCAGCGCAGCCACCAGTCCCTCATCCAGGCGCAGCCTGGCGACCTTGGCCGGTCGTTCGATCACCTCGCGCAGCATCTCCCGACCCAGCGGGGCCACCACGTACACCTCGATCGGCAACTCAGCCAACGCGGGAAGCGCGCGGAAATCATCGAGGAACTCCGAGCGCATCACGACCACCAACCTGCACCGGCCCACTCATCGCGACACGCAGCAGCTGCGTGAACTGACCCAGGGCGGTCGAGGGCGTCCGGGTGAACAACTCCTCGGCCTGGTCGATCATCACTAGCAGCTGCCGCCGCTGGTGCGTGCCCAGGCCGGCCGCCACCAAATCATCAGCCACCCGTCGCAGCCCGTCGGAGCCAGCTTCAAGCCGGGCACGCACCTCGCCAGCCGACCAGCTCAGCCCCAGACGCCCCGCAGTGCCCGCCAGCGCACGAGCCAACTCCGGCAACGAATCAGTGCCCGGCACCACCGTCGACACCCTCAACCATGCCGGGTCGCTATCCAGCAGCGGTGCGATCGCTGCATTGAGCAGCGACGACTTCCCACAACCGGACAGCCCGACCACGGCCAACATCCCACCCGTGCTGGCCATCGCCCGCAGCTGGTTGCCTACCCGGCGAGCGTCCACCGCGCGACCGAAAAACACCTGGCTCAGCGCCGCGGTGATCGGCTCCAACCCCGGGAAAGGATTGTCACCCTCCCGCCAGACACCATCACCATCCAACAACTGCACCGTCTGAAGGACACGGTCACGGGCTTGCGCAGGATCGGCGTGATAGTCCACATACTGCAAGTCCCGCATCAGCGGGTGGACCGCACCGACCTCAACCCGCACCGGGATAAGCCGACAACCCCGCGCATCCGCGATCCCCAACTCAGCGAAACACCACTCCGACGATACGAACGACCTCGTCACCACGCCGATCACCGCGTCAACCTCATGCAACTCGCGGTACAAGCGCTGCTTCCAGTCCTCCCCCAGACTGATCCCCTCGCGAGGGTCGTCGTCAAGGAACACCTCATGACCCCGCCACCTCATAGGCGACCGCTCGGTCCGCGACGGCATAGCTGATGAAGACACGGGCCACGACAACCCCAAAGCGCGGTGGACGATCAACGACACATCCGGCCTTCACACGATCCTAGACTCCCGTCGAGTGCTCCACCCGGACCCTGGCCCTGGCCTGCTTCGGGACAAGCCCGCCGACGCGACGGGATACCCGCTTCCCCCCGCCCGTCCTGCGGCGGGCCAACCCGAGCTGCCGGCGGACGCGAAAAGATCCGAGTCACTCGCGATTGTAGGCTCATCTTGACATCTCGGTGAACACCGCCGAGGTACAACCTAAGGACGCGGCTGCGGCGATTCACGGCAGAGTCCGAGTTCGGCTTGGCGAGAGGTCGTAGGCGGGGCGCCGCGAGAGCCCCGGGTCCCCCCGCTAGGCTGGTTAGTGCTCTCGGTGACCGTGTCTTTCCCGGGCACTAACCAGCCTAGCGATCCTTGGACGAGAGTTATCAACTAACCTTTTTAGTCCAGAAACCTGCGTTACCCTTGGTCTCTACGCCGCCGCTCGTCCTCATCCCACTGCCTCTGCCGCTGCTCATCTTTCTCGCGCCATAGTTGTTGCATATATATGTTGCGCCACTGATCCTCGGTCAACTCCACCTTTGTCTGGCGCGACCGGTCCTCAGCTCTCCGATTTCCGTGAATGGAGGCAGCTATCGCTATAAACGTGGCAATCGCGATCAGTATTAAAAAAGTCGATAGAGTGCTCATTAGTATACCCCGACTCTGAAATTGTGGATCTGCGCTGCCCGATCGTCCACGTTGACGTCACAACCATACCTTCGCAAACCACTTTCTCCAACCCATGGCCTCCTGTGGTCAACTAGTTACTCACAGTAAACGCAAACGATAGGACTGTCGAGTAACGATCCGGCCAATCAATCTTGGAGATTTGTGACCCGAGTCGCAATGCCACGCGGTGGTACTGAAGTGGACGAGCTGCGACGGTGGCGGTGCGAGGAGGCTGGTCACGTGGGACATCGACAGTATGGTGGGACCGCGTGAGACGGCTGTGTGCCCACGCATAGCCCAGAGGTCTCGCAGGGGCACGGGTCTGCGCTCCTGAGCACGGCGAGGACAGGGCTGCTGGGCCGTGGTCAGGCCGCAAGTGGAGTACTGAACTTCCAAGCTGGCCCTGCGGGCTCGATTCCCGTCGCCCGCTGTGCCCTATCCGTGCCCGGGAGGTGCCGCACAGGCCGAGTGCTGGCAATACTCTCCCAGGTCAGCGCATAGGAACCGTTCACGCTGCGGTGTCCGTTCCTAATGCTGTTCCCACCTGCGCTCCCCTCACCGGCCCTGGGGTGAATGTCAGCTTCGTTCAGCACGTCGCGTGCGCCCTTCACCTGGCACCCTGCCCCAGTCCGCTTCAAGGCAAACTCGGCTGACGCGACCGCTCCTCACTTTGGCGCGCGCCTGCCTCAAGGCGGCCACTATGGCCATCTCCACCCGTTACCTACCCGGAACAGCTGCCAACATCCAGTACCAATACGCACTAACCCCCACTAACCAGAGGCGTCTGGGCTGGTCAAGCGGAACGTCCAGCCATGACCAGCACTGTCCGGTAGTGGCCTCTGGTAATCGCTAGGCTGCAGGTTCGGCTCCTGCCGGGGACGAAGCACACAGGTCAAAGGCTTGTGATCCAATCGGCCCAAGCTCAGTCCATGCTTATACTCAGCTCATTGCGGAGGCGCCAGCCGGTCGAGCGCCGCAGCCGCAGCAATCACGTTCGTCCCCCGCGACATATAGACGCCCCGCGTCGTCGAGACGGGAGCAATGCCAGATAGCTCACCGTGCAGACGACCGCGGCCCGGCCACCGTCACCCCGGCGCCGCCGTGCTGACCTGGCCGCCACCATCAAGACCAACACCGCCCGAGATGCCCGATTCCCGTCCGCATGGTCAACGATGCCGACATCGGCACCGTCAGTGGCGGCCAACACAGTGAGTGTGCCCGAAGGTCCGGCCCAGTGAGTTGAGGTAAAGCACGGAGTTGCTGTCGGTCCGTGAACATGGCCGCCGACCCGGCACCACCACCTCGACCGTGCCTAGCGCCAGCTCGGGCGTAACTTCCGACGAGCTACGGTGCTCGTGGCCCCCAATTGCACGCCCGCGACAGCGGTCTTGGACACGCGCACGTCCACCCAGGGCAGGTAGCTTACTTGCGCTAGGTTACGTCCTGACGACTGACCGTCATGTCGCTCAGGCGCCTGTAAACCACCCAAACCGGACTGTCCGACCAAACCTCCACGGGAATGATGGCTCGGTGTCGTATCTTCACCGTGGAGGCCCGCACACCCCACCGTAGCTAGGCTGGAGGGACTGTTTGCTCACCCGCGAAGAAGGTCACCGCGTTGGCGCAACGGTCCTGCGGGCGTTCGGTTACAGCAGCGACCAGTATCGCCGCGACTATCCCGTCTGGCTTGGTGGGCAAGAACTCACCTTTGCGAGCCTTGTGGCCTTTGGTCGAAATTCGCCACTTGACATGACGACTGCGACAGCAGTCATTGAAGTTTCTGAGAACCAGTCGATAAGGGCTAAATCTATCGAGGTCGCCCGCTCATTGGCGGCCCCCATCCTCGTATTTCTTGAATCCTCACAGCTCACAATCAGCATGGTCTTGCATGATGCAGAACCAAACGAAATTGCGCGCTTGCCCTATGGCGACGAAGGCGGCCTTCGTCGCCTATCAAACTCAATGGGCCCGACGCAGCTGCTACAGGCGAAGCTTGGTCGACGGCAGCCCGGACTATTTCCTGTAGACGTCCGGCTCCTTGAGAGCGCTAGGCAACGCAGCGAACAGCGACTTACGCCACTAGTTAACGCGGCCCTGGAGACAGCTGCGGAGATGAGCCGATCAACCCTGTTCGAAGTTCCCGGCTCCGAACAAAGCGAGCGGCTCCACAAGCAAGCCGCACGAATAGTCGTCGGCGCCCTTACCGCCTTAGCCTTGCGAGACAAAGAAGGGCTTCAGGATCTGAGCCCTGCCGCACTCGCAGACACGTCACAGCAGCGTTATTCAGGATATTTTCAATGGCTACAGGCGGCTACTTCGGAGGAACATCGAACGCTAGAGGCGATCATATCGGTGCTCGGCGACGACGTTGACTATCGCAGTCTTGATCCGCGAGTTCTCGCATCCGTCTATGAGAACTGCCTTGTGACTGACGCTCACAGGAAGGCTCTTGGAACACACTACACACCTTCTGGACTTGCGAGACTGATGTTGCAAACTCTCCCTATCGAGTCGCTCCGTCCAGATTCACGACTAGTTCTCGACCCAACTTGTGGATCGGGTGGACTGTTGCTTGCAGCCCACGACCGCCTTCGCGATCTACAACCACCGTCTATGGATCAAATTAGTGGACATGCAGAGACGGTCGCCCGGCTTCGTGGACTCGATAAGGATAACTTTGCTGTCGAGCTAACACGGCTTAGCCTCTTACTTAACGCCTATCCTGCCGGCAACGGATGGCACATCAGCCAGGCCGATGTTTTAGAGACCAACCTCGACGAAAAAGACCGGCCATCTGTCATAGTTGCCAACCCCCCTTGGCAGAACTCCAACACGGCAGGTGCGAGGCGCGAACTAGCGGAGCAGTTCCTGCATTGGATGGTCCGCACGCTAGTTCCGGGCGGCCTTCTTGCCGTTGTCATGCCGTTAGGTTGGCTCAACAATCGAAACAGTCGCACATCGCGCGCCAGCTTGCAGGACCAATGCAATATATTTGAAGTATGGAGGCTCCCCGAAACAGTCTTTGAGTCCGCCGGCATGGCACCTACGGTGCTTATGGCACAGAAGAAGGTGTCCGTAAATTCACGCCAGTTGAGCCGGCTTCACAAACGCGTTGTCAGGCGCCCCGCCATTTCAGACTTTTACGTTAGTGGCCAACCTGAAGAGGTTACTCTACAGGTGGATCTCGCTGATCCATCGGCTCCCATTGTCGCAGGTCCCATCCTTGGCGCGTTCGCAAACAGGGCTCGTTGGCCAAGGCTCGCTGAGCATGTCGATGTGGTCACTGGTCCGCAACCGAAGGCTGGAGTTTCCAGACGGCGCGAAGCTCCGCCTGATGCGAATGTGTTGTTTCTGCCGACCGCGGGAAAGCTTCCTCATTTCGGAGAAGCCGACCCAGAGCATTTGATTATGGTGAACTTTCCGGACGACTTCCAGCTAGGTAGTCATAGAGGCGAAGCTGGCCTGAGGCGCCAAAAGGTGTTGGTTTCGGCCGCCCGTTCTGCTGATAACCCTTGGCGTTTGCGTGTCGGTGTCGACCGGGTTGGAATACTCGCAAGAAATAGTCTGCAAATGCTCATCCCTCGAGTGGATGCACACCTATTTGGCTTGATGGCTTTTCTCGGGAGCACGTTCGCGGCAGCATGGATTGACGAGTCAGTGCTAGATCGCAACATATCTACTGCAGATATCCGGTCTATACCTGTTCCGCAATCAGATGATGACTGGCGCGATCTCGCTAGCATCGGCGAGCGGCTATTTTCTGCCCCGTTGATCGAACGACGTAGACTGCTTGATGAGCTGGAAAAGATTGTATGGTCGGGTATGAAAATTGAGCCTCAATTGCGGTTGATTATTACGGAGAGATTTGCTGGTTTTGCGGACCCAGCCGGAATAATCAGGCATCCGTCGACAAGTACTGGAGTCGCCCATCGGGAGGTGCGCGGCTCCTCCGGCCGCAACACCTTCGGCGCCACAAGAGACGTTCGGTCAGACGAGGCGCAAGTTGTGATCCCTGGTCTCACCGAGGATGCCGGGCTGTGGGTGCGCCCTCCAGGTCGCATGAGCGGATGGATGCTGCAGCCTGGGTCGACATTTGTAGCACAGGTGCCGGAGTCGGAACTTCTTAATGATGCGACATTCGCATATCAAAAAAATTCTTGGTTGGACGACGACGAACTTGAGTCTCGTGTTCGCGCTTTGCAAGGTTCGGACCTGCCCTGACCATGATCGCACGAAAAGAAGATTTCGGCGCTGTTGAGTGTCACGTTCTTGACGTCGGCCAAGGAGACTGTACCCTATTCATAGATCGCAGCCGAAATGCAGCGCTTATCGTGGACTGTCCAGCTGGCAGACAGGCTACTGCAGTCGCAGCTCTACACGATCTCGGCAACCCCAATGTGTGGGGTATGGTAATTAGCCACTGGGACCTAGACCACTACGGTGGAGCGCTCAGTCTAGCGGCTGCAACGCAGTGTGAGACAATCTATTACAACCGCGAGACAATGATGGCTTTTCCTATTGATAAGACAGTCCGACGGGCCGCACTTCTGCAGTTGCTCGAAGAACCGTTCGCATCTATCCAGCATATCGCAGCTCATGAAGGGGTCGGTGGTGCACTAGGGAACTTCGAATGGACGTTTCTCGCTCCAGCTCAGTTGCATTTGACTGAGGCGGTCGCTAAGTTAGACAGGAACCTTGCAAGTACCGTGTTTCGCGGTACAGCGTACGGATTATCTGTGCTTATCGGAGGAGACGCTGACGGGCGAGTTTGGCAGCGGCTGTTCGAAGAGGGAGTTGATCTAAACGCGTACGTTTTGCGCTGGCCTCACCATGGAAGTCCGCTCAAGGGTGGCACCACTCTCACTCCCGCTATCCTTCTCGACGCAGTGAGTCCACAATATGTCGCGATCAGTGTTGGAACGCGGAACCGTTATAACCACCCGGACTCCGCCACCGTTGCGGTAATTTCGTCTCGGGCGACGATGGCATGCACTCAAGTAACGGAAAGGTGCCATAAGGCAGTTGGCAAGAAAGGCAGTCAACCGTGCGGGGGCACTCTATCGTTCACTATTACCTCCGACGGTCGGATCCAGCCGTGGGGCGGGTGGGTCGAACATTCATCAGTGGTAGACGGGTGGGCCTCACCGATGTGTCGTGGCCATCAGCCTGTCGAAGCAAACCAGTGATTTACTAACGGTGGACCGGCAGAAGGCTGCGACTCTACAGCTTTGACCGAGCAACGAGCGGGTTCATGCTGGTTTCAGATTCCGCACCAGGGCGACGCCGGGACGAGTACCCGAAGACTGTCAGCGTTCAGCTGCGGCAGCACTAGGACGACAACCCAACTCCAAGATATCGGACCGTTCGCCCAGGGGAGTCAGCTTGCGGCCAGCGACGCCAGCAGTCCAATCCGACGCTAGACGGCATACGACACCCAGCCCGTGGTTGAGTTGCACGTCTGCCCCCAATGCCGACATGCAACGGGTGCCACAACGGTCGATGAGTGACGAACTGAGTGACAACCACCGCGTACGGGGGGCGAACTCTGCTGGCTCTCGCGGATGCGTTAGCGGTCGGCGCAGCAGCGACGCCCCGCTCACCGCCGTGCCCACATTGCTTCGGGACGAAGAGACCCGACTACATCCATCGCTACATCAACAGCCACGGACGGCCGGGAGGGTCCACGGACCCGGACCGGGGGATGAGACCAGATCCTGACGACCGGCAGATAGTTGTGAGGCCTCGGCTGCGACTACAGACCAGGTGACGACCCGGCTCGGGCGTTGTCGAATGTCGACGCTGTGCCCGATACGTGCCCAAGTTACCGATAGCATGTTGCCGCTCTGTCACGTCAATACAGGTCAGCAACGTAGAGCCCTCTTGAAGGCTCGCCGTGGCTCGCGAAGATTCCGTGAATCTTCGCGTCAGAGCGTATGTGGATCTGTGCAGGGCGGCCCACTTAAAAGGGCCTTAGCGTGGGGTTTCACTCCCCACCGGGGCTGCCCGGTTGGTGATCAACTCTGACAGTCCTCTCAGGAGTATACACCATGAGGTGAGTGACGAACTGTGTGACAATCACCATGTACGAGAACGGACTCTCCCGGATCTCGTGGATGTGTCAGAAGGTCGGCACCGCAGCAGTCCGCCGGTCACCGCGGCGCCTGGGTTGTTGCTTCACGGTGAAGAGGTCGGCTAGTGCAGTTCCACCCAGCGGAGTGCGTGGGGGCTCAGTTTAGGTCTTGTTCATGGCAGGCCGCTATAGGCCGGGTGCGTTCGGCAGATCGCTCTAACCTGTGGGTTCACGTCTCCCGTACAGTCGCGGACACGGTTTCGAATAGCTACGGATCAGAAGGTTTGGGATTCGACTCCCTGGCGAGCATCGGACCTTCGCCGTTCCCTGGTGCTGCCTCGTCGTTGGTACGGTGAGATTCCAGCCGGTTGATTAGGCTCTGTATTGCGTCAGCGCCGCTAGGAAGCTAGCACCAAGTGCGGTGCTGCCAGCCATCCGACGGCCAAGGTCGGCCTCGTCGTGCCGCAGGTCCAGAATCGGCCAACGCTGCCCGTGTCGACCAGTTGGACCTTACAGCAGCCGCAGTCGGGGGCATTCATCGCGGTCCTGGTCGCGGGTTGGGAGCGCGAGCAGCTCGTCGTCCGAGACAGTGCGGACGGCTGTGGGGGCCGTGAGGGCTCAGTGGAAGTCCTCGGTGGGAGCCCCTATCCGTTCGGGCTGACCATCAGGTCGTTTCGGGTGCAGCGTGATCTTGACTTGGTGGGTCCGCTGCCCGGTAAGTGTGCCGCTCGCGCCAGCTTCGAGCACCCACACTTTAACTCCCGCGTTGGTCTTGCCTTCGCGCGTTAGCACCACCGTGAACTGCATCTCTACAGGACCAACCTCGAAGGCCATCGGGCTACCCGCGCCCAACTCCTTGGTGCGCATCAGTTCTGAACGGACGGCCTCGACGGCTTCGGCCAAATCGGTTGACGCTTCCTTCGCCCGTAGCTCCTGTTCATGGTGACGCTGATTAGTTCGGTCTGGACTCGCCGAAATCGTCGGCAAGTCCATCCAGCCGATGCCGGATGTCAGTGATCTCAGCCGTGAGGGCGGTCAAGGCGGCACCGAGTTCATCGAGGATCGCAGGTCCTCGTTCAAAGCTGTCGCGGTAGGACGCAAGTTCGTCGAGTACGTACACAGCACTGTCGGCTGCCTCGCGTGCCTTGTACGCGGTGTTCATCGCGGCCTCGTAGTACGCGTCCTCATGACGGCCTGCGATGGCCGCAGCAATGTCCGATCCCTCAGCAAACGCTCCGTGCAAGGTAGATAGGTGCCCCGATACGATCGGCAGCATCTCCATGCCCGAGATGTCAGCCGTACTCAGGCCGGGTCGGACCACCTCAAGCAGCTCCGCAACGCCTGCGGCCCGGCTGGCGGCTCGCCGCAGCTGGGCTTCCGGGAGGTTGGAGTAAGCCTGGGAATAGAAGTTCCACAGATCGCGCCGCGCTTGTTCCGTTGTGGCGTTACCAGTGAACGCAGACACCACGGCGCGTTGGTCTGGCCGCAGTATGCGGTGTGCGGTAGCGATCACCTTTGCGATTCCTCGCGAGTCCGGGGCCGCGACCGCTGCTCCGGCGAGCAGATCGAACGGCATGCGCCGTCGATGCCGGGTTGCCACTGCGATGACGTGTGCCCACAGGTCGTGATCGGTGGGTGCGGCGCGGCTGAGCAGCGTTAGTGCGTGCACCAACTGATAGTCGCGAACATACGGCAGCAGCCTAGTGATGATCTCCGGCCTGGCGTGGATCTGACTGACCACGAGGTGTTCTGCTAGCGAGCTAGGCTGGACCGGTTGCCAATAGCTATCAGGAGGTCTGCCGAGGATTTGGACGACGAAATCAGCGATCTACCCCAACAGTTCCGGCTCATCCCTGCCAAGGTAGCGCACGAGGACGTCCAGAGCATCGGTTCTGTTGTGTGCGCCATAGAGGGATGCGACAGCCACGAGTTTGTCTAGGAACTCTGGCTGGTAGTCCTTCAAACGGAAGCCTGCGGCTACCCGCAGCCAGTAGCGTCGCTCATGCGCCAGGAGTTGTTCCCGCGTCGGCCGGGTGACGAGATCCTCTCCAATACCACTAGCGGCGAGCAGGGCGGTGAGGGCGGCAACCTGGCAAGACATCGGAGACCCGACAGCGGCATCGGGCATTACGGTCACCCGTTGAGCGATGGCACGCCAGTTGTGGCTGGCGTACTCGGTGATCTCGGGCAGGCGTTCGGCGAACTCGTGCACCGCGTCGAGGAACAGTCGGACGCGTTCTTCGGCGGATGGGGACGACGGGGCAAGCCGGTGCACGTGAGTGTGGTGTAGGACCTCTTCCAGGGTGCTGGTCGACTGCCGCACGAGATCCCACCAGGTTCCCGCCGAGCGGGCGAGGAGCAGCAGTTTTACCTGGATATTCTCGTTGCGCGCCATGCGATCGGCTAGCGCGCGAAGGACGTCGGGTTTGGTTTCAGCGTAGTCGATCACTAGCAGCGTCGGCTGGTGTAGACGAGTCAGCCGGTAGAGGTTGTCGCGGGCTTCGTGGTTGACGACGTCGAAGTCGTCGACGAAGGTGGCAGCCCAGCCTTCCCGCGCGAGTGCGCGCACCAGTTCGTGTGCGAGTCGAGTCTTGCCCACTCCGCTGTCACCGTGCACGAGGCAGGCATCGAAACCGGGGCGCGACGCCCAGCCGTAAAGGTCGATAAAGTCGTCGCCCTGCCGGTGATACGGCACCACATCAGCGGTGGGGCGCAGCAGCGCAGTCCACGACCGCGCTGGCTGCCAGGACTGGCCGACACTGCTGATCGCGGCGAGATCGGCTGGCTCGACCACCGGGTCACGGCGTGTGCTGCCACGCAGAATCTCCCGGAAGCCGTCGTCGAAGACGAACTCGGTGATCGGCGTCGCGGCGATCCGAGCCGACTTCCCGAAGGCTTTGACCGTCACGCCGATCAGCAGCCCGTGGCACAGCACCGGCCCGCCGGACATGCCGGGCCAGGGATCCTCCCTGGTGCCCCAGAGCTTGTTGTCGACGCTGACATGAAGCTCGTGCCTCCGGGTGCCCGACAGCGGGTTTACATGGCCGTCGACCTGTTCATAGTCACGTGGCTTGCCATCGCTAATTAACAGGAAGTTCGGAAAATCATGCGCTTCCACCGGTATTCGCGGCGCGGCGGAGCACAGCAACCCCCATCGTGCCGGAGGCAGCGGCGGTAGATCGCTGATGTCCTCCAGCCTCAGTAAGGCGACATCCAGCTCGTCGTTGTGCCACACCCGACGGTAGGGCAACTGCGTCGCCGTGCCCAGCAACTCGACCGTGCCAGGTTCGGTGGTGACATGTGCCGCGGTAAGCACCAGATCTTTGGAGATCCGGTAGCCGGCGCCACTGAGTGCGGAGCGCACGATCATAACCCGACCAGGTGTGTGCGATACCAACAATCCTCCGATCAACCAGCTGCACACCCACGAGCCCGATCAGCGCGAACAGGCTAAACAGCACCCCTCGAAAATACGCCGGCCGTATCGTGGACGGTCAGGAGCGCAGTTACGTCGAGGGATGATCCTGCCGTTTCTCTAAAATGCTGGATGAAAGTGAACAGGAGGGTTCCAGCAGTCGACGCGGAGGTTATGGCGAGTCCTACAGGGGACGGCTACCTATGAGAAGCCTGGATGCAGGAGCCCAGTCGCGAGGAGCTGGCTCGCGGCAGAGGCGTGGCTACACCAGCTTCAGCACGGCGTCGGACAGCTCGAACAGCGCATCCGCCCAGCCGGTCAGGCATCCGTAGAGGGACCGGCTGAACCCGCGCAACGCCTGCATAGCGTCCACCGCCGGGTGCACCGCGCTGCGTCGCGTCCGACCGGCTGACCGGACCGGGACGTGAGGACTCTCGATGATCTGACCGCCCGCCGAATCGGTGGGTCGTCACCGGCAAGTCCGCGGGTCTCAGTTAGGGGCTCAGTTCGGCCCGGGTCAGGCCTGCCACGGATGTTGCGCACTTCGCTCAACCTGCGTCGGAGCAACGTCGGCGTATGGCCCGAACGGGATTCCGGATCCCTTGTAAGCGGAAGGTTCGGGGTTCGAGTCCCCGCGCTGGCTCCACCCGTCAGCCGCGTCGTCAGCCATGGCCGGACCGCGTTGTCCGTCCGGGCGGCTATCGTGTGCGGTGTGACCGCTGCAGCAACTCCCGGACCACGGCACGGCCGCAGCGGACCGTCGTTCTCCGACGCCACTCCGGCCGAGGTCCGCGCCGCGCTGATCCCCGAGGAAGCCGCCGAGTTCGACCAGCAGTGGCGCGAGGTCATGGCCAGGGCCACCGAAACGCTGGACCTGTCCGAGGTGCTGGCGACGCTGGAGTCCTGGCGGCGGGTGGCGCGGCTGACCGCGGTGACCGGGCCCAAGGCGCACCGGGCCATGTACAGCCGGGCGGCCGCCCG